>CAZTUC010000019.1:10325-54999 GCA_964616805.1 uncultured Microbacterium sp. | reverse complement strand
GCGACCCTAACCTTGGCAAGGTTATGCGCTACCAACTGCGCTACATCCGCATTTTGCCGCATCTGGAGTTGAATCCGGGGGAGTGTCCTACGGAGGAATCGTCCCAGGGTCCGCTCTCAGAACGGGCGTGAAGTTTTTTAGAGCCCCGGTGGGGCTCTAAAAAACTTCGTGCGCGATACTGGGATCGAACCAGTGACCTCTTCCGTGTCAGGGAAGCGCGCTACCGCTGCGCCAATCGCGCCTATACAGGCTGTTCAGTTATCAAATGAGCGTGGAGGTGGCGACGGGACTCGAACCCGTGTAAACGGCTTTGCAGGCCGGTGCCTAGCCTCTCGGCCACGCCACCGCGTGTGAGTTTTCGCTCACATGCGCAAGGCCGTTAAGACCTGTGCACTCGAGCGGATGACGAGACTCGAACTCGCGACCCTAACCTTGGCAAGGTTATGCGCTACCAACTGCGCTACATCCGCATTTTTGTTACCCGCTGTCGCGGGCACTCGTACAACTATAGTCGAGATTTCCACATGCGACAAACGCACGACACACCCGGAACCATCCGTTCGCCCCGACGAAGTTGAACCGGCGCGACCGACTTAGAATAGGGAGGTGAGTACTGGTTTCGAACTATTCCCCGACAAAAACGTCGTCGCAATGCGCGTTGATGGCTTATTGAAAGACCTTGCCGCAGAGGTCACAGAAACCCAAACGGCCGAACCAGTAACAATCGACAGCCCCGATGGGCTCGACATTCTGCGCCACTCGACAGCGCACGTGCTCGCACAAGCCGTTCAGCGTTTGCGTCCCACAGCGAAACTCGGCATCGGGCCGTTTATCACCGACGGTTTTTATTACGACTTCGGTGTTGACGAACCGTTCACGCCAGAAGATCTCAAGGCGATCAAGAAAGAAATGGAGCGCATCGTTCGCGAGAACCAGCGCTTCGTTCGCCGCGTCGTGACACCCGAAGAGGCATCCGCCGAATTGGCTCACGAGCCGTTCAAGCTTGAACTCATTTCGCTTGCCGGTGGCCCAGGATCGGGTGCGGATGCCGCAGATGGCGCCTCGGTCGAGATCGGCGCCGGCGAGATGACCATGTACGACAACACCGGTCGCGAGGGCGAACTCAAGTGGACTGATCTGTGCCGTGGCCCGCACGTGCCCGGAACCCGCATGGTTGGCAATGGTTTCGATCTCACTCGTGTTGCCGCCGCCTACTGGCGGGGGAGCGAGAAGAACCCTCAACTGCAGCGCATCTACGGCACTGCCTGGCCGAGCAAGGTCGAACTGCGTGAGTATCAAGAGCGTCTTGCTGAGGCGGAACGCCGCGATCACCGCAAACTCGGTGTTGAGATGGACCTGTTTTCTTTCCCCGACGAAATTGGCTCGGGTCTTGCGGTATTCCACCCCAAGGGTGGCATCATCCGCTACGAAATCGAAGAGACGTTGCGTCGCCACTTACTGAAGAACGGCTACGACCTGGTCAACTCGCCCCACATCACGAAGAAAGATCTCTTCATGACGTCGGGTCACCTGCAAACGTACTCCGATGGCATGTTCCCGCCCATGCACCTCGACCAGCTTGTTGACGAATCCGGCCACGTCACGCGTGAGGGCCAGGACTATTACCTCAAGCCCATGAACTGCCCGTTCCACAACCTGATTTTCCGTTCGCGTGGGCGCAGTTATCGTGAGCTGCCGCTGCGTTTTGCGGAGTTCGGCACGGTTTACCGCTACGAAAAGAGCGGTACGCTTTCTGGGCTCACCCGCGTTCGCGGGCTCACGCAAGACGACGCGCACATCTACGTCACACAAGACCAAGTCAAAGACGAGCTCACGACGAACCTCAACCTCGTGCTCGACCTCTTGCGTGACTACGGGTTGAACGACTTCTACCTCGAACTGTCAACGAACGAAGAGGGCAACCCCAAGTTTTTGGGTGAACCAGACCAGTGGCGCACGGCAATTGAGGCGTTGCGTGAGGTCGCCGAAGAATCGGGCCTTGAACTTGTTGCCGACCCGGGTGGAGCGGCGTTCTACGGACCGAAGATCTCGGTGCAAGCACGCGACGCGATCGGCCGCACATGGCAGATGTCGACAATTCAGCTCGACTTCAACCAGCCCGAGCGTTTCGAGCTCGAATACACCGGATCAGATGGCGCGAAGCACCGCCCCGTCATGATTCACCGCGCATTATTGGGCTCTGTTGAGCGCTTCTTCGCGATTTTGCTCGAGCACTACGCCGGTGCATTCCCGGTTTGGCTTTCGCCCGTTCAGGTCGTTGGCATTCCCGTCGCCGAACAGTACGGCGAATACCTCGACGGTATCGTTGCGAAATTACGCGAGCACGGTGTGCGCGCGGATGTCGACCACAGCGACGATCGTATGCAGAAGAAGATTCGCAACCACACGACCTCGAAGGTTCCGGTGCAATTGATTGCCGGGGAACAAGACAGCTCAAACGGCACCGTTTCATTCCGGTTCCGCGATGGTTCGCAGACCAATGGTGTGCCGGTTGACGAAGCAATTGCGCTCATCACCGGGGCGATCGACAACAAGACGCTTGTCAATGCGGCATCCGATTTGTCATGAGCGAGCCACTTGAACAAGCAGCGGCGTTCTCAAACGTTCCCGATGCTTTTCAGCGGCTCTGGGTGCCGCACCGCATGGCGTACATCAACGAGGACGCTGCCGACCGGCGCGGTGATGGTTGCCCGTTTTGCGCCGCGCCAAACAAGTCGGATGCCGACGGACTCATCGTGCACCGGGGCAAAACTGCTTACGTATTGCTGAACCTGTTCCCGTACAACTCGGGCCATTTGCTTGTATGCCCCTATCGGCATATTCCGGCATACGACCAAGCAACGGACGAAGAGGCCGCGGAGATCGCGGCCCTGACACAGACGGCGATGCGAGTTCTGCGGTCAACCACAAATTGTCAGGGCTTCAATATCGGAATGAATCAGGGGAGCGCCGCGGGAGCCGGGGTTGACGAACACCTGCACCAGCACATCGTGCCGCGGTGGAGCGGAGATGTAAACTTCATGCCGATTATTGCGAATGTAAAACCGTTGCCGCAGCTGCTTGGCGACCAACGCGAACAGCTCATGGCGGCCTGGGGAGCATAAGCTCACCGGCGCGCCCTGCGGAGATTTTCCCCGCGCGCGGATGCTCCACGCGAAAGACTCCGCGTAGTGGGCTATTTTCCGCGAGAGCGGATTACCGCACCTGGCGGGCGCCGAACTGCAGCTCCGGGTTGGCGTAGTGCTCTTGCGCCTGCACCAGTTGCAGCTCGCGTTCACCAGACTCGTGCGTCAGTTTCAGCAGCGCGTAAACGCTCGAAACCGTGCGTTCCAATGCCGTCTGGGCGTTCCCCGTCTCGACATAGTGCGCTGTGAACAGCGCAGCAGTCACATCGCCCGAACCATTGGCTTTGATTGGCAGGCGGGGTGTCTGAACGATCCACGCACCGTCCTGGTCAGCCGCAAGCATCTCGATCGTGTCTTCCGGCGCATCGGGACGCAGCACACTCGTAACCAGCACGACGCGCGGCCCCATGGCAAACGCCAGGTCAACCGAAGCAAGCGTCTCTTCGAGAGTTGCTGGCTCGGTGCCCGTCAAGTACCCGAGCTCAAATTGGTTCGGGGTGATGATGTCAGCCGCGGGAACGACTTTCTCACGCAGCAGGATCGGAATCTCGGGGGCTACAAAGCATCCGCTCTTGGCATTGCCCATGACGGGATCGCACGAATACACCGCGTGCGGGTTCGCTGCCTTCACGCGTGCGGCCGCGTCGACGATCACGTCGGCGATACCTGCTGAGCCCTGGTACCCCGAAAGAACCGCGTCAATCGCGCCGAAAGCGCCGCGTTCTTCGATGCCCGTAATGACTTCGGCGACATCGTTTGGCGCAATCAGCGGGCCTCGCCATGCTCCGTACCCGGTGTGGTTTGAGAAGTTCACCGTATAAACCGGCAGAACCTCAACACCAATGCGCTGTAGCGGAAAGACCGCAGCCGAGTTACCAACGTGCCCGTAGGCCACAGCCGATTGAACCGAAAGAATTGTGATGGGGTGAGGCATTTTTCTATCCTTGCACTTGCGGACGGCCGGGCTTTTCAATCGCCGAGGCCAAATCGGTGACAAATTCTTGTTGTTGCGTGGGTGTCAGTGCGTGGGCTGTGACGCGAATGTGGTTTTGCGTGTGGGGGGTGACCCAGAAGTCCGCGCCGTCACGCACGCGCCACCCGTGTTCGGCAAGTCGTTCGACAACCGCACGACTGCTCGTCGGCAGCGTCACCCATGAATGCAGCCCATGCCCTGAATGTGCACGCAATCCCGTGATGCCAAGGTCATTGATCGCTTCCGCGAAAGATGCGGCGCGCTCCAGATAGTGCGTCCCCGCGGCGGCAAGGAGGTCTTGCGCCCGGGGATTTTCAAGTTGTGCCTGCACGAGACGCTGCAGAATGTGGCTCACCCAAATGCTTCCGGGACCCTGCCGGTGACGCAGCTGATTTACAGTTGTCGGGTCGCCCGCGACGAGTGCAACGCTCGAATCCGGTCCGAGAGCGGCCGAAACAGAACGAATCAACGCGAACCGGTTGCGATCGGATGCAATCGCTGAGCAGTACGGTTCATTCGACAGCAGTGCGAAATGATCGTCTTCGATCACCAACACATCGGGATACGCAACCAAGGCCGCCTGCAATGCAACTGAGCGCGCTGCAGTCACACTCGCACCGGTCGGGTTTTGCGCCCGAGGCGTCAAAACGACGGCCTTCGCCCCGGCTTCGAGCGCTGCGGCAAGAGACGCAGGAAGCGGCCCTTCAGCGTCAAGCGCCAGTTCGATCGTGCGGAAGCCACCAATTCGTGCCGTATCGATCGTTGTCAACAAGCCGGGCGCTTCAATCGCAACAAGCTCGTCGCGGCCAACCCGTGCCGCAAGGATTCGTTCGATCGCGTCAACGGCACCGTTTGTCACAGCAAGCTCTCGTTGTGGATGTGTGAAGTCGACGAAAAGGGACGACTGAGCAAGCGCACGCAAACCGTCATCGATCGGTTCTGCACCGTAGAGCACGGGTGATGCGGTCGCTGTTGCCGTCGGGATGTACTCGGGTGCAGGGTTGCCAGAGCCCAGGTCGATGAGCGCTTCATCGAGAGTTGCATCGCGCGGGGAGCGCGGTGCCGCGGCGATCACGGTACCGGCGCGACCGCGTCCGGTTGTCAGCCCCACGTCGGCGAGACGACGGTAGGCGGCGTTTGCGGTATTGCGATTAACGCCAAGCGTTGTTGCGAGATCGCGCACGGGGGGCAGCGGATCGCCCGGCACCAAAACACCGTCATTGACCAGTTCACGGATGCTATCGGCGATCTCGGCAGCGGTCGTGCCGGTGATTGCGATCGTCATAGAAACGATCGTAGTCGTAACGCGGTGCATTGGCCTAGGCCAAAAGCTGTTACGCTTTGGCCTATGACAAACAACACCCCTGCCACCACCGGAACTCCGACCGTCAAGCGCGGACTCGCTGAGATGCTCAAGGGCGGCGTCATCATGGACGTCGTCGACGCAGAACAAGCCAAAATCGCCGAAGATTCCGGCGCTGTCGCCGTTATGGCACTGGAGCGCGTGCCCGCGGACATCCGCGCCCAGGGTGGCGTTGCCCGCATGAGCGACCCCGATCTCATCGACGGCATCATCGACGCAGTTTCGATCCCTGTCATGGCAAAAGCTCGCATTGGGCACTTCGTCGAGGCTCAGGTTTTGCAAGAGCTTGGTGTCGACTACATCGACGAATCTGAAGTGTTGAGCCCCGCCGATTACATCAACCACATCGACAAGCACGCATTCAACGTGCCGTTTGTCTGCGGCGCAACCAATTTGGGGGAGGCGCTTCGACGCATCACCGAGGGTGCCGCGATGATTCGGTCAAAGGGTGAAGCCGGCACCGGTGACGTTTCTGAAGCGATGAAACACATCCGTAAAATTCGGGGCGAGATCGCTGGCCTGACCTCACTCAACAAAGACGAGTTGTACGTGGCAGCAAAAGAACTCCAGGCGCCCTACGAACTTGTGCGGGAAGTCGCAGAGACTGGCAAACTCCCGGTCGTGCTGTTCGTTGCCGGCGGTGTCGCGACACCATCGGATGCCGCAATGATGATGCAACTCGGCGCTGACGGAGTCTTTGTTGGTTCGGGCATTTTCAAGTCTGGCAACCCCGTTGAGCGGGCAAAGGCGATCGTGAAGGCGACAACGTTCTACGATGACCCAGCAGTCATCGCGGCAGCATCGCGTGGCCTCGGTGAGGCGATGGTGGGGATCAACGTGAAGGACTTGCCTGCTCCGCACCGTCTCGCCGAACGCGGTTGGTAACAACTGCAGTGCGCGTCGGAGTCCTCGCGCTACAGGGCGATGTGCGCGAACACGTTCAGGTTCTCGAGGGGCTTGGTGCTGAAGTTGTTCGCGTGAAAGCCCCCGAGCAATTGGGCGGTGTGCAAGCACTCGTCATCCCCGGCGGTGAATCAAGCGTTATCGACAAGCTGGCGCGCACCTTCGGGCTTGCCGAACCGGTCAAAGCAGCAATCCGCGCGGGGTTGCCGGTGTACGGCACGTGCGCGGGAATGATTTTGTTGGCCGACCGCATCGAAGATACCGCCCCGGGTCAAGAGAGCTTTGGTGGGCTCGATGTGACCGTCAGACGCAACGCCTTCGGCCGCCAGGTCGACTCTTTTCAAACGCAACTGCACGTTCGCGGCTTCGACACTCCCGTTGCGGCAACGTTCATTCGCGCTCCCGAAGTTGTCGATGTTGGGTCAAAAGCATCCGTTCTTGCCACCCTTGACGACGGCCGAGTCGTCGCTGTGCAACAGGGCAATCTGATTGCGACCGCATTTCACCCAGAAGTTGATGGTGAGACGCGCTTTCATGAGATGTTGTTGGGGCTTTCTGCCGCGTAAACTGTACGACGCTAACTTTTTTACGCAGAGGAGCAGTATGTCCGGACACTCCAAATGGGCAACCACCAAGCACAAGAAGGCCGTTATCGACTCGCGCCGTGCCAAGAGCTGGGCGAAGCTCATCAAGAACATTGAGGTCGCCGCAAAGCTCGGTGGTGCTGACCAGGCCGGTAACCCGACCCTTTTTGACGCCGTGTACAAGGCCAAGAAGATGTCGGTACCGAAAGACAATATCGATCGTGCGATCAAACGTGGTGCCGGTATCGGCGGCGAAAGCGTCAGCTACGACAACATCATGTACGAAGGCTACGGGCCCAGCGGCGTTGCACTCATGATCGAATGTCTGACCGACAACAAGAACCGCGCTGCCGCCGAGGTCCGCACGGCGCTCAGCCGCAACGGAGCAAACCTTGCCGACCCTGGCTCGGTCGCGTACAACTTCGAGCGCAAGGGTGTCATCGTCATCAACGGCGAGAACACGACTGAAGACGATGTGCTGATGGCGGCTCTTGAGGCCGGCGCTGAAGAGGTTGGCCCGCACGCTGATGGCTTCGAGGTATTGACCGACCCGAGCGAAATCGTTTCGATTCGCGCAGCACTCACCGATGCTGGCCTTGAGTACGAATCAGCGGATGTCGAATTCGTTCCGAACCTCAAAGTCCCAATCGATGCAGAATCTGCTCGAAAGGTTTTCCGCCTGATCGACGCGCTCGAGGACTGCGACGACGTGCAAAACGTCTACGCAAACTTCGACCTTCCGGCCGAGGTTCTCGCCGAGCTCGAAGCTGACGACTAACCTGAGGGCGTGAGTCTCACCGCAACCACCCGCGTGCTCGGGGTCGACCCTGGGCTCACCCGGTGCGGTTTCGGCGTTGTTGATGTGCACCCTGGGCGTCGTGTTGAGCTTGTTGCTGCGGGCGTTATTCGAACACCAGCAGATGCCGAACTCGGTGACCGCCTGGCCCTCCTCGCCAAAGGGCTACGCACGGCAATTGAAACGCATGCCCCAAACGCGGTTGCAGTCGAACGTGTCTTCGCGCAGAACAACCGCTCAACTGTGATGGGTACAGCCCAGGCCAGCGGAGTTGCGCTTTTGGTTGCAACCGAAGCCGGGTTACCCGTCGCGACCCACACCCCCAGCGAGGTCAAGGCAGCAGTCAGCGGCTACGGCGCGGCAGATAAGAAGCAAGTGCAAAACATGATTGCCCGTATCTTGCGACTTGCAGCGGCCCCAAAACCTGCCGACGCGGCCGATGCGCTTGCAATTGCGATTTGTCACGCGTGGCGTGGCGGTGGAGGAGCCGGAGCACTCCTTGAGGGCGCAAGTGCCGTCGAAATCTCGCGCACAGCACCGTCGACCATGACGCCAGCGCAACAAGCGTGGAAAGACGCCGAAGCAAAGTCTGCGCGTGTCGGTCGAACGTATGTACGAGCGTCTCGCTAGGCTACAGTTATGATTTCTTCTTTGCGCGGTCGGGTGCTCGCTCGCCGGGGCGACACAATCGTTGTCGACGTCAATGGGGTTGGCTTTGCTGTCGCGGTGCCGGCCGGGCTCGCGCAAACAGCAACGCTTGGCTCCGAGGTGTTTCTGCACACCGAACTCATTGTGCGCGAAGACGCGTTTTCGCTGTTCGGTTTCGACACCGAAGCCGAACTCGATGTTTTTCATGTGCTCTTGGGTGTGAGCGGAGTTGGCCCGAAGTCAGCGCTCGGTGTGCTCAATCACTTAACCGTTTCGCAGATTGCTGCGGCCGTGGCATCCGATGATGACGCCGCGTTTCGGCGGGTGTCTGGTATTGGCCCAAAGACCGCCAAGCTCATCACTGTGCAATTGCAAGGAAAGCTCGATGCGATTGCAACTGATCAGCACGCATCGCCGAGCACGATTGATCACAGCGTGCAAACCCAGCTTGTCGAGACCCTTGTCAGTCTCGGGTGGAACGAACGCATTGCGCGCGACACGGCAACCCACGTGTTGGAACACGCGGATGCCGAAAATGCGTCGCTACCGGCGCTACTCAAGCAAGCACTTTCAACGCTATCCAGCGGTGTTCGCGCATGAGTGTGCACGAAAGCGTCGTGCGTGATGACAACGAGCCCAGCGACGAAACTGAACTTGCGATCGAGGGTGCCCTGCGGCCAGGCAAACTTGACGAGTTTGTCGGTCAAGCCAAAGTGCGGGGGCAATTACAGCTGCTTTTAGAAGCAGCACACCTCCAATCCCGCACGCCCGACCACATCCTGCTTGCGGGCCCGCCTGGGCTCGGCAAAACAACACTCGCGATGATTGTCGCGCACGAGTCCAACAAGCCGTTACGTCTTTCGTCGGGGCCGGCGATTCAACACGCAGGTGATCTCGCAGCGCTGCTTTCGAGTTTGAGTCCCGGTGAAGTGCTCTTCATTGATGAAATTCACCGCATGGCGCGTTCAGCAGAAGAGATGCTCTACCTTGCGATGGAGGATTTCCGCGTCGACATTATGGTCGGTAAGGGTGCTGGTGCCACGAGCATTCCCCTCGAGCTTGCGCCGTTCACCCTTGTGGGGGCGACAACGCGTTCCGGGCTTTTGCCAAACCCGCTGCGTGACAGGTTCGGCTTCACGGGTTACCTCGAGTATTACGAACCCGAAGACCTAGAACGGGTCATCGCGCGCACTGCTGGTCTGCTCGGCGTCTCCCTGAAAGCTGAGTCAATTGCCGAACTTGCCCGGCGCTCACGGGGGACACCCCGCATTGCCAACCGTCTCGTGCGGCGAGTGCGCGACTACGCGCTCGTACACGGTTCTGGTACCAAACCCACGGCACCGCAAGTTTCTGCGGCTCTTGAGCTCTACGATGTCGACCGGATTGGACTCGACCGCATCGACCGTGCCGTACTCGAAGCCCTTGTCAGTCGATTCGGCGGCGGTCCTGTCGGTTTGAGCACCCTTGCAGTCTCGGTCGGTGAAGAGCCAGACACGATCGAGAGCGTTGTCGAGCCGTACCTTGTTCGCATCGGATTTATCGGTCGAACACCACGCGGACGCATCGCGATGCCCGCCGCATATGAACATCTCGGCCTGTCGGCTCCGGGGCTTCCTATCTAAGGCGTTTATACTAGAACCTTGTTGCGCTTCGCAGGGTGCTTTGCGCGCGCGTTCACCACCGATGGTGTGCGCCAAACTGAAAGGTTTCCCCGTATGGGTTCCCAAGATCTTTTTCTGATCGTCGCGATGCTGCTGCTCGTCGGCATGTTCTGGTTCTCGAGCCGCCGTCGCAAGACCGCGCTCAAGCAACAACAAGAACAGCGCGCCGTCGAAATGGTTGCTGGCGCACGCGTCATGCTGACCAGTGGCATCTACGGCTACATCGTCTACTACAACCCCGAAGACCTCAACGAGCCAGTAAAGCTCGAGATCGCTCCGGGCACGGTCATCGAAGTACACTCGCAAGCGCTCGCTCGCGTTGCACCGCTTGAGACCGAGACGTTCACCGAAGAAGTCGCTACCGACGACGACGCAACTCCAACCAACTAACCGAAAGCTCACACGTGTCACTTTCGACCCCAGTTCGGCATGCCTGGAAAGTTTTGCTCTGGCTTGCCATTTCCATTCTGGTGCTCTTTGGCATCAACCTCGGTGGCGTTCTTGCGGGCAAGAGCTCATGGGCCCCTGAGCTTGCACTTGACCTGCAGGGTGGCACGCAAATCGTGCTCGCCGCAAGTACACCTGACGGCGCAAACCCGTCGCAAGAGCAACTTGACCAGGCTGCATCGATCATCCGCCAGCGTGTTGACGCAGCGGGTGTTGCCGAAGCAGAAGTGGCTGTTGAAGGTGGCCGCAACATTGTTGTGGCGATTCCTGGTAACGCCGACGAAGAGACACGTGCACGAATTCAGGCCAGCGCACAGCTCGAATTGCGTGCCGTACTGATGGTCCTCGGCAACGGCATTCCTGCGTTTGTCGGTGAAGACGGCGAGACAACCCCTCTTCCACGCCCAACCGAGTCGCTCGAAGCCGAGCCGGAAACCGAACCCGAAAATGGGAGCGATCTTGCGTGGCTCACACCTGCCCTGATTGACGAGTTCTCGTATTACGACTGCTGGGAACAAGCGGATGCCCCAAAGACGGTGCCAGATCCCACCCAACCGTTCATTGCGTGTGATGAACTCAACGTCGCAAAGTACTTGCTTGGTCCAGTTGAGCTGGATGGCTCGCACATCACCGACGCGACGAGTGGCCTTGACCAGCAGCGCAACCTCTGGACGGTAAACCTCAAGTTTGACGACGAAGGCACGAAGAAGTTCGCTGAGGTTTCACAGCGTCTCTACGGTCTGAATATTCAAGGCCAGAGCCCGCGCGACCAGTTCGCGTTCTTGCTCGACGGGATTGTGCTTTCTGCTCCGGTTATGCAGGCCGTCATCTTGGACGGTCGCCCGAGCATTTCGGGTACCTTCACGGCTGAGACCTCAAAAACACTCGCTGATCAGCTGAAGTTCGGCGCGCTGCCGTTGAGCTTCAACGTCGAAAGCTCAACAACTGTTTCTGCAACGCTCGGTTCGCAGCAGTTGCAGATTGGTCTCATCGCAGGCCTCATCGGGCTCGCGCTCGTGGCCATCTATTCACTGTTCAGCTATCGTGCTCTGGGTGGTGTGATCATTGCATCGCTCATCGTGATGGCCGTGATCACCTACATCCTGATATGTATTCTCTCCTGGCGCATGGGCTTCCGATTGTCGCTCGCCGGTGTCGCAGGTTTGATTGTTGCGGTCGGGTTCTGTGCCGACTCGTTCATCGTCTACTTCGAACGTATCCGAGACGAATTGCGTGAGGGCCGGCCGGTCACCGCCGCAGTTGAAGAAGGTTGGGACCGCGCAAAGCGCACGATCTACATCTCGAAGTCGATCAACTTGCTCGCGGCAGTCGTACTGTGGGTTCTGGCCGACTCGACCGTGAAGGGCTTCGCTTTCACACTCGGGCTGACAACGCTCATCGACGTGTTCATCTTCATGATCTTCACGCACCCCGTGATGCAGTTGCTCGCGCGCACAGAGTTCTTCGGTGGCGGACACCCGCTTTCGGGCATGGATGCGGAGGCCCTCGGTGCGATCCGTCGCGAACGCGAAGTGTTCCGCAAGGCACCGGTGACAAGCCACGGGGCAAACGCCAAGCGCGCGAAGTCGCAGGGCGAGGCTGAGCGTCGTCAAACAATCGCTGAACGTAAACGAGCCGAACAACTGGCTGGCAAGACCTCGGATGGAGGCGATAACTGATGGGCAAGCTCTCAACGCTCGGCAATAACCTCTACACCGGCAAAACGTCATTCCCGTTCGTCGCAAAACGTAAGACCTGGTTCGCGATCGCACTGGCGCTCGTGATTGGTTCGCTTCTCGTGCTGGTGATCAAGCCGCCGCAGTTCTCGATTGAGTTCACGGGTGGTTCGCAGTTCACGATCGTTGCACCTGCGACCACCGACCAGCAGCTGGCATCCGATGCCGTACAAACAGCTGTTCCTGGCGCCACAGCGCGTGTCACTGTACTTGGCGAAAAAGACGTTCGGATACAAACCGACCAACTGACCGACGACGAAACCCGTGCCGTAAAGCAAAACCTTGCGGAGGCATTCGGTGTGAGCGTTGACGATGTCAGTGATACGTTCATCGGCCCGTCATGGGGACAGGGTGTCACCAATCAATCACTGTGGGGCCTCGGTGTTCTGCTGATTTTGACCTTCATCATCCTGGCCATCTACTTCCGAACATGGAAGATGTCGGCGGCCGCGATTGTCGGGCTGCTCGACGTTTTGCTCATCACCATCGGTATCTACGCACTGTTTGGATTCGAGATTTCGCCGGCCGCAGTCATCGGCTTCTTGACAATTTTCGCTTACTCGCTTTACGACATGGTCGTGGTATTCGACAAGGTTCGCGAAAACACCGAAGCCGGTGGCGGACGAACGTTTGGCGAATCGGTGAACCTTGCCGTCAACCAGACCCTCGTGCGCTCATTCAACACCTCGGTGGTGGCTTCACTTCCCGTTGCTGCGATTTTGTTTATCGGTGCTCTGTGGATGGGTGCAGACACGCTCACCGACATTTCGCTCGCGATTCTCATCGGTATCATCGTTGCGACCTACTCCACGATCTTCGTTTCCGCTCCGCTCTATGCACACTTGCGCGCGAACGAACCGGAAATCAAGGCCGCAGACGCCAAGGTGCTCTCGGCACGCGAAGCCGAGTAGTGCACAGGAAACGTCTGGTTCAGGCGTAGGCTGATCGGATGGCCGAAAACCCGCAGGCAACGTCGCAAGGGTCCAGCCTGCGCTGGCTCGTGCCACGCATTTTCTCTCGGGCCAAACCCGAGGCCGGTCTCGACCAATTGCTGCGTACCGTTCGGATGCACCACCCCAAGGGTGATCAGCAAATCATCGAACAGGCCTACGCTGTCGCGGCTGAAAAGCACAAGGATCAAAAGCGCCAGAGCGGTGAACCATATATCACCCACCCCGTTGCCGTTTCGCAGATCCTTGCGGATCTCGGGCTCGGCCCGCGCGCGATCGCGGCCGCACTGTTGCATGACACGGTAGAAGACACCGGGTACACACTCGAAGAGCTGCAAGCAACGTTTGGAGACGAAGTCGCCCTGCTGGTCGACGGCGTCACGAAGCTCGACAAAGTCAAATACGGTGATGCCGCCCAGGCCGAGACCGTTCGCAAGATGATGGTTGCGATGTCGCGCGACATCCGTGTGCTGTTGATCAAACTTGCCGATCGTCTGCATAACGCCCGCACATGGGGGTTCGTGCCACCTGAAAAGTCAGCCAAGAAGGCTCGCGAAACACTTGATATCTACGCGCCGCTCGCGCACCGGTTGGGTATTCAAACAATCAAGAGTGAACTTGAAGATCTCTCGTTTGCTGTCTTGCACCCAAAGATTTACGGCGAGATCGAATCACTCATTGCCACTCGCGCACCGCGACGCGAGGCGTATTTGCAAGAGGTTATGGACGCCATCGGCGAAGACCTTCGCGAACTGCGCATTCGTGGAAACGTTGTCGGGCGACCCAAGCAGTTGTACTCGGTATATCAGAAAATGATCGTGCGAGGCCGGGACTTCGACGACATTTACGACCTCATCGGGCTGCGCGTGCTCGTCAACAGTGTGCGAGACTGCTACGCCGTGCTCGGTGCGATTCACGCGCGCTGGACGCCACTGCCGGGCCGGTTCAAGGACTACATCGCAACACCGAAGTTCAACCTCTACCAGTCACTGCACACGACCGTGATTGGTCCAGATGGTCGTACGGTTGAGATACAGATTCGCACGCATGAGATGCACCGCCAAGCTGAATACGGTGTCGCTGCGCACTGGAAATACAAAGAGCGCATGGCGGGCCAGCGTTCAAACAGCGACAAACCAGACGCAGATATGGCGTGGCTCGCACACATTTCTGACTGGCAAGCCGAAACGAGCGACCCGGGGGAGTTCCTCGAATCGCTGCGGTTTGAAATTGGCGCCCGTGAGGTGTACGTCTTTACGCCCAAGGGGCGCGTTATCGGGCTACCAGCGGATGCCACCCCGGTCGACTTCGCCTATGCCGTGCACACGGAAGTTGGCCACCGTACGATGGGCTCCAAAGTCAACGGACGCCTGGTTCCCCTTGACACTGCGCTCAAGAGCGGTGACGTCGTTGAAATCTTCACTTCAAAGAATCCAGACGCAAGCCCCAGTCAAGACTGGTTGGCCTTCGTCAAGAGCACCCGTGCCCGCAACAAGATTCGGGGCTGGTTCACAAAAGAACGCCGCGAAGACGCAATTGAGCAGGGGAAAGATTCCATCGCGCGCGCGATGCGTCGCCAGAACCTTCCGCTTCAACGCTTAATGACCCCAGAAACCCTCGGTGAGGTTGCTGGTGGCATGCGGTACGAAGATGTTTCTGCACTGTACGCCGCGGTCGGGGAGGGACACGTCTCAACCCAGTCGGTGATCGAAAAGGCGACGGCACTTGTCGCATCCGTTGACGACGACGTTGCTGAACCGTTCGAGATTCCAGGTCTCGGCAAACAGCGCGCCCCGCGCCATGGGGACTCCGGTGTTCTCGTGCGCGGTGCCGACGACATTTTGGTGAAGATCGCCAAGTGTTGCACGCCGGTACCGGGCGACCAAATTATTGGGTTTGTCACGCGTGGCAGTGGCGTCTCGGTGCACCGCGCAGACTGCGTCAACGTCAAAGCCCTCGGCGCCGAACCAGAACGCCTCGTTGAAGTCGAGTGGAGCGGCAACACGAAAGCCGTCTTCCTCGTGCAGATCGGTGTTGAAGCGCTCGACCGTTCCGGGTTGCTCTCAGATGTGACCCGCGTGCTCAGCGAACACCATGTCAACATCATTGACGCGAGTGTTCGTACGACAAACGAGCGCCTCGCACTCAGCCGCTTCGCTTTTGAAATGGGCGACATTGTGCACCTCGATCGAGTGCTCAACGCCGTACGCCGCATTGACGGGGTTTACGACGTGTACCGTGTTACCGCTTCGTAGCTTGACTGTTGCTCTCGCCACGTGGTGGCGATTCGTTTGGCTTCGCTGAGCCGCGCAGTACCAGTCTCGCCCAACTGCTCAGCGACGGTTCGACTGAGCTCAGGGTGTGCGATGAGCAAGCGGGCGGCGCACCCGGTGCTGCCGAGCTCTGGGCGTCGGCACAAATCGGCCAGTGTGCGCATGGGCGTTGATACCCACACGTCACCGAGGAGTTCTCGGTCAGCCGCGACCAGAATTGCTTGAGACCACAGGTGCTTCACCGATGTCTTCGGACGCGCAAAACTCGCCCCGATCCGCTGAAACTGCAGTGCGCTCGGCGGGGGAGCAGCGGCCCCGTGTACCCACGCTGCCGTTGAACCAATGAGTGCGACATGCTGTAGATGCGCGCCAAGCTCACGGGCAAGGCTTTGCGCACGTGCGGATGCCGTTTCGAGCGTGTCAAACGGCATGTATGCCGGCCCAACTTCAACGAGGTGTCCGTCGAGGCGTGCAGCGGTGAGCTCTGCGATTGAGAGCTTGTCACCGGGGTGATAGATCAATGCGCGGGTCATGCCTCAATCGCACCACGACACAAGCCGCGCGACGGATGAAAACCAGAATCTGTGGAAAACTACCCGCCGAGGGCACGCAACCACGCCTTTCGAGCGTCGAGTGCGTCGGTCGCGTCAGCAATCGCCTTCTTGTCACCGGCCTGCTTCGCCGCGGCAAGCTCTGCCTCTAGCTTGGCAATCGCTTCGTGCAACTGTTCGGTCATCGAACCGGCACGGGCCTGCGTCTCGGGGTTTGAAGCCTTCCAGGCAGCGTCTTCGCGTGCTTTCAGCGCCTGCTCGAACGTGCGCAGACGATCGTCAAGACCACGCTCCTTGTCGCGTGGGAAGATTCGCCCGGTTGCATCCCAACGATCTTGAATATCGGTGAGCTTCGTGCGGGCCTTCTTCACATCGTCGATTGACGCGATCGTGGCGGCCTCCTCCAGCAACGCTTCGCGTGCTGCAATCTTGGGGGCCGACTCCGCCTCATCGTTTGCTGCTTGTTCTGCGCGGGCAGCATAGAGTGCGTCACCGGCGGCCTTGAAGCGGGCCCACAGTGCGTCATCCGCCTTGCGTCCGGCACGTCCCGCGCGCTTCCAAGCATCAAGCAAGTCGCGGTACGCGGGGATACCGTCGGTGCCACGGGTGATGAGCGCTTCGGCCTTGTCGATCAGCGCCTGCTTCTGGTCACGTGCAACGCGGTGTTCGTCGTCAAGCGTCGCGTAGAAACCACGGCGGGCCTTGTCGATCGTGCCACGTGCATCGCGGAAGCGTTTCCAAAGCTCTTGGCTGACCGAACGCGGCACGCGAGTTGCGTCTTTCTGGTGCTGTTGCCACTCGTCGAAGAGTGTTGCCACATCGGCTGTGGTTTGTTTCCACTGCGCTTTTGAAAGATCGCCAGCGGCGATCGCTTCGATGCGCTCAACGATTCCGGTGCGTTCGGCAACTGCGGCGTCCGTTGCCTCCCGAGCGGCCTGCGCCTCAGCCGCAGTCGCTTCAGCAAGTTGACCTGCAAGCGCGTCGAGTCGAGTTTGCAACCCAGCGAGGTCGCCAACGGCCGCAGCCCCCGTAACCTCTTTGGCGATGTGTTTGGCTTGCGAGGTCAATTCGCTCGCGCTGGCACCACCCTGCTGCAAACGCAACTCAAGATTGCTCACCCGCACGGCGAGGTCTTGGAACTTGCGCACGTAGTACGTCAGGGCCTCGTCAGCGGGCGCATCTGGGTACTGCCCAACGACGCGCCACTCATCGCCTTCACGCACCGAGACGGTGCCATCAGGCTCGACTTTGCCCCAGGCAGCTTCAGCCTCAGTTATCGCTGTCGCGGGTGCAACGGCCGCAGGTGCGGTTGATACGGGCGGCTTGGGCGCGGGGCGCACAGCACTCGGCTTGGGCACCGGAACTGGCTTCGGCGTAGGTGTTGATTCGGCAGGGGGCGTTGTGGCTTCACTCTCGGTCACCCAGATAGCCTATCGAGAATGTGGTCTCGACGGCATAACAAGTCGTAGCCTGGAGACGTGACTTCTCTGAGCGCCGCGCACGCCCCAACACCGTTGGCGGTTCGCATGCGCCCCATTTCGCTCACTGAAGTCGCCGGGCAAAAGCACCTGTTGCAACCCGGGTCTCCGATTGTGACGCTTGCCAATCCCGAGGCAAAGAACCCTTCAACAACATCGATGATTCTTTGGGGGCCGCCCGGGACCGGCAAAACCACGCTCGCGCAGGCGATTGCACGCTCGTCAGGCCGACGCTTTGTGGAACTCTCGGCCGTGACAGCCGGTGTCAAAGATGTTCGTACAGTCATGCAAGAGGCGATGAACTCACGCGACCTGTACGGTCAAGGCACGATTCTGTTTCTGGACGAGATTCACCGGTTCACCAAGGCCCAACAGGATGCACTCTTGCCGGGTGTAGAAAACGGTTGGGTGTTACTGATCGCGGCAACAACCGAGAACCCGTCGTTCTCTGTCATTACGCCACTGCTTTCGCGCTCCTTACTGCTCACGCTGCAACCACTCGAAGACGCCGATCTCGCCGAGCTCATCGACCGGGCACTGTCTGACCCGCGCGGGTATGGGGGCGATATCGAACTCGAAACGGATGCTGCCACAGCCCTCGTGCGGCTTGCCTCGGGTGACGCACGTCGCGCACTCACTGCGCTCGAGGCAGCAGCGCACGTGGCCGGATCCCGGGGATCAACCACCGTCACGGCATCCGATATTGAACTCGCCGTCGACCGCGCTCTGCTGCGATATGACAGACAAGGCGACGAGCACTACGATGTCATCAGTGCGTTCATCAAATCGATTCGCGGATCGGATGTTGATGCGGCAGTGCACTACCTTGCGCGCATGATCGAGGCGGGAGAAGACCCACGATTCATTGCGCGCCGCCTCGTTATTTCGGCTGCTGAAGACATCGGGCTCGCTGACCCGCAGGCGTTGCAGATTGCCGTTGCGGCAGCCGATGCCGTGCAGTTCATCGGCATGCCTGAAGGGCGCATTCCACTCGCAGAAGCGACCGTTTATCTGGCGAGTACCGCAAAGTCGAACGCAGCATACGTTGCAATCGACGCTGCCATCGCGGATGTGCGTGCCGGGGGATTCGGTCGGGTACCCAACCACTTGCGTGACGCCCACTACGCCGGAGCCAAACGACTCGGGCATGGGAAAGGCTACTTGTACCCCCACGACTTCGAACACTCGATCGTTGCGCAGCAGTACTTGCCCGACGAGTTGCGGGGGAAACGCTATTACGAACCGAACGAAACCGGTCATGAGCGTGAAGTTTTGGCGCGCCTGGAACGCATCAGAAATCTTCTCGACCCTTCGTGATAAGCTAGACCGGCTCGAAACTGAGTTTTTGGGCATCCCCTTCTTCTGTACCACTGTTCTGGCGTGCTCCGGCGTGCAGTCCAAAACAGGCGAAGAAGTGGCAGATACGTCCGCTTGGCGCGAAACGCGCGTCAGCGTTACTGAAAGGAAGCTTCGTGGTTACGAAGTCTCAAGACCGCCGCAAGGTGCGCCTCTCGCGTGCCCTCGGTATTCCACTGACCCCCAAGGCCGCCCGCTACATGGAGAAGCGTCCCTACGCTCCCGGTGAGCACGGCCGCACCAAGCGTAAGGCTGACAGCGACTTTGCGGTTCGTCTGCGCGAAAAGCAGCGCCTGCGCGAGCAGTACGGCATTCGCGAGAAGCAACTGCGCATTGTCTTCAACGAGGCACGTCGCACTGAGGGCCTGACAGGTGAAAACCTCGTCGAGTTGCTCGAAATGCGTCTTGACGCTCTTGTGCTGCGTTCGGGTTTTGCCCGCACCACGGCGCAGGCTCGCCAGCTCGTTGTGCACCGTCACATCATGGTTGACGGCCAGCTTGTTGACCGTCCGTCGTTCCGCGTCAAGCCCGGCCAGACAATTCATGTCAAGCCCAAGAGCGAAGCCCTCGAGCCGTTCCAGGTTGCAGCCGCCGGCGGTCACGTTGACGTTCTTCCGAAGGTTCCGGAGTACATCAACGTTGAACTCGACAAGCTTCACTCGACGCTTGTTCGTCGTCCGAAGCGCGCTGAGGTTCCGGTCACGGCCGACGTTCAGCTCGTTGTTGAGTACTACGCAGCTCGCTAGTATTCCACCGCGCTCAGCGACCAATTCAGTGGGGGTGTCGGGTTTCCGACACCCCCACTGTCATACGATAGAAGCTGCACGCCCGCACAATGCGCGCGCGCAAAGGAAGGATCGCCATGAAGAATGGACACTGGTTTCTGATCGGCGTTGTCAGCGGACTCGTTGCGGCGCACTTCCTCAACAAAGACCCGCGTGCCACCGAGGTTCTGCGCGACATCGACCAACGCATCAACGAGATCGGTCAGACGATCAGTGAGGCGTATCACGAACGCGATGCAACCTTGACCGCTGCAGACGACAAGGACTAATCAGGCCTTCATGAAAACCGCCGAGATCGCGCAGCGATACCTGGATTTCTTCAAAAACCGCGACCACGTTATCGTCCCTTCCGCATCGCTTGTGAGTGATGACCCGACGGTCATGTTCACGATTGCCGGTATGGTGCCGTTCGTTCCGTACCTCACGGGTGTCGTTCCGGCGCCATTCAAACGCGCTGCAGACGTGCAAAAGTGCATTCGGACGAACGACATCGAAGAGGTCGGCAAGACGGCCCGTCACGGCACGTTTTTCCAAATGCTTGGCAACTGGTCGTTTGGCGACTACTTCAAGGCCGGTGCGATCGAGTACGCGTGGGAGCTTTTGACAACCCCTGAGGCCGATGGCGGATTGGGATTTGATCCGCAAGATCTGTGGGTGACCGTTTTCGAAACCGACGATGAGGCCGCGCAGTTGTGGCAAGAGATCGCGGGGCTTCCTGCTGCGCGCATTCAGCGCATGGGACTCGAAGACAACTACTGGCACACTGGCCAGCCCGGCCCCGGCGGCCCGTGCTCTGAGATTTACTATGACCGCGGTCCGGCTTACGGCAAAGACGGTGGCCCCGCTGTTGATGACAATCGGTTCACCGAAATCTGGAACCTCGTGTTCATGCAGGATTTGCTCGGCGAAGTGCGTTCGAAAACCGACTTTGACATCGTCGGAGAGTTGCCGAACAAAAACATTGACACCGGCATGGGCCTTGAGCGTGTTGCATTCATCAAGCAGGGCGTTGAGAACATGTACGAGAGCGACCAGGTTCGCCCCGTGCTCGACGCTGCAGTGGAGCTTTCGGGCAAGGCCTACGGCGACAATCATGAAGACGATGTGCGCTTTCGTGTTGTTGCCGACCACGTGCGCTCCAGCCTCATGCTCCTGACCGATGGCGTCACACCATCGAATGAGGGTCGCGGCTACATTCTGCGGCGTCTGATGCGCCGGAGCATTCGCTCGATGCGTCTGCTCGGGGTTGAAACACCGACGTTCCCGACACTGTTTGCCGCTTCACGCAATGCGATGAACACCGCATACCCAGAAATTGAGACCGAGTGGGAACGTATTTCGCGCGCTGCATTCGCGGAAGAAGAAACGTTCTTGCGCACGTTGAGCGCGGGCTCGCTCATTCTTGACGAGGCTGTTTCTCAGACGAAAGCCTCGGGTGCGGCAACCCTTTCGGGCGCAGACGCCTTCTTGCTGCATGACACGTACGGGTTCCCCGTCGACCTGACACACGAAATCGCTGAAGAGGCAGGCTTGAGCCTCGACCGTGACGCCTTCAACGAACTCATGGGTCAACAGCGAACGCGCGCGAAAGAAGATGCCAAGGGCCGCAGACGCCAATTGGCGGATGTTTCGATCTACCGCGACTTGCGCGCCAAAGGGGAAACGATCTTCCTCGGTTATGACGAGCTTGAAACCGAGGCGAAAGTGCTCGGGCTCCTTCTCGACGGGCAACCGGTTGCTGTTGCTACGGCCGGCCAAACCGTTGAGGTCGTTGTCGATACAACAACCCTCTACGCAGAATCTGGTGGCCAAGTGGCCGATCAGGGCACGATCGTGGGGGCAAACTTCAGCGCCACCGTTCTCGATGTGCAGCGCCCCGTTGCCGGCCTTGTCAGCCACACCGTCACGGTCGATCGCGGTGAGATCACCCTCGATGACAGCGTGCGCACGGTCGTTTCGGCGGCTGCTCGACGCGCTGGCGAACGCGCCCACTCGGCAACACACCTTGTGCACGCCGCCTTGCGCGACACACTCGGCCCAACGGCAACCCAGGCCGGTTCACTCAACCGTCCCGGCTACATGCGCTTTGACTTCAGCTGGTCACAACCGCTTTCGCTCGAAACCCGAAGCGAACTCGAAGAAATTGCGAACAACGCCATCTCGGCCGCTTACGCTGTCGAAACACGCGTGACGTCGCTCGACGAAGCCAAGAAAGCCGGCGCAATGGCATTGTTCGGCGAAAAGTACGGTGACACCGTGCGTATGGTTGACATCGGCGGCCCCTGGTCACGTGAACTGTGTGCTGGAACGCACGTTCGCAACAGTGCAGAAATTGGACTTATCAATCTCGTTGGTGAATCATCGGTGGGCTCTTCATACCGCCGTGTTGAGGCGCTCGTCGGCCAAGACGCATTCAAACAGCTCGCGGCTGAGCGCTCGGTTGTCGCCCAACTGTCACAAATGCTCAAGGCGCCGCGAGAGAATATCGCGGAGCGCGTGGGGGAGCTTTCCACAAGCCTCAAAGCCGCACAGAAACGGATCGCAGAGTTCGAGGCGCAAGCGCGGGCAGGTCAGGTCCCACAGATCGCCGAATCGGCAGCGGATATTGGCGGCATCCGATTTGTTTCCTACGCGATTGCCGGCGAGGCAACAGCAAACGAAGTGCGCGAACTCGCCGTCGCCGTGCGCGACCGACTCGCAGCTGTCGCAGCTGTTGTCGCAATTGCCGGGGTCGCGGGCGATAGTCCCGTGGTCGTCGTCGCAACCACAACCGCTGCGCGCGATCGTGGTAACAAAGCTGGCGCCCTCGTCAAAATTGCCGCCGGTGTGCTGGGTGGTGGCGGCGGTGGCCGCGACGACGTTGCACAGGGTGGCGGTACAAACCCCGGAGCCGTCGAAGGCGCACTACATGCCGTACGAGAGGCACTGCAGACAGCGTGAGTGCATTTCGGCGCGGTGTGCGACTCGGCATCGATGTGGGCAAAGCTCGCATCGGTGTTGCACGGTGCGACCCCGATGGAATGCTGGCCGTACCCGTTGAGACGATTCCGCGCTCGGATGCATCCCTTGCGCGCTTGCGTGAACTGGCATCCGAATATAGCCCGATTGAGTGGGTTGTTGGATTGCCGTACAACCTGCAAGGCAACGAAACCCCCTCAACGCACGATGCTCGGGAGTTTGCTGCACAATTGTGTAACGAAACCGGCATCGATGCGCGGCTTGTCGACGAACGCCTCACAACCGTGTCGGCGCAATCAATGCTGCACAGCGTTGGGCGTAACACGAAGAGCTCCAGATCGGTTATTGACCAGGTCGCTGCCACAATTCTGTTGCAATTCACGGTAGATTCCGAGAAGAATGGGCGCATAATTGGCGACGCACTCAGTCAGAAAGAGAACACCCCATAATGGCCGAAGGCGACGAAACCAACAACTTCGACGATCTGTGGCAAAAGCTCCCAGATCCACCTGCCAAAGTTTCAGCAACTAATTCTGTGCCGGTTGCTGGATCTCGGCGTGCCCTTCGCGAGCAGAATACCGCGGCAGCCCAGCGTGGTCGCGTGGGTCTGCGGCCCGCGGACTTGCCCGAGAGCGGTCTGGGCTCCCTGACAACATCGGCCTTGCCGACCGCGGATGCAGAAAACCCCTTCGTTGGTGGGGCACCCGTCGCAGCGCGCCCACAGGTTTCTGCCCAGCCCGTCGCCCACGCAGTTGCCGCAGCAGAGACCGTTGTGGCCCCCCAAATCCCGACGCAAAACGTTGCAACCGCAGCACGCGTTGCTGCCCGCCCGAGTGAAACGTTCCTTGAGGAGATGGTTGTGCCCCAAAAGCAGGTCGAGCCGAAGAAGAAACACGGCCGTGGGCCGATTGTTTGGCTTGTGATCCTCGCGCTCGTGGGTGCTGGCCTCTACTACGGCGGAAAACTTGTCTGGGATACGTTCGGCGAGCCGCTTGCCGGGCTCTTTGCCCCTGGCGACGAAGAAGAAGAGAGCCCCGATTACGAAGCGGGGATCGCAAACGGTGAAGCGGTCGTGACGATCACTGAGGGTGCATCGTGGGCGATGGCATCACGCGCATTCCACGAAGCTGGAGTCACCAAGACTGACCGAGTCCTGTATGACTACGTGCGTGTCGAGCAGCCGAACGCCGTCTTGCAGCCAGGTATTTTTGCGATGCAAAAGCAAATGACCGCTGAGGCTGCATTCAACGCAATGATGGACGCCAACAACCAGCTCAACAGCACGTTTGAGCTGTTCCCTGGCGACACCCAAGCCGACGTGTTCCGCAAGCTTGAAATCATTTCCGGTATCCCGGCCGCTGACTTCCATGCACTCTCACAAAACCCCGAGGCATTTGGTGTGCCGCGTCTGCCCGATGCGCCAGATAACACTTCGTGGCTTGAGGGTTGGCTCGGAACCGGCACCTACCGCTTGCTCCCGGACGACACTGCAGAGACGATTCTGCAGCAAATGGTTGCGCGGCAGAAGCAGGTCTTGGCCGACAACGGTGTTCCTGAGGATCGAGTGAATCAAATTCTCACGATTGCCTCGATTATCTCGCGCGAGGGTCATTACTCGGACGAGTACAACGATTACTACGAAGTCTCTGACGTGATCTGGAACCGTACCGTGTGGAACGAACAGACCTACGGTTTCCTGCAGATGGACTCAACTGCGATGTACGGGGTAGGCGAGTTGCACGACGGCACGCTGTTCTTGTCGGCACGCGCGAAGGACGACGACAATCCCTGGAACACCTACGTGCACACGGGGCTTCCGATCGGTCCGATCTCAAACCCTGGGCCGACTGCCATTAACGCGGCGATGAACCCCTCTGGTGCGGGGTACTTGTTCTTCACGTTGGTAAACCCCTTGACGGGTGAGACGAAGTTTGCATCGAACCTCTACGACCACGAACGTAACGTCGCAGAGCTCGAGCAATGGCTTGCCGATAACCCCGACTACTCGTGGGATTGAGTTCATACGGCACGCGATGCGCGGTGTGGGGCGATCCCATCGCGCACTCAAAGTCGCCCATGCTACACGCGGCAGCGTATGACGAGCTTGGCCTCGAATGGACATACGAACGTCGCCGCATCAATTCCGATGAGTTTGCCGCAGCAATTGCGACGCTTGATTCGACGTGGCGCGGGCTTTCGCTCACGATGCCACTGAAGCTCGTCGCGCTCGACTGGGGTTCGGATGCCGCCGATAGTGTTGCGCTTGCAACTGGCGCGGCGAACACTGCTTCGCTCAATGGCCCCGCAACGACAAAGGTGTGGAACACGGATGTGTATGGTCTCGTGACAGCCTTCCGGGAAAGCGGACTTGTGCCATCTGATAAGGCACTGACCGCTCGAGTGCTTGGCGCTGGAGCGACCGCGACGAGCGCTCTCGCTGCGCTCAAGCTGTTGGGCGCCAACCAGGCCAACCTACAGTTGCTTTCCAGGCGCCCCAGTCACGTGCTTGGGCTCGCTTCGAGGCCCCTCGAAGAAGCCTCCGATTTGCCAACGCCCGACTTCACAATCTCGACGCTGCCCAGCGGTGTAGAACTCGACGCTGCGCTGACAAACAGTCTTGCCCAAACGGGTGGTGCGCTCTTCGATGTTGCCTATGACCCATGGCCTTCAGCACTCGCATCAGCCTGGCAAGAGGCCGGAAAGCCAGCCCACTCTGGTGAGGGGATGCTGGTGCACCAAGCAATCGCCCAGATCCGCATCTGGCTGACGGGTGATGTGCACGAACCGCTCCCGGACGAGACTGCCGTCGTGGAGCGCATGCGACGCGCCCTCGCTGGGGCATGAAAGACTAGAGTCATGCTTCGAATGCTCACCGCGGGGGAGTCGCACGGCCCCGAACTTGTCACGATCATCGAGGGGTTGCCTGCTGGCGTCCCGCTGCTCGGCGAGAACATCCAAGCCGATCTGCAGCGGCGTAAGCTCGGAGCCGGTCGCGGGTCGCGCATGAAGTTCGAACAAGACGAACTCACCATCTCAAGCGGTGTGCGCCACGGCTTGACCCTCGGCAGCCCCATCGCTTTACGGATCGGCAACACGGAGTGGCCAAAGTGGGTCGAAGTGATGGGCCCCGAGCCTGTTGAATACTCCGAAAAGTCACGCGGGCGAGGCGCACCTCTAACACGTCCGCGCCCTGGCCACGCAGACCTCGTTGGGATGCAAAAGTACGGGTTCGATGAGGCGCGGCCGATCCTGGAGCGCGCAAGCGCCCGTGAGACCGCCGCGCGCGTCGCCCTCGGCGCTGTGGCCCGCGCATTCCTGGGTGAGCTTGGCATCCGCCTTGTCAGTCACACGCTTTCAATCGGTCCCGTGCGCGTACCAGATGGCTCGCCGTTGCCGACTCCGGATGACGTTGCCGCACTCGACGCAGACGAGTTGCGCTGCTTCGACGCTGAAACTTCAGCGCAAATGCTCGCCGAAGTTGAGGATGCCAAGAAGGCTGGCGACACGCTCGGCGGTGTTGTCGAAGTTCTCGCCTACGGTCTGCCGCCGGGCGTTGGCTCACACGTGCACTGGGATCGCCGCCTTGATGCTCGTCTCGCTTACGCTCTCATGAGTATCCAGGCCATCAAGGGTGTTGAAGTCGGTGACGGATTTGAAACCACCCGTCGTCGCGGCTCGGTTGCGCACGACGAACTCCTCATCGAATCCGACGGTGTTGCTCGTGCTTCGGGCCGCGCGGGTGGTATTGAAGGCGGCATGTCAACCGGACAGCCATTGCGAGTCCGGGCCGGAATGAAACCGATCGCGACGGTTCCACACGCACTTCGCACAATCGATGTGGCAACGGGCGAAGCTGCATCCGCACACCATCAGCGTTCTGACGTTTGTGCGGTACCTGCGGCCGGCGTTGTCGCCGAGGCGATGGTCGCCATTGAACTCGCGAACTCGATCCTGGAAAAGTTCGGTGGTGACAGCGTCGCCGAGACCAAGCGCAACGTCAAAGGCTACATCGACGCGATTCCGGCGACCTTGCGTACCGCAGAACTGTGAGCGACACTCTCGTCGTTCTTGTCGGCCCAATGGGGTCAGGCAAGTCGAGCATTGGCCGTAAACTCGCGAAGCTGCGCGGATGGACTTTCAGCGACACCGACAAACAGGTTGAAGCATCCGAGGGTGAATCGATCGCGCAAATCTTCGTGACGCGTGGCGAGCCAGTGTTTCGTGATCTTGAGCGAGACGCCGCCGCAGTCGCGGTTGCCAGCGGGGGAGTCGTAGCGCTCGGTGGCGGTGCTGTTTTGAACGACGACACGAGACGACTTTTGAAAGACGTACCCGTTGTCTATCTGACGATTTCCGCTGAAGCCGTTGCCGAGCGTATCAACACCAGCAAACGTCCACTCTTGCACAGCGACGACCCAATCACGACATGGCAAAAAATCGCGGGCGAGCGCGAAGGTCTCTATCGCGAGGTAGCGAATCTGACCCTTGATACGTCGCGGCGCCCGTTGTCGCACGTCGCAAAAGAAATCAGCGCATGGCTTGACACGCGTAACACTCAGCAGGAGCACTCATGAGCACCGAAATCTCCACGATCAGTGTCACGGGCACGTCGTCGTACGACATCGAAATTGGTCGCGACATCATGCACCGCGTGGCTGATGCGCTCAGCCCGAATACTCGCAAGGTGCTCTTGGTACACCCGCCTACACTCGCCGACCGGGCCGCCGAGCTGCGTAAGCGTATCCAGGCTGACACAACCAACGGTCCGCGCGAAGTGTTGCTCGCAGAAGTCCCTGATGCCGAACAGGCAAAGCGTGTCGAGGTGGCCGCGTTTTGCTGGCAGGTTCTCGGCCAGGCGGATTTCACCCGCAGCGACGCCGTCATCGGCTACGGTGGTGGCGCCGTGACCGACCTTGCCGGTTTCGTTGCGGCAACGTGGCTGCGCGGCGTCGACGTTGTGCAGGTGCCGACGACCGTCTTGGCAATGGCCGATGCCGCGGTCGGCGGAAAGACCGGCATCAACACGGCCGAGGGAAAGAACATGGTTGGTGTGTTCTGGGCGCCAAAGGCCGTCATCTGTGACCTCGACCAGCTCACATCGCTTTCGGCACACGAAGCAACCGCGGGGTTTGCCGAGGTACTCAAAGCCGGCTTCATTTGGTACCCCGAGATTCTTGACATTGTTGAGGCGGATCCGGCTGCAGCGGTTGATCCCAGCACAGAGCAGTTCCGCCGCGCCCTGGAACTTGCGATCGACATGAAAGCACGCATCGTGTCGGATGATTTCCGTGAGGCTGGCGTGCGCGAAATGCTCAACTACGGCCACACGCTCGGTCACGCCGTCGAGCACACCGAGCGGTATCGGTGGCGCCACGGCGCTGCGATTTCGGTGGGGATGGCGTACGCCGCAGAACTTGCGCGCCTCGCGGGTCGCTTGTCAGATGAGGATGCCGACCGGCACGTGCGAATCCTCGAATTGCTCGGTCTTCCAACGTCATACCGCGCCGGCGCATGGCCAGCCTTGCTGGCCACAATGCGCCGCGACAAGAAGGCCCGCGGAGACGTCTTGCGGTTTATCGTGCTCGACGACATCGGCAAACCGACCGTTATGCAAGCTCCTGACGAGTCTTTGCTTTTTGCCGCCTATCAAGAGATTGCTCAGTAGGGTTCTCTTATGACGACTTCACGCAAGCTGTTGTTGCTCAATGGGCCGAACCTCAACCTGCTCGGCACCCGTCAGCCCGAAGTGTACGGCACCGAGACACTCGACGATGTTGTCGCGCTCGTCACTCAGACTGCGGCCCAACAGGGCTTTGAGGTCGAGTCCCTGCAGAGCAACCACGAGGGTGTCTTGATCGATGCCATTCACGATGCCCGCGCGACTGCGGCCGGCATCATCATCAACCCGGGCGGTTTCACACACACATCCGTTGCACTGCGCGACGCACTCACCGGCGTCGCCCTCCCGTTCGCTGAGATACACATCAGCGACATCTATGGCCGCGAAGATTTCCGCAAGCACTCGTATGTTGCGGATGTCGCGGCAGTTCGTGTTTATGGCGAAGGCGTTGCGGGCTACGCGACCGCAACGCAACGCCTGATCGCAATCATCACCGGTCAAGCCGACGGCTTGAACAGCAGCATCGTAGAAACTGCCGGTCCCTGAGCAAGCGAAGCGAGACGAAGGGCGGCATAGGCAAACGCCGAACCTCACAGTCGACATCGCGTAGACTATGTGAGGTTTTTACACACTCGAACGCACGAATCGCATAAACGAAAAGGTCAACATGGCATCCACAGCAGACATCAAAAATGGCGTCGTCTTGAGCATCGACGGTCAGCTTTGGAGCGTCGTTGAGTTCCAGCACGTCAAGCCCGGCAAGGGTGGTGCGTTTGTTCGTACCAAGCTCAAGAACGTGGTTACCGGCAAGGTTGTTGACAAGACGTACAACGCTGGCACCAAGATCGACATCGAAAACGTTGACCGTCGCGACTTTAGCTACCTGTACAACGACGGCGACAGCTTCGTTTTCATGGATCTTGCCGACTACGACCAGATCAATGTTGCAGCCGCTACCGTTGGCGATGCAGCAAACTTCCTCCTTGAAGGCCAGCAGGTCACGATCGCGCAGAACAACGGCACCCCGTTGTACCTTGACTTGCCCGCGTCGGTCATCCTCGAAATCACGTACACCGAGCCTGGTTTGCAGGGCGACCGTTCGTCGGCTGGCACGAAGCCCGCAACGCTTGAGACGGGTTACGAGATTCAGGTTCCGCTGTTCCTCGAGACTGGCACCAAGGTAAAGGTCGACACCCGCACGGGCGACTACCTCGGTCGCGAGAAGTAAAAGGTGAGTGCTCGTGTAAAAGCGCGCAAACGCGCTCTCGAGGTTCTTTTCTCCGCCGATGTGCGCGGCGATGAGCTTCCCGTCGCCCTCGAATCTGCAGCCGCCCGTGCTGCAAGTGAACCCGAACGCGCGTCGTCGTGGGTCTACGCCCGCGAAATTATCGACGGTGTCATCGACCACGGCCGTGCCATCGATAAGGCAATCTCAGCACACAGCCACGATTGGAAGCTCGATCGGATGCCCGCGGTTGACCGTGCCGCGCTGCGCATCGCCGCGTGGGAGATCCTCTTCAACGACGACGTGCCCAACGCTGTCGCGATCAATGAGGCTGTCGAGCTCGTGAAAGAACTCTCAACCGACGAATCAGGAAACTTCGTCAACGGTGTTTTGCGCGGGGTCGCGAAAGACATCGAGGGTTGACGCGTCGTCAAGCACATCGTCGAGTACTTCGTCGATGAGTTCGTGCACCTCGGCGGCCTGAAACGCCTCAACGTCACGCAGCTTTCGCTCGATTGATCGGGTACGTGTTCCCGCCTCTTTCACAGTGTTCTGCGCTGTCTGGAGTTGCTTGCCGAGTTTGTCCCACACTTCGCCGTACTTGAAGAACTCGGTTTTTGCTTGCGAGAGCACTTCCCAAACTTCGCTCGTTCGCTTTTCGATCGCGAGTGTACGGAAGCCCATTTGCAAGCTGTTCAACAGTGACATGAGCGTTGTGGGGCCCGTAACCAGCACGCGGTGGTCGTTCTGCAGGCGGGCAACGAGCCCAGGGCGCCGCACAACCTCGGCAAACAGGCCCTCGGTTGGTAAGTACATGATCGCAAAGTCAGTGCTGTGTGGCACATGAATGTACTTTGAAGAAATCAGCTTCGCTTGGGCGACGATCACGCGATCAAGCTGTTTGAGCGCCGCATCAACCGCGTCTTTATCGGCGGCGTCTTGCGCCGCAAGCAGACGCTCGTAGTCTTCTTGCGGCAGCTTCGAGTCGATTGGTAAGTACACCGCAGCATCCGCGTCGCGCCCGGGCAGACGCACGGCGAACTCAACGCGCTCACTTGAGCCAGGCAGGATTGCCACGTTTTGTTCGTACTGATCGGGGGAGAGCGAATCTTGCAGCTGTCGCGCCAACTGCACCTCACCCCAACCACCGCGTGACTTGACGTTTGTGAGCACTGCCTTCAACCCACCAACGTCTTGAGCGAGCCCCTGCATTTCGCCGAGCCCCTTGTGCACGCTCTCGAGTTGTTCGCTCACCCGCTGAAAGGATTCGCCAAGACGCTTTTCAAGCGTGCCTTGGAGCTTTTCGTCGACCGTCTGGCGCATTTCTTCGAGCTTGAGGCCGTTTTCATTGCGAAGCTTTGCAAGTTCGTCGTTGAGTGACTGCCGTAAGGCTGTCAGCGATTCGTATTGCTGCGTGCTCAATGCATGCAGTCGGTCTGCGGTGGTGTCAAGACTGCGCGAGAGCTCTTCGCGCTGCGCACTGAGGGTTTGCAACAGTTCGCGGCGTTGCGTCGCAAGATCTTGTCGCAGCTCGGCCGAATTCTGCGCCGTAGCTTCAGCGATTGCTGTGCGCGTCGTCTGCAGATTCTGAGCGTTGGCGTTCTTCGACTGGCGCCACACAAGCGCACCAAAAACGACTGTTGCGATCAGCGTCAACGCTAACAAGGCGACTATGAGAGTTTCCATATCGCCACGGTAGACCTAACCCCAGACATTGACGCGCAACGGGTCTAGGCCAACTGGCAAGCATCCGCCGAAATGCACCCAAATCTGCCGGATGTGACCCCGTTTCCCCGAAAACGAGTCACATTTGGCAGATCTACCCGCATCCTGCCGACGATGCAGGCTTGCGCGTTTCGACTGCACCGCTGACGCGGCTCCGCTCAACGACCGAGAGATCGCGCGCTCAACGGCCGGGTGATGGCCGCGTTTCACAGGCGGGCGTCGCACCGGGGAATCGGTGTCGGTTGTGTGCAACCCATCCGTACACCGGACGCGCAAGTTCGCGCACTCCAGGCAAGGCCATCAGTTCACCAACAAAGCGCCACCAGAAGATGTGCGAGCGCCGCAAGAGGGCGGATGCGGCATCCGCCCCGCTGAGCACGTCACCGGCATCGAAAAGCCAGATCGACTGTGAGGCTTGCTGCTGCGTGAGACTGAGCGCATCGAGATCGGCGAACTGCCAGGGGAGCGCTTCGTGGTCTACACGCACAGCCGCCCACTGCTGACAACTCGTGCAAAAGGCACAGTCGCCATCGAATATCAGCAGTGGGCGGGAGGGCATGTATGAAGGTTACGCGTCGAGCGCTGCCTCAAGCTCGAGCTGAATCGTGATTTCGTCACCAACAACGGCGCCACCGGTTTCGATGAGTGCGTTCCAGGTGAGACCGAACTCGCTGCGGCTGATCTTTGCGGTTGCGCTTGCGCTGCCCAGATATGCCTGGCCAGCGTCAATGAAGCCATTGAACTCGACCTGGAACGTTACGGGCTTGGTGACGTCTTTGATCGTCATGTCACCTGTCAGTGCGAAATCGTCGCCGTCAGCGACAACGCCGGTCGAAACGAACGTGATCGTGGGGTACTGCTCAACATCGAAGAAGTCAGCCGACTTCAGGTGGCCGTCGCGACCTTCTACACCCGTGTCGATCGATGCAGCGTTGATGGTTGCCGTAAGCGATGCGTCAAGCACGTTCTCAGGCGCTGTCAGCGAACCCGAAAAGTCGGTGAACTTGCCGCGGACCTTCGAAACCACCATGTGACGAACGGAGAAGCCGATCTCACTGTGGGCGGGGTCGAGCGTGTAGGTTCCGGGGCGGTAACCGGCGATGGTCGTGGTCAATGCAGTAGTCAAGGCAGTCTCCTGAAAGATATTGGGTTTGAGCGCCGGCGATTGTGCCGACTAAGTAGTTGAAACGTCAACCAGTCGGAGCGTATTCCCACTTTTTCCAAAGATTTTCGGGTTAGACAGCAGATGTGCCTTCTCGCGCTCCTGTTCTCACCAGTTCTAGTCAGGTCTAATGCTCCGCACACTTGGGCTTGCTGTCGGACGCGGATGTAGGGTCATTCCCGCAGACACGTCAAGCACGGCTCCAGTAGTGCGCTGGGCGTTCGGCGAGACTAAATATGACACCGCTGCCGCCACATCATCGGGGCTGGAGACATCGCCCAGCACACTCATAGAACTCATGTACTCGCGCGCAACGGGATCCGAAAACAAAGCGTGACCGTTGTCGGTATAGCCAGGCACCACGGCATTCACTCGAATTCCTTGTGGGCCGAGCAGGAGTGCGAGGTTGCGCGTTGCCGACTCCAAAGCGGCCTTGCTGAGAGCATAGAGAATGTCACCCGAGTTGCCAATGTGCGCGCTTGCTGAAGAGATGTTCGTGATTGACGCCCCCCGGGACATGTGCGGCAGCAGTCGCTGGGCCAACAAGATCGGCGCACGGGCATTGAGATCTAGAACGCGGTTGAAGCCAGAAGCCGTGAGATCCTTGAACGCAGGGCCCTGCAAGTGAGCCGCACTGTTCACGATGACCTTCAGTGAGGCCTCAGGGTCCAAATGTAGCCGACGCTTCACAGAGCGTGAAACAATATGGACTCCCCGTTGTGCGCCCAAGTCTGCGCCAATCAGCAAGCAATCCGTCCCCTGAGACTCCAAGGCATCCTTCAGAGCGATAGCCGCGTTGTAGTTCGAATTGAAGTGTGCAAGAACGCTGTAACCGTCGCGGGCAAGGGCACGCGCAACAGCCCCACCGATCGCCCCCGAGGCACCCGTCACTAGCGCCAGCTCCGTCAAAATAAGTCTCCGCAGGTCGTGTTCTCTACCAGAGCCACACCCTGGAAGTCGACGCAAATCACTCCAAGTTGGCGAATATCCCCGGCGAAACTACCACTCTCTTGCCAGCCAAACGAGATCTCTGCTCCAGGGGATAGCTCAAGATAGCTGTGGAACTTTAGATCAATCTCAACCAACTTCGAACCAGGAAGCAGCCTCTTCACACGTGATTCTAAAGCGACAGCAACATCCATTGCCGTGAAATGATCGGAATCGTGATCTGAGAGCAAGGACTCCTCTTTGTGCCTCTCGAGACTCCACTTGATCCCGCGACTGGTCTCGTTACCAGCGGTAGACTCGCGCCGGTCCATCTGTCGCAACCTTCCGTACAGGCGGGAGGTGACAAGACGTGCCTGCGTCTCTCCACGCGCGCACAGGCCGATGGCAGTCTCAAAGCCAAAGTACTGTGTGACTAGCGCGCTACTTGGCAGATCCTGCGCACGCGCACCTATGTGCGCATAAGCAGTCCCCTGAGGTGGAATTCCATGCCCACCGAGCAACTTAAGATACATACGTTCAACGATGAAGACGTCTTCTGGTCTAGCAGCGAGATGCCGCCCAAGTTGCACCATAGCTAGTTGGCGTTGAACTTCGAGCGCCTCACACATTCGCAGACGTGGCTCTTGTATGAACGGAACGTCGTATGTTGACGCGCATGTGACCGTTGATAGCGAGGAAATCGTTTGGATCCAGACATTGGAACTGTTGGATTTGTGCACCTCATGCGCAAGCACAGGGTCGCCGCTGCAATCAATCGGCTCTGGCATTGCGAGTAGTTATGTCGTGTCGCAGCGGATCGAGCCAAGAGTGGATCACTCTCTCGTGTCGCGCAGGAAAGCTTGTCCAGCGGTCCTCGAGGCCCGACAAGACTTGCGCGCCGACAAACACCACATTGATGAGTTCAGCGCTTGCATCCACATCGACGTCTGGACGTATCGATCCGTCTTCGATGCCGTCTTCAATCAGTGTTCGAACAATTTGTATCCATTCGAAGTATGGCTTACTGACCGCCTTCGCTAACTCGAGACTTGTGTCGCCTGCAAGTTGGATACCAGCTTGCACCACGGTGTCTGATGCGATCAGTTCAGCCATCTTTCGCGTCAGCGCGAGTACCTTGTCAAGTCCCCGTTCATTACTTGCTTCGACTGTGGCGAGCATCTCGGTCATTCTCGCCTGTTGTGACTCAAGTATCGCGAGCGCGATATCTGCTTTGTTTCCAAAGTGAAAGTAGATTGAGCCGTCGCTAACTCCAGACTCCATGGCAATGTCCCGAAGTCGGCTGGCCGAGTAGCCTTGGCGCGCAAACACAACGGATCCAGCCTCAAGGAGCGCATCTCGTGTGTCTATCGAACGTTGCTGTTTGAGACCAGCTGATCGCCGTTCTTGAGCCATGAAGCACCTCCGAAGGGTTCGATCCTTGGCGAACGTATCTCGTGCGCCGTTCAGGAATTTCTCTTATACCGATACGTTATATCAACCGGACACAAAATTAATTGGAACTCTTGCTTTTAAAAGGATTCTCTCCTATGTTCGTGCTAGGCGATACACAAGCGTGTGTCGAGCAAAGAGAATGGTGGGCAATCATGAAAGCGAAGTCGAAGGTCACGGCTGCGGCCGTGTTGGCTGGCACACTCGCACTTGGCATCGCGCCGTCAGCGGCGGCCGCATTTACAAATCTGAGTGGTGAACAGTACACAACTGGTTGGGTCAACTACTACGCGACGCGTTACAACACTCAAACCACGGTTCGGTTCTATCCGACAGACATGTTCCAGCAGAGTTCGAGTCTTGCGCTACTCGTAGCAAGACTCAACAACACGAGTAACGGTGCACTGAGCTTTTCGCAGAGTTGGAGCTCTGGTGACACAGGAACCAAGGATTTCATCTCGGGTCTGGCGATTGGCACTGGGTTCAGGATGGCTGCTAGTGGATACAAGTCTTCCTGGGGTGACGGTACCTGGGGCGGCGGGCTGACCTATTAAGCGAACACCGAAAACGAGACACAAGCTACAACCGACTGCGCTAATCGTTACGGTCTCCGTGATGTTCACACTTGTCGGCTGCGAGAGTACCTCGACACAGAGCCAGCATCTCGCGACCCCTTCGGCGACAGAACCGCTGCATTCAGGTTCCCCCACCGATGGCATGACACAGGGGGGAACGCCAGAGTTTGTCGAATACGAAGGCCTCATCGCAGAGCTTGAGGAGTGGGAACGCAAAACGCCGCTTCCCGACGGCGCAAGTATCGTTCGCCCTGTTGATCCGGGCCCGTATCCAATCGACGATCAAGGAAACCTTGGCGTTGATGTGTGGCAGGTTGGCTTTGGGCAACTTCTGGTCGAAGAAGGCGCGTTCTGCCTCTGGACGAAAGTCTGGCTTGACTCGCGGGGGACGGATTCAGAAACTGCAGCTTCGGCTCTTACTCAGATGAGAGCGTTTCTCGATTCCGATACTTTCAAAATCGCTTATGACCCGGAATCTGCACAGCCTGTCATCGAAGACGCCGTTACCAAGGCAGAACTTGGCGATCCCGCTCCAGCAGCCCAGAACTGGGACCTGAATTGCGACGCGTATGCAGGGTAGTTTCGCTGCGCGGAAGCCGCAACGGGCTCGCTTGCCTGCGATAGCGTTACTGCTCGGCGGATGGTGGCTCATTGGGTGTGCGATGATTCCGCAGCAAGTGCCACAGGCGGGCTCAGCCGTATCACCCATTCCTGTCACACCGATTGCTGTGGCGCATCGCGATATCGTCTCCGTGCTTACCGTCGATGCAGTTGTGCTTGCATACCCAGAGTTCGTTATCGTCACACCCGCCGAGGGCACGTTACGACACATTGCTGGGGATGGGTCAAGCATCATGTCCGGTCAAAGCATTGCCAGTGTTGGTGAGCTTCATGTCTCGACGCCTGTTTCTGCGACCCTCGTTGAATGGCTCATCCCCGACGAAGTCGTCACGCCGAGCGAGTTACCAATTGTCAAACTGGCGTTTGCTGGGTTCGGGGTCATCGCAGATGTCCCGGTTGATCAGGCGTTTCGTTTGTATGACGGCGCCACAGGGGCACGCATCCAGCTTCGTGGCGGCCCAGGCATTCTGGAGTGCGAGCCGGTACAGCCCGCCGAGGCAAACACAAGTATCGGATCACTCACAGTGCCGGTGATGTGCCTGCTCGAATCCACCGGGGGCATACTTGCGGGCCAGTCGGGTACGCTCGCCCTGGATACTGGCGCTGCGGCAAACGCACTCGCTGTTCCAATCAATGCTGTGGCCGGTGACGCCGAGTCTGGGCAGGTTGCACGCGTGGTTTCTGGTGAGATCGAAATTGTCAACGTAACGCTGGGTCTGAGTGACGGCCTCTATGTTGAGATAAGGTCGGGCCTCAACGAGGGCGACGAAATCTTGCCATACGGACCAAATTTGGTTCAGTTGATCCAATGACAGATGACACCGTGCTTCGCGCCAATCTGCTGTCAAAGAGCATCACTCAGCAAGACGGCTCCACGATGACTCTGCTTGATGCGATCGAGCTTGAGGTTCGACGCGGAGAACGGATCGCGATCATGGGACGTTCGGGTTCAGGTAAGACATCGCTGCTGTCAATACTGGGCCTACTCAGCGCGCCCGATTCAGGCGCATTGAGCTTGCTAGGTGAAGATGTGCTGGCATACAGCGATCGCCAACGTGCGGCGGCTCGTAACTCGAAGTTGGGGTTTGTTTTTCAGGCATACTCCCTTGTCGAACATCTCTCTGCGTTCGACAACGTCGCTCTGCCGTTGCGGTATGGAACACGTACGAGCCGCGCAACGATGTCTCGAAGGGTAAGCGCCGCGCTTCAGGCCGTCGATCTTTCTGCGCGCGCGAGCGCTAAGCCAAGACATCTCTCGGGTGGTGAGCAGCAACGCATTGCGATCGCACGGGCCCTCGTACGCAAGCCACGAATCATCCTCGCCGACGAGCCAACAGGGGCTCTCGATACGGATACAGCGGAACAGGTGCTTCAAACCCTCGTGGAAGCATCGCGTGTGCGCAATTGTGCGCTCATTGTCGTGACTCACGATGCTGGTGTTGCGGCTCGGATGGACCGAGTTGTGCGCCTCGAGCGGGGAAGGCTTGTGACTTGAACTTCTTCGGACACAGCCTGAGCGAACTTCGCTCGCACCCTTTTCGGGCCGCGCTAACGTTGGTGAGTCTCATGATTGGTGTAGCGGCCGTCGTCGCAATCTCGGTGCTCGGTAGGATCACAAGCGAAGTTTTCGTTGCTGCATCCGAACAGCTGAACGGTCGCGCACAGACCTATGCAGTATCAGTTCGACCCGCAGAGATCACACTTGCGCAGTTGGATGCTGGACTAGCCGCAATAAGCCCTTTCCTGTCTCAAGGTGGCTCTTTCGACCTCCGATTTAGCGCCTCGAGCGTGACGGGGCTTGTAGTTGGGTCCCATGATGACGCCGTTCAGCCCCGCAAGCTGGCCCTTGTCACCCCTGTTGCTGGGTACCCCGGCGAGGTACGACGCCTGCCCTTGCTATCGGGAAGCTGGCCAGACTCGAACGCGATCTATCCGATCAACGTTGTCGTGAACGCGCAAGGATCGAGCCGGTGGGGCGGCGTGGGGACACCGTTGCTCATACAACTTGGCCCCAACCAACCGCCCGTCTCGGCTCGTGTCGCTGCCGTCGTCGCGGACGGGCTTGCTTCGGACAGCGTCATGGTGGGATTGCGGAGCATCTTGAATGTTCAAACGCTTCGGGGTGGCTCTCTGACGCTCGAGCTGCAACATGCAAGTGCGAACCATGCCGACTTTGTTTGGGCAGCGCAACAGTTCGCCAGCGCCTTCGCAATTGAGGTTTCACCACTGGATGTTGTTCGTTCCGATCAGACTGAGACCCTCCTGAAACAACTCCTCATACAACAGCGTGCTTTCTTCATCGCGGCCGTAATGAGTCTCATTGTCTCTGCGATTGGCATTCTGAATATTGGCCTTGCGAGTATTTCGGAGCGAACACGAGAACTCGTCGTACGACGTGCAATCGGTGCGACACGGCGCGATATTTTCGGGCAATTGATGTTCGCGTCAGCACTTATCGGCGCAATCGCCGCGGCTGTGATCGCAGCGCTAGCCGTCGCCGTCATCAAGCTGGTTGTTCCAGCGCTGATTCCACCATTCTCCGCAATTGAAGCTCCGGGCGTTCCCTGGGAGGCCCTAGGCTATGGGCTGATGGCGGCAATGATCACAACACTTTGCGGAGCGATTGTCCCCGCACTTGTCGCCAGCCGTCTGGACGTCGCTGACGCGCTGCGCGCGTGACACTCATCATGGATTAGACTTGAAGGAAAGCAACCTTTAACGGCGTCCTGTGAGGCGCAGAAGGGAGCGGATGTGTCAGAGCGCACTGTGCTTCAAGACGCTGATGTTTCGCGGGCATTGACCCGTATCGCGCACGAGATCCTCGAATCAAACCGGGGGGCCGACAACCTCATTCTGCTGGGTATTCCGACCCGGGGGGTTGCGCTGGCAAATCGTCTGCAGCAACTCATCACCGACATCAGCGGAACCGAAGTGCCAACGGGTGCGCTTGATGTCACGCTGTATCGCGATGATCTCGGCCGCAAACCCACTCGTGCGCCGCACCCCACAAGCATCCCCGACGGTGGCATCGACAAGAAGACGGTCGTGCTCGTTGACGATGTGCTCTTCAGCGGGCGTTCAGTGCGCGCGGCACTCGACGCGCTCCAGGCGATTGGGCGCCCAAGCGCCGTACGCCTCGCAACACTCATCGACCGTGGGCACCGCGAACTCCCAATTCGACCGGACTTTGTTGGCAAGAACATTCCCTCCGCGAAAGAAGAGCGCGTCAACGTTCAGGTGCGCGAGGTCGACGGCGTCGACGCAGTGACGATCGAACAAGAATCGAGCGCATCATGAAACACCTGCTCGACACGCAAACCCTCAGTCGCGACACCGCGCTGCAAATCCTCGACGTCGCAGAAGACATGAGTGACACGCAAGAGCGTGAGGTCAAGAAACTGCCAACGCTGCGGGGCAAAACGGTTGTCAACCTCTTTTTCGAAGACTCCACACGCACGCGAATCAGTTTTGAGGCTGCCGCAAAACGCCTGAGCGCAGACGTGATCAATTTCGCCGCAAAAGGCTCAAGCGTCAGCAAGGGGGAGTCGCTCAAAGACACCGCCCAAACACTGCAGGCGATGGGTGCGGATGCTGTGGTCATCCGTCACCCGGCTTCCGGCGCTCCCGAGACTCTCGCGAATAGCGATTGGATCAGCGCCGGTGTTGTCAACGCTGGTGATGGCACACACGAACACCCAACGCAAGCCTTGCTTGACGCATTCACAATTCGCAAACGGGCGTTTGGTGAGAACTCACGTGGCAAAGACCTCAGCGGCCTGCACGTTGTCATCGTTGGTGATGTGCTGCACAGCCGCGTCGCCCGCAGCAACGTGTGGCTGCTTGCAACCCTCGGCGCCAAGGTCACGCTCGTGACGCCTCCTACGCTTGTTCCGCAAGACGTTTCAACGTGGCCTGTGACAATCGAGTACAACCTCGACGCAGCACTCGCGCAACAACCCGACGCGGTCATGATGCTGCGTATTCAACTCGAACGCATGAACGCTGCATTCTTCCCCAACGAGCGCGAATACGCCCGTCAGTGGGGCCTATCAGCTGAGCGTTTCGCCGCGCTCAGCGAGGATACCCTGGTACTACACCCGGGCCCGATGAACCGCGGTGTCGAAATCAGCTCGGCAGCAGCCGATTCCGCACAGTCAACCGTGCTCGAACAAGTCAAAAACGGTGTCGCAGTGCGCATGGCCGTGCTGTACCTGTTGCTCGCAGGTGCACCAACAACCGAAACCGAAGGAAACGCATGAACGCCTCGAACATCCTGATCACTTCGGTCACATTGCCTTCCGGACAGACTGCCGACATCGCTGTCGAAAACGGCGTCATCACCGCAATTGAATCGGATGCCGCAGCCCCCGCAAACGCCCACATCATCGACGGCACTGGCCTGCAGGCACTGCCCGGCCTCGTCGACCTGCACACACACTTGCGCGAACCCGGCTTCGAAGCATCGGAGACTGTGCTCAGCGGAACCCGCGCTGCTGCAGCAGGCGGCTTCACCGCTGTCTTCGCAATGCCAAACACGATGCCGGTGGCTGACACGGCCGGCGTTGTCGAGCAAGAACTCGCGCTCGGCGAAGCGGCCGGCTACGCGTACGTGCAACCGATTGGCGCAGTCACGGTCGGACAAAAAGGCGAGCGACTCGCCGAAATTGGTGCCATGGCAAACTCGCGCGCCCAGGTACGCGTTTTCAGCGACGACGGCAGCTGCGTTTTCGATCCGCTCATCATGCGTCGCGCGCTCGAGTACGTCAAAGCGTTTGATGGTGTCGTCGCACAGCACGCTCAAGACCCGCGCCTGACCGAGGGAGCCCAACTCAACGAAGGCAGTGTCTCGGCTGAATTGGGGCTGGCTGGTTGGCCTGCGGTCGCGGAAGAATCGATCATCGCGCGCGACGTCTTGCTGGCCGAGCACGTTGGATCACGCCTGCACGTCTGCCACCTTTCAACGGCTGGCTCGGTTGACATCATCCGCTGGGCAAAAAGGCGCGGCGTCAATGTCACGGCCGAAGTCACCCCCCACCACCTGTTGCTCACTGACGAGCACGCGCGCGGCTACGACGCTCGCTTTAAGGTCAACCCGCCGCTTCGCACCCTAGCCGACGTGCTCGCGGTTCGTGAAGGTCTTGCCGATGGCACGATCGACATCGTTGCTACCGACCACGCACCACACCCGGTTGAGGCGAAAGCGTGCGAGTGGGCGGCCGCCGCAAACGGCATGGTTGGCCTTGAAGCTGCACTGCGCGTTGTGTACACAACGATGGTGCAGCCCGGCCTCATCGGTTGGGAAGATGTCGCTCGCGTCATGAGCAAGACGCCCGCTGAAATCGGCCGCCTTGACGGCTTTGGCGCGCTGGCAGTTGGCGCACCCGCCAACATCACCCTGTTTGACCCCACAGCCGAAGGTGTATTCACCGAGTCAGACCTGCACGGCAAGAGCACCAACTCGCCGTACCTTGGCCTGCCACTCGCAGGCCGGGTCACCCACACGATCTATAACGGCACCGTCACTTTCGCAGACGGCGCCCTCGTTGAAGGAGTAGGCGCATGAGCCACGCAACCGAAGCCGCCGTTCTTGTTCTCGAAGACGGCTCCCGTTTCCCCGGTCGCGCATACGGCGCAACTGGCACCACAATCGGCGAGGTCGTCTTCGCAACCGGCATGTCGGGTTACCAAGAAACCCTCACCGACCCCTCTTACGCAGGCCAAATCGTGCTGCAAACCGCACCGCACATCGGCAACACCGGAATGAACAACGAAGACCCCGAATCACGCCAAATTTGGGTGGCCGGGTACATCGTGCGCGATCCTTCCCGAGTGGTTTCGAACTGGCGCGCGACCGAATCGCTCGACGATGCGCTCGTACGCGACGGCATCGTCGGCATCAGCGGCATCGACACGCGCGCCATCACACGCCGCTTGCGCGGTGAAGGTTCCATGCGGGGCGCAATCTTCTCGGGTGCGGATGCTGCGCTTGACGAAGCCGAACAGCTTACCCGCGTGCAGGCAGCTCCCGAAATGGCCGGACAGAATCTGTCCGCGGCCGTCTCGGTGTCTGAAGCGGTTGTTATCGACGTTCCCGAAGGTGTCGAGCGCATCGGAAACCTCGCAGTCCTCGACCTCGGGGTCAAACAGTCAACGCTCGACAACCTCGCCGCACGCGGTTTCGCAGTGCACGTGCTGCCGCAATCGGTTTCGCTCGAAGACGTGCTCGCGATTGAACCGGTCGCGGCGTTCTTCTCGAACGGACCGGGCGACCCCTCGGCATCCGATGCCCACGTCGAACTGCTGCAGGGTCTGCTGCGCGAAGGCTTGCCGTTCTTCGGTATTTGCTTCGGCAACCAGCTGCTCGGTCGCGCACTCGGTTTCGGCACCTACAAACTGCCATTTGGTCACCGCGGGATCAACCAGCCGGTGCTCGACAAAGCCACTGGCCGCATTGAAATCACCGCTCACAACCACGGTTTTGCCGTTGATGCTCCGATCGAGGGCATCATCGACAGCCCCGCCGGTTTCGGGCGCGTTGAAGTGAGCCACGTTGGTCTCAACGACAACGTTGTCGAAGGCTTGCGCGCGCTCGACGTGCCCGCATTCAGCGTGCAATACCACCCGGAAGCGGCCGCTGGTCCGCACGACGCCAATTACCTCTTTGACCGTTTCGCAGCCCTCGTGGTCGAAACCGGAAAGGCAAACAACTAATGCCAAAGCGCGACGATATCAACAGCGTGCTCGTTATCGGCTCCGGGCCGATTGTTATTGGTCAGGCGTGCGAGTTTGACTACTCGGGCACCCAAGCGTGCCGCGTGCTGCGCGAAGAGGGCGTGCGGGTGATTCTGGTCAACTCGAACCCGGCCACGATCATGACCGACCCTGACTTTGCTGACGCAACGTACATCGAACCGATCACCCCCGAAGTGATCGAAACGATCATTGCGAAAGAAAAGCCCGACGCGATTCTGCCGACACTCGGCGGTCAGACCGCGCTGAACGCGGCGATGGCCCTCCACGAGCGTGGCATCCTCGACAAATACGGTGTTGAGCTTATCGGCGCAAAGGTCGACGCGATTCAAAAGGGCGAAGACCGTCAGATCTTCAAAGAACTCGTGCTCGAAGCTGGAGCGGATGTTGCCGCAAGCCGCATCGCGCACACGATGGACGAGTGTCTCGCCGCAGCCGAAGAACTCGGCTATCCGCTCGTTGTGCGCCCTTCGTTCACGATGGGTGGCCTCGGCTCGGGCTTCGCTTACAACGAAGAAGATTTGCGCCGCATCGCCGGTGCGGGTCTGCACGACTCGCCAACCAACGAGGTACTGCTCGAAGAAAGCATCCTCGGTTGGAAAGAATATGAACTCGAGCTCATGCGCGACACAGCCGACAACACCGTTGTCGTGTGTTCCATCGAAAACGTCGACCCGGTTGGTGTGCACACGGGAGACTCGATCACCGTGGCCCCGGCACTGACGCTCACCGACCGTGAGTTTCAGAACCTGCGCAACATCGGCATCGAAATCATCCGTCGCGTTGGCGTTGACACCGGCGGTTGCAACATTCAGTTCGCAATTGACCCAGCAAACGGGCGCATCATCGTCATCGAGATGAACCCGCGCGTTTCGCGGTCGTCGGCACTCGCATCGAAGGCCACCGGCTTTCCGATCGCAAAGATCGCCGCGAAACTCGCAATCGGGTACCGGCTCGACGAAATCCCGAACGACATCACGAAGGTTACCCCGGCAAGCTTCGAGCCCACACTTGACTACATCGTCGTGAAGGTGCCGCGCTTCGCGTTTGAGAAGTTCCCGTCGGCGGATGCCACGCTCACGACGACCATGAAGTCCGTTGGTGAAGCCATGGCAATCGGGCGCAACTACACGACTGCGCTGCAAAAGGCCCTGCGCTCGCTCGAAAAGCGCGGCTCGAGTTTTCACTGGGGTCAACAAGCGCTCTCGAAGGACGAACTGCTCGAAATTGCCAAGACGCCAACCGATGGTCGTATTGTCACGGTGCAGCAGGCACTGCGTCTTGGCGCGACCGCCGAAGAGGTTTTTCACGCGACCGCGATCGACCCGTGGTTCATCGACCAAATGGTGCTCATCAACGAGGTTGCCGATGAGATCGCTGCCGCTGAGTCGCTCGACGCTGACGTGCTGCGCCTTGCGAAAGACCACGGCTTCAGCGACGCGCAAATCGCAGCCCTGCGCGGCACGACAGAGACGAGCATCCGAACGCTACGTGGCGAACTCGGCCTGCACCCGGTTTTCAAGACCGTTGACACGTGTGCGGGGGAGTTCCCGGCCGAGACGCCGTACTACTACTCGAGCTACGACAGCGAAACCGAAGTGACCCCGAGCGACCGCAAGAAGGTTGTCATCATTGGATCGGGCCCGAACCGTATCGGCCAGGGTGTTGAGTTTGACTACTCCTGTGTGCACGCGAGCTTTGCGCTTTCTGACGCTGGCTTTGAAACCGTGATGGTCAACTGCAACCCCGAAACCGTGTCAACCGACTATGACACCAGTGATCGGCTCTACTTCGAGCCGATCACGTTCGAAGACGTCAGCAACATCATCGACGCCGAGAAGCCGATGGGCATCGTCGTGTCGCTGGGCGGACAAACCCCGCTCAAGCTGTCGGGTGAGATCCCGGTCGAGCTGATCGCCGGCACGTCGGCGCAGTCGATCGACCTGGCGGAGGACCGCCGCCTGTGGAACGAGCTGTGTGTCGACCTGAACATCCCCCAGCCGGCGGGCGGC
>CAZTUC010000019.1:0-10315 GCA_964616805.1 uncultured Microbacterium sp. | reverse complement strand
AACCGTTTCAACCGACTACGACACGAGCGACCGGCTGTACTTTGAGCCGCTCACCCTCGAAGACGTGCTCGAAGTATTGCGCGCTGAAGCCGCCTCAGGTGAAATCGTGGGCGTCGTCTGCCAGTTGGGTGGGCAAACGCCGCTCGGTCTCGCCAAGGGCATCCAAGATGCCGGGTACACCGTTTTGGGCACCTCGCCGGAAGCCATCGATTTGGCTGAGGAACGCGAGTTGTTCTCGCAAATCCTTGCTGCGGCGCATCTGCAGGCACCACGTCACGGTACGGCAACTGACGTTGATCAGGCAGTGGCAATCGCTGACGAGATTGGTTACCCCGTGCTCGTGCGACCAAGCTTCGTGCTGGGCGGTCGCGGCATGGAAATCGTCTACGACGCTGAGCAATTGCGCGACTACTTCGTGCGTACCGCCGGTGAGGTCGTGATCGAACCGGGCAAACCACTCTTGGTTGACCGCTTCCTCGACGACGCAATCGAAATCGATGTTGACGCGCTCTACGATGGTGGGCAGCTCTACATCGGCGGCATCATGGAGCACCTCGAAGAGGCCGGCATTCACTCCGGCGACTCCGCGTGCGCCCTCCCGCCCGTCTCACTCGGCCGCAGCGACATTGATCGAGTGCAAGCAGCCACCCGCGCGATCGCCGAAGGCATCGGGGTTCGTGGCTTGCTGAACGTGCAGTTCGCCATCAGCGCCGGTGTGCTCTATGTCATTGAGGCCAACCCCCGTGCATCGCGCACGGTGCCATTCGTCTCCAAGGCGCTCGGCATTTCGCTTGCAAAGGCGGCATCGCGGGTTATGACGGGGACCACGATCGCCGAACTGATTACCGAGGGGCTGCTGCCGGCATCCGATGGCGCACGGGTTCCGATCGGAACCCCGGTTTCCGTGAAAGAAGCCGTGCTGCCGTTCAAGCGTTTCCGCATGCACAACGGCGCGATTGTAGACTCGATCCTTGGGCCAGAGATGCGTTCAACGGGTGAGGTCATGGGTATCGACGTTGACTTCCCGACGGCGTTTGCGAAGAGCCAGGCTGCCGCCTATGGCGGGCTACCCACGACCGGTACGGTGTTCATTTCGGTATCGGATGCTGACAAGCGCCAGGTCATCTTGCCAGCACACCGCTTGCAAGAACTCGGCTTTAAGATCATCGCAACCGATGGCACGGCCGAGATACTTGCCCGTAACGGTATCCAGGTTGAAACGGTCGCGAAGTTCTCGCAGACCAATGCCGACGGTGAGCGGGTGGGGGAGCGCAACATCGTTGACCTCATCAACGCCGGTGAAGTGGACATCATCGTCAACACCCCATCTGGTGGTGGGGAGGCAACCCGTGCTGATGGTTACGAGATTCGTGCCGCAGCGGTTGCTGCTGACAAGGCGCTGTTCACAACGATCGCGACACTCGGCGCTGCCGTGACGGGGCTGCACAACACCCCCGAGAGCTTCAACGTTCGCTCGTTGCAAGAGTACGCAACCGATCGCGCCGCGCTCGGAGCAAACGCGTGACATACGCCGCACGCGTCCAAGCGCTCGTCGAGGCGGGAAACCGACTGTGCGTGGGAATTGACCCGCACGCACCACTGCTCGACGCCTGGGGGCTTGAGAACACTGCGAGCGGTGCAGAACACCTCGGTCGGGCAGTTGTGGCCGCGGCGCACGAGGGCGGGGCTCAAATGCTCAAGCCGCAAATTGCGTTCTTTGAGCGCTTTGCGTCAGCAGGGTTCATCGCGCTTGAGCGGGTACTCGCGGATGCGCGCGCGGCAGGGCTCATCGTTGTCGGAGACGTCAAGCGGGGCGACATCGACTCGACGCAAGACGCGTACGCTGAGGCCTGGTTGACCCCCGGCTCACCGCTTGAGGTTGATGCAATCACGATCAGCCCATACTTGGGGGTTGCGGCCCTCGAGGGCACGTACGCACTCGCCGACAAGCACGGCAAAGGCACATTCACGCTCGTCGCAACTTCGAACCCCGGTGCTGGGCGCTTGCAAAAGGCGGTTGTGGGTGAAAGCGGCAGTTCCGTTGCGGCGGATGTTGTCGCATCCGTTTCGGCTCACGCAGAAAGGCTCGTGGCAGACGGTACATGGTCTCCGCACGGCTTCGTGCTCGGGGCAACCGTTGATTTCAGTGAATTTGACCTGCCGGAACCGCTCAGCCCCGTGGCGCCCATTCTGGCGCCCGGCTTCGGCCATCAGGGTGCATCGCCAGATGACCTGCAAGAGATTTTTGGTTCGCTCGCTCCGAGTGTGATCATTGCCGAGAGCCGCAGCATTCTCGGTGCCGGACCTACCGGCATTGTTGACGCGATTCGCAAGCGTCTTTCGTAGGCCTAACCCGCACGCTACCGTGGGCGAGTAGGCTGTATTCTCTCAGCCCAAACGCCGGAAAGGTACGCCATGCCCGCCACACCGCCTCCCGAGGTAGACCGTGCGGCAGCGGCACAAAAGGCAATCCAGCGCAGGCAAGCTCGCGCTGAAATGAAGCGTTCGCTCGAGTACCGTGTCGTAACAGGGCAGCGCGTGTTTGAGACGGCGCTGAATGAACCAGAGTCGGATGCGGCGACCCTGCGGATAACCGAGTTCATCGGTGCTCTCCCCGGTATCGGCGTGAAAAAACGCGATGCGATTCTGCGTGACCTTGATATTTCACCGGTGCACCGCTTGGGTGGGCTCGGCAAACGCCAGCGAGTTGCCCTGCAGGGGTGGCTCGATGAGCGTTTCCCGGTTGCGCAACAGCGCAGCGACCTCAGCCGGCTACTTGTGCTTGCCGGCCCGACGGCAGTCGGCAAGGGTACAGTTGCCGCGCACATCCGCGAGAACCACCCGGAAGTGATGTTGAGCGTTTCAGCCACGACGCGTCACGAGCGTCCGGGTGAAACCGAAGGCGTGCACTATTTTTTCGTTTCGGATGCCGAGTTCGACCGCATGATCGCAGACGGTGAGCTACTCGAGTGGGCAACGGTGCACAACAAGTACCGCTACGGCACGCCGCGGGGGCCGATTGAAAAGGCACTCGCCGAGGGCAAAACCGTGCTGCTTGAAATCGACCTGCAGGGCGCACGCCAAGTTCGCGACGCCTATCCGGCTGCGCACATGGTGTTCTTGCTGCCACCAAGCTGGGACGAGCTTGTGCGACGCCTTGTCGGACGTGGCACGGAAGACGCCGAAGAACGTGCCCGCAGACTGCGCACCGCGAAGAAGGAGCTCGCAGCGCAATCAGAATTCGACCGCGTCGTCGTCAATGATGAGGTTGCCCGTGCCGCCGCCGAGGTCATTTCGCCAACAAGCTAGCGCCCTAGCTTGCTTTCGCGGCGAACCGAGAGAGTGACGTTGTAAACTAGTGCGAGCGCATTCGCGCAGCCACAAGCTTTTTCTAGAACGAGGCATAATGACCACGCGTAACCAGGGCATCATCGACCCGCCAATTGACAACCTGCTCGACCGTGTCGACAACAAGTATGCCCTCGTCATTTTCGCGGCAAAGCGCGCCCGTCAGATCAACGACTACTACTCAGATCTGCAAGACGGCAACATGTTCGACAACGTGGGTCCGCTCGTTGATAGCTCGGTTGAAGACAAGCCACTGACGATCGCACTCCACGAAATCAACGAAGACAAGCTTCGCCTGCGCTCAGTCGAATAGGGCGAATGTCTGAGGTGCGCCGTAGCATCCGAGTGACCCGATTCTTCCCCCATTACGAAAGTCTTCGATGAGCGAGCTACGCCTTTTCACCTCAGAATCCGTCACTGAGGGCCACCCCGACAAAATCTGCGACCAGATTTCTGACAGCATCCTCGATGCGATCTTGACGGATGATCCCAATGGGCGCGTCGCGGTCGAAACGCTTGTCACGACCGGGCTTGTGCACGTTGCCGGCGAGGTGACGACATCCGCCTACGTTGAGATTCCCGACATCGTTCGCGGAGTCGTCAACGACATCGGCTACACCTCAAGCGCCACCGGTTTCGACGGCAACTCGTGTGGGGTCAGCGTTTCGATCGGTGCCCAATCACCCGATATCGCTGCCGGCGTCAATCTTGCGTTCGAGCAACGTGAAGGCACCTCAGTTGACCCACGCGATGCACAAGGTGCAGGCGATCAGGGCATCATGTTCGGATATGCCACGAATGAGACGCCAGAGCTCATGCCAATGGCCGCGTGGACGGCGCACCGCATTGCAGAACGCCTCACCGAAGTGCGCAAGAGCGGCGAGCTTTCCTGGCTTCGCCCCGATGGTAAGACACAAGTGACCCTTGGGTACGATGGCGCCAAGCCCGTGCGAGTCGAATCTGTTGTGCTCTCAACCCAGCACCAGCCGGATGTTTCGCTCGTTGAACTTCGCGACGCCGTGCGCGAGGTTGTTATTGATCCCGTGCTCGCCCGCACTGGCCTAGAGACGCCTGACGTTTCATACTTCATCAACCCGGCGGGCGCATTCCTCATTGGCGGCCCGAAAGGCGACGCAGGGCTCACTGGCCGCAAGATCATCATCGACACCTACGGTGGCGCTGCCCGCCACGGTGGTGGCGCCTTCAGCGGCAAAGACCCATCGAAGGTTGACCGTTCGGCCGCCTATGCAATGCGCTGGGTGGCAAAGAATATTGTCGCAGCGGGGCTTGCCGATCGGGCAGAACTGCAGGTCGCATATGCGATTGGTGTTGCTCACCCCGTTGGGCTCTACGTTGAGACTTTCGGAACCGGCAAGGTCAGCGACGATGCAATCATCGCTGCCGTGCGCGAAGTTTTCGACTTGCGCCCGAAAGCCATCATCGAAGAACTCGACCTTTTGCGGCCGATTTACCGGCAGACGGCCGCCTACGGCCACTTCGGTCGTGAACTGCCCGACTTTACGTGGGAGCGCACCGACCGCGTAGACGCCTTACGCGCTGCCGCTGGGGTTTAGTTGACGCGGGATGGGTCAATGCCGCATGCGGCGTTGAGGCAGCCCGGGTCAAGGTTGAGTGAGCCACAGGCGAACCGAAACCCGCGGCAGATCGCACGCGTTCTGCTTGATTCGCCGGTGCCAGGGCTCGACCGACTGTTCGATTACGAAGTTCTGGCGGAGCTTGCTGGCGAGGTCTTGCCCGGTCGACGGGTTCGGGTTCCATTGCGCAGCGGTAACCGCAAAATTGACGCGTATGTCGTTGAGGTCGGCGAAGAAACGGATGCTTCGCGTCAGCTTGCCGCAATCGAGACGGTCGTTTCGCCCGTGTCACTGCTTCCGGCCGAAACCTATGCGCTCGCGCGTGCTGTTGCCACCCGTGCTGCCGGCTCTGCCGCGGACGTCGTTCGTTTGATCGTGCCACCGCGACAAGTTCGGGCAGAAAAGGCATGGCTCGCGGGGGAGATGCCGCATCGAATCAGCGCTGACGCGATTGCACTCGATGCTGCGCGTGCAACGCTCGACCAGTATGCGATCGTTACCACCGAGTCTCGCAGGCTTGCCCTCGAAGCAGTTCCGCGCGTTCGTGAAGGACTTCCGGAGTGGGCACACGCACTTGCTGCGCTCGCCGCGGAACAGCTGGCAGCGGGGGAGTCGAGCACCATTGCTGTCCCCGATTACCGCGACCTGAACACGCTTGAGCGGGCGCTGCAGAGACTCGTTCCGGCCGAGACGGTCGTGCGTATCGACGCACAACAGCCAAACGCTGATCGGTATCGCGCATATTTACGTATGCTTGCGGCATCCGATGAAAACGACGTGCCGTGCATCGTGATTGGTAACCGCTCGGCGGTGTATGCGCCCGTGCGCGCAGGACTTGTTGCACTGTGGGATGACGGCGACCAGCTGTTCGATGAGCCCCTCGCACCGTACGTGCACGCGCGCGACGCCGCACTTGTTCGACAGGCTCAAGAGGGAAGTGACCTTGTTTTCGCGGGCCACACGCGCACAAGCGACGTGGAACGCCTCGTTGCCACGGGCTACCTCACCGCTGTAACCGGGCAGCGTCGAATGCGACCAAATGTTGTACTGTCGTCGGTCGAAACGTTTGAGCGCAAAGGGCCGCGTGTGACTTCGGCGGCGTTTCAAGCCGCCCGTGAGGCAGTCAAAACTGGCCCCGTGCTCGTACAGGTGGCCCGTCCAGGGTTCGCGCCTTCCATTGTGTGCGAGTCGTGTCGCACACCCGCGCGCTGTGTTGCCTGCGGCGGACCATTGAGCGCTGCCGGCCGCAACCGGACACCATCGTGCTCGTGGTGCGGACGTGTGAGCGGCGGATTCTCGTGCGCACACTGTCAGGGCGACAAGCTTCGGCTCGCCGGCTCCGGCAGTGAGCGTACGGCTGATGAGTTCGGGCGTGCATTTCCCGGCGTACCGATCGTCGTTTCTGACGGCACGCACAATGTCACGACCGTGCCAAACAAACCGGCACTCGTGGTCGCAACGCGTGGTGCGGAACCACTTGCGCCCGAAGGTTATCAGGCCGTCGTTTTGCTTGATGGTGCACAAATGCTGCAAGCCGCTGATCTCCGCGTTGGCGAGAATTGTGTGCGCTGGTGGTCAAACGCAGCGGCCCTCGCAGCGCCGGGTGCACCAATCCACCTTGTTGGCGTTGATGGCGCCGCGCCGCGTGCTGTTGCGACCTGGAACCAGCCCGCGTATGCACGCCACGAGCTCAGCGAGCGCGCGCCACTGAAACTGCCGCCCACGTGCCGTGTCGCGGCCGTTGAGGGCATTTCTGACGCTGTCACATCAGCGCTTGCTGAATTGGCGCCGTTGCAGTTGGCCGCGGATGCCGTTTTGGGGCCGGTGCCACTTGACGGTGACCGCGTGCGGGCACTTGTGCGCTTTGACTACGCTCGTGGGGCAGAGGTCGCCAGTACGCTGCGCGCTGCGGTCGTTGGCGCAGCTGCCCGTCACCGCCGAGGCCCCGGCAACAACCGACTGCCCCTGACCACGCATTTCGACGTGCTCGACCCCTCCCTCTAGCGGCATCCTTCCGCCGTCGCTCCGCTCAACGACCGGCGAGGTTGACGACGCTTCATTCTTCCCTTCACCCGGTCGTTGACTGAGCGAGCCGTAGGCGAGCGAATGGAAACGACGAGCCGACGCGCGAAGCGCGACGGCGGACACCAACCTTTCCCCCAACCATCTCTCTTGGGTGACGATGCCCCACTTCGTCTCGCGAGAGCTCGCTCGGTAGGCTTGACGTGTGCGAATCATATTTGCTGGAACGCCTGACGCGGCAGTGCCGACGCTTCGCGCGTTGGCCGAATCCGAGCACGAAATTCTCGCTGTCGTCACGCGACCCGATGCGCCCCTCGGGCGCAAACGCGTTTTGACGCCCTCACCTGTTGCGCAGGCCGCATCACAACTCGATCTTCCGATCATCAAGGCAGCAAAACTCGACGACGACGTTACCGCGCAGCTTGCAGAGCTGAGCCCCGAACTCGGCGTGATCGTCGCCTATGGCGGGCTCGTGCGCGAACAGCTTTTGGCCACACCCACGCACGGCTGGATCAACCTGCACTTTTCGTTGTTGCCCGAGTGGCGAGGCGCCGCTCCCGTGCAACGGGCGATCATCGCGGGCGACACAGTCCTGGGGGCAAGTGTTTTTCAGCTCGTGAAAGAACTCGACGCTGGTGACGTTTTTGCAACACAAAGGAGCAACATTTCATCGGATGCCACCGCAGCCACCGCGCTCGAGATCCTCGCAACCGACGGCGCTGCCCTCACCCGTTCAGTCGTTGACGAGATTGCAGCGGCAACGGCGGTTGCCACTGCCCAAGTGGGGGACTGGACATACGCCGCAAAGCTCACACGCGAAGACGGTCTGCTCGACTTGAGCTTGCCCGGAATCGACGTGTACAACCGGTTCCGCGGGGTGACGCCCGAACCAGGAGCAGTTGCTGAAATTGCCGGGATTTCGGTGAAGATTCTGGAAGCGACGTACTTTCCCGTGAGCGAACTTGCTCCCGGCGAGGTTTCGGCGACAAAGCAGCGCATCGAGGTTGGCACCGGTTCGGGCGCTTTGCTCGTTACCCGGGTGCAGCCCCCTGGAAAACCGGCAATGAACGCCGTCGACTGGTGGCGCGGAGTGCGCCCGTGAACTCCGCCCGCCACGTCGCACACCGGGTGCTGGTCGCCGTCGACACCGACGACGCATACTCGAACTTGCTCCTCCCAAAGCTGATTCGTGACTCAGGCCTCTCCGCAGCAGATTCGGGCCTCGCAACCGAATTGACATACGGCACGCTGCGCCAGCTTGGCACGTACAACGCGATCTTGAACGTGGCCGGCAGTCGCGATGTCACAACGCTCGCACCAGGTGTGCGGGCAGCACTGCAATTGGGCACGCACCAGCTTCTGAACACACGTGTTACCGCACACGCCGCAGTCAATGAATCCGTTGAACTCGCCGGTGCTTCCGGTGGCAAAGGCGCCCGCGGCTACGTCAATGCGGTGCTGCGCAACATCAGCAACCACGACTTTGCGCACTGGATCGACCAAGCGCAAGCGGCCGCCCGGAGTGACGATGAGCGTCTGAGCGTCCGTACCGCGCACCCGGTGTGGATCATCCGCGCACTGCGACGTTCGCTCGCTGCCGAGGCACGCGAAGCGGAGCTCGATGACCTGCTCGCCGCAGACAATGCCGCGCCCGATGTCACACTCGTCGCCCTCCCAGGACTCGCCGAACCGGCAGAACCACTGCGGCCATACGCACCAACAGCGTTTGGTGCTCCCGCCGGGGATGTGACCGCATTGCTCGCGGCATCCGCGGGTTCGATTCGCGTACAGGACGAAGGCTCGCAGCTGGTTGCGCTGGCGGCTGGATATTCTTCCGCGACCCTTCGTCTCGCTTCGCTCGTTCAGACACCGGCGGGAGTCAGATGGCTCGACCTGTGCGCTGGCCCCGGCGGCAAGACGGCTCTGCTCGCCGCGCTCGCGTTGAAACAGGGTGCCGAGCTTGATGCCAACGAGCTTGCACCGCACCGCGCGCAGCTCGTGCGCGAAGCTGTTTCTGGTGTGCCACTGGCCGTCGCAGTCTCAGAAGGAGATGGTCGCGAATTCGCTCGCGCCAACGCCGAAACGTACGATCTCATTGTTGTTGATGCACCGTGCAGCGGCCTTGGGGCCCTTCGTCGTCGACCTGAAGCGCGCTGGCGGAAGCGTTCGCAAGATCTCGAAACGCTCGTGCCCCTGCAACAGGAACTCGTCGCCTCGGCGCTTGAAGCACTCAAACCCGGGGGAGTGCTCGCGTACATCACATGCTCGCCGCACACACGTGAAACGGATGCCGTGATCGATCACACACTCACGCAAACGCCGACTGTCACCGCACTCGACGCGCGCGAGGCACTGCAATCGGTCGCGAAACAACCTCTTGATCTCGCTGAGCACCCCCATGGTGCAGCACAACTGTGGCCACACCGGCACGGCACCGATGCGATGTATTTGGCGTTGCTGCGAAAGAATGGATGAATCATGACACTTCACCTTCCCGCCGCCCCGCGTATCAACCCCAGCATTCTTTCCGCCGACTTCGTGAACTTGCAGCGCGATCTCGACAAGATTGCGACAGCAGATTTCGTGCACGTCGATGTTATGGACAACAACTTCGTACCCAACCTCACCTTCGGCCCGCAAATGGTAGGTCGTGTGCAGGACACGAGCCCCATTCCGCTTGATGTGCACCTCATGATCGCCGACGCTGATCGCTGGGCACCCGGCTATGCAGAACTTGGCGCTGCGAGTGTAACCTTTCACCTGGAAGCCGCGGCAAATCCGATTGAATTGGCCCGTGCCCTGCGCGCCCGCGGTTCCCGCGCCGGTGTTGCGATCAAACCGAACACGCCCGCCGAATCGCTCTACGAACACCTCGGCGAGTTCGACCAGATCCTGGTCATGACCGTCGAGCCCGGGTTTGGCGGCCAAGGCTTTATCGCCGAGACGATGCCAAAGCTGAAAGCGCTCAAGGCCGAAGCACAAAAGCGCGGCAGTGCGGTTTGGTTGCAGGTTGACGGTGGCATCAACGATGACACGATCGCGATTGCCGCTGAAAACGGTGCCGACACGTTTGTTGCTGGCAGTGCAGTCTATGGGGCATCCGATATCGACGCGGCGATCGCCCGTTTGCGTGCCACGGCCGCACAGCACTGTCACTAAAGCGCGCACGATAGGCTGGTTTCGTGAAAACGTTCGACACCCTCTTCGCTGAACTGGCTGAAAAGGCGCAAACACGCCCCGCTGGTTCTGACACTGTCGCGCGTTTGGATGCGGGCGTGCATTCGATCGGCAAGAAGATCGTTGAAGAGGCCGCCGAAGTGTGGATGGCCGCCGAGTACCAGTCGGACGAC
>CAZTUC010000018.1:0-57070 GCA_964616805.1 uncultured Microbacterium sp. | reverse complement strand
GAAGGAGCAACTGTGACCGAATACCGCATTGAGCACGACACGATGGGCGAAGTGCGCGTTCCCAAGGATGCGCTCTACAGCGCCCAGACGCAGCGCGCCGTCGAGAACTTTCCCATCTCAGGCAAGGGACTCGAACCAGCCCAGATCGCCGCGCTCGCGCGCATCAAGAAGGCTGCTGCGCTGGCCAACAAGCAGCTCGGAACGCTCGACGGCGCCATTGCCGACGCCATCGCATCCGCTGCCGATGAGGTCGCGGATGGAACCTACAATGACCAGTTCCCCGTTGACACCTACCAGACCGGCTCGGGCACGAGCTCGAACATGAACATGAACGAGGTGCTCGCAAACCTCGCCACGACGCGCCTTGGCAAGCCCGTACACCCGAACGACCACGTGAACGCCTCACAGTCGTCAAACGATGTCTTCCCCACCTCGGTACACATTGCTGTCACCCAGGCCCTCATTGAAGACCTCATTCCGGCCCTCGATTACCTCGGCGATGCCCTCGCGGTCAAGGCTGAGCTGTGGAAAGACGCCGTCAAGTCGGGCCGCACGCACCTCATGGATGCAACACCCGTAACCCTCGGTCAGGAGTTCGGCGGCTACACCCGTCAGATTCGCCTCGGCGCCGAGCGCGTCAAAGCCATCTTGCCGTTTGTTGCCGAGGTCCCACTCGGTGGTACCGCCGTCGGCACCGGCATCAACACGCCGCTTGGCTTCCCGCAAAAGGTCATCTCGATCCTCGCCGAAGAGACGGGCCTTCCGATCGTTGAAGCACAAGACCACTTCGAAGCTCAGGCAAACCGCGATGGTCTCGTTGACGCATCGGGCGCCCTGCGCACGATTGCCGTGAGCCTCACGAAGATCAACAATGACATCCGGTGGATGGGCTCAGGCCCCAACACTGGTCTTGGCGAACTTCACATTCCCGACCTGCAGCCGGGTTCGTCGATCATGCCCGGAAAGGTCAACCCAGTTGTTCCTGAAGCGGTGCTGATGGTTTGCGCGCGGGTTATTGGCAACGACGCAACGGTTGCGTGGGCGGGTGCTTCGGGTTCGTTCGAGCTGAACGTCGCGATTCCGGTCATGGGTACGGCACTGCTCGAGTCGATCCGTTTGCTCGCCAACGCAAGCCGTGTGCTTGCCGACAAGACGATTGCTGGCCTTGAGGCAAACGTCGAGCGTGCTGCCGCGTTCGCCGGCATGAGCCCGTCGATCGTCACGCCGCTGAACAAGCTGATCGGTTACGAAGCCGCAGCGAAAATCGCCAAGCACGCCGTCGCCAAGGGCATCACGGTGCGCGAAGCAGTCATCGACCTCGGCTACGTCGAGCGCGGTGAGCTCACCGAGGCACAGCTCGACGAGAAGCTCGACCTGCTCTCGATGACCCACCCGGGCTAAGAACCCCGCTTCCGGTCACCCGCATTACCGTTCTCTCACGAAGAACTGGTACTTCGGGTGACTGGCAGCAGCGGATGCTTCTCCCCTGGCGCTTGAGATCTCACGAATGAGACGAGCTACTCCCGGGCCTGTTCGATGGAATACGCGTAGATGATCTCGAGTGTCTTCGCGCGAATGCTTTCGACGGAATACCGACTCTCACCAATTTCTGCAGCGTTCTCGGCGAGCAACTGTAGTTGCGCCGCCCACTCGACGTTGTAAAGCGCCTCGTCCCATCCAGAAGTGTCTCGGCACTCAGCATCGCGAAGCGCTATCGCAATTTCTTCAGCGGATGCAGACGCAATCTCAAAACTCTGCGCCATTGATGGCGAGGGCATGTTGATCGGTGTCAACGGGAGATCAGCAATGCCCGATGATGCCATGCACTCCTGCCACGAGCGGCCCGCACTGATCACATCGGGGTCGATTTGCGCCAAGTCACGAGCTTGGTGAGCCAAGGTTGTCGCAAGCTTCATTTGTCCCGTAGGTACCGGAAGTTCGACTCGTGCTTGCTCAAGGCACTCGACGAGTGCTCGTTCTTCATCAGCCGGGATGAACTGCTTGTCCGTCACAAGCTGTCGCCACGCAGCATTGGGGGCGGCCAAAGGCCCGGCATCGTGATATCCGTAACTTGCAGCAATCTCTCGGGTGAAAACCTGGCGATCTACTGCGTTGCGCGTCGCAGACGGGGCATCTCGGATGTCTTGAACCGGAACAGTCCATTCGTATCCCGCAGCCGCCATGCAAGGCATGACGAGCAGGTTCTCGGCGTAATTTGCAAGGAACGGATCTAACGCAAGATACCGATCGAGTGGCATGACCCAGTTCTCGATATCGCGTTCTGGCAGCGGTGGCAACTGGTGTGTCTCAAAAATCTCGGCGTACCCATCCGAGTCCGCATCGATGCCGCTGGAGCCAACCGAAGGTGCAACCCCGCTCCAGGTTGGAGCCAGCACAGCAACGGCCGTAACTGCTGCTGCCAGGGTGCCAGCTGGAACCAACAGGAGTGCTGTCTTGCGCGCAGCGCCGCCATTATGGATGCGTTCGCGCGGCACGGGAACCTCTTGGTAACGGCCCGACGAAATCTGATCACGCAAAGCCATTTGCGCTGGAGTGAGAGCCACGTCTTCCGGAGTTACCGCAGGGTCCGCCCCCGCGACCAGTCGAGCGACTTCTTGATCGCTACGCGTACTGTTCATGTTCTTCTTCCCCGCTCTGTCGAGTTTGCGTCGTTGTGTCGCCCGGAACGTCAAGGAGCCGTCTCAACCGTTTGCGCGCACGGCTGAGGAGCGCCCAAACCGCTTGTTCCGAGGTTTGCAACACCATCGCGATTTGCCCGGCTGGCAAACCCTCCCAGTAGTGCAGCAGAACAGCTTCACGTTGCTGCTCCGGCAATCGACGCAGCGCGTCACGAAGCGCCAGTATGTCAAGAGGTTCAGCCCGCGAAGCATCCGGCTCTTGTTCGCGGCGCAAGAGTGCCGCTTCCACGCCTCCCCACCGCTCTTTTCTGCGATAGTGGTCTGCGATCCGGCGCGCGGCGACAGTGTATAGCCAAGGCAGATCTACGCTCTCGTTCGCGTTGATGCGTCCCCACGCCACCGCAAACGTTTCTGCAGCGATATCTTCGGCGACGTTTACATCGGCAAGCCGTCGCTCGGAATATCTGCGAACAACTGTGTAGTAGCTCTCAAAAAGTGCATCAAATACACGCTTTGGAGTCTCACCCACTGCTGACTCGTGCGACATAGCATCCAATCACTATTCTGACTTCACTCTGTCTATCGCATGAGCAAGCAGAACCTGACGCACGGCTTTGCTTCCGGTCGCCCTAACCACCGTTTCTTTTGCGGAAAACTGGAAGGTCGGGTGACCGGAAGCAGCGGATGCTGTCCTAAAATCGGGTCAGCTGCGTTCGTGGCCCTCGAGCAGTGCTGTCACGAGGGCCGCAATAGCGGAGCGCTCTGAGCGAGTCAACGTGACGTGGCCGAAGAGTGCGTGTCCTTTGAGCGTTTCGATGACGGATGCGATGCCGTCGTGCCGACCCACGCGGAGGTTGTCGCGCTGGCCAACGTCGTGCGTGAGCACAACCCGCGAGTTCTGCCCCATGCGGCTGAGCACCGTCAAGAGCACGTTGCGCTCAAGCGATTGCGCTTCATCGACGATGACGAACGCGTCGTGTAGCGAGCGGCCGCGGATGTGGGTCAGTGGCAAGACCTCGAGCATGCCGCGCTCAACAACCTCGTCGATGACGTTGCCCGAAACAACCGAACCGAGCGTGTCGAACACCGCTTGCCCCCACGGGCCCATTTTTTCGTTCTGGTCACCGGGCAGGTAGCCGAGCTCTTGGCCGCCCACGGCGAACAGCGGGCGGAAGACGATGATGCGCTTTTGCTGTTGACGCTCCAGCACCGCCTCAAGCCCCGCCGCGAGCGCGAGCGCTGACTTTCCGGTTCCGGCACGTCCGCCGAGCGAGACGATTCCCACTTCAGGGTCGAGCAACAGTTCGATCGCGAGACGCTGTTCGGCCGAGCGGCCGTGCAGTCCGAACACTTCCCGGTCTCCGCGCACCAGCTTGTACTCGCCGTCACCGGTGACTCGGCCGAGGGCCGAACCACGCTCGGAGTGCAACACCAGGCCGGTGTTGACCGGCAGCGCTGCGGCATCCGCTGAGTTTCCGACTTCACTGTCGTATAGGTCGGCGATGTCATCACCTGAGACTTGCAAGTGGGAGATGCCGGTCCACCCCGAGTCAACGGCTTGTTCGGCGAGGTATTCGTCGGCATCGAGGCCAACGGATGATGCCTTCACGCGCATCGGCAAATCTTTGCTGACGACAGTGACGAGCTCGCCGGCATCCGCCAAATGCTTCGCGACGCTCAGGATCCGCGTGTCGTTGTCACCGAGGCGCAAGCCCGAGGGCAAAACGTTGGGGTCAGTGTTGTTCAGCTCAACCCGCAGTGTGCCGTCGCCGATGGGCACCGCGAAGTCGAGCCGGCCGTGTTCGACGCGCAATTCATCAAGGTGCCGCAAAGCACGGCGAGCGAAGTAGCCGAGCTCTGGGTCATGGCGTTTTGATTCCAGTTCGGTAATCACAACAACGGGTATGACGATTGCGTGTTCCGCGAAGCGAAAAAACGCCTCTGGGTCACTCAACAAGACCGAAGTATCGAGCACATACGTGCGAACCAATTGATCTTGTGCGACCGTTTCGTTGTTGTCGGTTGTCGCTTCGAACGCTGTTGTTTTTACACTCACGACCCACTCCGTCCCGCGCTTTGCGCGGATTACCTGCAAGCCGACCAGAGGTCCCGAGTCGCGTTACGTGGTCAACTCGACCGAACACGTTGTCCGATGGGGCAAAACTAACCCCATCGGATGTCGCTGAAACTCTGACACGCCCAAGCGTGATGTTAACGTCTCGTGAATTCTTCGAGTCAGCGCCCGAAGCGGCGGTCGCGCAACGCGAAGTCGCGAATCGCCCGGAGGAAGTCAACGCGCCGTAAGTCAGGGCCGAGCGCTTCGACAAAGTAGAACTCACTGTGTGCGCTCTGCCACAGCAGAAAGTCGCTGAGACGCTGCTCGCCACTAGTGCGAATGACGAGGTCGGGGTCGGGTTGCCCGCCCGTGTACAGGTGCTCACCGATCATTTCGGGTGTGAGCGCCGCCGCCAGTTCATCGAGCGTGGCACCCTGCTGCTCGTGCACGGTGATGATGCTCCGCACAGCATCAACAATTTCCGCCCGGCCACCGTAACCAGCCGCGAGATTCACATGCATTCCGGTGTTCTCACGCGTGCGTTCTTCGGCGCTGGTGAGCGCGTCCGCCAACTGTTGCGGCAGCAACTCAACGCGCCCAACGCGTTTGATACGCCAGTTTTGCCCGTCAGCGGCGAGCGCGTCCGTCAAGTCACCGATGATGGCGATGAGGTCGCTGAGTTCTTGTTCGTCACGCTTGGTGAGGTTGTCAGCTGAAAGCAGATAGAGCGAGACCACAGCAACACCGAGTTCATCGCACCAACCCAGAAACTCACGCATTTTTGCCGCGCCCGCACGGTGCCCGTCAGCGGCCGTTGAATACCCCAATTGCCGCGCCCAGCGCCGGTTGCCATCGATCATCATTGCAATGTGGTGGGGCACATTTTGCGAATCCAGCCCGCGCAGCAACTGGTTTTCGTACAGCCGATACAGCGGTCCGCGATTGGGATACTGTGTTGGCTCGGCGCGTGGTGTCACGTGCCTACGCTACACAACTTATGCGCCGAGTGACGGCGAAACGGGGTTGAGCGTAATCAACAAACAGGCGACCCAGTGACACAAGAACGCCAAAACCGTGCACAAATGGAAGATTTCATGGAACCCGAAGTGGTTCGGCCACGGATTCGGCTTCTTCATCCCGTACGCGACTGCACCGAGCGTGTACAGCAAACCACCGGCTGCAACCAGAATCATCATCGCGGGGTTCGCACGGAACAGGTCGGGCAGGTACATCACAGCTGCCCAACCCAGCGCCAGATACATCGCAACGTAGAGCCAGCGTGGGGCACCCAGCCAGAACACCCGGAAGAGGATGCCCAGCAGAGCACCACTCCACACGACGATCAACAACACCGCACCCTTCTGAGGTGGGAGTGCCAAGGTGGCGATCGGCGTGTATGTGCCGGCGATAAGCAACATGATGTTGGCGTGGTCGATTCGGCGCAAAAGCGCCTTTACTTTCGCACCCCAGTGGAACCGGTGGTAAACCGCGGAGTTTCCGAACAGCAAAAGCGACGAGGCCATAAACACGGCGGCAGCCGTCTTTGCTGCCGCCCCATCAGCGACGATGATCAGCACAATGCCGAGCACGAGCGCGATGGGAGAAATGCCTGCGTGGAGCCAGCCACGCCAAGACGGCTTGAACTCCACCTCGGAATCAGGGTCCGTTGACTCCAGCAACGGAAGTGCCGGAACTTCGACGGAGTCAAGCTTGCGCTTTTTGTTCATAGTCAACATGTTACGTCGAGGAATATGCAAGATTTCGCACATAAACCGCCGCGAATGGCCGGGAGTTATTCGACGGGTTCGTCACCGGAGGTTTTCGGCGCGACATCCGCTTCAGCAGCGGCGCGTTCTGCGGCCTGTTCCGCGTCGAGTTTGGCGTTCACTTGCTCTTTGTAGCGAGCGCGGCGTACGCGACGCTGCATGTCCCAAATCAGCAGCACCGACACGGCAACAACGATTGCCATGATGGCAAAACCGATCGGCCCCGGGGTTACCAACGCCGGGTCAACAGTCGGTGTCGGCGTTGGCAGCGGAGTCGTTTCAAACCCAAGCATGATGTTCCTCGTTTCCGGCGCATAGTTCAGCGCGTTAGCCTAGAACTCAAGCCTACTGATCGGAGTCTTGTGACCAGCGCAAAAACGGCCAATCAAGCTCGTCTCGACGAGCGGTACGGACGCACCCCGGCTCCACGGTGGGTGTGGGCGCTGTTGGGCACGATTGTGACCGCAATTTTTCTGTGGTTTGCGTGGGGTGCGATTACCCACGACAATGCCGCGGTTCGCGTAGACGACCTCGGCTACGAGGTTGTTGACGACCACACCGCAACAGTACGGTTCCAAGTCAGCGCCCCAGCAAACCGCGAAGTTGCGTGCATGTTAGAAGCGCTCGATGAATTGCACGGCGTCGTCGGTTTCAAAACCGAAGTGCTCCCCGCCTCCCCCGAACGCATCCGTGGGTTTAGCGCCTCAATCCCGACACTCTCACAAGCAACGACAGCGATTGCGAGCTTGTGCTGGGTTGTCACGGATGCTGGAAACTAACCCCCACTCCCCTTTTTGGGCCGCGTGGCGTAGGCTTGAAGTTTCGCGCAGTACCGGATGCAGAACGCACCCACGCAACATCAGGAGTCTGAAATGGCTGAAATCGAGACCTTTCTCACGCAAGAGGCATACGACCGTCTCGCGGCGGAACTTGAGCACCTCTCAACGACCGGGCGTACCGAGATCGCCAAGCGTATCGAGATTGCTCGCGAAGAGGGTGACCTGAAAGAAAACGGCGGCTACCACGCTGCGAAAGATGAACAGGGCAAGCAAGAGGCACGCATCCGCACGCTCGAGCAGCTGTTGAAAACTGCAACGGTCAGCGAAGCAATCGAAAGCCGCGGCATTGTCGAGCCCGGCACCTTGATCACCGCAACAATCGCCGGCGACAGTGAAACTTTCTTGCTCGGCAGCCGCGAAATCGGTGTCGGGACCGACCTCGATGTCTACAGCCCGCAAAGCCCACTAGGTGCTGCGATCATGGGCCTGAAGGTCGGCGCAAAAACCAGCTACGAAACCCCCAACGGCAAGAAGATCGCCGTGGAGGTCACGAACGTCGAGACGTTTACCGGCTAGTCATCGATGACGGTCGGCTCAAACCCCGCCGTACGCAACGCTTCCAGCACAACTTTGGAGTGCTCCGGCCCGCGCGTTTCAATGCTCAACTGCAGCACCACCTCGCTGATTTGCAAGCCTTGGCCGTGCCGCGTGTGCAGCACCTCCATGACGTTTGCGCCCGCGTTCGCGATCGTCTGAGAAACCGCCACGAGCTGCCCAGGGCGGTCGGGCAGTGGTACGCGCACGGTGAGGTAACGCCCCGACGCGGCAAGACCGTGCGCGATCACGCGCTGCATGAGCAGTGGGTCAATGTTTCCGCCAGAAAGTACCGTCACTGTTCGTCCGGTGTCTTTTACCTTCCCGGCCAAGATCGCGGCGGCACCGACGGCGCCGGCGGGCTCAACGACGACTTTCGCGTGCTCCATCAAAACAAGCAGCGCGCGGGCGATATCGTCGTCGCTCACGGTAACAACCTCGTCGACGTACCGCTGCATGAATGCAAAGGGCACGTCGCCCTGCCGCGCGACCAAAATACCGTCGGCAATTGTCGGCCGGGTGACAATTTCAACCGGCTCACCCGCCTCGAGCGCAAGCGGGGCCGCGGCAGCATTCTCTGCCTGAACCCCGATCACCCGGATCTGGCGCCCCTGTGCTTTGGCAACAGCTTTTGCAGCAGCGGCAATACCGCTAATGAGCCCACCGCCACCAATGCCGACCAGGATCGTGTCGAGCTCGGGCTCGTCTTCCATGAGCTCCAAGCCCAACGTTGCCTGCCCAACAATCACATCCCGGTGGTCGAAGGGGTGGATCATGATCGCACCCGTGCGCTCAGCAAACTCAGCCGCCAAGCGCAACGACGTTGCCACTGTCTCGCCTTCGAGCACAACTTCCGCTCCGTACCCGCGCGTGGCCAGCAGTTTCGGGACCGGCACTCCCATGGGCATGAAGATCGTCGCCGAAATTCCCATCGCTTGAGCAGCAAGCGCAACGCCTTGCGCATGGTTCCCAGCGGATGCCGCAACCACCCCACGTGCGCGCTCAGCCGGCGTCAACTGGGCGATACGGTGTGCCGCACCACGAATCTTGAATGACCCGGTGCGTTGCATGTTCTCAAGCTTCAATAAGACATCCGAACCCAACACCGCACTGAGTGCGCGCGACGGCACCGTGGGGGTGCGCTCAAGCACTTCAGTGAGCCCGGCTGCCGCAGCCCGAATTTCGTCGAGGGAAAGATCGGTATCTACGGGGGTATCTGTCACTGCTCAGGCTTCTTTCGGTTGGCTTTTTTTGTCAGTGTTCGCGCGGAACTCTTGGGTTTCGCCGCGGTTGATTTGGCGCGTCGAGCAAGCGTGCGACCTGTGAGCAGGCTGCCATCGCCTTTCGGTTTGTCGACGGTGTACCAGAGCAAGCTCTCCGCTGCCGGAAGCTCACCGGTTCTCCACGTGCCCCTGGATATGGTGAGCCAGGCAACATTTACAAATGCCGCGATCGGGACAGCAAACAGTGCACCGGGAATGCCAGCGAGCATCGTGCCAGCAGCAATAACCAAGACAACAGCGAGCGGGTGCATCTTGACCGACATGCGCATCAACAGTGGCTGCAGCACGTTTCCTTCGATCTGCTGCACCAGCAAGACAACGAGCAGCATGAGCACCGCGTTCCAGAACCCGTTGTAGACAAGCGCGAGCAGCACTGCGAACGAACCCGTCAGAATCGCACCAACAATCGGCACAAACGAGCCCAAGAACACCAACACACCGATCGGGACGGCAAGTGGCACGCCCAGCAACCACGCACCGACAGCGATACCTACGGCATCAACGGTTGCGACGAGTGTCTGCGTACGAGCGTAATTGACAACGGTGTGCCACCCGTTCGCCCCCGCCACACCCACGGCAGCTTGCGCTTTCTTGGGGAACAGTTGCACGAGCCAACGCCAAATACTTCCGCCATCGGCCAGGAAGCAAACCAGGATGAACAGCGACAGGATAAGCCCGGTAATACCCTGGCCGGCAGCCGAGCCAAGGGCGAGCGAAGCGTTGAGAATCACCTGACTTTGCTCTTGGATGAAGCCCCAAACGTCGTCAAGCACGCTGGTTACATCGGCCGGGTCGAAACCAAACCTGTGCGCAAAATTGGTGAGAAACTCGACAAAACCCTCAAACGCGACGATGCTCTTGGCTTCAACTGTCGGCCACTCGGTGCGCACTTGCCATTGCACGAGCCACAACAGCACAGTCACGAGGCCGGCAGTCAGCAGCAGCACGAGGACGGTCGCGAGCCATTTCGGAACCTTATGCTTCAAGAAGAATTGCATCGGCTGCCACAGCAAGGCCGTCAGCAGCAGCGCAACCAGAACCGGAATAACAATCAGCTTGATCTGGCTCAGTCCCCACAGCGCAACGGCGCCAACGGCCAGCACGACAAGGATTCGCCACCCGTAAGCAGCGCCAATTCGCAGGCCGATCGGCACATCCACATCGGTTGGGCGCTCGTCAGTCATGGTGCAAGTCTAGAACCGAGAACCCACGCGCGCGCTATACGGCAACGAGTCGCGTGGCGAATCAGAACTGAATGCGGGGGGCGCCGTGCCCGCTCGTGCCAGCAACAGCGGTTTCGATGATCTCGAGGGGATCACCAACAACACCTTTGGCAAACAGCTTCCCGGGAAAGTGGCTCGCGCGCGCATTCACCTCACGCGCCGCGGCGTTGTACAAACGACGGGCGCTTTGCGATTGCAGCTCCGCATCAGACAGTGCGGTCTGCAGCTGGAGGTACTTCGGGCTCGAAAGCAATTGTGGGTAACCGGCAGCAACCTTCTCAAGCCCCCGCACCGCCTCGGTGAGCGCGGAATCAGCCGCAGCAACTCCGTCCGCAGCGGCAACGCTTATCGCCTGCTGCTGGGCGCCCTGTGCTGCCGAGAACACGCCAGTTTCATTGGCTGCATAGTGCTCAATTGCGCTCACTGCGCCGGGCAACAGCTTCGCGCGCGATTGGAGTGCCTCGGTGACCTGCGTGAACGAATCGGATGCCGCACCCTGCAAGTGCACGAGATTGCGGCGCGAAACCCACAGGTACGTGCCGAGCACAAGCAACAGCACCATGACAATGATGACCGGGATCAGCCATTCCCACACAAGCGCACCACCCTTTCGCTTTCAAGGACAATCTTAATGCGCCGAGCCTGACAGTTTCCCCGCGACCCTACGGTTTCTCGCCGAGAAACCGCGCGGTGCCGGGGAAAGTGTTCGGGTCGATGTGGGGGGGCAAGCGCCGAGCCCTTTTGTACCCCCGGTCGGACTCGAGTCCCCATGACCCCACTCAAGACATCGCAGACGCGATGCCTTGAGCCTCCGGGGCATGTGGGCCCACAGTTCCAGGGGCACGCACAGCAGCACAAAACGAACCGGCGCAAGCGCCGCTTCGTTTTGTACCCCCGGTCGGACTCGAACCGACACTGGAGCGATTTTAAGTCGCCTGCCTCTGCCATTGGGCTACGGGGGCCAATACGTTCCCCTCAAGGCTACCGGGGTACGGTTTGAGAGTGAAAACGCCAACCCTCGCCGAGCTTCAAGACAACGCACTTTGTTGAGTTCTGACGCGTCCAATATCCCCGATCGGTAGCGTGAAGCCATACGTGCACTTGACACTCTGAACTTCGGGCATGATTGGATGCGCAGGGTGTTGCAAGAAAACGCCCTTGAACTGTGGCCAAATCTTCAGACCCCAGAGGAAAACCAATGACGCTTCCACCGATTCTCAGCGGTCCGCTGAGCGTGCCCGTTGTGGCATCGCCAATGTTCATCGTGGCAAACCCAAAGATGGTGATTGAACAGTGCAAGGCCGGAATCGTCGGAGCGTTTCCTTCACTGAACGCGCGCCCAATTTCACAGCTGCGTGACTGGCTCGCCGAAATCGGCGAAACGCTCGCCGACTACAACGCGAAAAACCCCGATGCTCCGGCAGCGCCATTCGCGGTCAACCAGATTGTGCACCGCTCGAATGACCGGTTCGAAGAAGACCTGGAGTTGTGCGTCGAGTTTGAGGTGCCGATCGTGATCACCTCGCTTGGTGCGCGAACAGAAGTCAACGAAGCAGTGCACTCCTACGGCGGCATTACGCTGCACGACATTATCAACAACACATTCGCCCACAAGGCGATCGACAAGGGCGCAGATGGCCTCATCGCTGTTGCCGCCGGCGCTGGTGGCCACGCGGGTACACAGTCTCCGTTTGCGCTCGTGAGCGAGATTCGTGAGTGGTTCGACGGCCCGCTTCTGCTTTCAGGCGCAATCGCCAACGGTCGCTCAATCCTGGCGGCTCAAGCGGCGGGTGCCGACTTGGCGTACATTGGCTCTGCGTTCCTCGCGAGCGAAGAGGCGCGCGCGCCAGAAGAATACAAGCAGATGATCGTTGACTCAACGGCATCCGACATCATCTACTCGAACCTGTTCACGGGCATTCACGGCAACTACTTGCGCGGCAGCATCACCGCGGCGGGGCTCGACCCCGACCGACTCGCCCAGTCTGACCCGAGCGCAATGGACTTCGGTGCTGGTGGCGCTGCGGGAGCATCTGGCGCGAAGGCGTGGAAAGAGATTTGGGGTTCGGGTCAGGGCATCGGCGCGGTCAAAGAAATCGCCCCCGTTGCCGAAATCGTGGCACGACTGAAGGCGGAATATGAAGCGGCCCTTGCGGCCGGCGTTTGGACCGGCACCAAGCAAGCCCGCTTCACGACCGACTAGACCAAGTCACACGCGTTAACACAAGAGTGCCGGTTGGTTCGAAAACCCAACCGGCACTCTTGTTTGCTTACTTGGCGGCAGCTTCAGCGCGCTGCTTGCGCGCAACCGAAGCCGTCGTCGGTGGGGCAGGGCGCGCTGCGAACTGTTCGAAGACCTCGCGCGGCGTTTCAACCGATTCGAGGTTTGCCGTGTCGCGACCGAGCCAGAAGTTGTGCCACCAGTCGCCGAATACGCGCCACTTGCGCTCCCACATCGGCATTGCCAAGCCGTGGTAGCCACGGTGTGCGACCCAGGCGAAGAAGCCCTTGATTGCCAGGCCACCCGACTGGAAGACACCGTCGTACAGACCCAAACCAGCAACAGCGCCGAGGTTCTTGTGAATGTACTGTTGCGGCTCTTCGCCACGCAGAACAGCAACGATGTTCTTCGCAAGCAGTTTCGCTTGGCGCACAGCGTGCTGAGCGTTCGGTACGCAGTAGCCGCCAACACCGGCACCGGTGAGGTCGGGAACAGCCGAAATGTCGCCGGCCGACCACGCACCGTCAACGATCGAGTCTTCGGTCCCAACACGCAAGTCAGCACGGGTCAGAATGCGACCACGCTCTTCAACGGGCAAGTCACTGCCCCGTACAACTTCGGGGTTGGCCATGACGCCAGCGGTCCAGATGATCAGGTCGGCCGGAATCACAGTTCCATCAGAGAGTTCGACGTTGCCGTTCACAGCGCCCTTCACCTGGGTCTCAAGCCAGACCTTCGCCCCACGCTTGCCAAGGTCTTTCAAGACCCAGTCAGCGGTTTTCTCGGAGACCTCGGGCATGATGCGTCCGGCGGCCTCGATGAGGTTGAACTGCGTCTCATCAAACGAAATCTCTGGGTAGTGCTTGAGCAGATCGGATGCCAACGAACGTAACTCAGCGAAAACCTCGATCCCAGCGAACCCACCGCCAACAATGACAACGCTGAGCAGCTTCGAGCGTTCCGGCCCCTGCGGTAGGGCGGCAGCACGATCGAAGTTCGAGATGAGGGTATCGCGAATCATCACGGCCTCTTCGATCGTCTTCAAGCCGACCGCGTTTTCAGCGATTCCCGGAATCGGGAAGGTGCGTGAAACAGCACCGGCGGTCACGACGATCTGGTCGTATTCCAGTTCGTATGAGTCAGCATCTGCCGGCTGGACCGTGGCCCGACGGTTTGCGTGGTCGATACCGGTCACGCGGGCCGTGATGACCCGAGTTTTCTTGAGGTGGCGACGCAACGGAACAATAACGTGACGCGCTTCAATTGACCCGGCAGCTACCTCGGGAAGAAACGGCTGGTAGGTCATGTACGAGCGCGGATCAACGAGTGTAACCTCAGCTTCACCTTTTCGCAGCTGCTTTTGAAGCTTTAATGCAGTGTAGAAGCCGGCATAGCCGCCACCAACGATAAGGATCTTGGTCACTTGGAAGACAACTCCTCGATGTCTAAAAGATTTCGCGCATCGTGTTTGCGCGCTGATTTCACGAGCCGGGCAGCAGCAGTGAAGCCAAGCCCTATGAGAATACCAGCCGTAGAGATCATCATGAGCGGGATACTGACGTACAGCACCGAATCTCGGCTTGGAATCCACGGCGAACCAGCCGCGGTGACCTCGTCGGGCGGGGCTAGGGGCGGCACCTCACGATCCCCGGTTTCGACCGGAGCAGGGGTTTCCTCGTCACTCTCGCCGAGTCGGTACAGCTCAATCCACCGCTCGAGCGTCATATTTGCGGTGGGGTGATAGTCGATCCAACCAACATCTGCGGTGACTGCCTGAAGCGCATTCACAACGCCGTAACCCACGATCGGGTCGGGGTATTGTTGCATCCCCGCCGTTGGTGTCGCCGTTGCAATGAGACGCTGAATGACGTTGTTGACGTCGAGGTCGGGGTAGGCCGAACGCACGAGCGCGGCAACACCGGCAACGATTGGTGCCGCTCCACTCGTGCCACTCCACTGCATGACCGAGCCATCGGGTTCGACACCAAGAAGCGCTTCACTGGGAGCGGCAAGGCCAATTGTCACGCCCTGTGTTGACGCGCCCTGGCTCGGGTGCGACGCGCGGTCGACACCGGCCACCACAAGAACCCCGGGAATCGTCGCGGGGGCCCCCACGGTGGTTGTGCCGCTGCCACGGTTTCCGGCGGCGACAACAATGAGCACATCGTTTGCTTCGGCGTACAAGAACGCATCATCCCAAAGGCGCGGCCAACCGGGCTGATTGATGGTGAAGGACAGGTTGATGATGTCGGCGCCGTTGTCGACTGCCCACACGATCGCATCCGCAACCTGTTGGTCGAACGGCACAACAGGTTGGCTGTCGAAGTTGAGTGAAATGCTGAGCAGTTGCGCGCGCGGAGCCACACCGATCATTCCCGTACCGGCCGCGTTTTCGCGCGCGGCAATCAGCGACGCGACACGGCTCGCGTGACCGGGGTCATCACTACCAAGTGGTGTGCGCCCGTCACCTGAGCCGATACCAGAAGCATCTCTACCACCGACAACGTTGTCAAACGCCGGTGAGCTCCAGCCGATACCCGTGTCGATCACGGCAACCGTGACGCCCTCCCCGAGGGTCGTGTGCCATGCTTCCCGGATACCAAGCGAATCGAGCCAATACTCGGCGGCGCGTGTCGGGTCATTGCGGTCGTCGGGCACGGGCGATGTCGGCGTCGGGCTCGGCGTCGGACTTGGTGTCGCGCTCGGTGTTGGGCTCGGTGTTGGGCTCGGTGTTGCCGTGGGGTCGGTTGCGGGCGTCTCGGTCGGCGTCACTTGTGTCGCCGGCTGAATTGGGGGGTCAGTCTCGGTTTCAGCTGCCGCGGGCGCGAAACCAAGACCGAACACGACAACGAGCACGCCCACGGCGCGCACGTTGCGTAATCGGCCAGCCCTGCTCACGCGGTATCGCCACCCGAATCGGATGCTGCCCCTGGGTCTGCACAAACACACCGCTCGGGTGACCAGCTGCACCGACGCAACGCCTCATCGCCGATCGGGTTCACCCCAGGACCTGCTGCGAGCGCATGACCGGCTAATGCGTGCAAACACTTGACCCGCGTTGGCATTCCACCAGCTGAGATACCGGCGATTTCGCTGACGTCGCCGAACTGTGCCCGGTCGGCCAAATACGCTTCGTGCGCGGCGAGATACTGCCGAGCGATCTCTTCGTCTTCGAGTGATGCTGCAAGCTCGGGCATGACCTGTTCTGCTTCGAGCGTGGACAGCGCTGCCGTGGCAGCCGGGTGTGTCAAGTAGTAGAACGTTGGAAACGGGCTGCCGTCGTCGAGGCGCGGCGTCGTCGCAACAACGACCGGGTTCCCACACGCGCATCGGGCCGCAACACCAACAACCCCGCGAGCGGGGCGACCGAGTTGATCCGAGACGACGGCGATTTCGGCGGGGGTTACGGGGGGAAAAGGTGGCGTTGTCACGAGACCAGCGTAAAGGGTTGGGTTATGGGTTATTCGACCGTCGTGACGGCGCGGGAGGAACCAGCTTGCACGAGTGAACGCAAGAACACCGTTGACCAGGCGTCATCGGCCTCAACCACATCTGCGCTGATGATTTCGGGGTCAAGCCCGAGCGCGGCAACGTCAAGGTCGTTATCAATGAGGTACACCGTCTCGCCCGGGCGCACGTAATACAACCGTTCTCGGGCCTGCGTTGTGACATAAGCGGGATCATGCCAACGGTCACGTTCGCGTTCGAGTTCGGCGATGCGATCATTCGTCACGTCAATTTGTGCTTCGACCGCGGCGATCTTGGCGCGTTGGTCAACGAACGCACCCACGGTTGGGGCGAGCGTCCAGACGCCGAGCAACACGATGATGCCCATGATGAGCATGAAAAACGACGGGCGCAGACCACTCGAGGCCCACTCTTTTGCACTCGTCAAGGCGACGGGTGTCGTGCGAGTGTCATCGCCCGCGGATGCCGAAGGGAGAGCCGGTGCAGGCATCGACTCTCCCTTCGTTGTCGCTCCAGGTGGAGCATCCGATCTGACTATTGTCGGTGATCAACCTTGGAAGCGCGGGAAGGCGCCCCGACCGGCGAATGCTGCGGCATCACCGAGTTCTTCTTCGATGCGCAGCAACTGGTTGTACTTTGCGACGCGTTCGCTTCGCGCGGGGGCCCCAGCTTTGATCTGACCCGAGTTGACCGCGACCGCAAGGTCGGCGATTGTGGTGTCTTCGGTCTCGCCCGAACGGTGCGAAAGCATCGTCGTGTAGCCCGAACGGTGCGCCAATTCGATGGCGTCGAGCGTTTCAGTGAGCGAACCGATCTGGTTGACCTTCACGAGCAGCGAGTTGGCGACGCCAAGCTGGATACCCTTTGCGAGGCGCTCTGGGTTGGTGACGAACAGGTCGTCACCAACGAGCTGAACCTTTTTGCCGAGGGCCTCGGTGAGTTCCCCCCATGCTTCCCACTCGTCTTCGCTGAGCGCGTCCTCGATCGTGACGATGGGGTAGTTTGCTACGAGATCTTCGTAGAACTTAATGAGCTCGGCGGTCGACTGTGCCTTGCCGTCGAGGTGGTACTTTCCGTCGTTGAAGAACTCGGTTGCGGCAACGTCAAGACCCACAGCAACGTCGGTACCGGGTTTGAAACCAGCCTTTTCGATCGCTTTGATCAAGAAGTCCAGGCCTTCGCGGTTGCTGGGCAGGTCGGGGGCGAAGCCACCCTCGTCACCAAGACCGGTGGCATAACCCGCTGCCTTCAGTTCACTGCGAAGCGTGTGGTAAACCTCGGTGCCCCAGCGCAGGGATTCGCCGTAAGTTTCAGCGCCGATTGGGGCGAGGAAGAACTCTTGGAAGTCAATGCCGTTGTCGGCGTGCTCGCCACCGTTGATGACGTTGAACAGTGGAACCGGCAACAGGTGCGCGTTCGGGCCACCCAGGTAGCGGTACAGCGGCAAGTCCGCGCTGTCAGCGGCAGCCTTTGCAACCGCGAGGCTCACTCCCAGGATTGCGTTCGCGCCCGTGCGCTCTTTGTTCGGGGTGCCATCGGTTTCGTTCAGCACGGTGTCAACAACGCGCTGTTCGCCAGCGTCGAGACCCTCAATTGCCGGGCCGAGTTCGTCTTCAACAGCGGCAACAGCCTGTTGCACGCCCTTGCCGAAGTAGCGCGACTTGTCGCCGTCACGCAGCTCATACGCCTCAAAAGCACCCGTCGATGCCCCACTGGGAACGGCCGCACGCGAAACCGTGCCGTCGTCAAGAACGACCTCAACCTCAACGGTTGGGTTGCCGCGTGAGTCGAGAATCTCGCGGGCGATTACAGCATCAATGAGTGCCACAGGAATGCTCCTTGTTGGGTTGGGGGTGAAGCGGATGTATCTCAGCATCCGGGTTTTAGTCTACTCAGAGGCTTGTGTCACGCCACCTGCATTTCGATGTGTTGCACACAGCACTTTTCACAAATTGTTCGTATAACATATAGAACATGATCTTCACGGTTGACCCTGGCTCGAGCGTTTCGCTCGCAGAGCAGATTGCTGTGCAAGTGCGCGTCGCGCTCACAACGGGCGCGATCACCCCCGGCGAGCGACTCCCCCCGGCGCGCGAACTGGCGACGGCCCTCAAGATCAACATGCACACCGTGCTTCGCGCATACCAGCAGTTACGAGATGAAGGCATCGTTGAGCTCCGCCAGGGCCGAGGTGCGGTCGTGCGAGCGGATGCTTCAGACGCATCCGTTCGCCTCAATCACCTCGTCATTGAACTCGCAACAGAAGCGAAACGTCTTGGGCTCAGCCTTGATGAACTCCATAGCCGCATCGACCCGTTCATGAAAGGAAAATCATGACAACCGCACGAAAGCTCCTCGTCACACTCTTGGTGTGGCTCCCGACGATTCTCGTTGGCGCGAGCTGGTTGGCATGGTCTTCACGGCTCGGGCCGCAAGTGCCCACGCACTGGGGGGCAAGCGGGCCAGCCAATGATGCCAGCAGCACGATCGTGATGCTCAGCATCACCCTCGCCATCACCGCAGCCGCCGCAGTGTTTGCGATGTTTTTCATCTGGCGAGCGCCCCGCAACCCATGGGTTTCGCGCGGCATCGTTGGCGTTTCTGCCGCGACTTCGGCCCTGATGGCCGCGACATGGTTGCTCAGCGCGGGGCTCAGCCTCGATGTGAGCGACCCCTACACGGTTGTCTTGGGCGGCTGGGTGCTGGCGGCCTTGGCTGCACCACTGTACGGCCTCGTGCCGTTGTTCTTGGTTGGGAAGGGCTACACGCGCCCGGTTGAACCAACGGACGAGATTGCTATCGAACCCGTCGCCCTCGCACCCGGTCAGACCGCCGCGACAAGCTCATGGGTTTTTAGCCCGCTCTTTGTGTGGCTCACGGTGTTCATGGCCGCACTGGCCGCACTCACGCTCTTTATGGCATTGCGGACCGCCGAGCAATCACCCCCACTGTGGGTTACCGGCCTCTTGGCCGTCTCGGTCCTCGGCGTCTCGGTGTTGGCCGCATACCGCGTCACCGCTGACTGGCGCGGGCTGCGCGTGACGAGTTGGATGTTCGGCATCCCGCTCAAGCGGATCCTGCTGGGCGAAATCAAATCCGCAAGCGCAGCCGTGCTCGAGCCGGGCGAATGGGGCGGCTGGGGCTACCGTGTCATGCCTGGACGCACCGCAATCATCCGCCGCCGTGGGCCGGGGCTTGTCATCGACAAGACCGACGGTGTGCAATTTGCCGTTTCGATTGATAACCCAGCTGAGGAAGCATCCGTTTTGCTGGGCTTGAAAGCCCAGCAGCGCACGATCAACTGACCCTGTCGCGCCTGCAGAACGGGAGCGATCTGCGAAACGGGTGCCACAACCTCTGGTGGTCGTGCCCCGTTTTGCAGATTGTTCCCGTTTTGACGGACGTTACGCGAGGGGCTTGAGCTCGTAGTCACCCGCAGCGTCGCCCGCGCGCACGCTCGTAAACGCGGTGTACCCATCGGATGCCGCTTGCTCAAGCAACCCCTTGAGATTCTTCGGGCGCTGCTCGACGCGCACCCGGGCCGCCGTTTGCAGCAGGGCTCGCTTGTGCGCCATGAGTTCGGTCAGTGACACATCGCGGTCGTGAACCAGCACAACGGATGCTTCATCAGCACCGTCGAAGCCGGTTACGAGATCGAGGATGCGCTCGAAGCCGATCGAGAATCCGACGGCCGCAACATCCGTACCCAAGAATCGGCCAATCATGCCGTCGTAACGGCCACCGCCACCGAGGGAATACGGCACCGACGGGTGGGCGATTTCGAAGATGGTGCCCGTGTAGTACCCCATCCCACGAACCAGGAACGGATCGAAAATCAGCGGCGCGGGCGCATCATCGGTCGTCACGGCGTCACCGAGCGCAACCAAGTCGGAAACCACGTCGTCTGGGGCGTCTTGCGGGAGTGCCTTGCGGATGGCTCGCTCACCATACGGGTTGAACTCCCGGGTTTGCGGGCGATTGACGAACGCTTGCAGCGCATCAACTGCCACCGGGCTCACACCGCGCTCGCGCAATTCGTCGACGACACCGGCCGGGCCGATCTTGTCGAGCTTGTCAATCGTGATTAGCACGCCCGGTTTTTCTTCTGCCGCGAACCCGAACGATTCGAGCATGAAATCCAGCACGCGACGGTCGTTGACGCGCACGTGTGCGTCCGTGAGTCCAAGTGCCGCAACGGCGTCGAGCGACGCCGTGATGAGCTCGGCTTCCGCACGCGGCGTTGCATCACCAATGATGTCGATGTCTGCCTGAATGAACTGGCGGTATCGTCCTTTTTGTGGCCGTTCGGCACGCCACACGGGTGCAATCTGCAAGGAGCGGAAAACCCCGGGCAACTGCGCACGGTTGGTTGCGTAGAAACGCGCGAGCGGAACCGTCAGGTCGTACCGCAAACCCAAGTCGCTGAGAGCTGCCGGGTTGTCGGCGGCTTCAACGATGTCATCCGCAGCAAGCCCGCGCTTGAGGATGTTGAACGCAAGCTTTTCGTTGTCGCCACCAAGCCCCGCGTGCAATCGGTCATAGTCTTCGACAACCGGGGTTTCGATTTCGTCGAACCCGTGCGCGCGATAGCGCTGTCGAATCGTGGCGAGCACACGCTCGCGCCGAGCCTTATCAGCGGGGAGAAAATCGCGCATGCCGCGCGGTGCAGTCACTTTAGCCACCCTCCTATTGTTTCAGACGTGTGACGGTACGCTTCAAGCGCGCCCAGTCGACTGGACTAGATTTATTTGCATGCCCCAAAACCCCACCCCCACCGAGGCAATTCGCATTGTCGGCCGCTATGAGGCCAGCCAAGAGCTCCCCGAGAACATGCGCGCCGACGTGCGCACACTCGGCAACTTGCTCGGTCAGGCGCTGCGCGAAAGCGGCTCTCCCGGGCTTTTTGAAGACGTTGAACGATTGCGCTTAGCGACGATCGACGCGTACATCGACGACACACCAGAAGCGTTCGAAACCGCGGGGGCCATTGTGGACTCGTTCTCACCCGAACGCGCCGCCGAAGTGGCGCGTGCGTTCACGGTGTACTTCCACTTGACCAACCTTGCCGAAGAGCACCAGCGGGTGCGGGCTCTGCGTACCCGCGACCACTTGGCTCCCGCGAAAGAGCCAAGCGATTCCGTGGGCAGTGCATTTACCCAGCTCGTCACAGAAATCGGCAAGCCCGCTGCCCTGAAGCGTTTGGGTTCACTGCGTTTTCACCCGGTTTTTACCGCGCACCCAACCGAGGCGCGTCGGCGTGCGGTTTCTACGAGCATCCGCCGCCTCGCTGAACTGCTCGACGAACACGACCACGCACCCGCCGAATCCGGGTTGCAGCGCGACCTGCAACGCAAGATGCTCGAAGAGGTTGACACCCTGTGGCGCACCGCACCGTTGCGCCTCGAAAAGCCCACGCCCGCCGACGAAGTGCGCTCGGTCATGTCGGTTTTCGACGAGACGCTGTTTGTGACAGTTCCCGAGGTATACCGCCTCGTCAACGAATCAGTTGCGAACGCACTTCCTGGCAGCGGCGACGCGAGCAAGACCGAACCTCGCATCGGTGCGTTCGTACGATTTGGCACGTGGGTTGGTGGTGACCGCGACGGCAACCCCTTCGTCACGGCAACCCTCACGCGTCGCGCAGCCGAAATTGCAAGCCAGCACGTCATGTTGGGCCTCGTGAACTCGGCAAGCAACATTGGCCGTTCGCTGACGCTTGATGAGAGCACCACCCCACCGAGCACGGCCGTGCTTCAGCTGTGGCAAGAGCTTTCGGATGCCGCACCCGAAGAAGCCTTCGAGGTTGCCAAGCGTTCACCGGGTGAGCCCCACCGTCGCGTTTTGCTGATGATCGCACTCAAGCTCGGTGCTGAGCTCGGTAGCGACGCGGCGTACGGCACCCCGGAAGAACTGCTCGAACACTTGCGCATCGTGCAAGATTCGCTCGAGCATGCCGGAGCGGAACGCCACGCGTTCGGACTGCTGCAAAAGCTGATTTGGCAAGTGCAAACCTATGGCTTCCACCTCGCCGCGATCGAAGTGCGCCAGCACTCGGCGGTGCACCGCAAAGTACTCGAAGAATTGCGCGCGGCATCCGACCAAACACAATTGAGCGAGCAAGCCACGGAAGTGCTCGAAACGCTTCGCGCGATCGCCTTCATTCAAAACCGATACGGCACCGGGGCGGCTGGCCGCTACATCGTTTCGTTCACGCAAAGCGCCGATGACCTCATCGCGGTGCACGAACTTGCGGCGTTCGCAACATCTGCGGGTGACCAGCCTCCAATCCTCGACGTTGTGCCACTTTTTGAGACGTTCGCCGATCTGCAGGCAGCGCCCGGGATTCTGGCGACGATTCTGGAACACCCCGAATTCGCAGCACGCCTCGAGGCAACCGACCGCCGTCTCGAAGTGATGCTGGGCTATTCGGACTCCTCGAAGGATGTCGGGCCGGTTGCGGCAACCCTCGCCCTCTACGAGGCACAGCAGAAGATTGCCGACTGGGCGCGCTCGAACGACATCGAGTTGACGCTCTTTCACGGTCGTGGTGGCGCGCTTGGGCGTGGTGGTGGCCCCGCGAACTCGGCGATTTTGGCGCAACCACCGCACTCGGTTGATGGGCGCTTCAAACTCACCGAACAGGGCGAGGTCATTTTTGCTCGCTACGGCGACCCCGAAATTGCGCGCCGTCACATCGACCAGGTCACGGCAGCAATCCTGCTTGCCTCAGCACCGAGTGTTGAGCAGCGAAACGCTGCCGCCGCGGCCAAGTACGCCGATATCGCGGCCGTGATGGACAAGCAGTCACGTGAGCGGTTCTTCGACCTCGTCAAAGCTCCCGGGTTCGCACCGTGGTTCGCGACAGTCACACCAATGGAAGAGATTGGTTTGCTCGCGCTGGGGTCCCGCCCCGCCCGCCGCGGCTTGAGCGTTGAATCGCTCGAAGACTTGCGCGCGATTCCGTGGGTTTTTGCGTGGACACAAGCACGCATCAACCTTGCCGGCTGGTTTGGTTTGGGCACCGCGCTTGAGGCGGTTGGCGATGTCGCGCGTTTGCAAGCGGCCTATCAAGAGTGGCCACTGTTGCGCACCATGATCGACAACGTTGCGATGAGCCTCGCCAAAACCGATGAGCGCATCGCCCGCCAATACCTCGCCCTTGGCGACCGAGGCGACCTTGCCGACCTGGTGCTCGACGAGCTGCGGTTGACAAGCACGTGGGTATCGGCGATTACGGGTGGTGAGTTGCTCGGCAACAAGCCGGTTCTGCAGCGCGCCGTCAAGCTGCGCTCACCCTACGTCGATGCACTGTCGCTGCTGCAGCTTCGGGCGCTCGGCACCTTGCGATCGGATGACACCACCGACGCCGAACGCGAAACCGCCCAGCACTTGCTGCTGCTCTCCGTTTCCGGTGTCGCCGCGGGACTTCAGAACACCGGTTGAGTAGCCCAAACTCAGGAAAAGCGGGCACAACGCAGCCCCTGCGGCCACCAACGCCCGGCAACTCCTGAGTTTGGGCAACACACGCCCCTACGCCGCAACCAGCCTGCAGAAGCGAGCCGAACTCCTGAACGGCGGACGCCTCGAACGCAGAGTCGCCGCGAACAGCGGGCAACTCAGGAGTTAGGGACGTTCTGCGGCGTGCACTCGGTCTTCGAGGGTTCGCGTTGCTGTGCGGAGTGCCCGCTCGGCGTCCCAGCCGCGCGATCGGGCCAGAGCCACGAGCGCGAGCAAGGTTTCTCCGAGGGCAGTTTCGGTTGCCGCATCCGATTTGTCTGGCGAGACCGAGACACCAACGGATGCTGCTTTGCCAAGCACTTTCTGGGCTCGCGCAAGCGCCGACATGTCAGGTGCTACACCATCGAGCACGCTGAGCCGGTGCCGCTTTTCGGCGGCCTTCGCAGCGTTCCAGTGCACGAGCACTTCTTCCGGTGTCTGGGCGACTTCGTCGCCGAAAACATGCGGATGCCGCCGGGTCATTTTCTCGGTGAGCGCCGCCGCAACATCATCGATCGTGAACGGATCGTCAAGGTCTTCAGCAGCAACCGCCGCGTGAAAAAGTACTTGCCAGAGCACATCGCCGAGTTCTTCTTTGAGTTCGGCCCGGTCCCCCGTTTCGACTGCTTCGATCAACTCGGCGGACTCTTCAACCAGGTACGACACGAGGTCGTCGTGGGTTATCTGGCGAGACCACACACAATCACGCCGCACGGCCGCCATCGTCTCCGCCGCCGCCCGCAGTGGGTCGAGCTCAGACGAGTTCAAGGGCGACTTCCATCATTGCGGTGAAGGCGGTCTGACGTTGCTCAGCGGTGGTTTCTTCGTGCGTTACGAGGCTGTCGCTCACGGTCAAAACCGTCAGTGCATCGACACCTGCTGCGGCGGCCGTTGCGTACAGCCCGGCGCATTCCATCTCGACCGCGAGCAAACCCATGCGCTGCCACTTTGGCGTTGCGGTCTCGTCGGCGTTGTAGAAGATGTCGCTGGTGAGAACGCCACCGACGTGGGTGCGGTGGCCGGCGGCATCCGCTGCTGCCTTTGCACGCTCGAGCAATCGGTATGACGCAAGAGGCGCATAGGTACCAGGCAGGTTGTACTGGCTGAGGTAGTTGGAGTTGGTTGAGGCACCCTGCGCGAGCACGATATCGAAGAGCTCAAGTTCTGGCTGCAGCGCACCACATGAGCCCACACGAATCAGGTTCTTGACCCCAAAGTCGTGAATCAACTCGTAGGCGTAGAGCGAAATCGACGGAACACCCATGCCGCTGCCCATGACCGAAACGGGTTTGCCGCGGTACGTGCCGGTGTAACCGAGCATGTTGCGCACTTCGTTGAAGCACTCAACATCGTCAAAATAGGTCTCCGCAATGAACTTCGCGCGAAGCGGGTCACCCGGCAACAGAATCGTTTCGGCAATGGGTGTGCCGTTGGGGTTGATGTGTGGGGTTTCGGTGCGAGCCATGCTTCCTCGTTTCAGTGTGCAGTGGTTAAATCCACGCTACCGCGCACAACGTGCTGCCGACCGGAGTAGTGTCTAAATACTCACCGTCGTGGGCGTGCGAAAGGACAACGATGTCTCCCCCCTCAGAACCAGAACTTGATCCGCTCGGTCAGCCGCTCGGCGCGGTGTACACCGAGGTTGTGCGCACCCAGCCGGAGCCGAAAAAGAGCCGACTCTCAAATGGACTGAAGCGTGCGATCTTCGGTGTCATTGCCGTCGCATCGATCACGACGGCGACCGTGTTTTCGTTCACGCAAGGCTCCAGCGGCACCGACCCACGCTCAACGCTCACCCTCATCGCACCGGCGGGCGTCGGCGGCGGTTGGGACTCTTTCGCGCGCGCACAACAGCAGGCAATGCGCACCGATGGCATCGTGCGTACCGTTCAGGTCGTCAATATCCCCGGCGCTGGCGGCACGATTGGTTTGGCAGCTTTTGCCAACATGGATGACCCCTCGAGCACCCTGTTGGCAACGGGTGCGGCGATGACGGGCGGCATCGAAATCAACAAGTCCCCGGTTGGATTCGACGATGTGCGCCCCGTCGCCAAAGTTGCCGAAGACTATTCGCTCGCGTTTATCTCAGCGGATGCCCCGTGGCAGAATCTCGATGAGTTCGTTGCAGCGTTCCTAGCCGACCCGAGCAGCATCCGATTTACCGGTGGCTCGGTGGGGTCGATTGACCATCTCATCATCGCCCAACTCGCGCAATCCTTGGGGATCGACCCCTCGGTTTTGACCTATATCCCCAAGTCGGGTGGTGGCGAAGCGACGCTTACGCTGCTTTCCGGTACGGCGGATGTTGCCGTCACAGGCTACAACGAGGTTGCCGACCAAATCGATGGCGGCAAGATCAAGCCGCTGGCGATTTCTGCACCACAGCGCCTCGAGGGTGTCGATGTCCCGACGTTCGAAGAGCTCGGCTACGACGTCAATCTCGTCAACTGGCGTGGCTTTTTGGCTTCTAAACAGCTGAGCGACGAAGAGTTCCAGGGCTTGCGCGAGATTGTCACCGAAACGTCGAAATCGGATGCGTGGGCCGAGTCGCTCGCTCGCAACAAGTGGGTCGACGCCTACATTGACGGCGCCGAATTCGAGGCGTTTCTCAAGCTCGACCAAGAACGTATGGCAGAACTGGTAGGGAGGCTCGGACTATGAGCGAAAACACACAACAGCCCGCTTCGTGGTGGACTGGCCGCAGCGGCCTGGTCATCCCACTCGTGCTCGCTGCCTTTTCGACATACTTACTCATCGGCGTTCTCACGATGAACGTGCCTGCGGGCGCCGCAACCCCGGGCCCGAAGTTCTTCCCGACGCTCATCCTCAGTGCGGGCTACATTGTCTCGGCGTTACTGGTGCTCAAGTACTTCCGCGAACCCGAGCTCCCGGAGCCGGCAACGTACAGCGAACACGACGCCGTCTCAGATGCCGCCCGACTCGAGGCCGAAGAGGCCGCGAAAGTACAGTACAAGACCTTCAGCGACTGGAGAAGCGTCGGGTGGGCAGCAGGCGGCTTCCTCGCGTTCGCGCTCTTGCTGGCACCGCTGGGGTGGATCCTCTCGGGGGCCCTGTTGTTTTGGTGTGTTGCCCGCTCGATGGGATCGACCAAACCACTCCCAGATATTGTCGTGGGCCTGACACTCTCGAGCATCGCGTATCTCGCGTTTGACACGCTGCTCGGACTCAACCTGCCATCAGGCATTTTGGGAGGGTACTAATGGATGCCATCGGTAACCTCCTCGAGGGGTTCTCCCACGCGTTCACACCGATGAACCTGTTGTTCGTCGTGATCGGATGTTTACTCGGCACCGCCGTTGGTGTTTTGCCGGGCCTCGGCTCGTCGATGGCGGTCGCGTTGCTTTTGCCAATGACGTTCGCACTTGACCCGTCGGCTGCGTTCATTATGTTCGCCGGCGTCTATTTCGGTGGACTCTTCGGCGACTCGACGATGGCGATTCTGCTCAATACACCGGGGCAAGCTTCCTCGATTGCGTCGACATTTGAGGGGCATAAGATGGCGCGTGCCGGGCGTGCACCGCAAGCGCTCGCGACCGCTGCGATCGGCGCGTTTATCGGTGGCATGATCTCGTGTATCGTCGTGGTGTTTCTTGCACCGGCACTGGCAAACCTCGCCACAGCTTTCGGTCCGGCCGAGTACTTTGCGCTCTCGCTGTTCGCGTTTGTAGCGACCTCATCGGTTGTTTCTGACTCGGTGCTCAAAGGTCTTGCGTCGCTCATTTTGGGCTTGGGGATTGCCACGATTGGTATCGACTCAATCTCAGGTGCCGAGCGCTTCACGTTCGGTGTGCCGCAATTGTTCGATGGTGTCTCGCTCATCACGATCACGGTTGCTCTGCTGGCTCTCGGTGAGGTGTTTCACATCGCGAGTCGGGTGCGTCGTGACCCGACAAGCCGGCTCTTGCGAAGCGAAGGTCGCCCGTATCTGACGAAGGCAGAGTTCCGCGAGGCCCTCCCGGCGTGGATGCGCGGCACCGCGACAGGTCTTCCATTTGGTGTGATTCCGGTCGGTGGTGCGGATGTACCCACATTCATTTCGTACTCGACAGAAAAAGCCCTTGACGCACGGGGACCGAAGAAGTTTGGCACGGGAGCGATTCGCGGCCTTGCCGGCCCGGAAGCTGCCGGTTCGGCAACGACCGGTACAGCGATGGGTGCGCTGCTGGCGCTCGGCCTTCCGGTTTCGGCAACCGCAGCCATCATGCTGGCCGCGTTTCGTCAGTATGGCCTGCAGCCGGGTCCGATGCTCTTCGAGCGTTCGCACGAGCTCGTCTGGGGTTTGCTTGCAAGCTTCTTCTTGGCGATGATTGTGCTGCTGATCATCAACCTGCCATTTGCGCAAGTGTGGGCAAAGCTGCTGCTGATCCCGCGCCCCTATCTGTACGGCGGTATCGCACTCATGTGTGGGCTCGGTGTGTACGCGGCGAGTGGCCGCGTTTTTGACCTGCTTGTTTTGCTCGGTGTCGGTTTGCTCGCGTTTGCGTTTCGCCGCTACGACGTGCCGCTTGCACCCCTGCTGATTGGCATGGTGCTTGGCCCGCTCGCCGAGTCAAGCATGCGTGAGGCCCTGTTGAGCTCTGGCGGTTCGTATGCAACGTTCTTCCAGGGCCCGATTCCGATCGTGCTGTACGGGCTGTTGATTCTCGTGCTGTTCGCGGCAGGCTTTAGCAAGCTGCGTGCCCGCAACAGGCAAGAGCTGACAACCGAACAGGTCCTCGAATCAAGCGAGTAGAGCGCTACTGCGCGGCGACTGGGGCGGGAAACATCTGGTCAAAGAACGTGCCGACCCACTCGACAAGGTCTGTGGCTTCTTCAGGCAGGGGCACCAAGAGCACATCGCCGTTCAGCAAGCGTGCTTTCGGGTAGAGGCGTTTGAGTCTCACCTGCAGCGAGTCGGGGAACGAAACCGGTGTCAGCCGCAGATTCGGTCCCATCACAACAACATCCGTGAGCCCCGCTTGTGCCACCCGGCGGCGCAACCGGGCAATTCGTACGAGCCCCACGACCTCTTCGGGAAACTCACCGTAGCGATCAACGAGTTCTTCGACGACAAGGTCAATGTGGTCGTCGGATGCCGCAGCCGTCGATGCCGCCGAAAGCTTCTGGTACGCCTCCAACCGCAATCGCTCACTGTCGATGTACGTCTCGGGAATCCGAGCGTCAACCGGCAATTCGAGCCGCAACTCCCGCTCATCGTTGACAGCGTCACCGCGGAAGGTGGCAACCGCTTCACCAATCATTCGCAAATACAAATCAAAGCCAACACCGGCGATGTGGCCGGCTTGTTCTGCACCCAAGAGGTTTCCAGCGCCACGAATCTCAAGGTCTTTCAGCGCAACCTGCATGCCCGAACCGAGGTCGTTGTTGACCGCGATGGTTTGTAATCGATCGGCTGCGGTTTCACTCAGCGGTGCGAGTTCGTCATACAAGAAGTACGCGTACGCCCGCTCGCGACCACGCCCCACCCGGCCACGCAATTGGTGCAATTGTGAAAGGCCATATTTGTCGGCGCGGTCAATGATGATCGTGTTGGCGTTGGCGATATCAAGGCCCGTCTCGATAATGGTCGTGCACACGAGAACATCCGATTGCCGTTCCCAAAAGTCGTCAACAACCTGCTCGAGCTGGTGCTCCCCCATCTTGCCGTGCGCGATTGCGATGCGCGCTTCCGGGACGAGTTCGGCGAGGTCGGCGGCGACACGATCGATCGAAGATACCCGGTTGTGCACATAAAAAACCTGACCCTCGCGCAAAAGCTCACGCCGAATTGCGGCCGCGATTTGTTTATCGTTCTTGGCGCCAACGTACGACAGAATCGGATGCCGGTCTTCTGGCGGTGTTGCAAGGGTGGACATTTCACGGATGCCCGTCACAGCCATTTCGAGCGTGCGCGGAATGGGCGTTGCGCTCATGGCAAGGATGTCGACGTTCGTCTTGAGCTTTTTGAGGGAGTCTTTGTGCTCGACACCGAAGCGCTGCTCTTCATCGATAATGACGAGCCCGAGGTCTTTGAACTTCACTTTTTCGGTCAACACCCGGTGGGTACCGATAACCATGTCAATGGTGCCATCGGTAAGCCCAGCAACCGTTTCGCGCGCTTGCTTCTCGGTCTGAAAGCGCGAGAGCGGGCGAACCTGGATCGGAAAACCGGCAAAGCGTTCGCTGAACGTCTCAATGTGTTGTTTCACGAGCAGCGTCGTTGGGACGAGCATGACAACCTGTTTGCCATCCTGGATCGCCTTGAACGCGGCTCGCACGGCGACTTCGGTCTTTCCGAACCCAACATCACCCGAGAGCAAGCGGTCCATGGGGATTTCGCGTTCCATGTCTGCTTTGATCTCATCGATCGTTTGCAGCTGATCGGGGGTTTCCGCAAACGGAAAGGCTTCTTCGAGCTCGCGCTGCCACGGGGTATCAGCCGAGAACGCGAATCCTTTCGAACTCATGCGCGCCGAGTAGAGTTTCACGAGCTCAACGGCGATGTCGCGCACCGCCTTACGTGCCTTCCCTTTCGCTGCCGCCCAATCACTGCCGCCCATTTTCGACAGTGCGGGAGCCTCACCGCCAACATACTTCGACAGCAAATCAAGTTGATCCGTCGGCACGTGCAGCTTGTCGCCCGGGTAACCGCGTTTCGACGGGGCGTATTCCAGCACAATGTACTCGCGCGTGGTCTTTTTCGCATCACGACCGCCGGTAGAAACCTCGCGTTGGGTGAGCTCAACGAACTTGCCGATGCCGTGCGTTTGGTGCACAACGAAATCACCCGGTTTGAGCTGGACTGGGTCGACAACATTGCGTCGCCGCGACGCGAGCTTTTTCACAATCCGGCGGTCGCCCGCGATCGTGCGACCGTAGAACTCGTTCTCAGTCAGCACAGCAAGCTTTGCGGCTGGCACTTGAAAACCCGATTCAGCAGATGCCAGCGCCAAGGTCGCGATGCCCACTTCGGGCGCCTCTCGCAACGACTCGGTGATCCTCGCGGCAATGCCGCGCTCCCCCAGAACATCACTCGCCCGCTCGACCAGACCAACCCCGGAAGCGGAAACAACAACGCGCCAACCGGCAGCGATCAGGTCTGCAACAAACGCTGAAGCGCCGTCAACATTCCCGTGGAACGAAGGTGTTGGGGTGGCCTCTGGCTCGCCACCGACAAGCAGTTCGTCATCGGATGCGTCGAGTGAATCATCCGTTTGAAAGGCACTGAACTCCCACCAAACGCCGTCTCGGTCGTGCACGGTTTCGCGTAATTGTTCAATGCTCAAAAAGTCGCCAGCATCGAGATCGACGGGGGCATCCGCACCGGCGGTAGCGGCCGACCACGCGGCATTCAAAAACTCACGGTTCGTATCACTGAGGCTTTGTGACCTCGCGGCGGCACGTTCCGGGTCGACGAGGGCGACTGCCGCTCTGGCAGGGAGCAACGACGAAAGCGGCACGAGCTCGTCGGCGAGGATGGGCAACAGTGATTCCATGCCATCGGCGACGATGCCCTGCGACATCTTCTCGAGCATCGCCGAAACACCCGGGAGGCTTGGGGCAAGCGCTGCAGCACGCGCTCGGACGTCTGCAGTCAACAAGAGTTCTCGTGCCGGGGCGAGCACGATTTGGGTCACCTCATCCGGCAGCGAGCGCTGATCAGCAACCGCGAACGCACGAATCTCATCAACCTCATTGCCGAAGAAATCGACACGGTACGGGTGCTCGGCAGTCGGCGGAAACACATCAAGAATGCCACCGCGCACGGCAAACTCGCCGCGCCTCGAGACCATGTCGACGCGCGTATACGCGCGCTCGACGAGCTGCTCGATGATCGTTTCGAGGCTCTCGCCACGCGTGCCCGTCGTGAGGACAAGCGCTTGCGTCGCACCCAGGTTTGACGCAATCGGCTGGAGCGCAGCCCGAACCGATGCCACAACAATCAGCGGCTTTTCACCCGACCACGTTGAAATGCGTGACAGTGCTTCGAAACGTTGCCCCACGATGTCAGGGCTTGGCGAAAGGCGCTCGTGTGGCAGGGTCTCCCACGCCGGGAACGACACAATCTCGACATCAGCACTGAAACTGGCGAGCGCAAGCTCAAGCTGTTCCGCGCGGCGACTCGTCGGTGCGATCACCAAAAGCGCGGCGGGGTTTCCGGCTGTGCGACGCTGTTCGAGCATGCCAACCATGGTGGGAACTTGCAGCCCGGTTAAGAGCCCCAAGTGCGCATCGGTGCGGGCTTGCGCGAGCGCATTTTGATAGAACACAGCCGGTTCGAGGGCGCGCAAAACTCCGTGAATTGTCACGTTACGAGTTTAGGGCTCGGAAGGAGGCGGCGGCGGGGACTGATCGGATGCTTTCGGTAACCGCACCGTGAAGGTTGTATCGCCCGGTTTCGAATCAACCGAGATCTCGCCGCCGTGTCCGGCAACGATCGCTTTCGAGATCGCAAGGCCGAGGCCGGTTCCGCCCGAGGCCCGAGTGCGCGAAGCATCCGCTCTGGAGAAGCGTTCAAACAGCGAATCCGCAATTGTGGGGTCAATACCGGGGCCGTCGTCGGCGACTTCAATGACAACGTCGCCGGCGTCTTCGCACACGCGCACCAACACGTGCGTACCCTCTGGGGTGTGTGTACGAGCGTTGGCAAGCAGATTTGTCACCACCTGCGCGAGGCGACCCTCATCACCCGAGACAACGACCGAGTGCTCTGGCACCTCAATGCTGTAGTCATGGTCATCACCGGTCGCCTTCGCGTCAGCGACAGCTTCGAGGGCAAGCTTTGTCACGTCAACATCAGCGGATGCCAGCTCTCGCCCCTCATCGAGCCGCGCGAGCAACAAGAGGTCTTCGACGAACCTCGTCATCCGCACCGATTGCGCCTGAATCCGCTCGAGTGCCATTTTCGTGTCGTCGGGCAGTTCTTTATTGCGCAGCGAAAGCTCGCTGTATCCGCGAATCGACGAAAGTGGCGTGCGCAATTCGTGACTCGCATCAGCGACAAACTGGCGCATCCGCTCTTCGTTTCGGTGGCGAGCTTGAAGCGACGCATCAACGTGATCGAGCAGGGTGTTGAGCGCAACGCCAACCCGACCCGGTTCGGTGTTTGGGTCGGCCTCGGCGGCCGGAACACGCTCAAGAATCGACACCGCGCCTTGGTCAAGCGGTAAGGCGGCAACGCGCGTTGCCGTGTCAGCAACGGTGCGCAACGGCTTGAGGCTCATCCGGATTGTCATCGTGGTCAACAGTGCCAAAAGCAAAAGACCACCGACGGTGAGCACCATGATCACCGAGTACAGCTCACGCAGGGTGCGAGCGTTCTCGGTGAGCGGGAGACCAGCGAAAACCCAACCGCTCAATTGTGAATACTCCGGGATGATCCGGTATTCACCCCACGTGCCGACGTTGACCGTAATCGGATTCGAACCATTCAGTGATTTGTGAATGATCTGCAGCTCGTCAAACGTCAGCGGAACAACGGTTGCGGAGCCATCGTCTGCCGGAACCGCAATCAACCCGCTCGCATCCGCGAGTGGCCGCTGCTGCACCGCGATGAGCGTGTACGGTCGCACCACGCGGTTGGCCAGAATGTCTTGCGCGAGCGGCAATTGGGTAAACGCGGATGTTTGGGCATGCCGCACGGCATCATCCGCCCACGTTCCCGCACTCGTTGCAACCGACCGCACCTGTTCGTCGAGCCGCTTGTCGAGGGTGACTGCGAGCATGACCGTGGTCGTGATCGCAATGATAACGAGCAACAACGACGCAATCGCGACGGTCGTGACGACCAACCGCGTTTGCAGCGTGCGAGACCGCGCCAAGACTGGCGCATCGTGGCTCACTTCGGCGCCTTGATCACGTATCCCACGCCGCGTACGGTGTGAATCAGGGGCACATCTTCGCCCGCATCGATCTTCTTGCGCAAGTATGAAATGTAGAGCTCGACAACGCTGGCTTTGCCATCGAAGTCATAGCTCCACACCCGGTCAAGGATCTGCGCTTTGCTCAAAACACGGCGTTCGTTGCGCATCAAAAAGCGCAGCAGTTCAAACTCCGTCGCCGTCAGATCAATCTCACGACCGTCGCGGAATACCTCGTGGCTGTCTTCGTTGAGTTCAAGATCAGCAACCCGCAGAATCGACTCAGGGTCTTCGACGCGGGCAGCACCACTCCGACGAATCACCGCGCGCAACCGCGCGATGACCTCTTCAAGGCTGAACGGCTTGGTGACGTAGTCATCACCGCCAGCGGTCAAACCCGAAATCCGATCGGCGACCGAGTCTTTTGCGGTCAAGAACACCACGGGCACGTTGTTGCCTTCGTCACGCAAGCGTTTGATGACGCCCAGTCCGTCGAGGCCCGGCATCATCACATCGAGCACAAGCGCGTCGGGTTCAAACTCTGCTGCCACATCGAGCGCCTCAGTGCCCGATCCAGCTGTTCGCACCTCCCAGCCTTCCATGCGCAGTGCCATGGCGACCAGATCGGTCAGCATCGGCTCGTCGTCAACCGCAAGAATTCGCAGTGGACCGCCGTCTGGGCGACGCAATTCGGGTTCAACGTGATCAAAGCTCATAAGACCATTGTCCCGATTTTCCTATGAGTTGTCTATGCGCTTTGCGCACACGCCAAAACCCCACTCGAGGCGGGGAACACACCAGGCTTCGAGTCGCGTTATTTGTCGTTGTAACCGCTGCGAGCCATCGAGATGAGGGCCGCGGTTACCCCGACAACACCGCAAACCGAGATGATCCCGATGATCCAGGCGAAAATGTGCGTTGCTTGTACGGCGTCCATAGTCTCAATCGTAGAGCAAACCTCACGCGGATATCGGGTACGATAGAACCTGTTCCTCGGCGAGGGATGCTGTTGCGTGCGCGTTCTCACGTGGCAACATCCGTTATCGACGCGGTGTAGCAGGCCCGGTGTGGCATTGTCTGCAGCGCGAATTCGCACTTGCCAACACATACCAACCGCGTGGCCGCCGCCGCGCGAGAACAGTTCTAGGAGAACTCATGTCAGACGAAACGAAGGTCGCAGCCGAGCTGCGCGAAAACTTCGGCAAGGGCTTCGCACGCCGCTTGCGTGCCGCCGGTAAAATCCCCGCCGTCATCTACGGTCACGGCACCGATCCGGTACACGTTGCCCTTCCCGGCCACGAGATGGGCCTCATCATTCGCCACGCGAACGCTGTTGTGCACCTCGACATCAACGGCAAAGACCAGCTCGTGCTGGTCAAAGACGTGCAAAAAGACCCGGTTCGCCAGATCATCGAGCACATCGACCTGCTCGTTGTGAAGAAGGGTGAGAAGGTTCACGTCAACGTTCCCGTGCACGTTGTCGGCGAGTCGTTCTCGGGCACGATCGTCAACCTCGACCAGAACTCGATCGCGCTTGAGGTTGAAGCAACGCACATTCCTGAGGCCGTCGAGGTCAGTGTTGAGGGCCTCGAAGAAGGCGCTCAGATCACCGCCGGCGAGTTGGTTCTCCCCAAGGGTGCGTCTCTCACGGTAGAGCCCGAATTGCTTGTTCTGAGCATCACGATTCCGGCCGCGACCCACGCTGCCGACCTCGAAGGTGGCGACGCTGCCGAAGCGGGCGCAGCGGAGGCCGCGGAGTAAAACCGCGGTACCAAACAACCGTGTGGCTCGTTGTCGGCCTGGGAAATCCGGGCGCACGCTACGAAAACACACGTCACAACGCGGGCCAGTTCGTCGTCGACGAGCTGGCCTTGCGTCGTTCTGAGCGCTGGCGCGAACACAAGGCCGGCGCGCGCGTTATTGAAACGTGGCTGCGCGCCGGGGGCGAGAAACTCGTCCTCGCCAAACCCAACACCTACATGAATGTTTCGGGCACACCCGTGGCAGCGTTGGCGAAGTACTACGACATCGCTCCGGAAAACGTGATTGCTGTGCACGACGAACTCGACATTCCGTTTGACACGCTCAAACTCAAACTCGGCGGTAGTCCAGGCGGGCACAACGGCGTGAAAGACATCATCCGAGCGCTCGGCACACCCGATTTCCACCGTGTTCGCGTGGGCGTTGGCCGCCCGAGCGGTCGGCAAGATTCCGCCGACTGGGTTCTCTCACCGTTCAGCACAGAGGAGCGCGCGAACCTGCCGATTTTGGTCGCGGATGCTGCAGATGCGGTCGAGTTGCTCATCGACTCCGGCCTTATCGCCGCGCAACAGAAATTCCACGCCCCGAGGGCGTAAGCATCATCCGACGCCGCCATCAACCGGTCTAGTAGCCGGCAAACGCGTCTGTTGTCACCGACTTCGCATCCGCAAGCGCCGCATCAAGGTCTGCAATGAGTGACGGTGGGCCAGAAATAAACGCGTGCCGCATCGCAATGTCGGGTACGGATGCCCGCAGTGACTCGGCCGTGAGCCGTTCGCCTCCACCCCACGCCCAGCCATCAACCGTGGGCTGGTCGGGCGTGAATGCAACGACCCGCACACCCGTATGTGCCAAGCGGTCTGCAAACGCCAACTCGGCAGCACTCGAGGCGACATAGATGAGCACAATGTCCCGCGCAATGCCGCGTGCGTTCAAATCTCGAAGCTGCGAAACAAACGGCGTGATGCCAACACCGGCCGCAACGAGCAAGAGTGGTTCGTTGTTCGTAGGCAAAACGAAGTCACCCCACACACCCGTGACCTGGAGCCCCGCCCCTGGCTCGGCCGCCGCGAGTGCCTTCTTGTAAGACGACGGATGTTGTTGCCCACCGTCACGATAGGCAATTTGCACGATTGGGGCATCCGATGGGGCCGAAACGATCGAGAACTCGCGCCTGGTGCCACGCGCATCAGGGTGTGGATGTGGCACTTCAAGCTCAAGGTACTGGCCGGGCACAAACTTCAATGGCCGATTGGCGGTGAAGGTGAGCTCTTGCACGGTTGGGGTAACGAACTCGCGAGATGTCAGCTTGAGCTGCACCGCGGTTCGGAAGGTGAACACGAACGCGAGCAGGTTGCCAATGAGGAGCGCTTCGGCAGCGCCAAGATGCAAGAATCCGAAGCTCAACGGCCAGCCAACGAGCAGGCCAACGACGATTGCCTCGGCATATTGTTGCCGGCGACGTGGTGGCAGTGTGAGGGGCTCTGGCAGCATGAAGGCCGCGAGGAACAGGATTGGGGTTTGCGCGAGCGCGTAAAACAGCGTGCTCGGAAGGCTGACGGATGCCGCCCCCATCACCGCGTAGTCATAGGCCACAGTTGCCAGCACTGCGACGAGCACGAAAAGCCCCACGACGCGCAGTTTTTCGATGCGCCACACGACAATGAATCCGAGCACGGCAACCGGGATCGCAAGACTCGGGGTACCAACCCACCACCACGCTGACGCGAGGCCTGTCAGCGAGCCGATGACGGCACCGAACGCGGCTGGGTTGAAAATGTGACGCCCGCGCCACGCCAGGACATACTTCGAGGCGGCAGCGATAACCCCGACGAGTGCAACGCCGCCAATGTTGCGCCAAGAAAGCTCAGGTTGCAGCAAGAACACCAAGATCAGCGCGGTCAATACCGAGGCCTCGTACCGCCAAGGCCGCTTCACAACGGTGTGTGCGAGGTAATCGGTGAGCGAGACAACAACGGTCAAAACCACCCAGTTCACGACGATTGCGAGCGGGTCGTTGCCGATAACACCAAGTGCAGCAAACCCGACGGCGAGCGCGAGCAATGCGCCAAGTGCGAGCAGGACAAGCCGGTACATCGAAAACGTGCCTAACCGGGCATTGATGCGTTGGCGGATGGCGCGCAGGGTCATTGCGGTTTGGCTCACACAGCAATGCTAGGCGGCTAAGGCATGCATCAACCGAGAAACAGCTCGATCTGCTCAAGCTCGGAGTGCTCGACGACCCCGGTTGAGCGCATGAGGGCCCACTCAACACCCGCGTACTCAGCCGCAAAGTCGATTCCACCCTCGAAAAACAGTGCACTAGCAACGGCATCCGCAATCATCGCGGTTGGCGCGACGACCCATGTGGCCATGACCGTTCGCACCGGGATTCCCGTGCGCGCGTCAATCACGTGGTGGAGCCCATCACCCCAAGCACGACGATTGACAGCGGATGCCGCCACCGCCCCGTTCGCGATGCTGGCAACCCCCACCACGCGGTCTGGGTGTAGCGGATGTTCTAGCCCAATGCGAACGGGCGTTTGCCCACGCATCGCAAGATCACCACTCGCATCGACGAGTCCGGGCCCATCGGGCAGCAAGTCAAGCACGAGGTCGACGATTCGTCCCTTTCCGAGGGCTCCGATATCGATCGTGCCGCCGCGCAGCGTGACCTCATCGCCCACCCACGAAAGCACCTCATGCCAATTGTTTGGCGCCGGTCGTGGTGCGCTGGGGCGCAAACTGTAATCCGCGTCGTAACCGAGCGCGGCGAGCGCATCGCCCACGAGCGGCTGGATGGCGCCGCCTGTTGCGTCGGAAAGGGCGGCGTACAGCGAAAGCATCGCCTCTGCGTCAACGAGTTTCGCAACACCCCCGGCGGAGGCAAGCTTTGCAACTTGCGAGTCAGAACGAAACCTCGACCAGTCGGTGTCGAATCGGTCGATGAGTTCCAGCACGGCAGCCTGCACCCCGCCAGACAGTTCGGCGGGTGTGACGATCTCCCACGGCACCCCGATCGCGTCGAAGCGCCAGGTGTGGCTCACGACGTGGCGGCTTCTTGCTTGATCGCTTCGAGTGCCGCGTTGAATCCCCCGCTTGTCAGCGAAGAACCGGCGACGCGGTCGAGCTTTACGTCGTCAATCGCCTTGCCAACAACCGCTTCATCAAGGCCAGAAACGAACTGCCCCTGGTAGGTTTGCGACTCCCGCCGCTGCGGGTCGCCAACAAACTTGACGGCCGTAATCGCGTCGTTTTCGATAGTGACCGTGATCTCGACCGTCTCAAAGCCCTGCGGGGTGCGGTATTGCCCGGTAGCCGCGTATGAGCCGTCGGCGTATTTCGTCGCGGCTGCGGTTTCGTTCGGGCCAGCCGTTGCCGCAGGCTCAACCGTCGATTCGCTCGTCGCGGTCGAGGTGGCAGACGGCGCTACAACGGGCTCGGCCGCGTCCGTGCCGCACCCACTCAAAACAATGAGCGCACAAGCCCCAATCGAAACGACCGTTACTGGCTTACGCATCGCCGCCGAACATGCTCGTCACCGAGCCGTCTTCGAAAACAGCCGTGATTGCCTCGGCCAAGAGCGGCGCGATTGGCAGAATCGTGAGCGTTTCGAACTGGCGTGACTCGGTCAGCGGAATCGTGTCGGTCACGACAACCTGGTCGATCGCGGAGTCTTGCAAGCGCTCGGATGCCGGGTCACTGAAAATCGGATGCGTCGCAGCAACGATAACCTTCTTTGCACCGTTCGCCTTGAGCGCCTGTGCGGCTTTAACGATCGTGCCACCGGTGTCGATCATGTCGTCAACGAGCAAACACGTGCGACCGTCGACCTCACCGACGATCTCGTGCACCGAAACCTGGTTGGCAACCTTCGGGTCCCGGCGCTTGTGAATGATCGCGAGTGGTGCATCGAGCGAGTCGCTCCATGTGTCGGCGACGCGCACCCGACCCATGTCGGGCGAGACGATCGTGAGTGTTTCGCGGTCTTCTGCAGACATTGTGCTGATGAAGTAGTCAAGCAGCACGGGCTTTGCAAACAGGTGGTCAACGGGGCCATCGAAGAAGCCTTGAATCTGCGAAGCGTGCAGATCAACGCTCATGATGCGGTCGGCGCCGGCAACTTTCCACAGGTCAGACACCAGGCGGGCCGAAATCGGCTCCCGGCCGCGGCCCTTCTTGTCTTGACGCGAGTACGGGTAGTACGGCACAACGAGCGTTACGCGCTTGGCGGATGCACGCTTGGCGGCGTCAAGCATGATGAGCGTTTCAACGAGCGACTCATTGACGCCGTCACCGAAGGTCTGCACGATGAACAGGTCGGCGCCACGAATCGACTTTTCGTACCGGGCGTAGATCTCGCCCGACGCAAACGTACGCAGCTCAACGGGGGTAGCCTCGGTTCCGAGCACGTCAGCGATCTGCTGCGTCAGAGCGGGTGCCGATCGACCACCAACGAGCACGAGATGCTTGCGGTTTTTCGTCTCAAGGCCTCCGGCAAGGGCGGCTGCTGGTTCGAGTTTCTTGCTCTTTCGGGCCATGCGTTTTCGCTTTCAAATCGCGGCGAGACTCAACGGGTTTCGTCTTTGTCGGGGATGCCGTTGGCGTCGGAGTCTTCGGTTCCGACTGCTTCTTGGCGTTTGTGTGCTCGTTCGGCTGCCTCGGCAGCTTTTGTGCCGGGACGGTTGGCGACGGTCCAGCCAGCAACGTTGCGCTGCGGGGCGACACTCAGCGCGAGCGCTCCGGCAGGAACGTCTTTACGGATAACTGCGCCCGCACCGGTCTTGGCACCAGCACCGAGCGACACCGGCGCAACAAAAACGTTGTGGCTTCCGGTGTGTACCTCATCACCGATCATCGTGCGATGCTTGGCAATGTCGTCGTAGTTCGCGGTGATCGCACCGGCACCAAGGTTCACGCCAACACCAATGGTCGCATCGCCCACGTAGCTCAAGTGCGGCACTTTGCTTCCCGCACCAATATTCGCGTTCTTGGTTTCAACGAACGTGCCGATCTTGCCGCCATCGGAAAGCATCGTGCCGGGACGAATGTACGAGAAGGGTCCGACTGTTGCGTTCGGGCCAATCACGGCAAGTGTGACATCCGATCGCTTGATGATTGCGCCCTGCCCAACCTCCGTATCAACGATCGTGGTGTCAGGACCGATAACGGCGTCTTCGGCGATTGTGGTGGCACGCAACAGTTGTGTGTTTGGCAAGATCGTCACATCGGGTGCGATTGTGACCGTCTCGTCAATCCACGTCGTTGCCGGGTCGAGAATCGTCACCCCCGCGCGCTGCCACTTGCGGATAACGCGATCGTTCAGGGCACGAGCCGCGTCGGCCAATTGGGCGCGATCGTTGATGCCGGCAGTGACGCTCGGGTCACTCACAATCTCGGCAGAAACCTTCTCTTGCGCGTTTTTCAGCAGCGACACCATGTCGGTGAGATACATCTCACCCTGCGTGTTTTCGGTTGTCACCTGCGGCAAGAAGGTGCGAAGTGCTGCGGCAGCAAAAACATAGACGCCAGCGTTGACTTCGCGCACACCCGCTTCTTCGACGTTCGCTTCTTTTTGCTCGACGATGCGCGCAACATCACCGGCGCCGTCACGAATGATGCGGCCATACCCCTCGGGGTTGTCCATTACTGCCGTGAGCAGCGTTGCTTGCGCCTGGGCAGCACGGTGCTTGGCAAGCAACCGCTCAAGTGTCTCTGCGTCAAGCAGCGGTACATCGCCGGAGAGCACCAAGACATCACCGTCGAAACCAGCGGGCAACGCGTCAACGGCAACTTGCACGGCGCGGCCGGTGCCGGGAATGTCATCTTGATCAACGATCGTGATGCCGGGGTAATCAGCGATCAGCGTTTCCGCGATGCGGTCGCGCTCATGACGCAAAACCACTTCGATCACGTCAGCGCCGAGCCCCGCCGCGGTCGAGAGCACGTGGCCCACAAGCGGGCGACCGCCGATCGGATGCAGTACCTTCGGCAGCTTCGATTTCATCCGCGTGCCTTGCCCCGCGGCAAGCACGACGATGGCCAGATGGTGCGCGGAGTTCGGTGCTGCGGTCACGCTCCGTCGCTAGGACTCGAACCTAGACTTAACAGCTCCAAAGGCTGCCGTGCTGCCATTACACTACGACGGACCGGCGCGCGTGAGCGCGCCTCTGTCTATCTTACCCGGGTCAAGTCTCAGGCTTCGCCGAGAACGCAAATCGGATGCACCGCACGGGCCGAAACCTCAGTATCGTGGGGCTCGTGACACAACAGGCGCAGCCCGCACCCGAAGAGACCGACGCGGTCGATCGCATTGTTGCAGCGTGGGCACAGCAGCGCGGCGATCTGGACTTCTCGCCGTTGGAAGTTTTCTCGCGCATCGACCGGCTCTCGAAATTGCTCGACCGAGCTCGTCGTGACGTGTTCCGCCGCAGCGAACTTGAGCTGTGGGAGTGGGATGTGCTTTCGGCGTTGCGGCGGATGGGGCATCCGTTCCAGCTCTCCCCAAAGCAACTCATGAGCCGCACGCTCGTCACGTCGGGCACGATGACGAACCGGATCGACCGGCTGGTCACACGCACACTCGTGCGGCGCGAAGCCGATCCGGCCGATGGCCGCAGCGTTCTGGTGACACTGACCGACGAGGGTCTCATGCGCGTTGATGCGGCGATCACACGCCTCGTCGATGCGGAATCAGTGTTGCTCAGTTCGCTCTCGCGTGGAGAGCGCGAACGCGTCGCAACACTCTTGCGCAAACTGACGCTGGGCGTCGAGCCGCACTAGTCCGCGGGCGTCTCGGCGGGGACTGCCGCGCCGATGCGCTCTCGACGAATGATCACCCGGGCGTAACCAAGAGCAGCAAGAACGTGCAGTGCCGTCCCGCCGTAGACCAGGGGAATTCCAATCTGCCCAGCCAGTTCAAGGCCCGGGATATGGCCGAGCGCTACGAGGAACAGCGCGAGCATCAGAACCGCCGTGCGCACTTTTCCAAGCCAGCTCACTTGTGGCGGCTGGTAACCGGGTTTTGCCAAGTGCAAGAGCCCAAGCAAGAAGTCGGTACCGGCGATGAGTACTGGAATCCACCACGGCACCAAACCGGCGAGAACGAACGCGAGCACGATGAGCACAACGCCGATGCGATCAGCGATCGGGTCAAGCTTCGCCCCGAAGCTGCTCATCTGGTTGAGCTTTCGCGCAAGGAGCCCGTCAACCCAGTCACTCGCACCAAAAATAAACAGGAGCGTAACCATCAGCACGGGCTGCTCGTTACGAATCAGCAACGACATGATCGGCACGACGAGCAGCAACCGCACAATCGTGATGATGTTTGGCAGCGTGACGATGCGGTCGTGTGCATCGGAGTTCGCTGCTGAAACCATAGCCACGAGCCTACCCGGTCGGTGAGCTGGCGTGTTGATGCGGGCCGAACTCGGCGCTCCCGACCAAGACAAACCCGCGCACACCACAAAGCCGCAATACACTGGCATGATCATGGCGCAGCATTCAACGCTTGAGAACAGTACCGTCCCGACGCCGCCTCCCCGCGAGACAACCAGACGGTTGCTTTTGCGTGGGTTCTGGACGTGGTGCATCACACTCATCTTGGCGTGGTCGGCGTTCTTGAACGCGTTCGGCATCGAAGCGTTCATCGCAATCGCCATCATCACCGGGCTCGTTTTGCTTGCCCTGTCGAGCTCACTCATCACACAGAACCGACCCGTGCAGTTTCCGTGGCGACGCCTGCCGTGGTTTGCCGTGGCATATGTTGCATTTGGAATACTCTCGATCTTTTGGTCACAGTGGCGCAACGTCAGCATCATCACGTCGCTCTTAATGCTCGGCGTGACGTTTGCCGCAGTCATGATCAGCTATACCCTCACGTGGCGTGAAGTCCTCGGGTGCCTCGGTACAGCACTGAAGTGGATCGTGGCCCTCTCGATCGCTCTCGAGCTGTGGGTTGCGCTGTTTGTCGGCCACGGCATTTTCCCGCACGGTTTCGAAAAACCAGCGAACGGCGAAGTGACCGAGCACATGCAATGGGTGTGGGGCAACCTGTTCCACTTCGGCGAGCGAATCCAGGGCATCGTTGGTAACGCGAACACCCTCGGATTACTCAGCGCCGTCGCAATCGTCGTCTTCATTGCCCTCGCACTCGATGCGGTCGGTCGCAAACGCATCATGCTGTTCGTGTGGGTTGCACTGGCGGCATTCTTGTTCGTCCGTGCCGAGTCGGCGACCACAATCGTGGCATCCGTTCTTGTCGCCCTCATTGTTGGCGCGGCGTTGCTGATGCGCCAAGCAACAACCCCAAACCAGCGCAGAAACCGCTATTTGGGCGTCTTCGTCGCTGGCGGGGTGACCGGTGTGACTGCGCTTGTTTTGCGTCATCAGGTTCTTGCCTTGCTTGACCGGGACCCAACGTTGACCGGCCGCACTGAAATATGGGCCGTGGTGAGTGAACGCGCTGCGCAACATCCGATCATCGGTAATGGGTTTGCGTCCCCGTGGATTCCGATCGACGAGCATTTCGACGGATGGATCGTCGATAACGGCCTCAACGTTATGCACGCACACAGCGCATGGCTTGACGCGTATCTGCAGCTCGGCGCGATCGGCGTCTTTTTGGGCCTCGCGGCTTCAGCCGCGCTGTTGTGGCGGGCATGGTTCTTCGCTGTTGATCGCCCCCGCATCGACCTCCGCGACGACCGAGAATACACGCCGCTGACTCTCGTACCGCTTGCCCTGACCGCACTGCTGTTGACGCTGAGCCTGACCGAATCCACGCCACTGCTCGCAAACGGTTGGTTCCTCGGTGTGCTCTTCGCTTTCAAAATGAAAATCAACCAGGTCATCAGCTCATCACGTGAGCCGTTCCCCGAGCGCAGTCGCACCCGATAAGCCGCGTTCTCCCGGGCAAGCACAGCCCGGCCGGTTATGCTGGGCACACCAAAAACCCCAGGAGATTTCGTGGCGCAAATGCCATTTAGCCCCACCAGCACGTGCATCGTTGTCGTCACGTTCAACCGCTCACACTTGCTCGCAGGTTTGCTCGATTCGATCGAACGGATGTCTCCCCAGCCCGGGCACGTTGTTATTGTCGACAACGCCTCAACCGACGACACAACCGAAGTCGTCGAGCGCTACCGCAACACGCTCGGACCCGAGCTCGTCTATGAACGCCTCGCTGAGAATACGGGCGGCTCGGGCGGCTTCAGCGCGGGCGTTGCGAAAGCCTACGAGTTAGGTGCCGAGTGGATCTGGGTGATGGACGATGACGTCGAAGTCATCGAAGATGGTCTGGCTCGCATGGGCAAATGGGGCGAGCGGTTCAGTGTCGTTCAGGGCCGCCGCTACGACTACGACGGCAGCGAGTTTTACTGGCAGTACCGCATCGCCGATCACATGCAGATTCCGATTCCCTTTGCGCCGGCGGGCTTCGACGAGACCGGATTCAAAGAGATGAACAGCGGCTGCTTCGAGGGCATGTTTATCCACCGTGACATCGTGCAACAAATCGGCATCCCCGACCCACGCTTTTTTATCTACTGGGATGACCAAACCTACGGTTGGCTTGCTTCGCGGGTGACAACCGCGGTTATTGTTGACGAGTTTGTCTTGCGACGCACGCGCGAGATCAAACAGCTCGACATGGGCATCAGGCACTTCAATGCCTCATCCGATACCTACCGCTACTACATCATGCGAAACCGCGGGTACCTGAAGCAGTACCAAAAGGCGTACGGGAACTACAACCCGGTGCTGTTCGCACTCGGCACAACCGCAACGTTTGCCAAAGAGCTGTTGCGCCTGTTTTTTGTTGAGCGCAAACTCAGCGGCACAAGCAATCTGTGGCGCGGCCTACGCGATGCCTCACGCGCAGCTCGCGACAAAACCTGGCAGCCCATGCCAGCGCTCGGGAACTAGCGAACAATGACGACGCCGCAACCCCCGCAAGCCCAGTGGTACTTCCAACCGAAAAAACCCGGGGCGGGCAAGATTGCATTCGTTTCGGTCTTAAGCGTTCTCGGCATTGCTCTCTCGGTCGCACTCTGGTGGTTTTTCCTCGGGCCCGGTGCGCATCCGACCGTTACTGCGGGACCCACCCCGACGGTCACCGAAACGCTCACTCCCACAGCTGCACCAGCGACGCCCGCACCGACTGAGACAACGCCGATTGTCATTCCGACGCCATCGTTTACAACAAGTGTTGAAGATGCCGAGAAAATGCAAGATCAGCCCGAACGCCCGGAGCTCGGTTACTTCACCGAGTGGGCGCTAAACATCATTTGGGATGCCGAGGCTGCACTCGATTGGATCGGTGACGGCTCCAAAGGCGATGCCGGGGCTACCGCCGAGAACGTCACCGGCTACGCCGACCAGTTGGCGCAAATCTATGCCCCCGAGGAAATCTACGTCGAGTGGGAACAGCGCAGTGGCGCATTCTTGTCGACGGCGCAAGCAATCGAACGTGCGCTTGAGCGAGGCAACAGCACAACGCAAGAAACGGATGCCGCTCGCACCGCCCTCGCACTCGTAAAAGAACTGCTCACCCCACCCACCGCAACACCGACGCCAACACCAACTCCAACACCCTCCGCGACCGGGTAGCACTGGGTTACGCTGGAGTATCCCAACGGGAAGGTGGGTCTGTGGCGGCACAATCGAAGCCCGCAACAACGGGCGACACGTGGCGCGCGCGGCAAAAGGCCAGTCGTCGTGCTGCCCTCATGGATGCCGCGGCAGCGCTTTTCGCCGAACGCGGTTACGCGGCCGTTTCAACATCCGATATCGGTGAAGCCGTTGGAATCAGCGGGCCGGCTCTCTACAATCACTTCTCGAGTAAAGAAGCGATTCTCTCCGAATTGCTTGTTGATGTCAGCACACGATTGCTCGCGGGTGGCCTGGAGATTGCCGCCTCTGGGAGTGAGGCCCACGAGACCGCCACGACGTTCACGCGCACGCCGAAGCAGGTCATCGATGCCCTCATCGCATTTCACCTCGAGTTTGCGCTCGCCGAACCCGACGTCATTGTTTTGCAAATGCGTGAACTGCGCAGTCTCCCACCCGAGGCGAGCCACAAAGTGCGCCGGCTGCAGCGCGAATACATGCGTGTGTGGCAGGCGACCCTCCAGCGTTTCGTGCCCGGGCTCGATGACGGCGAAGCACAAACGCGCGTGCGAGCAACGTTTGGTCTGCTGAACTCAACGCCGAACAGCGCACGCGCATCTGGTGACCGGGCCGCGGAGATCCTCACGAAAATGGCCCACCGGGCACTCATTCCGGCCCGCTAACGCGGCAGTGTCTGCCCGGCAAGTGCTTGCGTCAGCCGGTGCGCGTGCTCGAGCAGCAGCTTGCCGAGTCGCGGTTGACGTTCGGCTGAAAAGCGCGGTTCGATCCCGGTGAGACTGAGCGCCCACGCCGGGGCACCGTGACGGTCAAACACAGCCGCACCCATCCCCCAACTCCCCTCGACGATCAGGCCTGGGTTTACCGCGTAACCGGTCGAGCGGGTCTGCTCAATTCGCGCATGCACCGCGGCCGCGTTGTGGGGCGCGCCGTATTCGCGTTCCAGTTCGGCGCCTGCGAGATAGCGTTCGACCGTGTCGTGCGATAAGTAGGCGAGAATCGCAAGCCCGGCCGAAGCAACCCCCAGCGGAAACCTTTTCCCTTCGTGCAACACGAATGACCTGATCGGAAACGCACCATCTTCGCGAATCAAACACACGGTCTCTGGCCCGCGCCGCACCGACAAGAACGCACTCTCCCCCGTCGCCTCAGCAAGTGCCGAAACATGCGGGCGAGCAAGCTCTGAAATGTCGTAGCGCTCCGCGGCAACAACCCCCATCAGATACAGCTCCGGTCCAAGCAACCACGCACCGGTATGTGAGTCACGGTCAACGAACCCTTGTGCTTGTAAAGAACTCAGCAAGCGGTGTACGGTCGGCCGCGAAAGCCCCGTCTCACGCGCGAGCTCGCTCGTGCCAGCCCCTGCGGGCATGACAGCGCTCACCGTACGTAAGAGGGCGGTTGTTCGCTCGACGACTTGGGTTCCGGAAGCATGAGGCGATGCGTTCATAATATGAACACTACCGGCCCTGTTGGTCACAGTATGAGCAAATCGCGGCTTCACAGTGTCTGTTGTTGCGTGTAATTCCTAGCCAGTCGTACGCTAAATGAACTGGCCAACGGTGGTCACATCATGGACTTGGGAGTCATTTTGGCAAGCAAAGTGTATGGCAGCGCAGCTGAAGCGCTTGCCGATCTCGTACAAGACGGCATGACCATTGCTGTCGGTGGATTTGGGCTCAGCGGTATTCCGAGCAACCTGATTCGGGCGTTGCGCGATAGCGGTGCAAAAAATCTCACGATCGTCTCAAACAACATGGGGATCGATGGCAAGGGGCTGGGGCTGCTCATCGAGAACGAGCAGGTCTCGAAAGTGCTCGCCTCGTATGTCGGCGAAAACAAGCGCTTCGCCGAACAGTATCTGAACGGCTCTCTCGAGGTCGAGTTCGTGCCGCAAGGCACGCTCGCCGAACGCATGCGGGCCGGTGGTGTTGGCGTTCCCGCGTTTTATACGGCAACCGGTGTCGGCACGCCTATCGCCGAGGGTAAGCCCGAAGCTGAATTCGACGGCCGCCGGTACATTCTGGAGCGTGGCATTGTTGCTGATCTGGCTCTCGTCCGCGCCCACGCCGGCGACACCGAGGGCAACCTGCGGTACCGCTTTACCGCCCGCAACTTCAACCCACTCGCGGCAATGTGTGGCCGCGTGACGATTGCCGAAGTCGAGAACCTCTCCGACGAGTATGTTGACCCCGAACGCATCGACACCCCGGGTGTCTTCGTACAGCGCGTCGTCGCGGTCGAAGACACCACGAAAGACATTGAACAGCGCACGGTTCGCGTGCGTGAGCAACAGGAGGCGTGACATGTGGACTCGCGATGAAATGGCAGCGATTGCCGCCGCCGAACTTGAAGACGGCCAGTACGTCAACCTCGGTATTGGTATCCCCACGATGGTTGCCAACAATCTGCCCGAAGGCATTACGGTCAAGCTCCAAAGCGAAAACGGCATTCTCGGGATGGGCCCGTTCCCATTCGAGGGCGAAGAGGATGCTGACCTCATCAACGCCGGAAAGCAGACCGTGACACTCCTGCCCGGTGCTTCGATCTTCGACTCAGCGACGTCGTTCGGCATGATCCGCGGTGGTCACGTGCAAACAGCAATTCTCGGGGCGATGGAGGTTGCCGCGAACGGTGACCTTGCGAACTGGACGATCCCCGGCAAGCTCGTCAAGGGCATGGGGGGTGCGATGGATCTCGTCGCTGGCACCCCGCGCGTGGTTGTCATTACCGAGCACGTTTCAAAAGATGGTTCGCCGAAGATTGTCGAACAGTGCTCGCTGCCGCTGACGGGTGCGGGTGTTGTCAACCGGATTATTAGCGACCGCGCTGTCTTTGATGTGCAAGACGGCGGTCTTGTTCTGCGCCGTGTCGCACCCGGGCACGAACTTGCCGAAATTGAACAGCTGACCGGGGCTAGATTTACTGTAGAACTCGAGGAGACAAACTCATGACCGCGCTCATTGTTGGATACGCCCGCACACCCTTTGTGAAATTCTGCGGCCAGTTTGCTGACCAGCCTGCTACGAAGCTTGGCGCACACGCAGTGAAAGCGGCCTTGTCGCGCGCGGGCGTGAGTCCTGATCAGATTGACCAGGTCGTTGCCGGCCACGTGCTGCAAGCGGGAGCGGGGCAAAACCCGGCTCGCCAGAGCTCGATTGGCGCTGGTATTTCGTTCGCTGTGCCAGCACAAACCCTCAACGTTGTGTGCTTGTCGGGTACTGAAGCGGTTGCCCAGGCCGCTCGACTGATCAACGCGGGCGAAGCCGAAGTTGTCGTCGCGGTCGGCCAAGAGTCGATGTCACTTGCGCCTCACGTCATTCCGCTGCGCGCGGGCACCAAATACGGTGACGCTGCGCTCATCGACACGGTCGCCCACGACGGATTGACGGATGCTTTCGATCAGTGCGCCATGGGTGCACTGACGGAAGAAGGCAACACTTCCCTGGGTTTGACGCGCGAAGACCAAGACGCCTTCGCTGCGGCTTCCCATGCGCGCGCTGCGGCTTCGGCCGAGTGGCTTGCCGCAGAGATCGAACCGTACACCATTTCCTCACGCCGCGGCGACGTGGTTGTTGCCACCGACGACGGCGTGCGTGCTGACACAACCGCCGAGAGCCTCGCTGGTTTGCGCCCCGCGTTCGCGAAGGACGGCACGATCACGGCCGGCAATGCATCACAAATTACGGATGGCGCCGCAGCTCTTGTCATCGCAAGCGAAGCTGCTGCCGAACGCCTGGGACTCAAACCTCTCGCGAGCATTGAGGCAACCGCGTTTGTTGCCGGACCCGACACGCACTTGCACTCACAGCCGTCTCGGGCAATCGCTGCGGCGCTGAAGAAGATCGATGCAGACGCGAGCGAACTCAAAGCTGTCGAGATTAACGAGGCATTTGCAGCGGTTGGTTTGCAGTCGGCAAACGAGTTGGGACTGGATGCGTCGATCGTCAACCCGCACGGCGGGGCAATTGCGCTGGGGCATCCGATTGGCGCTTCTGGTGCACGTATCGTCGGCACGCTCGCCCGCCGACTTGCGGACATTGGATCGGGCTCGCTCGGCGCGGTCGGCATTTGTGGTGGCGGTGGCCAAGGCAGCGCGGTTATTCTGCGCGCGGTCTAAACCCCACATCAAAGCCTGCAGAGCCAGAAAGAACTCGCTTAGCTCAGCCGTTGATCCCCGAGCATCGCTCGCGCTTGGCGCAGCACCGGCTCGTCGATCATTTTGCCCTCGAAGCGGAAGACGCCGGGCTGGCGGGTTGCTTCGTCGAGCACCCGCTCCGCCCAGTCTCGCTGATCAGCAGTTGGGGCGTAACCTTCGCGGATGATGGCGGCTTGCGAGGGGTGAATGCACGCGGTCGCATCAAAGCCGCTCGCGAGAGCATCCGACACTTCGGCCTTGAGCCCCTCGGCGTCAGAGAAAGTCACGAAGACCGCATCGATGGCTTGCTTGCCGGCGGCTTTTGCCTCGAGCAAGAGGCGTGCACGGGCAAAGCGAGCAAAGTCACGATACATGCCAGTCGATTGTCCCGGCGCGGGTGCGTAACGCGCGCTTTGCCCACCCATGCTCGCAGTGAGATCTTCCGCCCCCCACATGAGCCCGAATACGGCGGGGTGCGCGGCAATGTCGGCAACCCGAGAAATGCCAAGGGCTGTTTCGCACAGCGCCACAACGGCATACCCGGCTTGGCCGAGCGCATCCAGTTGCCTGGCATCTTCAGCTTTCGCAAGCATGAGCGTGCGGTACGGGGTTTGCGCGACCGCGACAAGGTCGAGTTCATGATCGGGGGTGCCAAACGGATTCACCCGCACAATCGTGCGCTCAGGATCGAGTGCGCCAGCGGATGCCGAGTGCGCAACGAGGTGTGCTCGAGCCGTGGCTTTGTCGGCGGGCGCAACAGCATCTTCCAGGTCAAGAATCACCGAGTCGGCAACCGCCGCCGCCTTCAGATAGCGCTCGGGCCGGTCGGCCGGGCAAAACAACAAGGCAGGTCCCAGCATCACTCGCCTCCCTCATTCGCTGGCAGGCATTGCATGAGCGTTTGCCGCGTAGCAAGCGCAACAACCGTGCCGATCTGATTTCGCATCGTGTGTTCGAACGTGACGATGCCCTGCGTCGGACGCGAGTTCGAACGACGCTTTTCACCGATCCGCGTCTCGGCGTAGAGGGTGTCGCCGATGCGCACCGGGGCCGGAAACGAGACGTCCTGAAAGCCCAGGTTCGCCACAATCGTGCCCATTGTCAGTTGGCCGACCGAGAGGCCGACCATCGTCGAGAATGTGAACATGCTGTTGACGAGCCGCTCACCGAACTCGGTGCCTTCGCTCCACGCAGCATCCAGATGCAGCGCTTGCGTGTTCATCGTGAGCGTCGTGAACAGCACGTTGTCCGCTTCCGTGACGGTGCGGCCCGGGCGGTGCAAATACACCGCTCCCTCTTCGAACTCTTCGAAGTACAGCCCACGCTGCTCGATGCGCTTTTGCGTCATGATGTCTCCTCCTGGCGCCCTCAATCTTCAACAGGTTGGATAACCGCGAGCGTCTGACCGCGTGAGACCTGCTCGCCCTGCGCCACCCGCAGTGCGACTCTACCGGCCACCGCTGCGCGAAGCACGTGTTCCATCTTCATCGCTTCCACCGAAAGTACCGGGTCACCGATCTCAACGAGTGCGCCATCCGCGGCCGAAATTGCAACGACGGTTCCCGGCATCGGCGATTCGAGACTTGGGTCCCCGGCGCCCTCCTGCGCTACCCCGTAGTGCTGGCGTGCCGGAGCAAAGTCGAAAACGGCGCCTGCAACGCCCAGTGCAACCGCACCGTCACCGACGAGTGCTGTCACTGTGCGGGTTTGTCCGTCGAGTTCGATTGCGTAGCGATTGTCCGCAAGCGAGCGTACGCGTGCGGCATCCGAAATCGAAACCGTTTTCTGCTCACCGGCACTTTCGAGCGCGTAACGACGGGGCGCTGCGGCCGCGCCGGGGCGAAACCCATCGCGGCGGCCCCACAGCCCGCGGGACTTCGGCGTCACGGCATCCAACAACGCTGCCGCCTCAGTGAACTCGCGATCACCTGGCGCCGCATACTCGAGCTCATCTTGCACGCGACCAATAAGCCCCGTGTCCAACTCGCCCGCAACAACTTCGCGGAGCTCAAGCAGAGCGCGCATGAACTCGACGTTCGTCGGGAACCCAAACACCACGGTCTCGCCGAGTGCTTGGACGAGCAAGCGTCGCGCAGCCTCGCGGTCTTCGCCCCACGTGATGATCTTCGCGAGCATCGGATCGTAGTCGATCGAGACATCAAGCCCAGATTCGATAGCTGTGTCGACCCGAATCCCATCGCCAGTGGGGTGCGCGACGAAAGAAACGTGACCACCGGTCGGTAAGAAGCCAGCCGCAGGGTCTTCGGCGTACACGCGCGCCTCGATACTGTGACCGGTAAGCACAATGTCGTCTTGCGTGTGCGTGAGCGGTTCGCCCGCCGCGATGCGCAATTGCTGTTCAACGAGGTCGATGCCGGTGACCTGTTCGGTGACGGGGTGTTCAACCTGCAATCGGGTATTCATCTCCATGAAGAAGAATTCATCCGGCCGATCGGCTTCAACGATGAACTCGACGGTGCCCGCTCCACGGTAGTCAACGCTGCGGGCAGTTTCACACGCCGCGGCCCCGATTGCGGCACGCGTTTGTTCGTCGAGCAGTGGCGATGGCGCCTCTTCAATCACTTTTTGGTGGCGGCGCTGCAACGAGCACTCCCGCTCACCGAGGTGAACGACGTTTCCGTGGCTATCTGCGAGCACTTGCACTTCGATGTGGCGCGGAGTGGTCAAGTAGCGCTCGATGAACAGCGTGTCATCACCGAAGCTTGCCGCGGCTTCTCGCCGTGCGGCGGCTACCGATGCGGGCAAGTCTTCGGCCCGCTCGACAACGTGCATGCCTTTGCCACCACCACCGGCGCTCGGCTTAATCAGCATCGGGTATCCAATATCGGATGCCGCGGCGATCAAGTCTTCGTCGGTCAACCCGGGCTTTGCGATACCCGGAACCGTGGGTACAGCACGCTTGGCAACTGCCCCCTTGGCCGAAATCTTGTCGCCCATGACGTCAATCGCTTCGGCAGACGGGCCGATGAACACGATGCCGGCGGCTTCACACGCCCGAGCGAATTCGGCGTTCTCGGCGAGGAATCCGTACCCGGGGTGAATTGCTTCGGCCCCGGTCTGTTGCGCCGCGGCAATGACCTTTTCAATGTCGAGATAGCTTTGCGTTGCCGGGGCAGGGCCGAGCCGCACCGCAACATCCGCCAAACCGACATGGCGGGCACCTGCATCCGCGTCGCTGTACACAGCGACCGAACGAATACCCAGCCGCTTCAGGGTTGCAATGATGCGGCACGCGATTTCGCCGCGGTTTGCGATCAGAACAGTTTTGAACATCGCCATCACATCCGAAAGACGCCGTAGCCGGGGTCTTCAATTGGGGTTCGCAGAACAACGTCGAGGGCGAGCCCCAGCACATCACGCGTCTCGTCTGGTTCGATGATGCCGTCATCCCAGAGCCGAGCGGTCGAGTAGTAGGGGCTCCCCTGTGTCTCGTACTGGGCACGAATCGGCGCTTCAAATTCGGCGACTTGTTCCGCAGTGAACTCACCACCGGCGGCCTCGATCTGCTCGCGACGCACAGTGGAGAGAACGGATGCCGCTTGCGGGCCGCCCATGACTGAAACGCGCGCGCCCGGCCACAACCACAAGAAGCGTGGTGAGTAGGCCCGGCCACACATCGAGTAGGTGCCGGCACCGAAGGATCCGCCCACGACAACCGTGAGTTTTGGAACGCTCGCGCACGCGACGGCGTTGACCATCTTGGCTCCGTGCTTGGCGATGCCGCCAGACTCGTATTCGCGACCGACCATGAAGCCGGTGATGTTTTGCAAAAAGATCAGGGGGATCTTGCGCTGGTCGCACAGCTCGATGAAGTGGGCGCCTTTCAGTGCGCTTTCGCTGAACAGCACACCGTTGTTTGCGATGATGCCGACGCGGTGACCGTGCAGTGTGGCGAACGCGGTGATGAGGGTTGCGCCGTACTCCTTCTTGAATTCGATGAACTCACCGCCATCGACGAGACGAGTGATGATTTCACGCGCGTCATACGGCTCGGTCAGCGAAACCGGAACGATATCGGTGAGGCTCCCGGGGGTGGGAGCTTGCGGGTCTTGAGTCACGGGAGGTTGCACCAGCTCAGGTGTGGGCGGCAACGTTGCAACAATCTTGCGCACGATTTCGAGCGCGTGCTCGTCATTTTCAGCGAGGTGATCAGCCACGCCGGAAACCTTCGTGTGCACATCACCGCCGCCGAGGTCTTCGGCGCTGACGATCTCTCCCGTTGCCGCCTTAACCAAGGGCGGACCACCCAAGAAGATGGTGCCCTGATTCCGGACGATGATGGTCTCGTCGCTCATCGCAGGCACATAGGCACCACCGGCGGTTGATGAACCAAGAACGGCTGCGATTTGCGGGATCCCTGCTTTTGACATGCGCGCTTGGTTGTAGAAGATGCGCCCGAAGTGCTCGCGATCGGGGAAAACTTCGTCTTGCATCGGTAAGAATGCGCCACCAGAGTCGACAAGGTACACACAGGGCAGCCGGTTTTCGGCCGCGATCTCTTGGGCGCGGAGGTGCTTTTTGACGGTAACCGGATAGTAGGTGCCACCCTTGACGGTTGCGTCATTGGCAACGACCATCACGTGGCGACCGTGGATCAAACCGATTCCAGCAACGACACCACCGGACGGGCAATCGCCGCCGTACAGTTCGTAACCGGCCAAGGGGGCAACCTCGAGAAACGGGCTCCCGGTGTCGAGCAGCCGGTCGACACGGTCACGAGCGAGCAACTTCCCGCGGCTCACGTGGCGCTCACGGGATTTCTGGGGGCCACCCAGCGCCGCGTCTGCACGACGTTGTCGTAGTTCGGTCACGAGCGCGGCGTAGGTCGGGGCATCCGTTTGCACTGTGCTGCCTCCTTCTGCTCTGGAAAGCCTCAGTGCGCACTAGATTATCAGCAATTAACCAAAACCCTAGAGGAACTTTGCCTTGCCGCCGGGAGATTATGGGTCTACCATTGATTTCAGTTACTAAGCAATAAGCAAATCGGAGTCGTCGTGATCGAATACAACCTCAGTGAAGAAGAAATCGCACTCACCGATATGGTGCGTGAGTTCGCTGACGAGGTCGTTGCGCCGCAGGCCTACGAGGCCGACAGAACCCACACCCTCAATCTCGACGTCGTCCGCGGCATGGGCGACCTGGGACTCTTCGGACTCCCCTTCCCAGAAGAGTACGGCGGCCAGGGTGGCGACTACTTCGCACTCGGCATCGCGCTGGAACAGTTGGGCCGCGCCGATCAATCGATCGCGATCACGCTTGAAGCGGGCGTGAGCCTGGGCGCGATGCCAATCTTCTTGTTTGGCAGCGAGGAACAAAAGCGCGCGCACCTCCCAGAATTGCTCGCTGGGCGCGCACTCGCGGGTTTCGGCCTCACCGAACCCGAAGCCGGCAGTGACGCTGGCGCTACGCGCACGACAGCGAGACTCGAAAACGGTCAGTGGATCATCAACGGAACAAAGCAGTTCATCACGAACTCCGGTACTGACATCACGAAATTCGTCACCGTTACCGCCGTCACCGGTGAGAAAGACGGCAAGAAAGAAATCTCGGCAATTCTCGTACCGAGTGGCACTGCGGGTTTCACTGTCGAGCCAGCGTACGACAAGCTCGGCTGGCACGCGAGCGACACGCATCCGCTGACCTTCAATAACGTGAGCGTTCCCGAAGAGAACCTCGTGGGTCAGCGCGGCCGCGGTTTCGCCCAGTTCTTGCACATCCTCGACGAGGGACGCATCGCCATCGCAGCCCTGTCAACCGGCGCCGCACAAGGCTGCCTGGAAGCGTCGGTCGAATACGCAAAAACCCGCCAGATCTTTGGTTCAGCATTGTCAACGCGTCAGGCGACGCAGTTCAAGCTTGCGCGGATGCAGCTTCGCGTGCACAACGCGCGGCTCGCCTGGCACCACGCTGCCCGGTTGCGCGATGCCGGTAAGCCCTTCAAGACTGAAGCCGCGATCGCAAAGCTCACCGCAAGTGATGCGGCGATGGACAACGCCCGTGACGCAACCCAAATCTTCGGCGGCAACGGCTTCATGAATGAATACCCCGTCGCCCGCCATTTCCGCGACTCGAAGATTCTCGAAATCGGTGAGGGTACGAACGAAGTGCAGCTCTTGCTGATCGCTCGCGCGCTCGGCGTTGCCTAAACCCCCCTCGCTCTGCTGCGTTCAGGTCGCAGAATCTACCATTTTTCACGCCTTAAAGCGGTAGAAACTGTCACCTGAACCGGGGTGGTGGAGTCAGCCCACGGATGTTTCGGGAGTAGTGCCAGGACGCAACTGGTCGGTCAGGCCGCCCAGCGCATCGTCGCGAGGCACGAGGCCCGAGTACTCCGTGAGCACACCAGCGCCAATGAGCTGCTGTTCAAGCACAGGACCCAACGTGCGCCCATACGTCTTTGTGACATGCGCCGTATCGAAGTAGACAGCCATATTGCCGATGACCGCGGGGCACTGACCATCGGGGCAGAACCACGGCGTGAAATCCACGCGCACAACACGCTCATCAAGCTCGTCAAGTGGACTTGTCTCAACCGCCAAAACATCGGCCTGTGGCGTGACGCATTCGTTTGCCGCATCCGCTGCACTCGTCGCGCACTCGAACGGCGATAGGGCGACCCCGGGTTCAGCAAACCGTGGGTTGCTGCGTACCGCGACAACGGTAATGCCAGCATCCAGCAGTGGGTCGATGACGTCTTCGATGCCCTCTTGCAGGCGTTCGGGCTCGCCAAAACGAGCAGTCGTGACCACCAGGTAAACAATGTCTGGGCGTAATTGCAGCGCGTAGTCGAGGGCTGCTTCGCGCCACTGTTGACACAGTTTCGGATCCATCCATTCCAAATCCAACGGCGGCTCAGCGAGCCCGATGGGGCACGCCAAGAAGATTGATCGCACAATACCGAGTCCTTGAGCCTCAGCAATCGCCTCAACTGGCGCTGTCAGCTGCTGCACGCGCGAGTCGCCCATGATGAGCACCGTGCGCTCGGCTTCATCGGCCCCAACAGTTTGTCGACAGCGCGCTTGAATCAAATCACTCTGTGGTTTTGCCTTGCCCTGACAGTCCTCATCAAGACGAACCCACTCTTGTTCCAATCGCGCGGGGTGCGGAATGATTGGTACCCCGTTTGGTGCCGCGACTC
>CAZTUC010000017.1:0-57891 GCA_964616805.1 uncultured Microbacterium sp. | reverse complement strand
ACGCTCGACAAGGTCACCGAACGCTTCTTGGGCAAGCGCATGATCGGCACAACCGGCCGCGGAATCGGGCCCGCCTACGCCGACAAGATCAACCGCGTCGGCATCCGTATTCAAGACCTTTTCGACGAGAACATCCTGCGTCAAAAGGTTGAAGGAGCCCTCGAGAGCAAGAACCACCTGCTCGTGAAGGTGTACAACCGGCGTGCATTCACGGTTGACGAGATCGTTGAAGACCTGCTGCAGTACCGTGACCGGATCGAGCCGATGGTGGCCGATTCGGGGCTGCTGATTGACAATGCCCTCGACGCCGGCGAAGTGGTTGTTTTTGAGGGCGGCCAAGCCACGATGCTCGACATCGACCACGGCACGTACCCGTTCGTGACGTCGTCTTCAGCGACCGCAGGTGGCGCCGCGACCGGTTCTGGCATTGGCCCGAACCGTCTTGATCGCATCGTTGGCATCGTAAAGGCGTATACGACGCGGGTTGGTTCGGGGCCGTTCCCGACCGAGCTGTTCGATGAGGATGGCGACAAGCTGCGCTCACGCGGGTTCGAGTTCGGCACCACGACGGGGCGCCCGCGCCGCGTCGGCTGGTACGACGTGCTGATCGCGAAGTACGCAACGCGTGTCAACGGGCTCACTGACCTCGTGCTCACCAAGCTTGACATTCTTGACGACTTCGACGAGATCCCCGTGTGTGTCGCCTACGAAGTCGACGGTGTCGAGGTCACCGAAATGCCGTGGAACCAGAGTGATTTCCACCACGCGAAACCCGTCTACAAGATGTTCCCGGGGTGGAAAGAAGACATCACCGGTGTGCGCCGCTTCGAAGACTTGCCGGTCAACGCGCAAAACTACGTGCTCGCACTTGAAGAGCTGAGCGGTACACGTATTTCGGTCATCGGTGTTGGCCCGCAGCGCGATGGTGTGATCGTTCGTCACGACCTCGTGTGACCCGCACCATCCGATGTTCAGGTGACAGTTTCTACCACTTTTCGGGGCTGAAAACGGTAGAAACTGTCACCCGAACGAGGCGAATGTGAGCGCGGATGCTGCGCCCGTCGCACGTCGCTGACGCAGGGCTGCGCGAACCCGGCGGGCGAGTTCGGTCGGGTTTTTGAGCAGGGCATCGGTGACCTCGATGATGATCCAACCAGCGGCCCGCAACCGTGCGATGCGTTCAACATCGTGCGCATACTGACTCGCGTGCAGGAGCCCGTGGTATTCGACGCCGACCTTCTCGACGAGATAAGCCATATCGAGGCATCCGAGGAAATGACCGGCGTCGTCGTAAACATCACGATTGAGCGCGGGCTCGGGCAGGCCCAGGTCGATGAGCGCCAACCGGGTTTGCGTTTCTTTCGGTGACCAGGAGTCTTCCCGAACGAGCTCGAGCGCAGCGCGAAGTGTTTTGATGCCGCGACGCCTGCCCGCTGCGAGCGCCGTGGCCAATTCTTCGCGGGTTGCCAGTGGCGCAGGGCCGGGCGGCCGATTGTGTCTTTCGCGCCATACGCGACAGAAGTAGTCGCCGAGCATGACAAGTTCACGAAGGGGATAGGCGCCCATGTTTGCCCAGGTCGTGGCGGGCGAAGTGATGGCGATCCCGTGGTGTTCGCGAACCGAAGTGAGCTTCGGCGTTGCGCGGTGGCCAACGACGCCCTCGCGCCGCGGAAACGCGAGCTCGCCGATAACGCTGACGTGCACGGGCAGTGATTTGCCGGGCAACGGTTCGCCGTCGTCGGTTCGAAGCGGCAGGGGGCCGTCGTACCACGCAACTGCGCTTTCGTGACTGATGAACGTGTGCTCGAGCAGTAAGGGGGCATACTCGAGCACACGCTCGCGGTGCTCAGCCCGTTGCTGAGCAAATGGGTCGGATGCGGTCACACGGACATCCGAACCCAAGCTTCGTACACCGCGAAAGGGGCGCTCAAGGTCGCCTCGCCGCAGTGCGGAGTAGGGGGTTCCCTCCCGCAGCGCGTCGGCGACTGTCCGCGCAGGGTTGGTTGGGAACTCAAGCTTCGTGTACATGCGGCTAGCATGCCTCGATTCGCAAAATGCTCGCGAAAGTTATCCACACCTCCCCCGTTCAGGTGACAGTTTCTACCGTGTTTTGGGGTCAAAAGTGGTAGAAACTGTCACCTGAACGGGGAGGATTGGGGTGAGTGGGCAGTGGGGGAAGCGGCAAGAATAGAAGCATGCAGAGTTTTTGGGTGGGCGGCTACGGCATCGACGGCGACGGAACCCTCGAGGGCATCGGCCGCGTGAGTGCGGATGGTGACCCGAAAACGCTGCGCTACGAGGGTGTTGTTGCCCAGATGCCGTCGCCATCGTGGCTGACCAAGCGCGGGAATCGCCTCTATGCTGCACTCGAGTTCGCCGAATCAGCTCGTGCGATCGACATCGCTGACGACGGCGTGCTCGTGCCACTCGGCGGCCGGGTCAGCATCGGACCAGCGCTTTGCCACCTGACCGCAACCGACCGCGGGCTCATCGCGTGTTCGTGGGGCGACGGCACCGTCGCGCTGGTTCAAACGGATGCCACGGGCGCGCTCGTTGAGGCCAAGCCTGCGGCGCCAGCAGCCGATCCGTACGCGTTCGGCGACGAGCGCGTCTCGCGCGCGCACGCGTCGGTGGTCTTGCCCGACGGGCGGGTCGCGACATCCGATTTGGGCTTTGACCTGGTGCGATTCTGGCGCCTTGGTGCGAGCGGGCTTGAGCTTGATCACGAAGTGACACTTCCGTTTGGCTCTGGTCCGCGCCACCTCGCCCTGCATCCGAGTGGCTTCTTGTTCGTTGACACGGAATTCTCGAACGAGGTATTCGTCCTGGGCAGTGGTCCCGACGGGCGCTACAGCATCATCTCGAGCAGTGGCCCACTCGGACTGCCCGGCGATGCAAGCGCCGAGATTTCGATTTCGCCTGACGGGTACCACGTGTGGGTCGGGCTGCGTGGCTCAAACACGATCGCGACGCTCGCGGTATCGGATGCCGGAGCCCGCGTCACACCGAAAGCGCTCGTCGAAGCCGGTGTCGATTGGCCGCGTTTTCACCTCGAGCACGAGGGCGTTCTGCTGGTGGCTGGACAGCGCTCCAACTCGATCGCAGCGTTGGATATCGACTCGCGCGGCATCCCGAGCCGCCTACTCACGACGGTCGATGTGCCGTCACCGACCGTGATTGTTGCGGGCTAGCGGCATCCGCCCCACCCCCACCCGGTTCAGGTGACAGTTTCTACCACTTTTGGGCGGGAAAAACGGTAGAAACTGTCACCTGAACGGGAAAAAAGGGGGGCGCTAGCGGTACATCACGCCGGGATTGAGAATGCCGGCCGGGTCGAGCGCGTGCTTGATGCGCTCGTTGAGCTCCATGACGTCGTCACCGAGATACGCCGGCAGCCACGCCCTTTTCAGTCGCCCCACACCGTGCTCGCCGGTAATCGTTCCGCCGAGCGAAATCGCCAGCTCCATGACGGCGCCGTACGCCTGCTCGGCCCGGGCGTTCTGTTCAGCATCCGTTGGGTCTACAACAATGAGCGGATGCGTGTTGCCATCGCCCGCGTGCGCAATGACCGAGATAACAACGTCATACTCGTCGGCGAGCCCCGCAACGCCCGTAATCAACTCCCCCAGTCGCTGCAGTGGCACCCCGACATCTTCGAGCAGCAACTTGCCTTTTTTCTCGAGCGCGGGGATAGCCGCGCGTCGTGCCGCGGTGAACGCTTCGCCTTCTTCGGCATCCGCGGTCGCATAGCACTCGCTGGCTCCGTGCTGTTCGCACAGTTCGACGATGCGCGCGGCCTGTTGCGCGGCATACTCGCCCGGTTCATCCGACTGAATAACGAGCATCGCTTGCGCTGAGCGGTCGAGCCCCATGCGGATGTCGTCTTCGACGGCATTGATCGCGACGTTATCCATGAACTCAAGCATCGATGCGCGCAACTCTGCCGAAATAGCCAAAACACTTTCGATCGCAGCGTCAAGTGAGGGGAAGACAGCCACGATCGTGGTCGGTGGCAATTGCGCCGGGATCAGTCGCAGTACGGCTTCGGTAACAACACCGAGCGTGCCTTCGCTGCCGACGAAGAGCTTTGTGAGCGAGAGTCCGGCGACGTCTTTTATGCGCGTTCCACCGAGTTGTACAGCGCGACCGTCGGCGAGTACAACCGTCATTCCGAGCACGTAGTCGGTCGTGACACCGTATTTGACGCAGCACAACCCGCCCGCATTCGTGGCGATATTGCCGCCGATCGAACAGAACTCAAACGATGCCGGGTCGGGTGGATACCAAAGCCCGTGAGCGGATGCCGCAGCTTTCACCTCGGCATTGAACGCACCAGGCTGCACTCGTGCCATGCGCGTCGCGGGATCAATCTCAATCTCGCGCATGCGGTCGAGCGAAAGCACGATACCGCCGGTGACAGCCGATGATCCGCCGGAAAGCCCGGAACCGGCACCGCGGGGAACAACCGGCGTGCCGGTTGCAGACGCAATCCGCATAACTGCCTGCACCTGTTCGGTCGAGGTCGGCCGAACGACAATGGTGGGCTCGCCCGCGTCAGGGTCGCCCGAACGGTCCCATCGGTACGCCTGCATTGAGGCTGGGTCGGTCACCAGAACGTCGGCGGGCAACTCGCGGGAGAGTTGGTGAAGAAGCTCAGTTGCCATCAGCACGAAACCGGGGTGCGTAACATTCACACTTTTGAGGCGATGATGTCAGGATCGACGGTTTGCACATCCTGTTTCGGGATCCAGATTTGATAAATGATGATCAGCAACGAGGCTGTAACGGGCACGGCAAGGAGGGCTCCGGTGAGGCCCATCAATGTGCCACCGACGAGCGCACCGATAACGATGAGCGAACCCGGAACGGCCACAGCCTTCCCGAGAATCTTCGGCGCGAGAACGTATGCCTCAATTTGCATATAGATGAGATAAACGATGATGAAGATCAGTGCCTTTTGAGGGCTGAAGAACAGTGCGACGACGGCGCCGAGCGCGAGCGCGAGCCAGGAGCCGAGCATCGGAATCAGGGCAAGGAAGAAAGCCGCGACCGCAAGCAGTAGAGCGAAGGGAAGCCCGAGCACCAAGTAGGTAACGAGCATGACCGCGGCGTTGATTAGCGACAGGACAACCTGCCCCTGCACAAAACTGCCGACCGCCTCAATAATCTGGTCAGCGATGTCACTGATCGTGCGGCGGCGGTACGCCGGAGCCAGGCGCAGCAGCCCGTCTTTCATCGCGGGAAGTCCAGCGACGAAATACATCGTCAGAATCGTCACCATAATCAAGCCTGTGAGGCCACCCGCAAGCGCGCCCGCCACTTGAAAGACGCCACCGAAGATGTTGAGGATGTTGCTTGGGTCGCTCAAGAACGCTTGCGCCGCGGCAAGCGCTTCATTAATGCTGTCGCCGAATCGTGCGATCAGATCGGCGTAGATCGGACCGTTCATGAAGTCTTGCACCATGCCGGGAACAGATGCGGCGAAGGCGGAGAGCTGATTGACGACCGGAGGAATCAACAGCCAGAACACGCCGGCCAAGATTGCCACGAGTGCAACGATGACGATTGGTACCGCGATGCCTCGTTTGAGCCCATGGCCTTCTAAGAACCGCACGACCGGATTAATGCCGAGCGCCAAGAACAGCGCCAGCACGATGTACATGATGACGGTGTTCAGGTTCAAAAACGCGATGGCTAAACCGACGGCGACGAGCGCACCGATCGCAAACAGGAACCCGAATACGAGTGGTTGGTCAACGTGTGCCCACATGCGACGCGCACCCGTTGTTACGGCCGTGCGCACGGATGTTGTCGCTGGCATAGCATCGGGGTTTGCTTTTTTGACTGCTCCCATGAGTCCACTCTAGAACCCTTACGAACGAGACACGCACAACCGGTATCGTGGAACCCATGACGACCCCTCAAGAGCAACTGCAACACTTTCGGGCGAGTATCGACAATATCGACGCGGCTCTTATCCATATGCTCGCTGAGCGGTTTCGTTGCACGCAAGCGGTGGGTCACCTCAAGGCCGAGCATGGGTTGCCGGCATCCGACCCCAATCGTGAGGAACAGCAGGTAGCCCGGTTGCGCGCGCTTGCAAAGGACGCGCAGCTCGACCCTGAGTTCGCCGAAAAGTGGTTCAATTTTGTCGTCGCCGAAGTGATTCGGCATCACACAGAAGCCGGAGCAACACCATCATGAGTTTGACCTGGGTCGGAATCTTTCTGCTCATCTACGCAGCATGGGGCGCCTTTTCGTGGAGCCGGCTCTACGCCCGTGTGACGCGTGACCCGCGTGCCCGCGACGAGAACGGCAAGCGCACGAAGTTCTACAAGACCCACGCGACGCTGTACGCGATTGAGCTGATCCTCGCGCTGATCGCTATCGTGTTCGGTGTCGGTGTGTTGTCGGGCTGGTTCGTCTAGCCCGCTCGAGCGCTAGTTCCAGAGCAACGCGATAAGCGTCGCCCCACCGCCCAGCAAAACAAGCGCAACGATCGTGATCCACGCAATGGTGCGTGTCAGTTGCGAGTGGGTTGTGTCGATCTCGAGATCGTCGTCGTTGTCGTTGCTCATACTCTTTTTCTGGTCGAAGCTTATTCAGTTACGGTTGGGCCAAAGTGCTGCGGCAGCGTGCTTGTTGCCGCTTCGCGAAGCTCGGTAACGGATGCCGAGAACACGCCCTGTACTTCAAGTACGGGTTCGCTGTCGGTGACACCGACGCGCAACACGGGGTAGCCGCGACCCGCGCAGAGTCCCTGGAATTTGACGTCGTCTTCGCGGGGAACCGTTACAAGCACGCGCCCCGTCGACTCGCCAAACAGTGCGGCGGTCTCATCGACACCGTCGCGCTCCATGAGCTCGGTGAGCCATATACGGGCGCCGATACCGAAGCGCAAAACACCTTCGGCAAGGGCTTGTGCGAGGCCACCTTCGCTGAGGTCGTGGGCGCTTGAGATGAGCCATTCGTCGCGGGCTGCACCGAGGAGCCCAGCAAGTGATCGCTCGCCAGCGAGGTCGACGACCGGTGGCAGGCCACCGAGGTGGTTGTGCACGACATCCGCCCAGGCGCTGCCGCTGAGTTCATCGCGGGTGACACCGAGCAAGTACAGGTTTTGTCCCTCGTCTTGCCACCCCGATGGAATGCGCCGCGAAACATCGTCGACAATGCCCATGACGCCCACGAGCGGGGTCGGGTGAATTGGTACGTCGCCGGTCTGGTTGTAGAACGAGACGTTGCCGCCCGTGACGGGAATGCCCAGTTCGAAGCATCCGTCGGCCAAACCATCAACGGTTTGCCCGAATTGCCACATGACCTCGGGGTTTTCTGGTGAACCAAAGTTCAAGCAGTCGGTCACAGCCGCTGGTTCAGCTCCCGTGACAGCGACGTTTCGGTACGCCTCGGCGAGCGCCAATTGGGCTCCGCGATACGGGTCGAGTTGGCAGTAACGGCCGTTCGCGTCGGTCGCGATCGCAAAACCGAGCCCTGATTCTTCGTCAACGCGAATCATGCCCGCGTCGTCCGGGAACGAAAGTGCTGTGTTGCCGAGCACGTAATAGTCGTACTGGTTCGTGATCCAGCTCGTGTCGGCGAGGTTGGGGCTTGCCAGCAGTGCGAAGAACTGTGCACGCAATTCGTCAGCCGACGTTGCGCGTGGGAGGGCTTCTGCGGCGTCCGCTTGCAACGCATCAAGATACGACGGGTACGCAACGGGTCGATCGTAGACGGGGCCGTCGACGGCAACCGTCGACGGGTCAACATCGACGATGCGCTCACCTTGCCAGTCGATCACCAAACGGCCATCGCCGGTCACCTCGCCCAAAACGGATGTCTCTACATCCCACTTCGAGGTGATCGCCAAGAACTCGTCGAGCTTTTCCGGCGCAACAACAGCCATCATGCGCTCTTGCGACTCGCTCATCAGAATCTCTTCGGCCGTGAGCGTTGGGTCGCGCAGCAGCACGTTGTCGAGGCTCACGCGCATGCCACTGTTACCGTTCGCGGCAAGCTCACTCGTGGCGCAGCTGATGCCGGCGGCGCCGAGGTCTTGAATGGCCTCAACAACATCTGCGGCGTACAGCTCGAGACAGCACTCGATAAGCACCTTCTCGGCAAATGGGTCGCCCACTTGAACTGCGGGGCGCTTGGTTGGCCCCTTCTCGTCGAAGCTGTCAGATGCGAGGATGCTCGCGCCGCCGATGCCGTCACCACCGGTGCGAGCACCGAACAGTACGATCTTGTTGCCAACGCCGGAAGCATTTGCCAGCTTGAGGTCTTCGTGGCGCAAGACGCCAACCGCGAGTGCATTCACGAGCGGGTTTGCCTGGTAGACACTGTCGAAAACCGTTTCGCCACCAATGTTCGGTAGGCCGAGGCAGTTGCCGTAGAAGCTGATGCCGCTTGTCACGCCGTGCACAACGCGGGCGGTGTCGGGGTGGTCGATTGCGCCGAACCGCAACGCATCCATGACCGCGACTGGGCGGGCCCCCATCGAAATAATGTCGCGCACAATGCCGCCGACACCGGTCGCAGCGCCCTGGAACGGCTCAATGAAACTCGGGTGGTTGTGACTCTCGGCCTTGAACGTGACGGCCCAGCCCTCGCCAACATCAACAACACCGGCGTTTTGGCCCATGCCCACCATGAGGCGCTCGCGCATCTCATCCGATACCTTCTCGCCGAACCGGCGCAGGTACTTCTTGCTCGACTTATATGAGCAGTGCTCGCTCCACATGACCGAGTACATTGCAAGCTCGCCACTCGTCGGGCGACGGCCCAGGATTTCCCTGATGCGTGCGTACTCGTCGGGCTTGAGTCCGAGCGCCGCATATGGCTGCTCTTTTTCGGGTGTCGCAATTGCGTTTGCGACCGAATCTGGCTGATGGGAGGGGGCGGGGCTGCACACCGTTCCAGTCTACGGCTAGCGCGGGCGCGGCTCATCGAAGCATGCAAAGAGCGGTCAACAACACTGGGTTGCTGACCGCTCCTAAACGATTGGTTATGCCTTTTCGGCCATGCGTGAGGTGTTCTGCGCGGTGCGAACGAGCGAGACGGCCAGTTCGAGAGAAACGCGCGTAACGATGATTTGGACGAGTGGGATGATCCACCCCAGCAGCAGGGCGGCGATACCCGCGCCAGCGTTGACGTTGAATGCGGCGATCACGAGTCCGAGCCACGACAGGATGGCAAGCACGATGCCGACAACGTAAATCACCGCGGCAAACTTGATCGTGATGAACTTCGTGAACGTGAGGTCGGTGAGGCCCTTGACGAGGCCATCGACGGAAGATTCGCCCATCGGTGCAGGCGGCGGGCCGGGAATACTTGGTTCAGACATCGGTGCTCCAGTGTTTTCTTGGGGATTTCTTCGGCTCTGTGGCTGAAGCGTACCAGCGGCCGACAACGTTTGGGGGCTACATGAGGCTGCGCAGGAGGTCTTCTGGGGTTGTGCCGGCTGCGCGTGCGCGGGACTGTAGGCGGGAAAACTCGTCGGCAGACAGCTCGAGGGTGAGCGTGACAGTCTGTGGGTCGGTGTCGATCCAGTCATCGTCGAACAGACCACTGGTGTCGAGCGGGGCAGCCGGTTCCGCGACGGCAGCTGGCGCAAGAGCCCCGAAACCGGGCCCAGCATCGGGCAGCACTCGTGCTTGATAAGCGCGCGCGGCAGCCTGGGCACGTTCGTCGGCGGCCTCATTGAGCGGATGCCCCGCGTGGCCCTTCACCCATTCGAACTTCACCGATCGCCCGGTCAGCTCAGCGTCGAGTGTCTCGAGCAGTTCACGATTGAGTACGGGCGACTTGTCGGCTTTGCGCCAGCCGTTTCGCTTCCAGCCGGGCATCCACTTCGTCAGCGAATCGATGACGTATTTACTGTCACACGCAATCACGAGCGTCTCATCAGCTACTGATCGCGTTGCCCGCAGCAGTTCGAGCACGGCCGTAAGCTCGCCTTGATTGTTTGTGCCGTGGGCCCAGCCGCCCGACGCCCAGTGGGCATCGTCGATGTACCACGCCCAACCGACCGGACCGGGATTGCCGAGTGCTGATCCGTCGGCTGCCGCGGTTATCGTCATTGCTCCAGCGTAGCGTCGCCGTCGTATTGCACGCGGGCAAGGTACTCACCGAGCGGCGAATCGGGGCGAGGTGGCACATTCGGGTCGTTGCCAACGAACCCGACCGGCACCGCGTTGGGCGGAGCAGGTGGGGCGGGTGCGGCGGAATCGGATGCCACAACATCCGCCGCCGCCGTGGGTTTGTGCGCCAGCGCCGGGATGAGTGTCTGCAAAAACGGCCTGGCAAATACCCAGACGAGCAGCAGTACGCCGATGATGAGCATAATCACACCGATGCCGAGCACACCGAAGGCTATGGCAACGAGCGCGCTGAGACCGCCCACACCCGGCATACCCGGTGGGGCGGAGCTGATCATGTCGCGCACCATCCGCCACGAGACGCCGCCGAACACGTTGTCGAAGAAGTACGTCTTGATCGCCCAGCCAGCCAAGAAGGGCACGAGGCCGATCCCGATGATCGCCGTGCCGCAACGGGTTTGGCGAGGAGTGGTTTGCGCGAGTTTCGAGCGGCGTGTGAACGCGCGCAGGATCGCCGTTGTTGGGATTGAAACGAGGGCGGTCGCGTACGTTGCGGCGGCCGTGAAGAAGATGCCAACGAAGATGAACGCGCCCGGCTCGAGGGAGAACGGGATCGCTTGCGAAATGTTTTGGGAGCTTCCGCCAAGCGCGATGGCGAGCAACGCCTGCAGCGCGAGAAAGACGGTCGGGGCAACGAACGCTGCCCATGTGAGGCGTTTGCCCAAATGGATGCGATCGGGACGAATCCAGATCCCCTGCAACACGAGCCACACCGAGAACAGCATGACCGGCAGCGGAAACGCCACGAGCGCCCACGGCGAGCTCCCGCTTTCGACCGCAAAGATGGTTGCGATCGCCGCAAGCCCGAAGCACACGGCAAAGGCGGCGGCGTTGACCCAGGTGAAAAGCGTCTTGAATTCTTGCTTCCAGGTGATGACCTCATTGATGCTCGGCGTGCTGGTGAGTGTTGGTGCACCTGGGGTCGAACCGCCGACACCAAGGTTCTTCGGTGCACGGGTGCGTTTCGGGGCATCCACCTGCCCACGGGCCTGACGCGCACTCTTGCGGTTGCTCGCGGTGCCATTCCACCCGTACCGCGGGTCGTGTGGAATAAACGGCGGCTCGTTCACATCTCCAGCCTAATCAGCACCCGACGTGATGGCACGGTGCGCCAAAAGCAGGGCCGAATCGCGTGACCGGTGCAAATACGCACTCAACCGATCGGTTTTGCGACTTCGGCCCTGCTTTTGGAACACAGCGGGCTGTGTGAATTAGTTCAGCGGGCCGCCGGCGACGTAGATGTTCTGCCCCGAAACAAAGCCTGCGCGCTCGTCAACGAAGAACGCGACGGCGTTTGCGATGTCGTCAGGAACACCCGGGCGACGCACCGGAATCTGGGCGGCCGCGGCCGCAGCGAAATCTTCCAGCGTCATACCGATGCGCTCAGCGGTTGCTGCGGTCATGTCGGTCTGGATGAACCCCGGCGCGATCGAGTTTGCGGTGACCCCGAACGGGCCAAGTTCAATCGCGAGCGTCTTAGTGAAGCCCTGCATACCGGCCTTGGCTGCGGAGTAGTTTGCCTGGCCACGGTTGCCCAGTGCCGAGCTCGACGAGAGGTTCACAATGCGACCCCAACGTTCTTTCGTCATGAACGCCTGCACCGCGCGGCTCATCAAGAACGCACCCCGCAAGTGCACGTTCATCACCGCATCCCAGTCGCCCGTCGTCATCTTGAACAGCAGGTTGTCGCGAATGATACCGGCGTTGTTGACGAGAATGGTTGGCTCGCCGAGCTCTGCGGCGACGCGCTCAACGGCGGCGGCGACGGCGGCTTCGTCTGAAACATCCGCCCCAACGGCGATGGCTTTGCCACCGGCCGCGACGATTGCGTCGACAGTTGGGGCGCACGCGGCTTCGTCGAGGTCGATGACGGCGACGTTGTGGCCGTCGGCGGCGAGGCGAAGCGCGGTTGCCGCGCCGATTCCGCGGGCAGCGCCCGTGACGATTGCGGTACGAGTTGTCATGGTGTCTCCTGGGTTGTCGTGAGTGAAGTGTCTGAAATCAAGAATCGGATGCCGTTACTCGCGCCCTGCGAGGGCGTCGAGGCCGGCAGCGAGCAGTGGTGGCACGGCGTTTCCGATTGTGTCGAAGTCCGCGCCGACGGTTTGTCCCGCTTGGTAGCGGTAGTGAATGCCCTCGAGGATGCTGGCCGCCTTGAAGGCGGCAAGCCCGAGGTAGAAGCCGAAGTTGTCGAGTTCGCGGTCTGAGGCCGCGCCATAGTGTGCGATGAGTTCGGCTTCGGTCGGGTAGCCGGGCGCGTGTGGCGCGTCGGTGAACGAAGTTCCGCTGATGAGGTCGTTCAGGCGCTGGTACATCGCCAGTAGCGCGAGGTCGGTCAGCGGGTCGCCGAGCGTTGCCATTTCCCAGTCGACGATTGCCCGAATTTCGTCGTTGTCGTCGACGAGCAGGTTGTCGAGACGGAAGTCGCCGTGCACAATTCCTGAGCGTGAGGGTTCGGGTACGGATGCCGCGAGCTTCTCATACAGCAGTGCAGCGTCGGGGAGATCCCGCGAGTAGGAGGCATCGAGTTGCTTGCGCCAGCGTTCTACTTGGCGGGGCAAAAAGCCTTCTGCGCGACCAAAGTCGGAAAGGCCCACTTCGGCGGGATCGACTTCGTGGAGAGCGGCGAGCGCGTCAACCTGGCGCAGCGCGATCGTGCGGGTGCGGTCGGCGCCAAGCGACTCGAGCTGCGATTTGTGACGGTACGACTCGCCATCAACGTGGTCCATGACGTAGAACGGGGTACCGAGCACGTCGAGATCGTCGCTGAAGGCGATCGGTCGCGGTACCGGAACGTGTGTTGGAGCAAGCGCTTCGAGCACGCGGTATTCGCGTGCCATGTCGTGCGCTGTTGCCAGCACGTGTCCGAGTGGTGGTCGGCGCAGCACCCAACGGTTCGTGTCGTCGAAGATGCGGTACGTGAGGTTTGACCTGCCACCCGCAATGAGTTCGGCGCGCACCGGGCCCCGGACGCCGACGCGCGCTTCGAGCCATTCGGTAAACCGGGGCAGGTCAAGCCCGGGAATCGTCTGGGTCATGGAGTGATCACAACCCGACCGGTGGTCTTACCGTCGGCGAGGCGCTGGATAGCGTCGGCGCCGTGTTCGAGGCTCAAGCGCTCACTGACGTAGGGGCGGATGCTTCCGGCAGCCACAAGGCGGCTGAGTTCGCGGTGGCATTCGTGTACGGCGGCATTGTCGTACGTGTTGTAGAGCCCCCAGTGCAGGCCAACGATCGAGTAGTTCTTTACGAGCGCGTGACCGAGCGGCGGTGTCGGCATCGTTCCGCTGGCAAAACCGACGATCACGAGGCGGCCTTCGAACGCGATGCACTTCGTGGACTTTGTGTATGACTCGCCACCGACTGAGTCGTAGATGACGTCTGCACCGCGGCCACCGGTGTGTGCCTTGACAGCCTCGACGAAGTCTTCGCTCGAGCGGTCGATGACAACATCTGCGCCCAGCGAGCGAGCGATTTCGGCCTTTTCGGGCCCGCCAACAACTCCGATGACAGTTGCGCCAGCAGCTTTGCCGAGTTGTACGGCAGCACTGCCAACACCGCCGGCGGCGGCGTGTACGAGCAGTGTCTCACCGGCCTGCAGTTGTGCGCGACGGTGCAGACCAAACCAGCCGGTTTGGTAGGCGATGTAGAGCGCGGCTGCTTCAGCATCGTCGAGTTCTGGCGGGGCAGGGAATGTTTGGCGGGCGTCCATGACTGCGTACTCGGCAAGCGCACCGTGCGGGAAGACGATGCTTCCGATGACGCGGTCACCGAGGTTGATGCCGGTGACGTCGCTGCCCATGGCAACGACCGTGCCACACACTTCGACTCCGGGGGTGAAGGGCAGTTCGGGGCGAATTTGGTACTCGCCGCGGGTGAGCATAGCGTCGGGGAATCCGGCGGCTGCTCCCAAGACTCGTACGACGAGTTCAGTCGGACCTGCGGTGGGCTCGTCGACCTCGTTCAAGACCAAGACGTCTTTCGGTTCACCCAGGGTTGGGATTTGCCATGCCAGCATTGTTGTCTCCACTTCTTCGTGTGCGCTTACTAAGCGCTTGCTTATTCTAGATCTTTGCCCCAACGATCCGCAAGGCCATTTCGGCATACTGTTCGCTGAGATATTCTGGGGTCAGGTTTCCGTCGCTGCGGTACCAGCGTGCTACGTCGAGACCGAGCGAGAGCACCGCCCCCGTTGTGACGCGGATGTCTGCAACATCAAACTCGCCAGCATCAACACCCTGAGCAATAACGACACGCACGACATCGTTGATGCGTGTGCGCAGGCCTTCAACTTCAGTGCGATGTTCTGAGCTGAGGCTGCCGAGCTCGTAGTTTACGACCCGAGCGCTCACGTGGTGTTCCGCGTGATCGCTCACAAAAACGCGCACAATTTCGCGCAATCGTTGGGTTGGGGAGGCGCTTCTTGCTGCTGCGGTCGTGAGCATTTCGAGTGTGCGCAAGTGCCCCGAGCGCGAAAGCTCGAACAGCAAATCTTCTTTCGAGGTGTGGTGCACGTACAGTGCGGCCGGACTCATTCCAGCCCCCGCGGCAATGTCGCGTGTGGTCGTTCCGTGAAAACCCTTGTCGGCAAAGCTATTCAGCGCCGCTTCGGCAATGCGCTCGCGAGAGTCGGTCGCGGTCGTTCGGGCCATCAGGATTCCTCGGGTATGAAACAGATCGGATGCCACAGCTTGACGCGGGCGCACTTGTGCGGCATGATCAGTGTAGCAATAAGCAAGCGCTTAGTAAGGAGCTGTCATGCCAGAAGCCGTTATCGTCTCGACCGCCCGCTCGCCGATCGGCCGCGCCTACAAGGGATCGCTCGCAACAATGCGACCGGATGACCTCACGGTGCAAATGGTGCAAGCTGCCCTCGCAAAGGTGCCGCAGCTTGACCCGAAAACGATTGACGACCTCATCCTTGGTACGGGGCAGCCCGCTGGTGAGGGTGGATATAACCTCGCCCGTGTTGTCTCGGTGTTGCTCGGCATTGACACGCTGCCTGGCACTACGGTGAACCGCTACTGCTCGTCGTCGCTGCAGACAACGCGCATGGCCTTCCACGCGATTAAAGCCGGTGAAGGAGACGTATTCATCTCGGCCGGTGTCGAAACGGTGAGCCGTTTCGGTTCGGGTGCCGCAGACGACATGCCCGGAACCCAGAATCCGCTTTTTGCTGGCGCTCAAGCACGCACCGCACAAATCGCTCAGGGCGGTCAAACGTGGACCGACCCGCGTGTCGACGGCTCCGTGCCCGACATCTACATTGCGATGGGCCAGACAGCAGAAAACGTTGCGCAGCTGACGGGTGTTACGCGCGCCGAGCAAGACGCATTCGCTGTGCGCAGCCAAAACCGTGTTGAAGCACAACAAGACTTCTGGAAAAACGACATCACCCCGGTCACCCTTGCCGACGGCACGGTCGTCAGCACCGATGATGGCCCCCGGGCTGGTGTCACGCTCGAAGCGGTGTCTGCTTTGCAACCGGTCTTCCGCCCCGACGGAACGGTGACCGCTGGCAACTGCTGCCCGCTCAACGACGGTGCCGCGGCGCTGGTGATCATGAGCGATACGCGCGCGAAAGAACTCGGCATCACCCCGCTGGCCCGCATCGTTTCTACGGGTGTTACGGGTCTGTCGCCCGAGATCATGGGCCTCGGCCCGGTCGAGGCATCGAAGCAGGCGCTGGCGCGCGCTGGCATGAGCATTGGTGACATCGACCTCGTTGAGATCAACGAAGCATTTGCGGCACAGGTCATCCCATCGGCTCGCCAACTCGGCATCGACGAAGACCGGCTGAACGTCAACGGCGGCGCAATCGCAGTCGGTCACCCGTTCGGCATGACCGGTGCCCGTATCACGTCAACACTCATTCACGCTTTACAACAGCGCGACGCACAATTCGGCCTTGAGACGATGTGCGTCGGAGGCGGCCAGGGTATGGCCATGGTCATCGAGCGACTGTCTTAGCGCCGGCGCGACAATACAAGTTCAAAAAAAGGAGAACGCAATGACAACGGATGTCAGAGTATTCAACGGAATCGCGGAGTTGGAATCGGCCATCGGCACCCACATCGGGTACTCGCCGTGGTTAGAGATCACGCAAGAGCGCATCGACCTGTTTGCTGAGGCAACCGGTGACCACCAGTGGATCCACGTCGACCCCGAGCGTGCCGCAACTGGCCCGTTTGGCTCGACGATCGCACACGGCTTTTTGACCGTTTCGCTCGCGCCGATGCTCTCGTGGCAGGTGTATGAAGTGGCGGGGATAAAGGCCGGTCTCAATTACGGTGCAAACAAACTGCGCTTCCCAGCGGCGGTTCGTGTCGGTTCACGCGTTCGTGCTGGCGTTGAGCTGACCTCACTGACGCAAACCTCGGCCGGCTACCAACTGGTCGCAACGGTAACCGTTGAACTTGAGGGCTCAGACCGCCCGGCGTGCGTTGTCGAGTCGGTCTCAGTTTTGGTGCCGTGATGGATTTCGCATTTGATGAGGACACTGAAAACAGGCGTGCCGAAGTACTCGAGTTCGTCAAGACGCGTGTGCAGCCAGCCGAACACACTTTCCATGAGCAGCTTGCCGCGTCCGAGAATCGCTGGGCGTGGGATTCGATGCCGATTGTGGCAGAACTGCGTGCTGAGGCTCGCAGTCGAGGTTGGTGGAACTTCTTCTTGCCGTCAGCTGAGGGCGCGGGCCTGACGAACCTGCAGTACGCGCCGTTGGCCGAAATCACCGGTCACAGCATTCAGCTTGCTCCCGCGGTGTTCAATTGCGCCGCCCCAGACACCGGCAACATGGAAGTGCTTGACCTGTTCGGCACACCTGAGCAAAAGGAGCGCTGGCTGCAGCCACTGCTGAACGGCGAAATTCGTTCTGCTTTTGCCATGACCGAGCCCGCGGTTGCGTCATCGGATGCGACAAACATCGAGCTTTCGATCGTGCGCGATGGAGACGAATACGTCATCAACGGCCGCAAGTGGTGGATCACTGGGGCAATGAATCCCAACGCGAAAATCTTCATCGTGATGGGCAAGACCGACCCCACAGCAGAACGCCACCGCCAGCAGTCGATGATTCTCGTTGAGCGAGACACCCCCGGATTCGAAGTACTGCGCGGCATGCATGTGTTTGGCTACGAGGACAACGATCATGGCGGTCACGCCGAACTCGTCTTCAACGACGTGCGTGTGCCGGCATCGAACCTCATCGGTGAAGCAGGGGGCGGGTTTGCAATCGCGCAGGCGCGTCTCGGCCCCGGCCGTATCCACCACTGCATGCGTTCCATCGGAATGGCAGAGCGTGCGATTGAGCTGATGTGTGCACGAGCTGATGAGCGCGTCGCATTCGGCAAGCCGCTTGCGCAACAAGGGGTCATTCAGGACTGGATCGCAGAGTCCCGCGTGCGCATCGAGCAATTGCGATTGCTTGTTCTGAAAACAGCCTGGCTCATGGACACCGTTGGCAATAAGGGTGCGCACAAAGAGATTCAGGCCATCAAGATTGCAACACCGCAGACCGTGCAGTGGATCCTCGACAAAGCAATTCAGGTGCACGGTGGTGGCGGGCTTTCGCAAGACACCCCGCTGGCGATGATGTACGCCGGTGTGCGCACACTCCGCTTCGCCGACGGGCCGGACGAGACACACAAACAGTCACTCGCCAAGGCCGAGTTGCGTCGCCAAGCTGCAGCTCGCGCATAACTTACACAAACTCAACGGGTTTCACAGCAAGCACCCAAAGTGCGCTCGGCTGCGAAACCCGTTGAGTTTTTGCGTCCCTGCTTACAGGGCGGGAACGCTCGCGAGCAGTTCGCGCGTGTACGGGTGTTCGGGCGCGGTGAAGAGTCGAGCACCGGGTGAGCTTTCGACGATTTCACCTTGCGACATCACCGCCACCTGATCGGCAACGTGTCGCACGACAGCTAGATCGTGCGAGATAAACAGCATGCTCAGACCCCGGCTGCGCTTGAGGTCATCGAGTGCATCGAGAATTTCAGCCTGCACCGAGCAGTCCAGAGCGGATGTTACTTCGTCGGCGATGATCATCGTCGGGTTCACCGCAAGCGCCCGGGCAATTGCGATGCGCTGGCGCTGTCCACCGGAAAACCGGTGTGGGTATGACGCGGCTGCGGATGCGTCGAGCGAGACGGCATTGAGGAGCTCGCCAACCTTCGGTCCCTGCGTTCGCATTGTGCCGCGAACGGGGTCGATCGCCTCGGCGATCGTGTCGCCGATCGTCATGCGGGGATCGAGCGAGGCATAGGGGTCTTGCGGGATCAATTGCACCGAGCGTCGCAAGCGTTTGCGGTCGGCTCGGGTGCGGGCGTTTGTTTGAACGCCGTCCAGCAAAATCTCGCCAGAATCCATCCTCACGGTTCCCACGACCGCTTTGGCGAGGGTCGATTTGCCCGAGCCTGATTCTCCCACGAGCGCAACAGTTGCCCCGGGCGTTACCGCAACCGAAACATCCTTCAGCACGTGTAGTGATTTCTTACCGCTGCCAAATGAGACGTTCAACCCGCGGATTTCGAGTGCCGGTACAGTCATGAGTCGCTCCCTTGAGGTGTCACCGCGTGGCAAGCGGCGCTGCCCGCGGCCGTCTGCACTGGCAGCGGCACATCCGTGTGGCAAATTGGCATCGCTAAGGGGCAGCGGTTGGCAAAACTACAGCCCACACCGCGCTCATCGGGAGCTGGTGGCCGGCCCGGAATCGCCAGGAGCTCGCGGTCGGCATGGATGCTGGGCGTTGCGGCAAGGAGGGCCTGAGTGTAGGGGTGGTGCACCTCACCGCTGCGCAGTGCAGCGACCGCGAGCTCCTCTACGATCGTCCCGGCGTACATGACCAAAACGCGGTCACAAATTTCAGCGATAACCCCGAGATCGTGCGAGATCATCAGCACCGAGACACCGTCACGTTCATTTACCTCGCGCAAGAGTGTCAGAATCTCTTTCTGCACTGTCACATCGAGGGCTGTCGTGGGTTCGTCGGCCAGAAGCAGTTTCGGTGAGGTCAAAAGCGACGAGGCAATCATTGCGCGTTGGCGCATGCCGCCAGAAAGCTCATGCGGGTGCTGCGTCATCCGCTGTTCGGGCCGGGTAACCTGTACGCGCTCGAGCGCCTTGATGGCGCGCTCGTTCGCTTCTTTTCGGCTGGCGCCCCCATGGGTGCGAATCGTCTCGGTGAGTTGACCGCCCATTCTCAACGTGGGGTTGAAGCTCGACGATGGGTCCTGATAAATGATGCCAAGATCGGTCGCCAGCGCCTTTTTCGGGGCGCGTTGCAACGGAACCGAGCCAAGCTGCATGACTTCGGCTTGGGCGTCAAGCCCGTCAGCGAGCAGTTGCGCAACCGACATTGCGGTCAGGCTCTTGCCCGAACCAGACTCGCCCACAACACCCACGATTTCGCCCGGTGCGATAGAGAACGAAACGTTGTCGACCAGCGGCACGCCGTCGGCGCGGTAAACGCTCAGACCCGAAACCTCCAGGCCCTCAGTAGGCGCAGTAGTGGTTGCGGCGATGCGACGTTTCGCTGCCCCGCGTACACGAGTGTCGGTTGGATTCAGCGTGGCAGCCAGGCCATCACCGAACATTGTGGCAAAGAGCCCGGCGACGACGATCGCGATGGCCGGGCCGATTGCGACCCAGGGATTGGTGTAGATGTCTTGCAGGCCAGTGCCAAGCATTGAACCCCAGTCGTAATCGGGTGGCTGTACACCGAGACCCAAGAAGCTCAAGCCCGAAAGCGCCCGCAGTGACGAGCTAAACGCGACCGAGAAAAGCACCAAGAGGGGCTCCGCAATGTTTGGCAAAACGTGTCGGCGTAACAGGCGAACTGGTGAGACGCTCAGCAGTCGTGTTGAAGTAACAAAATCACGAGTGGCAACGGATGCTGCAAGGTTTGCGGTGAGTCGGGCGAACGCGGGAGCGGTTGCGACACCAATACCGATGACCGCCGAGGTTTGTCCCGCGCCGAGAATCGCGCAAATGATGAGGGCGAGGATTACCGCCGGGAAGGCAATCATTGTGTCGATCAAGCGCAAACCAGCGGTACGAATTCGAGCTGGAGCCACCTGAATTCCGGCGCCAAGGAAAATGCCGATCGTTGCCGCGAGCAACGTTGCCAAAGCACACGTAATGAGGGTGGGACGTGCTGCTACGAGCGTGCGCAAGAACACGTCGCGGCCGAGCCGGTCGGTGCCGAACAAGTGCTCGCGCGACGCCGGGAGCGAGCCATTCATCGGATTGGTTGTTTCGGCAGCGACGCCCCAAATCATGGGGGCAACAATTGCCAGCGCAATCAGTAAGAGCAGCCCCACCAGGCCGATCAGGAAGACGAGTGGACGGCGTTTCATGAGTGCTCCGATCGCAGCGTGCGGGAGTCGGTCAGACCCAACAGGACATCAACGAGCAAGTGCAGGAGGGTTGCCAACAGGCCCAGCACCAACACGATCCCCTGAATGACGGGGTAGTCCCGGCGCTGGATCGCGCTGATGATCCCCTGCCCCATTCCGGGGATAGCGAAAACAATTTCGACCACGACCGCACCACCCAAAAGGCCGGCCAAAACCAAGCCGCCGACGGTGAGGGTCGAGGTGAGCAGGTTCGGTAGCGCGTGCCGCACGTACACGCGCAAGGCGGGCAGACGACGCCCGCGGGCGGTTCGCATGTAGTCCTGGTTCAAGACCGTAGCCGCTTCGCGTCGAACGATACGTGCCATTGCACACGCGGGGCCGAGCGCAACGGCCAAACACGGCAGAACAAACGATTTCCAAGACGCCGTCCCCGAGGCCGGGAACCAGCCCAACGTAATCGCGAACACCACCACCAGGATGGTTCCGAGAACATACTCCGGGATAGCTCCGCCAAGGCCGGTGCCTGAGCTAAACATTGCATCAAGCCAGGGGCGTCGGCCACCTCGGCACGCAACTGCCACGAACATACCCAGCGGGACGCTGATCAGAATCACGAAGAGCATCGCCATGACGGCGATCATTGTTGTTATCGGCAAACGTGCGGCAATAATGCTTGACACTGGCTCACCCGAGCGAAACGACGTGCCCAGATTGCCTTGCAAAAGATTTGAGACGTAGGTTGTGAACTGTTGCCACAGACCCGCATCAAGGCCCAATTGGGTTCGGATGGCATCGACCTGATCTTGCGATGCGTCGGGCCCGGCAACGACGCGGGCTGGATCGCCGGGGATGAGTTGCACGATTAAGAAAGTGACAATCACGAGCACAGCGACGATGATCGCGATGCTGACAAGCTTGCGGCGGGCAAATTCGAGCCATGCAGACCCGCCTGTTTTCGTGCGGGCCCGGGTCGCAATTGCCTGGGTTGAGTCGACGTTGACTGTCACTGGATTTTCCGTTCGTGAGGAACGAGCGGGTGGGCGAGTCGCTTTGGACTCGCCCACCCTCTCTTACCTGATTCCTTAGCCTACGACTCGAAGTGTTGACGGGTCGTAGATTCCGTCGGGCGACAGCGCCTTGGTGCGTACGGCGTTGACGTAGTACGAAGTCAACGCAACCAAAGGAACAATGTCGTCGGTAGCCAGCAGCGACTCCTGGGCGCCTTGCCACGCAGCACACTTTTCAGTGTCATCCGTTGTTGCAAGAGCGGCACCGAAACCTGCTGCGAAACCATCGTTTTGGATACCTGCGTAGTTGCGACCACCGTTTTGCGGGTCGGGTCCAACAAGCATCGCTGCCGGCTGTGTGAGCAGGTTTACCAGGTTGAGGTTCGGCTGAACCGTGATGTCCCACTCGCCGGCGTTGCCGAGAACTTCAGTTGCCCACGTTGCGTTGTCGCTGTTTTTCAGCGTTACGTTCGCGCCAGCTTCGGTGAGGGCCGTCTGCAGGTATTCGTTACCGACACCACCCGCGACCGCGTTCGAGCCTTGCACGATGATGCTCAGGCCGCTCAGCGCTGCCTTTGCTGCCTCAACATCGGTCGGGGTAACCAGCGAAGCGTCGGTGTTTGCGCACATGACGCTCTCGTCGGCGAACGAGTACATGATCGAACCCGTGCCGCGCGTGACGACCTGGTTGAATGCCTCTGCGTCAAGGGCCTGCGCGATTGCCTTCCGAACAGCCGGGTCTGCACCCGGGTGTCCTTCGTGCTGGTTGATGACCGCGTAGGTGCGAATCAGCTTCGTGGGAACCATCGTGAATGCGGATGCATCGGTCATGCGACCCGCGTCAGGACCGGTGAAACCAGCGTAGTCAAGAGCGCCCGTGAGCATGTCGTTTGCCATCGTTGCTTCATCAGCGTAAACGCGCATCGTCATGGTCGTGGGGATCTGGCCACCAAGGTCGGCCAGGGCAGCGTAGCCCGGGTGCTGGGTGTAATCGGTCGATGCAGCAAGCGTGTAGCTCGCGCCCGCCGTTTGATCCGTGAGGTAGTACGGCCCACTACCAACTCCTGCCCCACCGGCGAGCAGAGCCGCCTCATCGGCAAGTCCAGGGGCACAAATGATGCCAGCGTGTGGGAGTGAGAGACCATACATGAGGTCACTGTTCGCTTGCGTGAGCGTGACCGTGACCGTGTTGCCTTCGGCGGTGATCACGGGACTTCCGCCAGCACCAAATACCTGAGCCGCTGCGCCACCAGTTGCGGGGTCGGCCAAGCGAGTCAGTGATGCTGCGATGTCATCGGCGGACAGCGGTGAACCATCGGAGCACGTGAGATCGTCACGCAGCGTGAAGGTTGCACTCGTTGGGGTCTGCTCCCACGATTGAGCCAAGCCCGAAACAACCGTACCGGAGTCGTCGCGGCGAATCAGCGTGTCAAAACGCATTCGAGACATCATGAGGTCAGGTGCGTTCTGCGCTTTTGCCGGGTCGAGCGAGGTTACATCGCCCGCCAATGCCTGAACGGCCGAAACGTCGACTGCCGGTTCGGTGGTTTCGGATTCGCTTGCCGTTGGGTTGGCCGTTGGGTCGGCCGTCTCAGTCGGGGTTGGGGCGGAACATCCGCTCAATACGACACCGGCGGCAGCAAGTGCTGCAAGCATCACCGACATTCGTTTTGTGTTGGGGTTTGGGATTCGAGTCATGCGAACTTCTCCTTTGTAGTGCATTACTTGGTTGTGTTTGGGTTTACTTGGTGAGGTTGGGCCAGCGAGTGGCCCAGGGATAGGCGGCTTCGAGTTGCGCTGCCAGAGTGAACAGCCCGGCGTCGTTTCCGGGTTGCGCGGTGAGCATGATGCCGATGGGTAGGCCCGTGGCTTCGGTGTGCAGCGGAAGCGAAACCGAGGGTTGGCCGGTTGTGCTGAACGCTGCCGCGTAAGGGCTGAAACTGTTGCTTCGGCTCACGAGTTCTTCGGCGGATGCCTCGGTGAAGAACTCTTCCCGGGGTGGGCGGAGAGCAAGCGAGGGGGTCAGGATGAAGTCAAAGTCGGCAGTCGCCGCAAGCGCTTCACGTGCCCGAGTTTGCATTGTTACGAGCGCGTTCAAGAACGCTTCCGCGCTCACTTTACGCCCCTGTTCTCGCCACCACCGAGTGATGGGCAAGAGCCCCGCTTCGGCTTCGGCTGGCACCGGAATCCGTAGCGAGCGAACCGCCCACGACGTAATGAACGCATCAAGCGTATCGCCTTGAAAGGGGCACTCGATCATGACGACCTCGTGGCCGAGAGCTTCGAGCTGTGTGACGGTTTTGTTGAAAGCTTCGATGACTTCGGGATCAGCTTCGGGTGCGAACGGAGTGTCAATATATGCCGCAATGCGCATGCGTCCGGGTTCGCGTTCAGTGGCTGAATGAAAAGAGCTACGTTGCGCTGCGGCGAGGTATGGGTCGGTCGCGATGGGTGCTGCCATAATGTCGAGCAGGACCGCAGCATCCGCCACCGTACGCGACATCGGTCCTTGGCAGAGCAGCATCGTGGGGTCATCGGCGAGTGGTCCGTTGCTGATTCGGCCGCGCGATGGCTTAAAACCGACAACTCCGCACACCGCGGCAGGGATACGCAGTGAACCGCCACCATCATTGCCGTGCGCGAATGGCACGAGCCCTGCGGCTACCGCAGCGGCCGAACCGCCGCTGGAGCCACCGGCCGTGCGTGCGAGATCCCACGGGGTGCGAGCTGAGCCGCCGACTGTTGTTGCTGTGTAGGGGGTAAGGCCGAACTCGGCCGTGTTGGTTTTGCCAAGACTGATGAGGCCCGCATTTTTCATCAGCGTGACAACGTGCGCATCAAGAGCAGGCACAAAGTCTTTCAGCGCGGCGGAGCCATACGTTGTTGGCACCCCGGCTGTCGCGACAAGGTCTTTGACTGCGGTTGGCACTCCCGCGAAGCGAGGAAGTTCAGCTCCGGCACGGCGTGCACGGTCCACTTCGTCGGCCTTCTCGAGCGCGGCATCCGCTGTCACGGTAATGAACGCACCCACCTGCGTGTCGTAGGCTGCGATGCGATCGAGATACTGCTCAATGAGTTCGCGCGACGAAATCTCGCCAGTGGCGAGTTTTTCGGCCTGCTGAAGCGCAGTGAGTTCATACAGGTTCGTCACGGTGTTTCCTCCTTTTTGAGACCGGCCAGAATGAACGAACTAAATTCTTCGGCAATTTCGGTTGCCGATTTTGCGCCCTCGGGGTTGAACCAACTCGGTATTGAGTTGCTGATCGAGAAAAGCGCCCAGGAAATGACAAGGGGCGACGCAATATTCGAAAATTCACCGCTCGCCTGACCCTCGCGGATGACCCCGCGAACAGTGTCTTGATAACGTTGCCACTGGTGTTGCAGCTCTTCAAGTCCTGCGGCGCCGAGCCGAGTTGAGTCACGCGAGAACACCGCCACCTCGCGAGCCCGTGACGCGGTCGTTTCGATCGTCGATTGGCTGATTCGGCGAATGCGTTCAGTCGCGGTGAGATTGGCTGCCATGATCGTGTCGAGATTCGTGATTTGCTCGTTCAGCAGCGGGCGATAGATTTCAAGCAGCAAGTCTTCCTTCGCCGTGAAGTAGTGATACATCGCACCCTTGGTTACACCGGCGTGCTCGACGATGTCTGAAACACTCGTCGCGTCGTATCCTCGTTCGGCGAACAAGGTCACAGCTGACTCCAAGACGCGCTGCTTCACCGAACCCCGCCGTGGCTTTGCGGGAGGTTCGGTAACGACGGAGCTAGAAGATGTCATCTGCGATCTCCATGACCGAGTTGTCAGTCTTGTGCAGCACTGCCAGGCGAGCGGTCAGCTCAGGCAAAACGTTGCTCGCGAAAAAGTGTGCGACGGCGATCTTGCCGCGGTAGAAGCCATCGTCGGCTTTGCCCGTTTCGAGAGCGTAGGCTGCAACGGCGGCGCCGCGAGCGAGCAACCAGCCGATCAACAGATCACCAACACTCATCAGCAGCCGAGTGGTGTTCTGCCCGATCAAATACAGCGATGCTGGGTGCTCGCGTGAGTCGGCCAACCAGCCGAGCATCGTACCGATCATGCTGTCTACATTGTCGAGTGCTGCTTGCAGCGGGCCAACGAGTGCGGGCGTGCGGGAGGCGCCTTCGCCGCTGATGAACGCGCGGATCTCATCGAAGACAATATTGATCGCGGCTGCCTTGTCGCGACCGATCTTACGGAAGAAGAAGTCGCTCCCCTGAATCGAAGTTGTGCCTTCGTACAGGGTGTCAATCTTCTGGTCGCGCAAGTACTGCTCAAGGGGAAAGTCTTGTAGGTAACCTGAACCGCCGAATGTTTGCAGCGAGTGGGTCAGCATCTCCCACGAGCGTTCGGAACCGACACCTTTGACAATGGGTAGCAGCAGATCGTTGACATCGACGGATGCCTCGACGTCGCGGTCAAGCCAGTCGGCGGCATAAATGTAGACGCTACGCATCCCCTCGGCATACGCCTTCTGCAGCAGCAAAACGCGCCGCATGTCGGGGTGCTGGTCGACCGTGACGCGTGGTGCTGTGGGGTCTTTGCTGGCGGTGAGGTCGGCGCCTTGAACGCGTGTGGCAGCGTATTGGCGAGCGTTGAGGTAGCCCGTCGACATTTGCGCGATCGACTTTACGCCAACCTGCATGCGAGCCGATTCAATAACCTTGAACATTTGCGCGATGCCGTTGTGTACGTCACCCAGCAACCAGCCCACGGCGGGGGTACCGTGCGCTGAGAAGGTCAGCTCACACGTCGTCGAGGCTTTCAGGCCCATCTTCTTTTCAACGTTGGTTGCCATAACGCCGTTGCGCTGGCCGAGTTCACCGGTTTCCAGATTGACATGGACTTTCGGTACGACAAACAGGCTCAGACCTTTCGTGCCAGGACCGCCGGCGCCGGGGGTGTCAACCGGGCGGGCCAGGACAAAGTGCACGATGTTATCGCTCAGGTCGTGTTCACCAGATGAAATGAAGCGCTTGACGCCTTCGATGTGCCATGATCCGTCGGCTTGCGGTACTGCGCGGGTGCGGCCCATGCCAACATCCGATCCAGCTTCGGGTTCGGTGAGCACCATCGTGCCGGCCCACTGCTTGTCGACCATGAGCTCGCCCAAGCGTTGCTGGTCGGGGGTGCCGAGCGAGTGCAGTAGACCAGCAAAACCGGGACCAGAGCCGAACATGTAGACCGCCGCGTGCGATCCGAGCACAAGTTCCATCGCCGTCCACCACAGTGAGCGGGGTGCTTCCAGGCCGCCCATTTCGCGCGGGAGGTCAAGGCGCCACCACTCCGCTTGCATATAGGCGTCGAATGACTTGCGGAATTCGTCGGGCATTTGCACCGAGAACGTTTCGGGGGTGTACACCGGGGGATTGCGGTCGGTCGCTTCGTATGAGGCAGCCAGCGGTCCGCTCGCGAGCTGTTCGACGTTACTCAGAATGTCACGAGCCGTTTCTTCATCGACTTCGTCGAAGCGCCCTTGGCCCAAGCGCTCTTGCACGCCGAAAACCTCGAACATGTTGAATTCGATGTCGCGTAGGTTGCTGCGAAAGTGGCTCATCTTCGAGACCTTCCTTGATTGGTGTTCTATCGATCACATACCGGACGGTCGGTTTTGTCAAGCCGTAACTGCGAATTGATACAAAAATATTCTTCGTGCGTCGCCAAAATTTGGCCGACACGACATGTTTGTGGCGAGGTCGTGGCTCAGCTCAGGGCTCCTGTGACGAACTGCCGGCTCCGGGCTCGCGCGCCCGAGCCCGGTTGCTCCTGTTTATCGCGCGGATGGCCCGCGACTAGAATTGTTCCAACGCAACCCGTGTGTTGCGAGTCGGAGAATTCGGATGACCGCGACGCAAACCAGCTGGCGAACCCTGCTTCCTTCGCGCGCAGACTATGCCGGGGTCGGGAAGAGCTGGCGGGTCGACCTGGTTTCTGGCATGACCGTCGGAATCGTCGCGTTACCGCTCGCGCTTGCCTTCGGCGTATCGTCGGGTGCTGGGGCCGCCGCGGGCTTGATCACCGCAATCGTCGCCGGTATCGTCGCGGCCATTTTCGGTGGCTCGCACGTGCAGGTCTCGGGACCAACCGGCGCGATGGCGGTTATTCTCGCGCCGATACTTGCAAGCCACGGGCTCGGCGTGCTCGCGATCTTGTGCTTCATGAGCGGGCTCATCTTGATTGCCGCCGGGGCGCTGCGGTTGGGGCGGGCCGTCACGGTTATCCCCTGGCCGGTTATCGAAGGTTTCACGCTTGGACTGGCTGTTGTCATTCTGCTGCAGCAGGTACCCGGTGCGACCGGCACAAAGCCCGGGTCCAGCTCGAGCACGATCGTTGCCGCGGTGCAGGCCGCACAATCGGCGACATGGCCCAAAGTCGGTTGGTCGCTCGCGCTGGTGGCACTTGTCGTTGCGATCATGCTCATCGGCCCGCGGTTGCATCCGCAGCTCCCGGCATCGCTCGTCGCGATCATCATCGCCGGCATCATTGTTGCCATCTTCAAACTGCCGGTCGACACGATCGGTGAACTGCCCCACGGGCTCCCCGCACCGAGCCTGCCAAGCGTCGAACTTTCGACCTTGACGGCACTCATCGGGCCAGCGTTCGCGATTGCCGCGCTCGCCGGGATCGAATCATTGCTTTCTGCCCGCGTTGCCGCAACCATGGCTGAAACGGGTGCGTACGACGCCGACCGCGAACTCGTCGGCCAAGGGATTGCGACCCTCGCTGCGGGACTGTTCGGCGGCATGCCGGCAAACGGTGCCATCGTGCGCACCGCCGTGAATGTGCGCGCTGGCGGGCGCACGCGGCTCGCGTCGATCTCCCACGGGCTCGTGTTGCTGCTCGCTGCTGTGGCCGGGGCATCCGTTGTCGAAACCATTCCGACCGCGGCGCTTGCCGGGGTGCTCATCGTCACGGCGCTGCGCATGGTCTCGCTCGCAACTGTTTCGACGATTATGAATTCGACGCGCGCCGACGCGCTCGTCTTTCTTGTCACCGCACTCATTACTATCTCGGTCGACCTGATTTATGCCGTGCTGATCGGTGTCGCCGTTGCGGCGTTTTTCGCCCTCCGCCAACTTGCCCGCTCGACGGCCGTCACACGCGAGAGTGTGCCTGAGCCAAACGAGCCAGGTGATGAGCGGATCGCGATCATCGGTCTTTCGGGCGCGCTGTTTTTCGGTGCTGCCGAGCGCATGCTCGAAGACATCGGATCGCTTGACGATACGGATGTTGCAATCATCCGCATGTCTGGTGTGCACATGCTTGATGCAACCGGCGCGCAAGTCGTCTCAGAACTCATCACGGCGCTTGAGCGCTCGGGGGTGACCGTGCTCGTGAAGGGTATCCAGCCTGGGCACATGGATCTGGCAAAGCGCGTTGGAGTACTGAGCTCATTGCGGCATCAGAACCACCTGTTCGACGCACTCGAGCCGGCAATTGAGCACGCGCGTTCGCACGTGCGCCGCGCTCAAACGGCGGGGTGATCCAGCGCGTACTCGTTGCTGTCGCGCGGAAAAATACCGTTCTGTGGCCACCCTCAGGAGGGGTCGGTAGACTGGGAGAAGCGACATCATCAGCGATGCGGCACCCGTGGTGTGAACAATCTTTCTGGTATTTTTTGCGTTTTCGCGTCACTTTTTCGCGACTTTTGACTCACTTACGGTAGGGAGTCTTTTGTTCAGTGCGCGAAAGCGTTGCGTACTGGCCGAAAAGAAGTAACACATGAACGAATTTGCGGCGCAACCACCGGTATCCGACGTTTCAGACGCCGAGTTGCTGCAACAGCTTCGCGCGGGTGACGTCGAGGCATATACCGAGCTGTGGCGACGCCACGTTCGTGCCGCACTTCGCTTGGCAAACAGGATGGCTCCCGGGCACGCCGATGACCTCGTCTCCGAGGCGTTCACGGCTGTTTTCCACCAGATCGTCAACGCAAACAACGGCCCCGAGAGCGCCTTTCGTGCGTACCTGTTCACCACGATTCGCAACACCGCGCGCAAGTGGCAGAGTGCGCAGCACTTCGTTGATACCGAATCCGATCTCGACGAGGTTGTCGACGAAGACGGACTACTGCACGTGAGCGATCGTGAGGAATCCGCCAATTTGCTTGCTGCGTTCGAGAGTCTGCCTGAGCGGTGGCAGCAAGTGCTGTGGCTCGCTGAAGTCGAAGATGTCGGCCGTGAGCAGATCGCAGCCAAGTTGCAATTGAAACCGAATGCCGTCTCGGCGCTGCTGAAGCGGGCCCGGGCAGGATTGCGCACGAGTTGGCTGCAAAAGCTGATTCCGGAAGACCTGCGTTCCGATCAGACACACGTTGCCTACCTGTTGCCCGAACTGCTGACCCGGGGCCGGGCGCGGTCGTACGGTCCCGAGGTCAACGCGCACCTCAAGCAGTGTCAGCGTTGCGCCGACACAAACGAAGACCTCGTTGCAGCGTATTTTCGTATGCGAAACTCGTCGCTTGGAGCAGCCGGTTTCGCAGCGCTCGGTGGCGTGTTTCCTGCGATCAGCAATGCGCCGGTCGCGGCGGCAGCGATCGCCTCGCTCACGGGTGCAACCGCCGTCGCGGCGAGTGTTTCGCTGCTCCTCGCAACGGGCATTACCGTCGTCGAGACCGAGGCGCATGCGGATACCCCGGCCGTGGTTGTTGTGGCGGAAGCATCCGATTCAGAACCGTTCTCATACATCGCAACGCCCGCTCCTTTGACGACGCAATCACCGGTGCCCGTAGCTACGATGTCGATGCCAGCACCGGAGCCTGTGAACACCGGTCGTGATGTCGTCGACGACACGGTTGTTGTGGTCCCGGTGCAGCGTGGCCTTGAGCCGAACGACTTTTACGTTGCGCCGCCACGCCCCGCTCCTGCTGACCCGAATCTGGTTCCGCGCCCCTCGGTGGCGCTTGCGCCGGATACCACGTCGGCCGAATCGCCCGATACGACAGCGGAACTCATCGAGAGCGTCGAGCCGCCCGCGTTGACTGACCCACCGATTGACATGGGGCAGCCGCAACCGACGCCGACCGCTTTGCCAGCACCCACACCCCTACCATTCGTTTCGCCGCCGGCACTTGCGGCGCCTGTCGTCGTGCCGGCTCCACTTGCCGTTGGGCAGACGTCGCCGACGAATCCGAGGGGGTATCTCGCTCCGATTATCACGGGGCAGACAGCCGCCGGCGCACAGGTCGCAGTTGAGTTCGAACGGATACCCACTGCGGATACACCGTCCGCGTACGGCGAGCTGTTTGTTGTAGAAACGGATGCTGCGGGCAGCTGGAGTCTCGACTTGCGACCCATCATCCTCGACTCTGCGGGAGTGTTTAACTACAGTGTGTGGGCGTTTACCGATCAGGAAGTCTCAGCAGCAAACTCGGGCACGTTCACAACTTCGGCGCCCGTCATTACCGGGTTTGAATCCCTATTGGGTTCGTCAGAGATGCCGTTGGAGGAAGCCAACACGACCGGTGTTGTATTTCAGGCACAGGGCCCCGAGAACGGGCGCATTTGCCTCGCTTCGCTCACGACAGCCCAAGCGGCGAGCTTCTCACTCAATGAGAGCGGTCTCGCGCTGCAACGGTTGCGGATGCTTGACTCGGGCACGTTCTGGTTCTCGTTCCGAGCGTGCGAGGGTGACTATCGCGGGCCCGCGCACGACTACTTCGTTGATGTGCTCGGTGAAGTCTTCGGTCCGTTCGGCCCCGGCGGCTTCGGTTTCGGCCTTGACACTGAGCCGCAGTTCGAGTTGAGCGACCCGTAGTGAGTCCTGGCCCACGTGTTGTCAGCTTCAGAACCTTCGCGGCAAAAACGAAGAGTGGCCACCTTTGGCCCTATTTCGGGACCATACGGGCCCGAACCCCCCGGTTATTGGGGCCAAAGGTGACCACTGTTAAGAGTGCAGCGGTTGCGGAACCTACTTTTCAGAGTGCTAGCGACCAAAGAGCTTGGCGAAGAATCCACCGCTCGAATTGGTTGTGCTCAACTTCGGTTGCGTGTGTGTGCCGTTGCACCAGTCAGTGTCGGGTACGCCAGCTTTGACCATCGAGACGTGTTGACCGCAGCCGGCCCACGTGGTTTTTCCGCATGTGTGGCAGGTGGCTTGTTGGCACATCGTTCGGCGTCCTTTCGGCTTCAGAGGCATCCGTTCTAAATACCCCTGGGGGTATTTAGTGTCAACTATACCCCAAAAGCAATCCCGATTTCTAACCGCGCGAGATGCGGGCGGCAGGGCGCCGGTGAGCGCGGGCTGCTTGTGCGGATGCCGATGGCAGACTAGACACATGCCCGAAAGGTGAAGTGGTACCACTTTCGGAGCGCAGCGGTACCATTGGATCATGGCCGTTAACGTCAGACTCCGTCCCGACCAAGTCGAAGCACTTCGTGGAGCATCCGTCCGACTTGGACGCAGTCAGCAAGAACTCATCCGTGAGAGTATCGATGCGTTCCTCGGGCGTGCCACAACCGCGGCGGCGCCAATGCCGGACTGGGTGGCTCCTCCGGCGCGACCATACAGTCGGGTTCAGTCACGACTCACGCTACCGGTGGGGCAGACGAGCACACAGATTCTCGATGATCTGCGCAGTGATCGACTGTGAGTCGCATCTATCTCGACTCGAGTGCGCTCCTCAAGCGAGCATTCGCCGAGATTTACTCGGTAGAACTCGGCGCCGCGCTTGATGCCGCTGTCGAGGAGGGGGCGCAACTGGTTTCCTCGGCGCTCGCTCGCGCTGAGATATCGCGCACGGTGCGAACACGAATGGACGCAGAACATCCCCGAGCAATTGGGGAAGCAGCATCCGAGGCGCTCTCAGGAGTCGCCGTGGCGCAGCTGACCGCGCCGATACTGGAAAGCTCGCGCATCATCGGTCCGACTGCGTTGCGCACGCTCGATGCCATTCATCTTGCGAGCGCGATCGCGCTCGCTTGCGATGAACTCTGGACCTACGATGATCGGATGGCGCGCATCGCCGATGAGCTTGGACTGCTCGTGCGGATGCCAGGAAACGAAGCGTTCACCTCAGCGTTCGTGCAGCAGCCCGAGAGCGAGTAATCACGACGTCGAACTTCGTTCCGGCGACGCGCGTTCATGCGGCGACCGCTACGCGTCGAAGCTCGTTGCCGATTTGGTCGATCCGATCGCGCCCAGGTGCGTGTGCTGGAACGCGTCGGAGTGCTTCAACCCGTAGCCAATCGCTCGGTCAACGCCAATATGGAAGGCCCAGGAGCAGGCAAGAATTACGAGCCACGCCACGGGGTGCCCCGACATCGCAAGCAGTGCGTAAACAGTTCCAAGGAATGCTGGAACCAGAAACGTGTGCCCGAGGTTGTAAAGTCGTGCACCCCAAACGGGGTTTCTGAGGTATCCGACCATTGACGCGTCGAACAACAGAAATAGTGCGAGTGGCCACCACCAGGCATTGCCCAGCGCGATGAGCGCAGTGAAAGCCAAGACTGCGATGGCGCCTGACTCGATGCGTTGAACTGTCGTGGGCGAGGTCATGGTGAAGTCCTATCTACGGAGTTGGCGGGCTCAGTGGAAGGCGCACGCCCCGGTACTGCAATGCGTCGAGCGCTGCGTGCACTGATTGCACGACCAGGCGGTCATCGACGGGCGGCAGTCCAGGGATCATCACGCGCATGATGAGTGGCGCTGTGAGTACATCGGTGACCCAATCAAAATCGCTCGGGAGGTTGATTTCGTCGCGAGCTACCGCGTGCTGCACAATACGCCGGAGCGCCTCGCGGCGAGGCGCCTGAAACTGTTCCACGAACGGCAGTGCGTGATTGGGTGTCTCGCTGATCTCAGCGAGCCAGCCTGCAAGGCCCCGCGTAATGAGGGGCGCGCTGAACAGTAGCCGTTGGCGGTGTTGGAATTCGACAAGATCGTCGACGAGTGTTCCGGTGTCGATGTCGTCGACGTCCTGTCTCAGGGCCAGGAGTGCTTGCGGTACGACATCCGCAAGCCGACGAAAGCGCCGATAAAACGCGGGCTTATTTGTTCCGGCACGCTCGACGACTTGATCGACAGTCACGGGCGAATACCCACGTTCAACGACCAGCTCTGACGCTGCTTGGATGATGCGAGCTTCGGTCTCGGTGTTTCGTGGGCGGCCCATGGTGGTCATAATGTAACTAAGCGTAACGTATATTTTGCGATTCGTGTCAACACGAGAGACGCATGACGCTGGCAAACTAGACACATGCCCGAATTGCACATCACTGACAACGCCGAAGCCGACGAACTGCTTTCGAACGATGCATTTGCGCTCCTCGTTGGAATGCTCCTTGATCAGCAAGTCGCGATGGAGGTCGCCTTCACTGGTCCGCTGAAGATCCAGCAGCGTGCCAGCACGATCAGCGCTACCGATCTTGCTGTGCTCGACCCAGCAGACCTGGAAGCAGTCTTCAAGCAGACGCCTGCTGTGCACCGATATCCCGGGTCGATGGCCGCACGCGTGCAACAGTTGGCGCAAGCGGTCGTGAGTGACTGGGGTGGCGATGCATCCGCTCTCTGGCAAGCGGGCGACCCGAACGGCGCCGAGGTACTCAAACGACTGAAGGCCCTCCCCGGCTTCGGCGACCAGAAGGCGAAGATCTTCCTCGCGTTGCTGGGCAAGCAGTACGGGTTTGACGGAGACGGATGGCGCGAGGCATCCGCTCCGTACGGCGAAGACGGCTCGCACCGCAGCGTTGCTGACATCACGTCACCCGAGTCGCTGCGCTTGGTACGCGAGGCGAAGCAAGCCGCAAAGGCCGCGGCCAAAGCCGCGAAAGCGTAGCCAGGCCAGGGCGGAAGCCAGCGCCAACGAAAGGGTGTGAACCGGCGCCGGTACCGTTCCCATGCCGTAGCGTTTAACCATGCTTGAACTGACCCCCGCCCAACTCAAGCGTTGGATGATTGCCGTCTTTGCCATCTTCGCGTGCTCTGGCCTCGCGGTTTCCACATGGGCCTCCCGGGTTCCCGGGATTCAGATTGATCTCGGCATCAACAAGGCGCAAATCGGCTTCTTGCTGTTGGCCTCGGGAATCGCCTCGATCGTGGGCATTTCTCTTGCGCCCGCAATCATCGTGCGCACGGGGGCCAAACGCGGCATCCTCATGTGCATGCTGCTGGGTGCGACAGGTGTGGCCTTCATCGGCATTGGTTCGGGCCTGCACTCGGTTGCGCTCGCGGCACTGGGGCTTGCGATGTTCGGGTTCGGCAACGGATGCGTCGACCTCATGATGAACGTCGAGGCAGCTGACATCGAGCAGCGCTACGGTCGCACAATGCTGCCGCTGTTCCACGCGATGTTTAGCGTCGGCACCGTTGTTGGTGCAGCAACCGGATGGCTCGCAAGCTCGCTCGGCTGGAGCGTTTTCGCGCACCTGATTGCGGTTGCAATCGCGATCGCGGTGCTCACGATTGTGGCCGTGTCTGCGATTCCGCAGCGGGTCGCCGCCGCCTCAACAACGACTGAAAAGCTGCCCGCACGTGAGCGCCTGCACGCGTTCGCCGAACCGTGGCGCGAAGCGCGCACGTACGGTTTGGGCGTCGTCATGCTGGCGATGGCATTCGCAGAAGGTGGGGCGAACGACTGGATCGCGCTGGGTGTTTCTTCCGACCACGGTTTCGGTGCGGCATCCGGTGCTGCGGCCCTGACGATCTTCTCGGTCGCAATGCTGATTGTGCGCGTCGCGGGCGGACCCCTCGTCGACAAGTTCGGCCGCGTACCGATTCTGCGCATCAGCGCGGTGTTGGCGATCGTCGGGCTGCTGATGTACATCTACATGGATACATTGCCGCTCATCTACCTTGGTTCGGCGCTGTGGGGTGCGGGTGTCGCGCTCGGATTCCCGCTTGGCATGTCGGCCGCAGCAGACGACCCGATCAAAGCTGCGGGGCGCGTTTCGGCCGCCTCAGCAATCGGCTACATCGCATTTCTCGCCGGCCCACCGCTGCTGGGTATTGTCGCAGAGTCCATCGGCCTACTCAACGCGCTGCTGTTCTTGGTCGGCCTTTCGGTGCTTGCGTTCTTCTTCGCCGGTGCGGCCAAACCGCTCGCGGGTTCCCGACTCGAATCGGATGCTCAAGCCCCCAAATCATGAAAAGTTACTGACAACCCACCAACAACCTGACAGGCTCTCCTTGTGGCAATAATCGAAAACACGAAGCTCACTGTTGTTGGCGCGGGAAGCGTTGGGGCATCCGTTGCGTACGCGGCGCTCATTCGCCAGTCTGCCCGCACCGTTGCGTTGTACGACGTGAACGAGGCCAAGGTTGAGGCCGAAGTGCTTGACCTCGCGCACGGCACGCAGTTCACGGCCGCGAGCGAGATTATCGGCAGTGCTGATGTTGAGGTTGCGCGCGGCTCAAACGTCATTGTCATTACGGCCGGCGCGAAGCAGGATCCGGGGCAGACCCGCATCGAGCTGGCGGGTGTCAACGCAGGCATCATGCGCGAGTTGTTGCCGAAGCTGCTGAGCGTTGCACCCCATGCGATCTACGTCATCGTGACGAATCCGTGCGATGTGCTGACGCTGCTTGCACAAGAGGCTTCGGGCTTGCCGCCCGCTCGAATCTTTGCGTCAGGAACCGTGCTCGACACCTCCCGTTTGCGTTGGGAAATTGGTCGTCGCGCCGGGGTCAGCACGTCGAGCGTGCACGCCTTGATCGTTGGGGAACACGGCGACACTGAGGTTCCGATGTGGTCGGATGCTTCAATCGGCCCGGTTCCGATTCGTGAGTGGGTCAAACCCGACGGCACCCGGTTCAATGAGGCCGAGCTGAATCAGATTGCTGATGACACCCGCAACGCGGCGTACAAGGTGATCGAGGGCAAGGGTGCAACCAACTATGCAATCGGGCTTTCGAGCGCGCGCATTGTTGAAGCGGTGCTGCGCGATGAGAATGTGGTGTTGCCGGTGGCTACTGTGTTGCAGGGATTCCACGGGCTCGACAACGTCGCGTTGAGTGTGCCGTCGATCGTTGGCGCGCACGGCGCGACGCCGATCATGGAGACCCAGTTCGCTGCGAGTGAGCTCGCCCAGTTGCGGGCATCCGCCGCCACGCTCAAAGAGGTCGCGGCAAGCCTGCGCTAGGGCACGTCGAATAAGTCCGAACGCGCTGCGGTGCGCTCGGCACGCATGCTCGCGGCGTTCTCGTCGGTCGACGATGCTTCCGGCATCGCCTCCCTCCTCCGCCTTGCGATCACACGCGCCGAGCACATCCTCGCCAGCGTACGGACTTATTCAACGCACCCTAGTCGAGGAACTCGCGCGCGCCCGTTGTGAGCGCTTGAATTCCCACGCTGAGCGTGGGTTCGATGATGGGCGCAAAAAGCGCCGAGTGCGGGGTCGGAATTGTCGTGTCAACGGTTCCGGCAGCTGATGCCGCAGCAAACTCGGCCGCATCGAGCCCGCCCCAGAACCAAAACACGAGCGGAACGCCTGCGTCGCGGGCGAACCATGAAACGTCTTCGCTTCCGGTGAGCACACCGATGTCGACAATATTGTCGGCACCAAACTGCTCACTGAACGTGCCGATGATTCGCGCGGTCGCCGCGGGATCGTTGACGGTTGCGGGCAGCCCAAACTGCGCTTCGATGCGCGGCTCTTGCGGGGCGCCAGCACTTGCGGCAACACCGCGAATGACCCGTTCAACACTCTGTCGAATCGCCGCCCCCGTTTCTTCTGTTGCGTAGCGCATGCTGATTTCCAGCCGCGCATCCGACGGGATGATGTTGCTCTTGAGCCCCGAATGCACTGCCCCGACGGTGACGACAGCGAGTTCACGTGGGTCGACGTCACGTGCGACAACGGTCTGCAATTGCATAATTGCGGATGCCGCCATGACGACCGGATCGATCGTTGCTTGCGGCCGGGAACCGTGCCCGCCGCGTCCGTAGAGGGTGACACTGAGTCCGTCGGCTGCAGCCATTTGCGGGCCGGGGCGCACGGCGATTGTGCCAGCGGGCAGGGGGGTGATGTGTTGCCCGAGCACAACGGATGGTTTCGGGAAGCGGTCGAGCAGGCCGTCGTCGAGCATTGCGCGCGATCCGAGGCCGAGTTCTTCAGCGGGTTGGATCAAGATCACGACCGTTCCTGCCCAATCGGCCCGCGTCGCAAAGAGTTGTTCGGCGGCACCCATCATGGCGGTCACATGCATGTCGTGTCCGCATGCGTGCATGACGGGAACATCTGCCCCCGCCGGGTCGACACCGCGAGCGGTCGACGCGTACGGCAAACCGGTTTCTTCGAGCACAGGGAGGGCGTCCATATCGGCGCGCAACCACACGACCGGCCCGGCGCCGTTCTCGAGTACGGCGACGACGCCCGTCTTGCCGACCCCCTCGGTGACCTCGTAGCCGATCGATCGCAGCGTTTCGGCGGCGATTGCCGCGGTGCGAACCTCGCAAAACGACAGTTCAGGGTTTTGGTGCAGGTCGATGTAGAGGGCGTGCAGATCGATTTTGGTCATGCAAGAAGCCTACGCGCGTGGTGACCGGGCGCGCCTCGCGGGCAATGGTGTGCCACACGGAAGCATCCGCTCGCATCCTCCGCATCAGACGCCTTCTTCCGCACGCTGCGACGTGTGCACCCACGGCGGCACAGGGTACGCTTAATGCATGGCTGACGAGAGCACGAGTTCATACACGGTAGGTATCGAGTTTGACGACGAGGTGTTCCTCGCAATTCCGGCAGCCGACTCTGTTGGCCTCGCCGAATGGGCCCAGGAAACCGCCGAAGACTCGCCCCGCGAAGATGGTTTCGATGTTGACGTCGACGAAATCGCAGCCTCGCTGATGACGACCGCTGAATTCGCCGACGAAGAGGCCGTCATCAACCTGATCTACGCACCCAACGGACTGCCCGGCGGTGCAGTCGTCAGTGTCTACGTGCAGCCGACAGACGACACGACCCTCGGCGAAGAAGTTGATGAACCCGAAGAGGGCACCACTCAGCAGGTTCTGCCGTTTGGCGACAAGCCGTCGAACATTGCCCGCATTGTGCGCGTTGAATCATCGCAAGCAGACGGCACCACGATGGGGCTTTTGCAATTGCAGCTGCTGAGCGACGGCGCCTACGTTGAGACGATTGTCGCAGCCCCGGATCTTGACGAACTCGACTCAGGTATCCCCGCGTTCGAAGACCTCACCCAGTCGGTTACGGTCACCGAAATCGACGAAGAAGTCGAACAAGACTAAGCCTTCGCGGGTCAGCGGATGCCGCAGCCCCCGCGCATTGACCCATACATTTTCCCCGCCGCCGCGCAGTTTCTCGCCGAGAAAGTGTATGGGCGCGGGGAAACTGCGCGGGTCAACGTGTTTGAGGCAGCGGATGCCGCTACAGCCGCACGAGCATCTTGCCGGTGTTGCCTCCGTGCATCAGTGACAAGAACGCATCAAGCGCATTGTCGATGCCTTCGACGACGGTTTGGTCAGTGGTAAGCGTGCCTGCTTGCAGCATCCGAATCGCCAGCTCATGGTATTCGGGCGTGAGCTTCATGTGGTCGAAAACGATGAAGCCTTCGAGGCGCAACCGTTTGCCGATTGCGAGCGCGAGGTTGTTCGGGCCCGTGGGTGCTTCGGTTGCGTTGTAGTCGGCGATTGCACCGCACAGCACCGCGCGGCCGTGCGGGTTGAGGCACGAGATTGCGGCTTCAAGGTGTTCGCCACCAACGTTGTCGAAGTACACGTCGATGCCCTCGGGGGCGGCCTCACGCAGTTGCCGGCGGATGTTGCCCTCGCGGTAGTCGATTGCGGCATCGAAACCGAAGCGCTCCAGCAGCGCTTGCTTCTTGGCCGGCCCACCTGCCGAGCCGATAACTCGAGCGGCGCCCAGTTCGCGAGCCAATTGCCCCGCAACAGAACCGACCGCTCCGGCAGCACCCGAGATGAAAACAACATCGCCTTCGCGCACCTGCGCGACCGCTTTCAACCCCGCATACGCCGTGAGGCCGGGCATGCCCAGAACCCCCAAGTACGCCTCGGGTGAGACAACGGCTGCGTCGACAACGCGCGCCTCTTTCGCCGGAACGATGGCGTACTCGCGCCATCCGCTCAAGTGCTCGACCGTGTCGCCGACCGCGATACCCTCGACGTTCGACTGCTCAACAACGCCGACCGCACCGCCAAGCATTGTTTCGCCCAGTTCAAACTTGGGTACATACGACTTTGCGTCGTTCATGCGCCCACGCATGTAGGGGTCAACCGAGATCCAGGTGTTGCGCACGAGCACTTCGCCCGGGCCGGGGGCTTCGAGCTCAATGGTTTTGAATTCGAAATCGCTCGGTGTGGGCTCGCCGTGCGGGCGAGCAATGAGCGACCATTCGCGCGATGGAGTAGACATCAGTGTCTCCTGTCCGTTTGTGGTGGGCAGCTGGGTGTACTCAAGTGAACCACACTCCGTCAACAACGAGGAGCGCTCGGCGAGTTAGCGGTGGTGCGTTACAGCTCGTACCAAATCGTCGTGTCGGCGGGCACCTCATCGGTGACGGGCTGGCTCGACACTACGATTCTCGCGCCCGCAGGCACCGTGATCGGGTCCGTTCCGGCGTTGGCCAAAACGTGCAGGTCGCCGCGACGGAAGGCAATGGCATCCGCTGGTGCGTCTTCCCACACGAGCGAACCAAACCCGAGCCCACGAGCCTTACGCTCGGCGAGCATGTGCTTGTAGAGCGACAGGGTTGAGTCTGCTGCAGCCTCTTGGGTTGCGCGAGCGAACTGATCCCAGTCGTCCGGCTGCGGCAACCACGAAGCACCCGTTTCGCTAAAGCCGTAGGCGGGCTTGCCTGGCTCCCAGGGAATTGGCACGCGGCATCCGTCACGTCCGTAACGCTCACCATTGGTGCGGAAGTATGCGGGGTCTTGGCGGAACTCATCGGGCAGGTTCGTCGACTCGGGAAGGCCCAACTCTTCGCCCTGGTAGATGTAGCTCGAACCCGGCAGTGCCAGCATGAGCGCGGTTGCTGCGCGGCCCCGCAGCAGACCGATGTTGCCCGGCAGCGGTTGTGCTTTCGACTTCGGGCCAATGCCGTGATCTTGTGCGGTCTTTTCGGTAAGCGACAACCGTGTCGCGTGGCGGATAACGTCGTGGTTGGAAAGCACCCACGTGCTTGGCGCGCCAACTGCACCGTACTCGGTGAGCGACTCGTGAATGATCTGCTTGAGGGCCTCAGCATCCCAATCAGTTGTGAGGTAACCGAAGTTGAACGCCTGGTGCATTTCGTCGGGGCGCACCCACTTTGCCGTCAGCGCTGTTGTCGGCAGCCACGCTTCGGCGCACAGCACGCGATCTCCGGCATATTCGTTCGTCAGCTCACGCCAGTCGCGATAGATATCGTGCACGCCCTCTTGGGCCCAGTACGGGGCAAGGTCGGCGGCAGAACCCATGGACTGCTCGCCGGGGCCATCAGCGAGGTCGGGGAGGCCGTCGGCCTTCACGAGGCCGTGCGCGACGTCAACCCGGAAGCCGTCAGCGCCGCGGTCGAGCCAGAACCGCAAAACACTGCGGAACTCTTCGCGAACCTCTTCTTGTGACCAGTCGAAGTCAGGCTGGGTCGAGTCGAACAAGTGCAAATACCACTGGCCGGGGGTTCCATCAGCGTTCGTCGTGCGCGTCCAGGCGTCACCACCAAAAACGCTCTCCCAGTTGTTCGGTGGCTCGTTGCCGCCCTCGCCCTTGCCGTCGCGGAAAATGTAGCGCGCACGCTCCGGGCTCCCCGGCTCGGCGGCGAGGGCTGCCTGGAACCATTCGTGCTGGTCGCTCGAGTGGTTGGGCACAAGGTCAACGATGATGCGGATGCCGCGATCGTGTGCCGCTTTGACCATGTCGTCAAAGTCCGCGAGCGTGCCGAAGATCGGATCAACGTCGCGATAGTTTGAAACGTCGTAGCCGGCGTCTTTTTGTGGGCTCGTCATGAAGGGGCTCAGCCAAATGGCATCGATGCCAAGCTGTCCGAGCGAATCCATGCGGCTCGTGATGCCGGGCAGGTCACCGAGGCCGTCGCCCGAAGCATCCGCAAACGAACGCGGGTAAATCTGGTAGATAACCGCCGAGCGCCACCACTCGTTTCCGGGGGCTGCGTGTTGTTCTTCACCTGGTTTTGGAGATGACTGTGCCATGCGTCAAGCCTAGTGCCGCCGATTACGCGGCGGACGCGACGAGCGAGGCAATAACGCTCTCGAAGAAACCCAATCCGTCGGTGCCGGAGCGCATCGCGGACGGCGTGTTCGGGCCGAAACCCGGCTCGACGGCGTGCTCAGGGTGCGGCATCAGGCCAACAACGTTTCCGGCCGCGTTCGTTAACCCCGCAATGTCACGCAGTGAACCGTTTGGGTTGATACCCGAGTACCGGAACGCGACAAGCCCTTCGCCTTCGAGACGGTCGAGTTCTGACTCGCTCGCGATATAGCCGCCGTCGGCATTCTTCAGCGGAATGATGATCTCTTGACCGACTTCGTATGCGTTTGTCCACGCGGTGTTCGTGTTTTCAACGATGAGCCGCTGGTCGCGACGCACGAAGTGTTGATGGTCGTTGCGGATCAGCCCGCCCGGCAGCAAGTGTGCTTCGACGAGCATTTGAAAGCCATTGCAAATGCCCAAGACGGGAGTGCCCTTTGCTGCGGCATCCGATACTTCAGTCATGATGGGGCTGAGGGCTGCGATGGCACCCGCCCGCAAGTAGTCGCCGTAGCTGAACCCGCCCGGCAGCACGATTGCGTCAACGCCTTCGAGGTCGTGGCTCCCATGCCACAGGGGCACCGCTTCAGCACCGGCAATTGTGATTGCACGTTGTGCGTCACGGTCGTCGAGCGAACCCGGAAAGGTGACAACCCCGATGCGTACGGTCATTGTTCGACTCGCACAGCAACGACGTCTTCGATGACCGAGTTGCTCAAGACATCCGCTGCGAGACGTTTGGCATCCTCGAGAATTGCGTCGGTAACTTCACCGTTGACGGTGAGCTCGAAGCGCTTCCCGATGCGAACATCGGCGAAGTTGTTGTCGCCGCTACGGGCGAGTGCCCCACGCACGGCTTTGCCTTGCGGGTCGAGCAATTCGGCTTTGGGCATTACGTCAACAACAATGACGGGCATTTTGAGCCTTTCGTAGCGGCGCGGCGGGGCGTTTTCTAGTGTATCGCGGCGTCAGCCTTGAAAAACGGTGTGCACGTCGCCGACAACATTGCGGCCGCCAAGTTCGGGGATTTCAAACAGTGCGGCAATACCGGCGACTTTGTAGCCGAGACCGACAACGAGGCGCTTTGCAGCGTCGAGTGTGCCGCCGGTTGCAAGGACGTCATCGACAAGCAGCACGCGAGCGCCTGCCGGGAGGTCGGCGTGCATCTCGATTGTGGCGTGACCATACTCGAGTGCGTAGTCGGCGCGGGCCGCCGGGAGTGGCAGTTTTCCGGCCTTCCGGATCGGCACGGCGCCAACGTTCGCGGCGATTGCGGCAGCGCCGGCAAGCAGGAAACCGCGCGCTTCAATACCCGCGACTACGTCGAATGTGCCGGTGAAGGGGGCCACCAATTCATCCGTTGTTACCCGAAACGCTTCAGCGTCGGCCAGGAGAGGGGTGATGTCGCGAAAGAGCACGCCTTGGACGGGGTAGTCCGCAACGTTGCGGATGAGTGAGTGGGCGCGTTCGAGCGCAGCAGATGAAGTCACAAACTTAGGCTACGCGAGACTAGCGATCGTTCTTTGCGCGCGGTACACTGGGACCGGTTCCAGATTTGCCTCTGCCTTGTGCATGTAACGCCCAAACGACAACGGAGTCTCGAATGAGCACAACTCGCCCTTTTCCCGACGGTTTCCTCTTCGGCGCCGCAACGGCCGCCTACCAAATTGAGGGTGCTGCCTTCGAAGACGGACGCACGGCCTCGATCTGGGATACCTTCGCCCGAGTTCCCGGGGCGGTCGCAAACGGTGACACGGGCGACGTCGCGTGCGACCATTACCACCGCTACGCCGACGACGTGCAAGTGATGAAGCAATTGGGCCTGCAGACATACCGATTCTCCACTTCGTGGGCGCGCGTTCGCCCTGATGGTGGTGCTCCCAACCCGAAGGGCATCGACTTCTACAGTCGTCTCGTCGACGAACTCCTCGAGGCCGACATTCTGCCGTGGCTCACGCTCTACCACTGGGATCTGCCACAAGCCCTCGAAGATCGTGGTGGATGGACCAACCGAGATGTCGTCGACCGTTTTGTCGAGTACACGGCAACGGTGCACGATGCCCTCGGAGACCGCGTCAAGAAGTGGACAACGCTCAACGAGCCGTGGTGCGCAGGCTGGTTGTCTTACACCGGTGGCGAGCACGCGCCCGGTCGCCAGAGCGTGGGTGACGGCATGCTCGCGACGCACCACCTCTTGCTTTCGCACGGCAAGGCGGTCGAAGAACTGCGGCGCCGTGACGCGTCGCTCGACATTGGCCTCACACTGAATCTGACGGTTCCTGACGCAGCCGACCCACTTGATGCGCGAGACATCAGGGCCGTGCGCAAGATTGATGGTCAGTTCAACCGGTGGTTCCTTGACCCGGTGTTCAAGGGGACGTACCCGAAAGACATCGTGCGTGACCTGCGCGAAATTGATGCGGACGCCGTGCAAGCATTCGACGATGCGCTGCACGACGGTGACCTCGAAACCATCAGCACACCAATTGACTTCTTGGGCGTCAACTACTATCACGGAGAATTGCTCAGCGGTCACCCGCAGCCGGAAGAGGATAAGCCGGAAGTCACCGGTCCCGACACGACGCGATCGGTGTCGAGCCCGTTCCCTGACACACGCGACGTGCACTGGGTTGAGCGTGGGCTCGCCCGCACGGCACAGGGTTGGGAGATTCAACCCGACGGTCTCACGAGACTGCTCGACCGTGTCGCCACGGAGTATGCGCCAAGCACCCCGTTGTACGTGACCGAAAACGGGGCAGCCTTTAACGATGTTGTTGCGGGTGATCGTGTGCCTGACGAAGACCGTGTCGCGTTCGTCAAAGCGCACCTCGGTGCCGTGCTCGATTCGATCGACAACGGCACGAACGTTGCCGGATACTTCTACTGGTCTCTCATGGACAACTTTGAGTGGGCGTGGGGCTACTTGCAGCGCTTTGGCATCGTGCGCGTTGATTACGACACGCAAGTGCGAACCGTGAAAGACTCTGGATACGCATACGCTCAGGTCATCGCTGATCGTGCGTTGACGACAGGGGACTAGCGGATGCCACGCGCCACAATCAACCAGGTGGCCGAAGCTGCGGGTGTTGGCCGCTCGACGGTTTCGCGCGTGCTGAACGGATCGCTCTCGGTTTCGCCCGAAGCGCGAACCGCTGTTGAACAGGCGATTAAGCAACTCAATTACGCCCCGTCGCGGGCGGCTCGGTCGCTCGCAATGAAGCATGCGCACGCGATTGGGTTGATCATTCCCGAGGAACTTGACCGCTTCTTCGGGGACTCCTTTTTTGCTGAAGTTATGACCGGGATCACTTCACGCCTCAACGAAAGCGATTACGTGCTCAATCTTTTGGTTGCCACGGGAGCATCCGACGGGGCCGCTGAGCGCAAGGTCGCCTCATTCGTGCGCAACGGTGGCGTCGACGGTGTGCTCATTGTTTCGCACCACATTGGTGATGCGTTTCTTGATGAGATTGTCGCGGCAACACCGACCGTCTTCGCTGGCAGGCCCGAGCCGTATGATTCGGCCTCCGGTGTGTTTCTCGTTGACGCAGACAACGAACAGGGGGCGAAGCGGGCTGTTGAGCACCTCATCAGCGTTGGCCGTCGGAGTATCGCCACAATCGCGGGGCCACAGAACATGGTTGCGGCACGAGACCGTCTCGACGGCTATAACAAGGCGTTGCAGGCGGCGGGGCTCGAGCCGGCGATCGTGGTCGAGGGTGACTATTCAGCCGCCAGTGGTGCGAGCGCCGCGGCAGAGCTCGTCGCATCGGGTGTTTCGTTCGACGGATTGTTCGTTGCGAACGACCTCATGGCAATCGCGGCGATAGCGGTTTTGCGCGATGCTGGTTTGCGCATCCCCGAGGATGTCGCCGTTGTCGGTTTCGACGATGCGCCGATCGCGGCCAAGGCAAACCCCGCATTGACGACGATTCGGCAACCGTCGCGCGAGCAGGGTTCGTTGATGGCAGATATTCTGCTGAGCAAACTTGCGGGGGAAGAACCGCCAACGATCACGGTGCTTCCGACGTCGCTTGTCATCCGCGATTCGGCGTAGCCGCGGCTTTCGTTCCGGGCTGTCGTACGACCATTCCTTCGCGAAAAAACGGGAGTACGGCAGCCCGGAGCAGGCCTGGGCGGATGTTACGCGCGGGGCTGTTCACCGCCGAGCGCACCGATGTTCGTCAACGGCCCGCCATCGTCGGCTCCCGTGCCGCGAGCGCGAGCGATCGCGTTGCCGAGGTGGTAAATGATGAGGGCGGCAGCGGTTGCGAGCACGATTGCACCGAAGTACAGCTCGCCTGCGTTCCAGGCGAAGCCTGCGATTGCGATCACGAACGGCACGGCGGCTGTGTACTGGTTGACGGGGCGTGAGAAATCAACCTGGTTGTCGACCCAAATCTTGATCCCGATGATGCCGATCAAACCATAGAGCGCGGTTGTGACGCCACCGAGCACACCAGCGGGAATCGTGAAGATTGCCTGTCCGAACTTGGGTGAGAAGGCCAGCAGAATCGCGGTCAGGCCGGCAACCCAGTACGCCGCGGTTGAGTACACACGAGTTGCGGCCATGACGCCAATGTTTTCGCCGTAGGTGGTCGTACCCGAACCACCAAACGATCCGGCAAGGGTCGTCGCCAGACCGTCAGCGACGAGTGCGCGACCGGTGTGCTTGTTGATTGATGGGTCGTTGGCCATTGTTGCAACACCGCGTACGTGACCCACGTTTTCGGCGATGAGCACGAGCACGACGGGCAAGAACATCAGCACCATCGCCCAGGCGCGTGCGTCACCGAATGCGGCGATGTGGAACTCAGGAAGACCGAACCAACTGGCATCCGCGATCGGCTGGAAGTTCACTTCGCCCCGTACAACGGCAACGAGGTATCCGACGATCACACCGAGGAAGATCGAGATGCGGCCAAGGAAGCCACGAAACAGCACGCTGAACAGCACAACGCACGCGAGCGTCACGGTTGCAGTGACGGGTTGTTGGCTGAAGTTTCCCCACGTGAGCGGGGCGAGGTTGAATCCGATGAGTGCGACGATTGATCCCGCAACCACCGGCGGCATGAGTTTTTCGATCCAACCCGTACCGAAGCGCTCAACGAGCAGACCCACACCGGCAAGCAGCAGACCGGAAACCGCAACACCGACGCACGTTTGCGCGATGTGTAATGGGTCGGTCAGCGGCGCGCCACCTGAACCGCCAACGGCGACGATCGGCGCGATGAACGCGAACGACGAACCGAGGTAGCTGGGCAGTCGGTTTTTCGTCAGGAGCAAGAACAGCAGGGTGCCAACACCCGAAAACAGCAGCGTCGTGCTGACGGGGAAACCGGTCAGCAGCGGCACCAAGAATGTCGCACCAAACATGGCGATGACGTGTTGCACGCCAATGCCGATTGTTGCTGGCCAACTCAGACGTTCTTCCGGGCGCACGACCGCGCCGGGTGCGACAGTTTTTCCGTCACCGTGCACAGACCACATAGTTCTCCTTGGGAGTAGAGCGGATGTTTACGCTCACACTAGCGCCCAGTCGCTCACGCGCCCGTGCGACACGGGGTGCCTTTTTGCGGCATCCGCCCTCGAGCATGTCGCAGGCAATGCCGGCGGCTACGCCCCGAGGCGGGTGATGAGTGCGCGGTATTTCGCGGCGGTTTGCGCAACGATCTCATCGGGGAGGCGAGGCGGAACGCCCGTGCGATCCCAATGAGCCATCAGCCAGTTGCGCACGATTTGTTTGTCGAAGCTCGCCATCCGCGCATCGGGAGTCGTCGCAGTTGCCCACGTTTCAGCGTCCCAATACCGTGACGAGTCGCTCGTGAGCACCTCGTCGGCGAGGCGCAATTCGCCCGCGGCATCGACACCGAACTCAAACTTCGTGTCGGCCAGAATCAATCCGTGCTGTTCAGCCAGATCAGCTGCCACACGGTAAATGTCGAGCGAGACGTCGCGCAGTTCGCTCGCCCGCTCTGCCCCGACGATCTCGACGACCTGCTCGAAGGAGATGTTCTCGTCGTGTTCGCCGAGCTCAGCTTTAAACGCGGGCGTAAAAATCGGTTCCGGCAACTGATCGCCGTTTTCTAACCCTTCGGGCAGCGCGATACCGCAGACCGTGCCGTGCTCCTGATACTCGAGCCAGCCCGAACCCGTGAGGTACCCACGCACAACACACTCAATCGGCAGCATGTCGAGGTGTTGCGCGATCATGGCGCGATCGGCGACCTCTGCGGGCATGTCGCTTTCATCGGCGAGGTGGTTTGCCACTGGCAATTGTGCGAACCACCAGCGGGAAAGGCGCGTCAGGAGGGCACCTTTTTCAGGGATTCCTGGGTCGAGCACAAAGTCGAACGCACTCACCCGGTCGCTTGCGACAACAAGCAATCGTTGGTCGTCAGGGTCGATGGGCTCATACAGGTCGCGGACTTTTCCGCTGTACGTGTGACGCCAGCCAGACAGTTCGCGCGCGCTCATGATGCCACCTGCGCTGCAATGTCGCGGCGGAAGTGTGCGCCTTCGAGTGTGAGCAGCTCGAGCGCCTCATACGCGGCGGCTCGGGCTGAAACGAACGATGATCCGGTCGCAACAACGTTGATCACACGGCCGCCGGTTGCGATGTAGGCGTCGCCATCACGAGCGGTTGCGGCATGGGCCAAATGTACGTCGGGAACGGATGCTGCATCCGCGACTCCCCCCAGGGGTCGCCCGGTTACGGGCGATTCGGGGTAGCCCTCGCTGGCCAAGACAACCGTGATCGCAACCGTGTTTTCGTCGAACACCGGAGTCGGTACTGCATCGAGTGATTCGGTCGCGGCCGCATACAGCAATTGCGAAAGCGGTGATGAAAGCCGGGGCAAGACCACTTGGGTCTCGGGGTCACCGAAGCGGGCGTTGAACTCAATGACGCGGATTCCGGCATCCGTCAAAATCAGCCCGGCATAGAGGAGGCCAACAAACGGCGTGCCCTCGGCGGCCAGTTGGCGCACTACCGGAAGCGCGACGCTCGAGGTGACTTCGTCAACGAACGCGGCTTCCGAATCGAACCGGTCGGCCAACCACGGCAGCGGCGAGTATGCCCCCATCCCGCCCGTATTGGGGCCGGCATCGCCGTCGTAGGCGCGTTTGAAATCTTGCGCTGGTGAAAGTGCCCGCACTGTCATACCGTCAGAGACAAAGAACAGCGAAACCTCGGGGCCGCTCAAAAACTCTTCCACGAGCACCGGCAAATACTGTTGTGCATGCTCGAGCGCAGCGTCGCGATCCTCGGTGACGATAACGCCCTTGCCGGCCGCAAGCCCATCGGCCTTCACAACGTAGGGGGCGCCAAACTCGTCGATTGCCGCGGCAACTTCGGTGAGCGTTTCGGCCCGCATGGCACGACCGGTCGGCACGCCCGCGGCGTCCATGACGCGCTTGGCGAATGCTTTCGAACCCTCAAGCTGCGCGGCATCCGCCCCGGGGCCGAACACGGCAATCGATCGAGCGCGCAAAACATCCGCAACACCGGCAACCAGCGGCGCCTCTGGGCCGACGATGACGAGGTTGACGTCGTGCGCGGCAGCGAACTGCGCAACCGCTTCGCCGTCGAGCATGTCAAGCGCGACCGGTTCGGTGTCAGCCGCGATACCCGCGTTACCGGGCGCCGAATAGATCGTGTGCCCCGCGGCTTCAGCGCGCAGTGCATGAACAATGGCGTGCTCGCGCGCGCCCGATCCGAGAACGAGAATCTTCACCCTTTTAGCCTAAAGCCCGCTGGGTAGGCTAAACGCATGGCGATTGAAACGGCTGCTGGTCGCGCCGCGCTCGCGGCAGTGGCCGGCGCACGCACCGGTGGCCGCATGCCTGCGCGAGGGGATGTGGCAACATCCGTTCGCTACCTGCTGCAATTGCTCGTCGAAAAAGCCCCGGGCAAATCTGTTGAGGTACGAGTCCCGCCGTTTGGTGCCGCGCAGATTGTCGACGGCCCACGGCACACGCGTGGAACTCCACCCAACGTTGTCGAACTGGCGCCGATGGTGTTCATCGACCTCGCAGTTGGCAACGTGGCGTGGGCGGATGCGGCATCCGCGGGGCAAATCAGCGCCTCGGGCACCCGAGCCGACCTGACCACCTTGCTCCCCGTGCGCCCCTAGCCCCCGCGTGTCAACGAAGCAGGACAGGCGCGTGGGAGAATAAACACGTGAGTCAACCCCAGCCCGAGCAACCGCAACAGCCCGCCGAGCATGTCGTGCACGAAGACACCGTCTCGGTGACGGTTCGCCGCGCCCCGCGCGTTGGTGGGTTCATCCTCATGGGTGTCGTCGTCGGGCTCATCGCCGCGATTGTTTTGACGTACGCCTTCGGTGGCACGGGCGCTGAGACAACACAGACCGGCTTCACCTACACAAAATCGCAGATCCTCGGGTTTCTTGCCCTGTGGTTGATTCCGATTTGCGCCGGACTTTTTGGCCTGTGGGCCTATTACCTCGACAAGCGGGCAACGAGCAATGCCAAGGTGCTCGAGGCTGAGCACGACATTGTCACGCCCGTTGATGACGCTGGGCGTTAAGCCAGCTCTGAAATAACGGGGCGGATGGCGCGGTCGAACGCGACCGCATCCCCGCGCAACCCGTCGGTGACCGCGATCGTCAGCGGGCCAATCCACCACATGCCGCGCTGGGTGAACGGCAAAACCTGCACGCGCAGCTCAAACGACTGCGCCGGACGACCACGGGTTTTTTCGACATCCGCGATCGCTGACGCATACGCACGGAACGACTCTGGTTCACTGGAATGCCGCTGTCGGGCCGACCGCACAAATGCCATCGCGCTCGCGGCGTAGGGGGTGATTGCTCGGCGTAAGTCGTCAGCCCCAGAAATTGGCAACGCCAAAAGTGTGTCGAAGCCGGCAATCAAATCCAACGGTCCGCCGGCGGTGTGCGCTCGCGGCTCGACCGTCATTTGCCAGTATTGACGCCACTGCGATTCGATCGGCTCCGATGCAGCGACCGTGCCCGGCGTATCAAGCCCGCGCAACGTAGGCAGCTCAATCGGATGCCGCACCCCAAGAATCTGCCGCAGCGTGAGCGCGAGCAGAATCTGCCGACTGGCATCTTCTCGAACCAGCCACTGCGGGGGAGGCGCCGCGCTGCTCATGCCTGCATCGTATGCACATTCGGCGGAGTTTTGTGGTTTATTTCGTGGGTTGGCCGACCCGAACTCAGGAAAACGGGCGTGTTGGCGCCAGTTTCGGGCACGAACTGCGTCGTGTTCCTGAGTTTGGTCACGGATGGCCGTCACGAGGGCCAGCAGCCCCAGCAAACCGGCACGCACAAACGCGTAGAATAGATCCGTGAGTGGCGCCGAAAATCCTGACGTAAATCCCTATGCGGCCGCAGGCGTCGACACCGAAGCCGGTGACCGCGCGGTTGAGCTCATGAAAGCCGCCGTCAGCGCGACCCACACCAAGAACGTTTTTGGTGGGTTCGGTGGATTCGCCGGGCTGTGGGATGCCTCCGAGCTGAAGGCATACGACCAGCCGCTGCTTGCGACAAGCACCGACGGCGTTGGCACGAAAGTTGCAATCGCACAAGCGCTCGACAAGCACGACACGATCGGATTCGACCTCGTCGGAATGGTCGTTGATGACATCGTCGTCGTCGGCGCAAAGCCGCTCTTTATGACCGACTACATTGCGTGCGGCAAGGTCGTCCCCGAGCGCATCGCCGCGATCGTCACGGGTATTGCGCAAGCGTGCGCCGAGACCGGTACCGCACTTGTCGGTGGCGAAACTGCAGAGCACCCGGGCCTGCTCGGTGACGACGAATACGATGTCGCCGGAGCCTGCACGGGTGTTGTTGATGCCGCAGCGATGCTCGGTGCTGAACGCGTCGAGGCGGGCGATGTCGTGCTTGCCCTTGCCTCAAGCGGCATGCACTCCAACGGGTATTCGCTTGCACGTCACATTCTTGCGACAACACAAACGAAGTACACGGATGCCGCACCTGCCCTCGGCACAAGCTGGGGCGAAGCGCTGCTCACGCCCACGCGCTTGTACGCTGCCCCGTTGCTGCAGGTAATCGACGCGCGCCCGGGTGCTATCCATGCCCTGAGCCACGTGACCGGCGGGGGCCTGGCCGCAAACCTCGCTCGCGTTTTGCCGCAGGGCACAAGCGCCGAAGTTGATCGTGCAACGTGGCAGCCACCCGCGCTGTTTGCTGAATTGAGCAAGCTCGGTGGCATCACGATCGAGTCGACCGAGAGCACCTGGAACCTCGGTGTCGGTTTCTTTGCGATCGTTGCCGCGGATGCGGCAGCCGACGTGACGGCAACCCTCGAAGGGCTCGGCATTGAGACCTGGCCCGTCGGGACCGTCCAAGCGGCCGCACCGCAAACGACCGAACTCGACCCCGCGGACGGCTGGGTGCAGGGTGCGAAGGGTGTCGACGGTGGTGCGGTACGACTTGTCGGTCAGTATCGCGGGGCATCCGATTCAAAGACAACTTCAGAGGAAACAATCTAGATGTGTGGGATCGTCGGTTTCGTTGCGCAGCATGCCGTCAACCAAGAGATTTATGACGCGCTTTTGCTGTTGCAGCACCGCGGGCAAGACTCGGCGGGGATCGCAACGTATGAGTCCAATGGCGTCTGCCACGTAAAGAAAGTCCAGGGTCAGGTGCGCGAGGCGTTCCGCACGCGGGACATGCGTACGCTCCTCGGAAACGTTGGCCTCGGGCACGTTCGTTACGCAACGCGTGGGCGGGCAAGCGATGAAGAAGAAGCGCAACCGTTTTATGTGAATGCCCCGTACGGCATTGTGCTGGTGCACAACGGGAACCTCACGAACACTCGCGAGCTCGAAGAAGAACTCTTCAAAACCGACCGGCGTCACCTCAACACGGCGAGCGACACCGAACTGCTCGTCAATGTGCTCGCGAACGAGTTGCAGCATGAGATCGTCGACGGCCCCCTTGATGACGACCAAATCTTCAACGCTGTCGGCCGAGTGCACGCGCGTGTGCGCGGTTCGTACGCGGCGATCGCGTTCATTGCGGGGCACGGGTTGCTGGCGTTCCGAGACCCGTATGGCATCCGACCGCTCATTCTGGGGCGCCGTCAGGCATCGGATGCCGAAGGCAACCTCACCGATAAGACTGCGTGGGTTGTCGCATCGGAATCCCTCGTGCTCGAAAATGCGGGTTACGAAGTTGTGCGTGATGTGGCTCCCGGCGAAGCCGTTTTCATCACGGCCGAGGGCGAACTGACCACGAAGCAGTGTGCGGCGAATCCGCAGCTGTTCCCGTGCTCGTTTGAGTACGTCTACTTGGCTCGCCCCGACTCGACGATGAATGGCATTGCCGTGTATGAAGCACGGTTGCGTATGGGCGACCGGTTGGCGGAGACGATTGCGCAGCACGTTGATGTGAGCGATGTGGATGTCGTGATGCCGATTCCCGACAGTTCGCGCCCGAGCGCAATGCAGGTTGCCCGCCGTTTGGGTATTGAGTACCGCGAAGGCTTCTACAAGAACCGGTACGTTGGCCGCACATTCATCATGCCGGGCCAGGCGGTGCGCAAAAAGAGTGTGCGTCAGAAGCTCAATGCGATGCCGGCAGAGTTTATCGGCAAGCATGTTTTGCTTGTAGATGACTCGATCGTGCGTGGCACGACCTCGAAAGAGATCATTCAGATGGCGCGCGATGCCGGGGCGACGAAGGTGACGTTCGCGAGCGCCGCGCCACCGGTGCGGTACCAGCACGTGTACGGCATCAACATGCCGTCACGGGAAGAGCTTGTGGCGCACGGACGCACGATTCCCGAAATTGCCGAATACTTGGGCGCCGACAACCTCGTGTATCAAGAAGTCGACGACTTGCGTGACGCGATCGTTGAGGGCACCGACATTACCGATCTCGACATGTCATGCTTCGACGGGCGCTACGTCACGGGTGATGTCACCGAAGAGTACCTCGAGTATGTCGAGGGAGTGCAGGCGTCTTAATGCCTGACACTGGCGCAAACCAAACAGCCCCCGCCTCACTGTGGCGGGGGCGTTTGCTTGTGCTCATTGGCATCATTTTGGTGGCCGCGTCGCTGCGGCTTGCCGTTGCCTCCCTCTCGCCGCTCGTCGATCTCATCGGCGAAAGCTTTGTGCTGCCAACGTGGGTGGTTGGGCTTATCGGAACCGCCCCGCCCATTTGCTACGCCATTTTTGGTCTGGCGACGCCAGCGATGGAAAAGCGCATCGGCATGGAACCGCTCATGGTCATTTCGCTCCTGATCATCACGATTGGTACAGCAACGCGGGCACTGGTGTCGGATGCACTGTTGTTGCTGGTTTTCACAGCCGTGTTGTTCGCCGGTGTCGGTATCGGGAACATCCTCTTGCCGCCGCTTGTGCGAAAGTATTTCCCCGATCGCGTTGGCCTGATGGTGACGATTTACACGACGATCATGGCAATCGTTACGACCTTGCCGGCGCTGGTTGGCGTGCCGCTTGCCGAGGCGACCGATTGGCGCTTCTCGCTTGGCATGTGGACGGTCGTCTCGGGTGTCGCGATGATTCCGTGGATCATCATGCTGCTGCAAGAGCGTGTCGCGAAACGTTCACCCGTGAGCACCGCGACAGGCACTGTGAAGATTGTCGAACCCGACGCGAAAACGATGACGCGCCTGTTGCGGGTGCCGATGGTGTGGGCACTCATCTTTGTTTTCGGCACATCGTCAACGGCTGCTTACACGATGTTCGCCTGGTTGCCGCAAATCCTTGTCGAACGCGCCGGTGTCAGCATCCAAACGGCAGGCTCGCTTTTGGCGCTGTTTGGATTCATGGGGTTGCCGTGCTCAATCGTCGTGCCGATGTTGATCGTGCGCTTTCAGGCAACACGGGGCGTTTTTCTGATTTCGATCCTGGCCGGAATCGCGGGGCTCGTCGGGCTCATTGTTGCCGCGGATGCTGCCCCAGTGCTGTGGGTCTTCATCCTTGGCATTATTGCGGCACTGTTTCCGATGTCGCTCGTGCTCATCAGCATCCGATCTCGAGAAACCGCGACGACCGTTCCATTGAGTGGCCTCGTGCAGAGCATTGGGTATTTGTATGCCGCGGCATGGCCGGTGCTGTTTGGGCTCTTGCACGATTGGCAGGGCAACTGGACCCTTTCGCTTGTCTTGCTGACGATTTCGTTTGCAGCAGCGATTCCGGTTGGGATCATCGCTTCACGTCGCACGACGGTCGAAGCCGAGTGGGAGCGCCGTAGCGGTACGAAGTGGTGACGGCTGCGGCAGCACGAGGCACTCGTCGTTGTTGGGGCTATTGTTGAGCGTGTGACGAACAACACCATGCGAATGAAACGTGTCAACGTGAACATGTTCGACGTTCACCCATTGTCCGTGGTCGATCTGCCTTCGGCATTCGTGCAGCGTGTCGGGGGCTGAACCGGTGCGAATCGCTATTGCTTCTGACAAGTTCAAAGGGTCGCTAACGGCCCCTGAAGTGGCCGAGTGGTTCACCGTGGGGGTGCAGCGGGTCATCCCCGATGCCACGGTCGTCGCGATTCCGGTCGCTGACGGCGGTGAAGGTACGCTCGATGCCGCGCTCGCGGCCGGATTCGAACGGCGCAGGGCGACGGTGTCCGGGCCGAGTGACGAACCGGTCGAAGCAGATTTCGCGGTCCGCGGAACGGATGCCGTTATCGAAATGGCTCGCGCGTCGGGACTTGACCTCACGTCAGCGCGCACTCGCGATGCCAAACGTGCCACGAGCCTGGGAACGGGCGAGCTGATTCGTGCGGCACTCGATGCCGGGTGCCGCAAGATTGTGCTCGGTGTCGGTGGCAGCGCCAATACTGACGGTGGTGCGGGGCTGCTACAGGGGCTCGGGGTGCGTCTCCTCGACGCCTCCGGTGTGCAAATCGCGCCGGGTGGAGCGGCGCTCATTGGTCTTGATCGTGCCGATTTCAGCGGCCTTGACCCGCGTCTGGGCGACGCCGAGCTTGTTCTTGCGAGCGATGTCGATAATCCCCTGCTGGGTGACAGTGGCGCCGCGTCAGTGTTCGGCCCACAAAAGGGAGCGAGTGAAGCGGATGTCCTCGAGCTCGACGCAGCACTGGCACATTTCGTTCGGGTGCTTGACGTGAGCGATGACACGCTTGATGTCTCGGCCACGCGGGTCGCGCAACTTGCTGGGGCTGGTGCTGCGGGTGGGGTCGGGTTTGCAGCTCTTCTGCTGGGTGCGCAGCGCCAAGCTGGTATTGATGTGGTGCTTGAGTTCACCCAGCTTGAAGCGCGCATCGCTGGAGCCGATTTTGTCGTCACAGGAGAAGGAAGCTTTGACGAGCAGAGCCTCATGGGCAAAACACCAATTGGTGTTGCGCGTGCGGCCGCACGCGCCGGGATTCCCACGTATGTTGTTTGTGGGCGTTCGTTGCTTTCCCCTGAGGCTGTCGCCAATGTTGGGATCTCAGGGTATTTCGCAATCGCCGACCTCGAACCGAACCCGGAAGTAAGCATGGCTCAAGCCGGGCCACTGCTTGCTGAGCTCGCTGAGCAGCTCGTGACAGAGGTCAAGCGTGACGTGCTCTAGTGGCTCCAGCGCCGTTTATGCGCGCTCGAGCTCTTCTTTGTCTTCGTCACTGTGCTCGTCGTCGTACAGGTCGGCCCACTTGTCGACGTACTGTTCGTCGTCTGAAGTGGTCGCAAGTTCACGCTCAAGCTGGTCGTAGTTGACCGGCGGGCTGAACGACTTGAGTTCGCGAGCAATCTTGGTGTGCTTCGCTTTTTGACGGCCACGGCCCATGCGCGAGACCCCCTTACGAGATGCATGCAATGAACATTCATTGCGCTTATTCACGGCACCGGCGCGCAGCCGGTAAGAGTAGCATTTACCTTACCACGCGGGGCCTTGAGACGGACTCAGCAGCCCGCGAACACGACGAACGGAGCAATCGACATGACCGCCGAAGCCACCGACGCCACAGGTGCAGCCCCACAGGGGGCAGTAATTGTTGCGCTGCAACCAGGCCAACGACCACGCGTTCTGCAGGAGGCCGCGCGCTACGCGTCGCTGCTGAAGGCACTCCTGATCGTGGCTCACGTTGACGTGACCCGGTTTGTAACCTACGAGGATCCTGACGGTCTTGTACATTCGTCAGCGCTCGACATCAACCTGCCCGATGGGGCAGAAGCATTCGAACAGGTCACCGCTGAAGCCGCTGAACACCTCGTTGACTTCACGGGTGAATGGACGACCGAGCAACTCATCGGCGACCCGGCCATGGCGATCAAGAAGCTCGCCGAACAGGTTGACGCGCAACTGATCGTCATCGGCACGCGCAACAGCGGGCTCGGTGAGACGATCCGTCAGTTCTTTACCGGAGCTGTCGCAACCCGACTCGCCTTGCGACAGAGTCGTCCGATTTTGGTTGTGCCGCAGCACAAGCCCATCGAAGACGACCAGCCAATCTTCCCGCACGACTAAGTGCCCACAACCTGTCAGGGCAGAGCAGCTCAGCCCGGAGCAACGCAGACGCGCGTCGTTGAGCTCCGCTGGCAGTGTTGCGCGCGTCTCCCTCTCGCTCGTTGAGTGGAGTGGCGGTGGCAACGAGTCGAAGTGAAGTGACGCACAGCTTCCTCTTCGGTCGTTGAGCGGGCGCAGAATAGAGCCGGTCCCTGAGCGAGCGAGCGTAGCGAGGGAGACGAAGGGCGGCGGCGCCGTAGACACATTGCTCCCGACTAGAACGGGCAGTCAAGGCCTTCGGGTAGCCCCGGCCACGGGTCATCGGGGTTGAATGGCATCGTGACGCGTGGGGTTTCGGGTTCTTCTGCGGGTGTGAACATCACCCGTGGTTCGGGTTTGTCAATGTAGGTCTTCCCACCGGGTGATTCCCATTTCAAGACCCCGGGTTCTGTTTGCCACACTTTCCACCGGTGATCTTTCGGGATGTTGGGGTGTTTCAACGGATGATGCCCAGTGCACAACGCGGACAGGTTGTTGAGAGACGTCTTGCCGCCTTTGGCTGCGTCATGGGTGTGGTCGATTTCGCACCGGGTGGCGGGCATCCGGCATCCGGGGAACCTGCAGTGCACATCCCTGGCCATGATGGTGCGGCGCATCGCCGCGGTGGGGGTGTATTGGCTGGTTGAGATGACTTGTTGCTCGTGGTCGAGGAACAGTTTTGTCCAAATCGGGTTCAACCCCGCAAGCTCCCAAGCAGTTTCCGGG
>CAZTUC010000016.1:0-58667 GCA_964616805.1 uncultured Microbacterium sp. | reverse complement strand
GTGCAGTCGGGTGTCGCCGAGGTACGCGAGGTGTTCCGCTCGTCGAAGTTCGGCAACATTGCCGGATGTATCGTCCGTTCGGGCACGATCACGCGTAACGCCAAGGCTCGCATCATCCGCGACGGTGTTGTTCTTGCCGATGGTCTTGCGATCGAATCGCTGCGCCGCTTCAAAGACGATGTCACCGAAGTCCGCACCGACTTCGAGTGCGGTATTGGTCTCGGGAAGTACAACGACATCCAGATCGGTGACGAGATCGAAACCACCGAGCTCGTCGAGAAGCCGCGCGTCTAACGCGGCCCAGGCACAGGAGGCAACTCATGGCAGGTGAACGCCAAGCGCGCGTGGCCGACCGTATCCAGCAGATCCTTGCGGAACGGCTCGAGAAGGGTCTTCGCGACCCACGTCTCGGGTTCGTGACCGTGACTGAAGTTCGGGTTACCGGCGACCTCCAGCACGCAACCGCCTTTTTCACCGTGCTCGGTGACGATGAAGAGCGAGAAGCCTCGGCTGAAGCACTGAAGTCGGCGACGGGATACTTGCGTAGCGAAGTTGCGAAGAACCTCAATGTGCGCCTGGCGCCAACGCTTGAGTTCGTTGCGGATGCCCTGCCCGAAACGGCAGGGCACCTCGACGAGCTTTTGCGTGAGGCAAAAGCTCGCGACGAGGCTGTAGCACAGCAGGCTGCTTCGGCAAAGCCTGCCGGCGATGCAAACCCGTACCGTGACGCTGCCGACGCTGCAGACGAGACCGACGAAGCGTAACCATCCTGTGGCTGAAGCGTTTGTCGTTCTCGTTGACAAGCCGCAAGGCATCACGAGTCACGATGTTGTTGCGCGCGCTCGAAAGGCGTTTGGCACGCGCAAGATCGGGCACGCTGGAACACTTGACCCGATGGCGACGGGCCTGCTCGTGCTCGGTGTTGAGGGTGCAACGCGGCTGTTGACCTACATCGTGGGCCTCGACAAAACGTATGAGGCAACGATTCGCTTGGGACAGACAACGACAACTGACGACGCCGATGGCGACCTTGTCGCGGTTGCTTCCGAAGAAGCCTGGGATGCGCTCGACCCCGCGGCAATCCCGGTTGCAATTTCGGCGCTCACCGGCGCGATTTCGCAGGTGCCCAGCAGTGTTTCGGCGATCAAAGTTGATGGCAAGCGGGCGTACGATCGTGTGCGTGCCGGCGAAGAGGTCGAGCTGAAGGCTCGCGCAGTGACGGTTTCACGATTCGAAGTCTTACGGCCCCGGCGAGCGCAGACGCAGAACGGGCCGGTCATTGACCTCGACGTCGTTGTCGATTGCTCGTCGGGCACCTACATCCGTGCCCTTGCGCGAGATCTCGGGGCAGCGTTGGGGCTTGGCGGACACCTTGTCGCGCTGCGACGCACCCGCATTGGCTCCTTTGACGTTGCAGACGCGGTTGCAGTCGAGTCGCTCAGTGAAGTCGGCAGCGCTGGCCCCGAAGCATCCGCCATTCTTTCCCCCGCCGACGCTGCGGTCGCGGTACTGCCCGAACTGAGCATCAGTGCCGATACCGCACGTGACTTACGTCACGGTAAGCGCGTATCTGAGGTGCTCGAGCACAAGCTGGCTGCGGCCATCGACCCCGACGGGGCACTCGTTGGTATCGTCGAGCGTCGTGGAGACACATTCAAGAGTGTGATGAACATGCCCGAGGTGCAATCGTGATCGAGTGGTACACGTGGGTGCAGGTTGGTGTCGCCGTTGTCGTTGGCGTTTTGTGCATCATCATTGGTTTGCTCGGCAAAGTACCGGGCGACTTTAGCGTCGGCGCACTTGTACTCGTTGAACTTTTGCTCATCGGACAGTTTTTCGTGACGATAGTACAACCGTTCGTTGGCAACAACATTGTCGGCGACGGGCTCGAATTTTGGACGTACCTGATCACAGCGATGCTTTTACCGATCGGTGCAATCATGTGGGTGTTTATCGACCGCACGAAGTGGAGCACGGTCGTGCTTGGCGCTGCTGCGCTTTCGGTTGCCATCATGCTGTGGCGGATGCAGGTCATTTGGAGTGGCACTTCGACGATCGTGCAGTGGGGGATGCCAGCATGGGCGAGCTGACGTGTGACCGCTCCGTTGTCGCGATTGGGAAGTTCGACGGATGCCACTTAGGTCACCAGGCGCTCTTAGACCGTGCGCGCACCCTCGCGGATCAGCATGGCGCGCGCGTCGTAGCCGTCACGTTTGATCGTCACCCGAACGAGCTTGTGCGTCCCACGGACGTACCCGAGCAAATCGTGAGTTTACCGCGCAAGATTGAGCTCTTGCACGAGTTCGGAGCCGACGACGTGTTGGTGCTCCCATTCACTGTCGAACTCGCAAGCGAAGAACCTGAAGCGTTTGTGCAACGAGTCCTCGTCGATCAGCTGCACGCTGTTGCCGTGCTCGTTGGGCATGATTTTCGATTCGGGCATCGTGGCCGTGGTACCGCGGCACTGCTCGAAGAACTCGGCACGACGAGCGGGTTTGCTGTTGAGACTGTTGCGGATGTTGCAACATCCGATGATGCACGCGTGTCGTCTTCGCGCATTCGCCACCTGATTCGCGCCGGCGAAATCGAAGCGGCAACGAAGCTGCTCGGCCGCCCGGTCGAATACCGTGGCGAAGTTGTGCGCGGGCATCAGCGTGGGCGGGACCTCGGGTTTCCGACTGCGAACCTGCCCGTTCGTACCGGAACGGTCGCGCCCGCCGACGGCATTTACGCTGGTTGGCTGGATGATTTGACCGCGGGGGAGCGTTACCCTGCCGCAATCTCCGTCGGCACGAACCCAACGTTTGATGATGTTGAGCAGCGCGTGGTTGAAGCGCACGCGCTGGATGTGTCGCCCGATCTGTACGGCCACGAAATTTCGGTTGAGTTCGTAAAGCGCCTGCGCGGTATGGTCGCGTACACGGGCCTCGAGCCGCTGAAGCAGCAAATCGCAACGGATGTTGCTGACACGCGCGTGGCACTCGGGCTCTAACGGCAAGCAAACACTCAAAAAAGGGATCCCCGGCCTTTCGGCCGAGGATCCCTTCTTCTTTGGGGAGTTATTCGCTGACAGTTGAGCGGCGGAAGCCGATCAATGCAGCACCCGCTCCGAGAAGGAGCGTTCCGAACCCGATCAGACCCAACGTCGTACCAAGGTTCATACCGGTGGCCGGCATTTCATTCTTGTACGTGATGTCGAGTTGTCCCGTGACAGGGGTGCCGTCTTCGAGCACTCCCTGCCACTGAATCGGGGTGACTTTGCCGAGGAAGCAACCTTCTGGTTTGAAGGTGATCTTCCCGGTGGTTGTGTCGACCGTCCAGGTGCCCTCACCGTCGACCTTGAGGGTCGTCACCGCGGTTCCAGCTTCGTTGAGCAGAGCTACGGTTGCCGGGTTGAGCCCTGCGACCTCAGCCGTCATGTCGAACACTGCTGGTGCCTCGCAAACGAGGGTCTGAGCCAGATCCTTGCTTGCTTCCGGACCATTGACAACCGGCTGGTACACAGCGCAAGCCGTGGTGCCGTTGGCGTCAGCGACGCAGTACTGCACCGGGGTGGGGGTACCAACGTAGTTCTGGTTCGGTGTGAAGACAATCTTGCCGTCTTCGATCGTGTAGACACCCTCAGTAACGGTGACCTTGCCAGTTGGGTCGGCACCAACCAGCTCGAGCGTTGACGGGACAAGCGGAACACCGGGGTTGCCGGGGTTGTCGTTTACCAGCGGGTCAACAGACTGCGGCGTGTTCACGAAACCGGTCGACGAGTCGTTGACAGCAACCGGGGTCACGGCGACGAACGTCGGGGTGTAGGTGCCCTGAGCTGGCTGACCTGCTTCATCCGATACCCGGTACGAAACCGGGGTTGCGGCACCAACGAACTGCGGTTCCGGGGTGAATACAAGCTTGCCATCGGCAATCGTGTACGTACCCTGGTTCGGGATCGTTACCGAGGGGACCGGGATGCCTTCACCATCGAGCAGCGTGAGCGAGCCTGGGACAATCGGGAAGTCATCGCCTGCTTCAGGTGACGGCGTCCACGACTGCGGCAGACCCTGCGGTCCGGTCGTTGTTCCGTTGTCGGTGATCGGGCCCGTTGCGTCAACGACCGGCTGGTAGTCGGCGCACGCTTCGGTGCCGTTGGCGTCAGCTACGCAGTACTCCACCGGAGTGGGGGTACCGAAGTAGTTCTCGTTCGGGGTGAAGACAATCTTGCCTTCTTCGATCGAGTAGACACCTTCCGGAACGGTTACGTCGCCGGTCTCTGGGTCAGCATCCGTGAGGGTCAGCGTTGACGGGACAAGCGGCACCTCCGGGTTACCAGGGGTGTCGTTGACCAGCGGGTCAACCGATTGCGGTGTGTTCGGGCGACCGGTCGACGAGTCGTTGACAGCAACCGGAGTTACCGCGACGAACGTCGGGGTGTAGGTGCCTGTTGCCGGCTGACCAGCGATATCCGAAACTTCGTAGTCCACTGGCGTTGCAACGCCGACGAACTGCAGTTCGGGGGTGAACACGAGCTTGCCTTCGACAATCGTGTACGTACCCTCACCGGGGATGGTTACCGAAGTGACGGGGTCGCCGGCTGCGTCGAGCAGCGTGAGCGTAGAAAGGTCAATCGGGAAGTCCTCGCCTGCTTCAGGCGACGGCGTCCACGATTGCGGCAGACCCTGCGGTCCGCTCGTCGTACCGTTGTCGGTCGTTGGCGCTGAGCCTTCAACGTCTGGCTGGTAAACAGCGCATGCCACGGTACCGTTCGCGTCTGCTACGCAGTACTCCACCGGGGTGGGGGTACCGAAGTAGTTGGTGTTCGGGGTGAAGACAATCTTGCCGTCTTCAATCGTGTAAACACCTTCAGGAACCGTTACTGAGCCGTCGTCGTCAGCACCAACAAGCGCGAGCGTTGACGGGACAAGCGGAACACCGGGGTCGCCGGGGTTGTCGTTTGCCAGCGGGTCAACAGACTGCGGTGTGTTCGGGCGACCAGTCGACGAGTCATCGGCAGCAACCGGAGTTACCGCGACAAGCGTCGGGGTGTACTGGTTGATTGCGTGCTGGCCGCCTTCGTCAGTGACCCGGTAGTCGACCGGGGTGGCCTCGCCGACGAACTGCAGTTCGGGGGTGAACACGAGCTTGCCATCGGCAATCGTGTACGTACCCTCACCGAGGATCGTTACCGAAGTGGCGGGGTCGCCGGCTGCGTCGAGCAGCGTAAGCGAGTCCGGGACGATCGGGAAGTCCTCGCCTGCTTCAGGCGACGGCGTCCACGACTGCGGCAGACCCTGCGGTCCCGAAGTGAAGCCTTCATTGGTCGAAGGACCATCGGCGACAATTTCCGGTTGGTATACAGCGCTTGCCGTCGTGCCGTTCGCGTCTTGCACGGAGTACTGCACCGGAGTGGGGATCCCGAAGTAATTCAGGTTCGGTGTGAAAACAATCTCACCGTCTTCGATCGTGTAGACACCCTCATCCACGATGACTTCACCGCCGACAGCACCAACAAGGGTCAGTGTTTCCGGTACCAGCGGCACGCTCGGGTGACCCGCCGTGTCGTTGTCGAGCGGGTTAACCGACTGTGACGCGTTGGGGCGACCAGTGGTTGAGTCATTTACAGCAACCGGGGTTACCGCGATTGTCGTGTGCCGATAGGTTCCCTCAGCGTGCAGACCTTCGGTGTCGCTGATGCGGTAGTCGATAGGATCAGCTGCGCCCACGAACTGCGGTTCGGGTGTGAACACCAGTTCGTCACCATCAACGGTGTATGTACCCTGGTTCGGGATCGCTACCGAGGGTACGGGGTCACCGGCAGCGTCGAGCAGCGTGAGCGAGCTCGGGTCGAGTGGAGCGGTGCCCTGAATCGGCTCGGGCGTCCAGCGGTCTGGGATACCTTGCGGGCCCGATGTTGCACCGTTGTTCGTTGCCGGGGGAAGCACTTCTTCGGTGCCCGGGATAGCAGTGATGAGACACTCAACGTCGGTGCCACCCTTTACATTCGGGAACTGGAGGTCCCAGTCGGGGCCAGCGCCGGTAACGTCAACCGTGGCGCCGTCAGCATCCGTACACACGATCGACAGTTCGTAATCATCGAGATCGGTGCCAGAGGCAGCCGACGTGCCGACCTCGTAGTTGCCGTCGGCCTTCGCAATCACAGCGCCAGCGTATTGTGTCTGCACACCATTCTGGGCACCGGTGGTGGTTGCGTCAGCGCCGAGCAAGTTGCCCTCGCCGACGATGTCAAGTCGGAACTGGTCGGAGTCGTTCTCGCGGCCGATGACGTTGATCTTGAGCGTCAACGTGTTCGGGAAGTGCACACTTGCCGCGTCAGTAAAGCCAGTGCCGAGAACCTCGTCGGACACAATCTCGTCAGAGGCAATGTCATAACCGAGCAGGTATGTGTCACCGTTCGCCGAACCGACGGTACCGTAGGCAACACCGTCTCCGCCAAACGCGATGCCGTTTGCGCCCTGCGCGTTGCGCGCAGTGATTGCGGGGATGAGCTTGAGGTGCTTCATCGTGATCTTGTGCGTGTTTGGCTGCGGAGTCGTCGGCAGGCTTGCTGCAGGAACTTCGTAGAGGTCACCGGCAACCATCACGTACAGGGTGCCGTTGCGACCGAACGCGAAGTCACCGTTTGGTGAGACGCCGCCGTCAGTGCGACCACCAACGAACAAACCAACGCGGAAAATCGCGTCATTTGCCGGGTTGTACGCGTACACGAGTGTTTCAGCGCCCGCGCCGGTGGAGGTGTTCCCGGAGAAGTAGTAGATGCCGTTCACCGGTGAAACGGCACCGCGGAGCGTGACGTTGCCACCATTCGTGCGGAAGTCCGAAGGAATGTCAAAGACTTGTGTCAGACCAGTCTCGGTATTGTACTGACGCAGCTTCAGTGCGTTCTGTGCGGTGTTCTGGTAGCCGTTCGTACCGTTGTCGACGGTGTAAACGAGGGTGCCATCAGCAGAGATGCCGAGGGCATTCGACTGGCGAGACTGCGAGCCACTCGCGTTACCGTGACGTTGGCCAGTGATGGCAGCCGGGTCGATAACGGAGCTGCTTTCAGTGTTGACCTCGTTGATGAAACCGTTTGTCGCTGTGCCTGCGGGACCGCGCACGACATAAATGCTCTCGGCATTGTCGTTCAGCGGCTCGGCCATTGCGGTCGCGGCACCGAAGAATGCCGAGGTGCCGACAACGGCCACGGAAGCCACACTTCCGACGACTTTCTTGAGGCTTCGTCGTAGTCGGTCATTTGGCGGCGGTGCCGCCTGAGACTGCACGTCTTTCACTGTGTTCCCCTATTCCCTACTCGTGTGGCGCGAAAAAACTTCGCACCATTGTTAAGAGAGGGGCATTGGGGACAAAAGTGACGCGTCTCGCGAAAAACAATCGTGGACGAGGAATCCTGAGTACCAGGCCGTGCCGGTACCGGTGAGTTGGAGCGTTAGCGGTCGGTTGCGAAGCGGGCGTATCCGGCGCCCGATCCAGGGGCGATAATCGCGTCGATCGCCTCGAGGTCGGCGTCGGTAGGGGTCCACGCGACCGCTTTTGCATTGGCCGAAAGCTGTGCCGCGCTGGTCGCGCCCGCGATGATTGTGTCGACGGCGCGTTGTGCACGCAACCCGCCCAGGGCAACCTCGAGCATGCTGATGCCGCGTTCTTCTGCGAATGCGCGCAATCCTTCAATAACGTCCCAATTGGCTGAATCGAACCGGGCGGTGTTGGTCGACAGGTTGCTGCCAGCCGGGGCTGCTTCATCACGCGAATACTTGCCGGTGAGCAGGCCATACGCGAGCGGGAAATATGGGATCAGGCTCATACCATAGTGCTCGAGTGCAGGCACCAGTTCGTTTTCGGCCGAACGGTTGTAGAGCGAGTATTCGTTTTGCGCGGTGATGAAATGCTCGCTCCCAATCGCATCGGCAACGGCTGCGGCATCCGCAACCTCCCACGCCGCGAGGTTTGAGCAGCCGATGTAGCGCACTTTGCCGGCGTGCACGAGGTCGGTGAGCGCGCTGAGCGTTTCGTCAATTGGGGTGATGCGGTCGGGAGTGTGCAGTTGGTACAGGTCGATGTAATCGGTTCCGAGCCGGGCGAGACTCCCCTCGACAGCACGATTGATGTAGCCGCGACTCGCACGGTTTTCGAGCGCGCCGGGATAGAGCCCATCGAGATCCATGCCGAACTTTGTGGCCACGACAAGCTGCTCACGACACCCCGCGATCGCTTTCCCAAGCATCGTCTCTGACGTACCGCCGGTATAGACGTCTGCGGTATCGAAAAAGTTCACGCCTTCGTCGAGTACGGTCGTAACGAGCGCGTCGACACCCGCTTGGTCGATGCGCCGCCCGAAAGCATTACACCCCACACCGAGCGCTGAAACGAGAAGTCCGCTATTGCCGAGGGGTGCGTATTCCATGGCTCTAGGCTACCGGCGTGCGCGTGGATGAGGCTCAGCCCCGGGGGCCTTGCGGCAGTCGGACGAAGTCGCGTCGTGCGGAGACTTCTGGTGGTTCGCCCCGTGAAAATGGAAAATCTCCGCGTGAGCGGATGTTAGTACGACGTCTCGTCGGATGCCCCGGTCGCCGCTTCGCCCGCGTCACGCTTGCGTGCATCCGCGAGAATCGTCGCCGAAGCGCTCGAACCGAGGCGAGTTGCCCCGGCGTTGAGCATCGCGTCGGCATCCGCAAGTGAACGCACCCCTCCCGACGCCTTCACTTCTACTTCGGCAGGCGACGATGCGCGCATGAGTTCGATGTGCGCAACAGTTGCGCCACCACCCGCGAATCCAGTTGAGGTCTTGACAAAGTCAGCCCCCGCGCTTGCCGAAATCTTGCACGCCTCGACGATCTCATCATCCGTCAGCAGCGCGGTTTCGAAAATCACTTTCACGATGTGGCCGCCTGCCGCTTTGACGACCGCAGCGATATCGTTCTCAACCTTTTCGTCGAAACCGCTCTTGAGCCACCCAATGTTGAGCACCATGTCAACCTCGGTAGCACCGTCGAGCAGGGCCTGTTTGGTTTCGGCGAACTTGCCAGCTGTCGAGGTTGTGCCGTGTGGGAAACCGATGACGGTGCCGACAGCAACGGGGGAGTCAGACAAATAGTCGACGGCGAACGCGACATCACTCGGCCGAACACACACACTGAAAACGTCACACTCGCGCGCCTGCTCAAGCTGCTCGATGAGTTGGGCTCGAGTGACATCGGGCTTGAGAATTGCGTGGTCGATCGCGTGCGCGATTTGTTCGGCGGTGTATTCGGTCATGTACCCAGATTACGCGCAGGGTAGTGTGTTTGTGGCCGACTGGGTCTAGACTTGAGACCGGAGTAAAACCCCAAAGCGCCATTCGCGCACTCGGGGTTGCCTCACGTGTGAAGCATCCGTTCTGGGTCGCTGCCGCACGTCAGGCTCAACATCTCAGTTTTCGGGGTTCCTTGCTGGCAAGTGAAGAACCACAACGCTCAGGAGGAGCATGCCGACTCAGGCAACCACACGGCGCCGCAACCGGCGCGCAGACGATGCGCCACTCATTCCGATCTTGGCGCGCAAAGTGCGTGAGGTTGAAGCCAAAGCGCAACGCAACAAGCTTGGCCCGACAAACCGGGTGAAGTTTCAGGCCATTGCCTTTCTTGTTCGAGAAGAACGTGCACGTGTCAAGGCAGACAAAGACCTGACAGATTCGCAACGCCATGAGCTGCTCAAGCGCCTTGACGGTGTCGCAACGACGCTCGCAAAGACGGCTGCGCGCGACACGTCGCTTATTCAGTTGCTGGAAGCGGATGCCGCAACGAGCCCAATTGCGATGCGGATGCGCCGAGACTGGCTGCTCGAATCGGGTGCCGAGCTGGCTCCTGAAGAACTTGTGATCAGCGATGCCCCGGTTGTGCAGGCGAGCGTTGTGACACCGGTTGTTGCCGAGCGTCAAGTCACGCCCCCGACGGTTGAAGCACGCATCCTGGCAAACCCGTTCCTACCGCCGAATCTCACGCCGCGCAGCACCGCAACACCACGTCGTCGTCTGGACGGGTGGGAGCTCATGGGCCCGCTGTACAAGGCGTTCGAGACGGGTGCCGGCGGCGGATCGGCGACGATGCCGTTGCCAGAAGTACCTGAGTTTGACCAGGTTTCGCCCAAGGGGCGCGAAGTGATGGCACACCAGGCACGTGTGCTCGAAGCAGTTCGCGCGGGGCACCGCAGCTTCTTGCTCGCTGACGAGCCGGGGCTTGGCAAGACCGCGCAAGCGTTGCTTTCGGCATCCGTCGCAGGTACCTACCCGCTGCTTGTTGTTGTGCCCAACGTTGTCAAGACGAACTGGGCGCGCGAGGCTCAGCGGTGGACACCGCAGCGCCGCGTGAGCGTGATTACCGGTGATGGCGTCGACGTTGACGCGTTTGCTGATGTATTCGTCGTCAACTACGAAGTTCTTGACCGTCACATCGGATGGCTCGCTGACTTGGGGCTCAAGGGTATCGTCGTTGACGAAGCACACTTCATCAAGAACCTCTCATCGCAGCGTTCGAAGAACGTGCTCGCGCTTGCAAAAGCGATCCGGGAGCGTCATCCCGGAGAGGAGCAGCCGCTGCTCATGGCGCTGACCGGTACGCCGCTCATTAATGACGTTGAAGACTTTGACGCGATCTGGCGTTTCTTGGGGTGGTCAACCGGTGAAAAGCCCAGCGACGAGCTGATGGAAAAGCTTGATGCGACGGGCCTCACACCGGCCGACAAGGCGTTTTACCCGGAGGCACGTGAGGCCGTCATCTCGATGGGCATTGTGCGTCGCCGCAAGGTTGACGTTGCCGCTGACCTGCCCGACAAACTCGTTGCTGACCTGCCGGTCGAGCTCGACGACGAATTTGGCCGTAGCGTGCGACAGGCGGAACGCGAGCTCGGGGCGCGTTTGGCGGCACGCTACAACCGCATCATCGAAGCACGCGGTGATCGAGGTTCGAGTCGCTTGATCGACGAAGACATTGTGCGTTTGGTTGCAACGCAAGAGCTTGAAGAGTCAAAGGCAGCCGGAACCGGCGGCGAGAACGTCTTTACGATGGTGCGCAAAATCGGCCAGGCAAAAGCGCAACTTGCGGCCGATTACGCTGAGCAATTGCAGCGCTCAGTCGGCAAGGTTGTCTTCTTTGCCAAGCACATTGACGTTATGGACGCTGCCGAAGCACACTTTGCCGCGAGCGGAGTCAAGAGCGTTTCGATCCGGGGTGACCAAACCAATACGGTACGCCAAGAGTCAATCGACGCGTTCAACAACGATCCTGATGTCGGTATCGCGGTGTGTTCGCTGACCGCCGCTGGTGTTGGATTGAACCTGCAAGCGGCATCGAACGTCGTTCTTGCTGAACTCAGCTGGACGGCCGCTGAGCAAACACAGGCGATCGACCGTGTGCACCGCATCGGCCAAGATGAGCCGGTAACTGCGTGGCGAATCATCGCGGCGCATACACTAGATACCAAGATCGCCGAGCTGATCGACTCGAAACAGTCGCTCGCCGCGCGAGCGCTCGATGGCGAGCAGATTGAACAGACCGAAACCGAATCGGTGCAGGTCGCGGCCCTCAGTCACCTGCTGCGTCAGGCGCTGACCGGCAAACTCTGAAAACTGTTTCTCTTTCGAAAGGCTCACATGAAGGTCGGTATCCTCACCAGCGGCGGCGACGCACCCGGGTTGAACGCGGTTATTCGTGGCATCATCCTCAAGGGTGCAACGGCATACCCCGACATGGAGTTCGTTGGCATTCGTGACGGATGGCGTGGGCTTGTTGAGGGTGATTTTCAGCCGCTGACTCGTCACGACATCCGCGGTCTTTCCAAAACGGGTGGCACGATTCTTGGCTCGAGCCGAACGCACCCGTACGATCACCCACAAGGCGGCGCCGAAAACATCAAGGCCACCCTTGCGGCACACGAGGTTGACGTGGTTGTCGCAATTGGCGGCGAAGGTACGCTCGCGGGCGCTGACCGAATGCACAAAGACGGCATCAACATCATTGGTGTGCCCAAGACAATCGACAACGATTTGCGCGCAACTGACTACTCGTTCGGTTTCGACACGGCCGTGAACATCGCAACGGATGCAATGGACCGCTTGCGCACCACGGGTGACTCGCACCAGCGCTGCATGGTTGCCGAAGTTATGGGGCGCCACGTTGGTTGGATTGCGTTGCACTCTGGCATCGCGGCGGGCGCGCACGCGATTGCGATTCCTGAGGTCGAGATGACCCTCGATGACATTTGCGCGTACATCGAAAGCGCACGCGACCGTGGGCGCGCACCTCTCGTTGTCGTCGCGGAGGGCTTCAAGCTCGCGGGTATGGACGAAGAGTACAGCCGCAAGGGTGTTGATGCGATTGGTCGCCCACGCTTGGGTGGCATCGGTGAGCTGCTTGCCCCGCTCATCGAGGAAAAAACCGGTATCGAAACCCGCGCAACCGTGCTGGGACACATCCAGCGTGGCGGCGCACCCTCGGCGTTTGATCGTGTGCTCGCAACCCGACTGGGTACGGCCGCAGCAGACCTCGCTCACGAGCGTGTATACGGTCAGATGCCAGCTCTTCGCGGCACGGATATTGTGCGCGTCAAGCTGGAAGAAGCCCTTGGTGAACTGAACTACGTACCGCAGCACCGCTACGACGAGGCCGCGGCACTGTTCGGTTAGGGTTTGTCTGACAAGCCCCACACGTCGAACATCCAGGCGAGTTCGAACGCGCGCTCTTTCCACGAGTTGTAGCGGCCGCTGACGCCCCCGTGCCCGGCGACCATTTCGCACTTGAGGAGCACATTGTTCGCGCCGGCTTCGCGCAGTCGAGCCACCCACTTGGCCGGCTCGACGTACTCCACGCGCGTGTCGTTGAGCGAAGTTACCGCAAGCACACGTGGGTAGCGGATGCCATCACGAATGTTCTCGTACGGCGTGTATGACTTCATATACGCGTACACGTCAGCGTCGTGCAACGGGTCACCCCACTCGTCCCACTCAATGACGGTGAGCGGCAGCGTTGGGTCGAGGATGGTCGTGAGGGCATCAACGAACGGCACCGCCGCGAGGACGCCCGCGAACAGTCGTGGGGCGAGGTTGATCGCCGCTCCCATCAACAGCCCGCCAGCGCTCCCGCCTTCTGCGACGAGGTGCTGTGGGGTCGTGATGCCCGTGTCGCTCAAGTGGTGACCGCACGCGACGAAGTCGGTGAACGAGTTCGTCTTTTCGTCCATCTTCCCGTGGTCGTACCAGGCGCGGCCCATTTCGCCGCCACCACGCACGTGCGCGACCGCGAAGATCACCCCGCGATCAAGTTCACTCAACCGTGGAATTGAAAATGCCGGATCGATTGAAATTTCGTAAGAACCGTAGCCGTACAGGTGCAGGGGGCGCGGTGCGTCACCGGGTGCGCCGAAGCTCTTCTTCCACACGAGTGAGATCGGAATCTTCGTGCCGTCGTTTGCGAGCGCCCATTCGCGGCGCTGCCCGTACTCGTTCGGATCGTACCCACCGAGCACCGGCTGTTGCTTGAGCAGCGTGAGCTCGCCGGTCGCGAGTTCGTAGTTGAAAACCGACGAAGGTGTAATGAACGAACCAAATCCGAGACGCAAGAACGGGGGATTGAACTCGGGGTTCCCGCCGAGACCCGCCGAATACAACTCTTCATCAAAGCTGATCGGTGTGCGTTTGCCGGTCGTGTAATCGAGGAGATCAACCCGAGTGATACCGCCGTCGCGATACTCGAGTCCCGCAACGGATTCGAAACAGTCAACGTCGTCGATGCGCGTGCCGCTCACGTGTGGCACGAGTACGCGCCGCGGTCCCTGTGGGTCTGCCGCCGCAACAACATCCACTTGAAAATCGATCGCGCCATCGTTGTGCACGATGACAAAGACATCTTCGCCGTCGATGACAGCGTGGTCGGCCGAATACTCAACACCCTCACGCTTGGGCCAAATCAGTTGCGGTTGGGCGGTGAGGTCAGATGCCAAAACGAAGCGCTCTTCGCTCGTGATCTTCGACCCAACGCCAATAATGAGGTACTTGCGGCTGCGGGTGAGTCCTGCTCCCAGCCAGAAGCGTTCGTCCGGCTCGTGAAACAGTTGCACGTCATCGCTGGCGGGTGTGCCGAGGGTGTGCAGCCACAGGGTGTCGGGGCGCCACGAGTCATCGACGGTCGTATAGAGGATGCTCTTGCCGTCGGGGGCCCAGAATGCGCCCATGGTGTTCTCAATTTCGTCGGTGAGTGTTTCGCCCGTCTCCAGGTTTTTCACCCGCACGGTGTAGCGTTCATCGCCGAGCACATCGGTTCCCCACAGCAGCAGGTTGCCGTCATCGGATACATCAAACGAACCGAGTGAGTAGAAATCGGTTCCCTCGGCATCCGAATTGCAGTCCAACAGAACCTGTTCGCCCACAACCGCGGTCTCGACGGAAAGCTTCGGGGGAGTCCAATCTTGAGCGTCAGCAATCGGGGCGCGGCATTGAATGCCGTACTGCTGCCCTTCAACGGTGCGGCCGTAGTACCACCAGTTGCCTTCGCGCACCGGAACCGAAAGATCGGTTTCTTTCACGCGCGACTTGATCTCATCAAAAATCTTCTGGCGCACCGGCTCGAGGTGCGCAGTGCGCGCATCGGTGAACGCATTCTCGGCCTCAAGGTGAGCGATAACCTCGGGGTCTTCTTTCGCGCGCAACCACTCGTAGTTGTCAACGAACGTGTCACCGTGGTGGGTGCGCTCGTGCGGCTTCTTCGCGGCGACGGGTGGGCGAGCGGATGCGTCAGCTGTCATCCTTCCAGCCTAGGCGGCCTGTGTTGCTCTCTCATGCGCAACATGGGAAGATAAAACGCCGAGTGAACGATGCGTGAACGCGCGGGTTCTTTCGGTGGTCCGGCGACAACTCCCGCAACGAAGGCTTTCTGGTGGAAACCGTCTTTCTCATCGCGATCCTGGTGATCGCGCTGGCACTCTTTTTCGACTTCACAAACGGGTTCCACGACACCGCAAACGCCATGGCGACGCCCATTGCAACCGGTGCGCTCAAACCCAAAACCGCCGTGGCGTTGGCCGCGGTACTGAACCTGGTCGGTGCATTCTTGTCGACCGAGGTCGCCAAAACCGTGTCGAAAGGCATCATCAACGAAGAGAGCATTGGCGGTGAGATTTTTGTCTCGCTCATCTTTGCTGGCCTCATCGGCGCGATCACGTGGAATATGCTCACGTGGCTGCTCGGCCTGCCGTCGAGCTCATCACACGCACTTTTCGGTGGTCTCATCGGTGCCACGGTTGTTGGTTTTGGTCTTTCTGGGGTGAACTTCGGCAGTGTGCTTTCAAAGGTTGTGCTGCCCGCCCTGCTTGCGCCATTGACCGCCGGAATCATCGCATTCTTGGCGACTCGTGTGGCGTACGCTGTGACGCGTCGCTACGACAACAAGCCAGACGGTCGTGACGGATTCCGTTGGGGACAAATCTTCACCTCTTCGCTCGTTGCGCTCGCGCACGGCACCAATGACGCGCAAAAAACGATGGGTGTCATTACCCTCACGCTGATTGCTGTTGGTTGGCAAAGCGCTGAACACGGTGACCCGCAGTTGTGGGTTGTTGTTGCCTGTGCGCTCGGTATTGCCCTCGGCACCTATCTGGGTGGTTGGCGCATCATCCGTACGCTCGGCAAGGGGCTGACTGATGTCAAGCCCGCTCAAGGTTTTAGCGCGGAAAGCTCAACGGCGGCCACGATCTTGGCTTCGAGTGCACTCGGTTTTGCACTTTCGACAACGCAGGTTGCGTCCGGCTCGGTCATTGGCTCGGGGTTGGGACGCCGCGGCTCAACGGTGCGGTGGCGCACTGTTGGTCGCATCATGATCGGGTGGTTGTTGACGCTTCCGGCGTCTGCTGCCGTTGGTGGTTTTGCGGCACTGCTTGTCGTGTGGTGGGGCAACGTTGGTGTTGTTATCGATGCGATTATTGCCGTTGTGGTGATTATGGGTATCTTCATGATCTCGAAGCGCAACGAAGTCAACGCCCACAACGCAATGGGAACACAGAGCGAGGTGAGCGCTTCGGGCTACGCCGTGGACGTCCCCGCTCAATCGCCGCCCACACGTCGCCAGGCTCGCATTCTCGCGATCGCGGCGGCCCGCAAGGCGTCGGATGAAGCGCGACAGCGCGTCAAGGCCGAAAAACGCACGAAAGAAGCCCGCAAGCGCGCGAAAGACGCTGAAAAGCGTGTGCTTGAACTCGAGCAGCGCATCGAAGAGCTGCAGAGTGTTGAAGCCGAAGCAATCGCTGAAGCACAAGCCCTCGCTGCTGCCGAAGCGAAACGCCGGGAGCGACAGGCAAAGAAGGCCGCTGCGAAAGCGGCTGAAAAAGCGGTCGGGAAGAAGAAAAAGCACGTCGAAGTTAAAACCGACGCGAAAGGGAAGAAGCGCATCGCAGCGACATCTTCCAGCACGGCTGAGAAACCTGCGAAAAGTGAAGGAGGCTCGAAATGATTGAGATTGATTGGGCCGCTTTTGTTCAGGTGTTCGTCGCCGCCCTCATCGGCGCGCTCGTTGTCGTTCTCTTTTACTCACTTGCGATCAGATTGCTCGTACGCTCTGGCAAGGTACCGGTTGCGCCACCTGCCGAATTCACCGACGCAATCTCGGTTATCACCCCGAAAGAGGCTGAGCGTGCCGCGCGAAAGGCTGCCAAGCTCGCGAAACGCAATCCGCTCACAGATGCGCAGCGCAACCTCGCGCTGTGGGGTGCATACGCAAGTTTCGGTGTCGCCGGGGCCGCGGTGCTGACGAGCATCCTCCTAATCGTATTTCAGCCCTGGAAGTGATCACAAGGTCATAGGCTGGTCTTATGCGAAATGAAACAGATTCGCTGGGATCAATGCCGATTCCAGACGAAGCATATTGGGGTATCCACACCGCTCGCGCCCTCGAGAATTTTCCGATTTCATTGCGACCGATTTCGGTGTACCCGCAACTGGTGAACGCGCTCGCGATTGTCAAGCAGGCTTCTGCGCGCGCAAACGCCGAGATCGGTGTTTTGAGTCAGGATAAAGCGGCGCTGATTGATGCTGCGGCACAACGCATCATTGACGGGGAGTTCCACGACGAGTTCTGCGTTGGTGTAATTCAGGGTGGAGCTGGCACCTCAACGAACATGAATGCGAACGAGGTCGTCACCAACGTCGCGCTCGAAATCGCGGGACGACCAAAGGGCGACTATGCGTTCTTGTCGCCGATCGATGACACAAACCGTTCGCAATCGACCAATGACGTGTACCCGACGGCGATCAAGATTGGGCTGCTGTTTCAGTTGCAGTCGCTGCTTGATGAGCTGCGGTTGCTGCAACGCTCATTTTCGGCGAAGGGTGTTGAGTTCGCCAACCAATTGAAGGTTGGCCGCACGCAATTGCAAGACGCAGTCCCGATGACGCTCGGGCAAGAGTTCAACAGTTTCGCCACGACAATCAGTCAAGACATCGGCAGGCTCGGCGACAACGCCGCACTGTTGACTGAAATCAACATGGGTGCAACCGCTATCGGCACGGGCATCACAACCCACCCCGATTACGCCAAGACCGTGCTCAAGCACTTGCGTGAGATCACCGACTTGCCGCTGACCACCGCGCCCGATCTTGTTGAGGCCACGAGCGATACGGGCGCGTTTATGTCGTTTTCCGCATCACTCAAACGCAACGCCATCAAGCTCTCAAAGATCTGTAACGACTTGCGCCTGCTGTCTTCAGGGCCGCAAGCCGGTTTGGGTGAAATCAATTTGCCGGCAAAGCAGGCCGGGAGTTCGATCATGCCTGGCAAGGTCAACCCGGTCATCCCCGAGGTTGTCAATCAGGTTGCATTCTCGGTCGTCGGCGCGGATGCTACGGTCACGATGGCAGTCGAAGGTGGCCAGTTGCAGCTGAACGCGTTCGAGCCCGTCATCGCGCACTCGATTTTCCAGTCGATTCAGTGGTTGCGGCAAGCGGTCATGACTTTGCGCGTGAACTGCGTTGACGGTATCACCGCAAACCACGAGCGTCTTGACGCGATGGTCGGGGCATCCGTTGGCGTCGTCACCGCCTTGACCCCGTTCATCGGTTACTCGGCGGCGGCTTCGATGGCGAAAGCTGCACTGTTGACCGGCAGAAACGTCGGCGATCTTGTGGTCGAGGCGGGGCTCATGACCCGGGAGCAGGTCGACAAACAGCTTGAGCCGGCACGCCTTTCGGGTCTGCAGGCTGCGACCGCTGCGATTCCGATCATCGGTTTCAACCCCGACGCGGAGCAGGGTCCACGCTAAACGACTGCGCAGTGCGATGTCAGCGAGCCAATACCGTCGATTGACACCGTAACGATCGAGCCGTCTTTCAAGAACACTTGCGGGTTGCGAGTCTTTCCCGAACCACCCGGGCTACCGGTTGAGATGAGCGTTCCCGGAAGCAGGGTGGCGTGCTTACTCAAGTGGTGAATGAGCTCGGCGATGGGGTAGACCATCAGGCCCGTTGATGCATCCTGCACCCGCTGGCCATCGACAACGGTCGTAATGTGCAGATCTTGCGGGTCAGCGATTTCGTCCGACGTCACGATGAACGGGCCGGTCGGTGTGAAACTGTCAAACGATTTCGAGCGCGACCATTGCGCCTCGGCGGTTTGCACATCACGCGCGGTGATGTCGTTGATAACCGTGTAACCCCATACTTTCGACAAAGCATCTTCTCGCGAGACGTCTTTCACACCCGTGCCAAGAATCACGCCGAGTTCACCTTCGTAGTCGACTTCATTGCTGAGGGCCGATGACCACGCGACGGTTTCTTCGTGCCCGGCAAGCGAGTTCGGCCACAGGGTGAACACCGTGGGTGTCTTGTCGGGGGTGAACCCGAGCTCGTCAAAGTGTTCGGCATAGTTGAGGCCGATCGCGATGATTGCCGGTGGCTCAAGCACGGCGGGCGCAAAGCGCACCTCGTCGATCGGTGTGCGCTTGCCTTCCCAGTTGGCAGCGGCGGATGCCACCTGGGCTAACCCGCGGTCGCCTGCGGCGATCAGTCGATTGAGGATCTTCATCGGTCGCGCCAGGAAGCCGGCTTCAGCCATATGGCTGAGGACGATGGCGTGACCGTTTTCGATCAGCGCAAGCTGAGCCGTGTCGATACCGGGGCGGGCTGGGTCTTCTACGTAAATGTGCGCGAACCGCATGCGTTAACTCTATTCTGCTGCCGGGAGGCGGTGTGGCAGTTCGAAAAAAGTCTTGACACTGCGGAACAGATGTCGCACGATGGGGGGAGTTCAACTCAGCGCCCGGTAGTCGCGCAGGCATCGCCGCCGCACCGGGCGCTGAGTCTGTATTGCCGGGTGCTATCGGGGCGCTTGGGCGTCTTTGTGCTCGTCAACATGCTCGAGATAGATCTCGGCATTGCGGTGGAGTCCCGCGATTTCGTCATCTGTGAGTGCGCGCCGCACTTTTGCGGGAACACCGGCAACGAGTACGCCGTCGGGGACGACAGTTCCGGCCAGCACGAGCGCACCGCCGGCGACAAGGCATCCGTTTCCGATTACGGCGCCAGAAAGCACAACCGCGCCCATTCCGATGAGGGATCCGTCGCCAATTGTGCATCCGTGCACGACGGCGTTGTGGCCGATCGAAACGAAACTCCCGATCAAGACTGGGTGATCGCTGTCAACGTGAACCGAAACGTTGTCTTGCACGTTGCTGTTCTCGCCGAGCGTGATCGATCCGGAGTCTGCCCGCAAAACTGCGTTGTACCAAACACTCGAACCGGGAAGCAGGCGCACGTCGCCCACGACACGGGCGCCGTCGGCAACGAAAACCGATTCGTCGATCGCGGGGGAGTTCTGACCGAGTGCGAGAACGGATGCTGAACCGCTGATTGTCATTCTTTGACCATATCGCCCACGCAAAGCTGCGACGTGTTTGACTTGACTCATGAGTGAACGCACAAAACCTGAAATTGACGCACCTTCGGCCCCAGCGACAGACGAACTCGTCATCCGCGACCTGATCGTTGGAGACGGCGCAGAAGCAAAGCCAGGCGACACCGTGACGGTGCACTATGTTGGCGTTGAGTTTGACTCCGGCGAAGAATTTGATTCGTCTTGGAGCCGTGGTGAAACTATTAACTTCCCGTTGCGTGGCTTGATCGCCGGTTGGCAAGAGGGTATCCCGGGTATGAAGGTTGGCGGCCGTCGCGAACTGACCATCCCGCCGCACCTCGCATACGGCCCAGCCGGTGGTGGCCACTTCCTTTCCGGCAAGACACTGATCTTCGTTATTGACCTTGAGGGCGTTGGCTAACCCGCTCAACTCGCTCCACAACGATTGAGCGCGTCAATCCTCTCAGGAATTGACGCGCTCAATCGCTTTTTGTGGCGTTATCAGCCCAGCCCAGATAAGACCGGCCACAGCGCCGCGACCAAGCTGAAGCCGACCACGCCGAGCACTGTCGTCAGTACTGTCCACGTTTTGAGTCCATCGGCCACGCTCAGTCCGAGGTAGCGCGTGACGACCCAGAACCCCGAGTCGTTGACGTGCGAGAGACCGAGTGCGCCGAACGCAATCGCGAGTGCGATCAGGACAACCTGCAGTGTTGTAAAGCCCCCGTCGAGGATCGTCGATGCGAGCAGGCCCGCCGTGGTGAGAATCGCAACGGTTGCCGAGCCCTGGGCGGCGCGGAGCGCAAGTGAAACCACGAACGCGAGCGCGAGAATCGGTAGGCCGGTAGCAAGCAGCGTGCTGGCAAGTGCGCCACCGATTCCGGATTCCGTCAAGATCCGGGCGAATGCGCCGCCAGCGCCGGTGATGAGGATGATCCCGGCGGTCGGCGGCAGGGCGGATTCGAAAACCTCACCGAGCCGGTCCCGTGACCAGCCGCGACGCACCCCGAGGAAGTACCCGGCCAGCAGCACGGTGACTAAGAGGGCGAATACGGGTGCGCCGATGAATCCGAGCACGTCGCGCCAGAAGCTGCCCGCGGGCAGAATTGTCGCCGCGGTCGTGCCAGCACCGATCATTACAAGTGGCGTCAGGATCATCGCGAGCACCATGCCAGCCGAAGGTGGAGCTTCAGTCTTGGTGGCAAGAGCACCATCTGCACCGATGACGTCGTCTCCTCCGCCGAGTGCATCGAACATCTTCTTTGTCGAATCGAGCATGACGTACTCTTTGCGATTCAGCCATTTCGCGACGAAGTGGCTGACGAACGCGAGCGGGAGACAGATGACGAGCGCGATGATGGTGAGCCATCCGACATCCGCGTTCAAGATGCCAGCTCCGCCGACAATGCCCGGGTGCGGTGGCATTGCAACGTGCACGGCGAGCATGATGCCGGCCATCGGCAGACCGAACTTGACCGGATTCACACCGGCCGCGTGTGCGAATCCGTAAATGATCGGCACCAAAATAATGAATCCGACGTCAAAGAACACCGGAATCGCCAAGATGAGGGCTGCGGCGGTCAGGGCTCCCGAGACCCGCTTCGGGCCGAGGAGTTTGGTGAAACGACCGGCGAGGCTGCCAGCCCCACCGGAGAGCTCGATGATGCGTCCGATCATAGATCCAAGCGCGATCAGCACGGCGACGGAGCCGAGCGTGCCCCCGACGCCGGCGATGATCGCCGGAATGATGCCGAGTTGTTCGGGTGTCGTTTCGGTCGCTGCCTTGTTCGCAAGCGGAAGCCCCGCAGCGAGACCCACCAGGACGCTCGTGACGAGGAGCGCAAGAAATGCGTGCACCTTCAACTTGACAATGAGCAACAACAGCAGCGCGATGCCGCCGAGTCCGATCGTAAGAAGCATTGCGGTAGACATAGTTCTTGTTTACCTCTCGCTCAGTGGTTCTTGCGTTCGGGGGCGATGACACGAATGACGGCAGAGTCGTCTGCGCCACCGAGGCCCTGTGCGCTCCCGACCAAGTACAGCTGCTCAGCAGCGGCGGCGATTGGCGTTGCAAGGCGCGCATTGCGGGCCGCCTTGTTGACGATGCCCATGTCTTTCACAAAGATATCGAGCTGACTGAGAACCTCGGCGCCGCCTTCATCGTAAGCCTGCAGCGCGCGCGGGCCGCGGTTGGCCAGCATGAACGAGGCGGCAGCACCTGCTCCAAGTGCGTCAAGTGTGCGTTGCGTGTCGAGTCCGAGTGCGTCAGCGAGCGCGAGAGCCTCCGCGGCGGCAGCGATGTGCACACCGCACAGCAGTTGGTTGACGGTTTTGAGTGCTTGGCCGTCACCAGGGCGGTCGCCCACGATCGTCAGCGTCGATGCCAACTGGTCAAGAACCGGCTGAGCTTTTTCGCGCGCTTGCGGCGTTGCGCCGACCACGATCAGCAAGTCGCCGGCGCCGGCGCGAGCCGGGCCCCCTGATAGTGGTGCGTCAACCAGCTCGATTTCGCGTTTGACGAGCTCTTCCGCGATTTCGCGAATCCCTTCGATCCCGACGGTGCTCGTCAAGATCACGACCGAGCCCGGTCGAAGTGCGTCGGCGATGCCGTGCGCGCCAAAGAGCACATCGTCGAGCTGAGCGGAGTCACGTACAGCCAGCAGCACGGCATCTGCGCCGTCGACTGTTTCGGCTGCTGAGCTGCACGGTGTGACGCCCGCAGCAGCGGCCAGCTCGAGCCGTGGTGGGGCGATATCGAATCCGCGTACGGGCATGGTTTCGGCGAGGCGGCTGGCCATGGGCAACCCCATGGCGCCAAGTCCCAGAACGGCGACTGTCGTTGTCATAGTGTTCTTCTCCTGATGAGTGTTGTGGTCGTGGGTGAAATAGAAAATGTGGATGTGGTCTTAGCCGGCCGACAACTTCTCGACGGCTTCGGTGAGGCTCGTGTCTGAACCGACGTTGCCAGCAAACACGACGTAGGGGATACCCGCTGCGGGCCCATCCGCTGGCTCCCACAGTGAAACGATGCCCGGGAACAGCGAACCTTTAACAGTGGCGCGCGCGATCGACAAGCCTTTGCTGGCAACATCGCTCGAGGTGATGCCACCCTTGGCGATGACAAAGCGTGGCCGCCGGACGCTCACGGTGCGCTGAACGATTTCGACGAGCGTATCGGAAACCCGACGAGAGATTGCGAGGCTCTCTTCGGGGTCGTCGGTACGGATGAGTGTGCGACTGGAGTGCAAGATGACGTCGCGATCTTCGATTCCGGTTCGCACGTCGGCGACTGCCGCATTGACGGTTTCTTGAGCGGTGCTGTCGTCAAGCACGGCGGGGACATCAAGTTCGACAACGAGCGCTTGGGGGCGGTTGGCTTTGAGGTGGGCGAGTTGGCGACTGGTCAGCCCAACGTGCGAGCCGACGACAACGAGGCCACCACGGGCAGAGTTTTCGGGGGCTGTGTCAACCGTGATCGGCGCTTGTACTTCTTGCCCGATGCGAGCGCGAACGAACGGCGGGCCAACGCGGTAGATGTATGAGCGGCCTGCGGCCTCGGCGATTTCGAGCCCGAGTGCGAGTTGGCGGAGATCATCTTCGACAACGGCATCGGCGGTGATCACGCTGCCGCTCGGTGCCGCCAGTAGTGCTTCGGCTACAGCATCCGCCCCGGCTCGGATGACGTCAAGGTGTACTTCAACGACGTCGTCGGGCTGGATCGCTCCGCCAGTCTTTTCAGCAACCCACTGGCTCAACTGGGAGGCGGAGTATCCGAACGTGCTGTCGCCTGCGAACTCGCTTTCGCCCGCGGGAAGGAACTCGTTTTCTGACACCAGCCCGTGCAGTCCGCCGATCGTCACTCGCCCCGCGTCTGGGAATGCCGGCACGAGTATGACTCCGTCTGGCCGGGCTTCGCCAAGGTCGACGAGGGTGCGCGCGATGACATCGGGTTCGAGCGGGAAATGGCCGCGCAATGTCGAGTCGCCGCGGCTGACGAAAGAGACTTCGATACCGCGAGAACGGGCCACCTGAACAGCACTGCGCACGACCTCTTGGTTGATGCGAGTGGCAGTTTCGGCGTCGTAGCTGCGTGAATTTGTGAGCACGTAGACCGCGGGAGCACCCGTTTCGAAAGCCCACTCGAAGTCTTTTGCAGTCCAACCAGACAGCACCGGCAAACCCCAGACTGATTGGGTGCCGGTTGGGTCGTCGTCAAGCACGATCAAAACGCGCCCGGATCGTGTGACCGCATCAGCGATGTCTTGCGGGTTGGCTTGGCGAACTTGCGGGTAGGGGGCAAGCAGTGCGTCGAATAGCATCGGCAACTCCATTGTTGGTTCTTCTTACGGCATTGTGAGCTGGCAGGTATCAGCTGTCATACAGCTTAAAGTGTGGATGACATCGTTGTCAAGAACAAAATTGCTCCCGATTTCGCTCAGTTGCCGAGCACGTGCGCTTTCAAATCATTGAGTGTCTGCTCCATGTGCGCGTGCATGGCGGCGCGTGCGGCATCCGCCCGGCGTCCGCGCAGCGCTTCCAGGATTGCGCGGTGGTGCTCGATTGCGTTGTGCTGAATCTGCGGCACACGAGAGGTTTCGGCTCGCCGCTCGGCAAGCACCCGAGTCAGTGGCTCGAAGAGCGCGGAGAGAAAGATGTTGCCTGAAGCGCGCATGATGACGTCATGGAAGTGGAGATCGGCGGCGACAAAATCGTCAACGTCGCCAAACTCGCTCGCTGCGACCATTCGCGCCACGGACTGCTCGAGTTCGTGCAGGCTTTCGTCACTCAGTCGGGTTGCTGCTAGTGCAGCGGCTTCCGTCTCAAACATGCGCCGCACCTCGATCAGCTGCACGGCCGTGTCGTCGCTCGGGGAGTGCGCTGAACGGTAACGCATGAGCGAGTCGAGCGACGTCCACTCATCGACCGGTCGCACGTGTGATCCGATGCCGGACTCGACGCGAACAACCCCCTGTGCAGTCAAAATGCGCAGTGCTTCCCGCACCGTCACTCGGCTGACCTCGAACTCCTCGCCGATCTCGGCCTCGGTGGGTAACGCTTCGCCGATCGCGAGCTCGCCGGAGACAATGCGATCAAGCAGGCCATCGGCGACGACGTTGACCAGGGACTTTCGTGCCATTGGGATGCTCCGTTCTATGCGCGCCGGTTGCGGGCGTTACGCAATAGCCTAGTTGTCAGATAGCTGTCACCCAGCGTGAAGGCGTGGGGCCGCCGACATTACGGCATCCAAATGCTGGTAGACTACCAAGGTTGCCGTTAGATCGGCCGCGGATAAAGAGAGCTCACACATTAGGTGATGGGCGCCGCGCAACGGAATGAAAGGGGATCGGTTCTATGGCACTGGAAGCATCAGTGAAGAAGTCGATCATTGAAGAGTACGCAACGCACCCCGGTGACACCGGTTCCCCCGAGGTGCAGGTTGCTCTGCTGACGCAGCGTATCAAAGACCTCACCGAGCACCTCAAAGAGCACAAGCACGACTACCACACCCGTCGTGGTCTGCAGTTGCTCATCGGTCAGCGTCGCCGCCTGTTGGGTTACCTGCAGGACGTCGACATCGAGCGTTACCGTTCGCTGATCGCTCGCTTGGGTCTGCGCCGCTAGGGGCATCCCGCGACAATCGCTTCTGAAGAAGGCCGTCTCCCCGGTGGGAGACGGCCTTCTTTGTGTCACCGAAGTGTGCGCGAACACGTGTATGCTAGTTAGGTAAGGCATTCCTTACTTTTCACGTCTGGCTTTTGCTGACCCGTTCGGAGCACACGGTTGTTCGCAACATTCGTTATTGGGCTGCGCGAAGGTCTTGAGGCAGCGCTCGTTGTTGGCATTCTCGTCGCCTACATCCGACGCCTTGGCCGCCCCGATGTGCTCGGCAAGATGTGGATTGGCGTTGGGCTCGCGATCGCGTTAGCGCTCGGCATTGGCGCGTTTTTCACGTTTGGTGCGTACGCGCTCACGTTTGAAGCTCAAGAGCTGATTGGTGGTCTGCTCTCGCTCGTGGCCGTTGCAATGGTCACCTGGATGATCTTCTGGATGCAAAAAGCCGGGCGCACCATGAAGGCGACGCTCGAAGGAACGGTAGATAAAGCCGTTGCCCACGGCAGCATGTGGGCACTGATTTCGATCGGATTTGTCTCGGTAGCGCGCGAAGGAGTTGAAACGACCTTGTTGCTGTGGTCGATGGTTCAGTCATTCGGCAACGCGCCACAAGCGCTGCTGGGAGCCGTACTTGGCCTTGCTGTGGCGGTCGCGCTCGGCTGGCTCATTGCGCGCGGTGCGATGCGCCTTGACCTGCGCAAATTCTTCACCTGGACGGGTGCGTTCTTGATTCTCGTCGCAGCCGGTGTGCTCGCCTACGCGATTATGGATCTGCAAGAGGCCGGCGTGTTGCCCGGGCCTTTCACCGCGGCGGCACCAATCGACGCGTCCGGCATTGTTGCCACCGGATGGTCGGCCATACCGTTCGGTTGGGCGTTCGATGTTTCGAACTCGATCCGCCCCGGGGGAGCACTCGCCGCGCTGCTGCAAGGCACGATCGGCTTCATGCCGCGCATGACGTGGCTGCAGGTCATCGCCTGGGTGCTCTACTTTGCCATTGTCGGATCCCTCTATGCGCGTCGGGTTTTTGGCAAGCCCGCGAAACACAAGACGGGTGAAACGGATGCCACCCCAGCAGCGTCGAACCCTCAAACGGACCACTCAAATCTTCAATCCCAGCATTGGAATCACAAGGAGAATCATGCAAACAACTAAACGTCTAATCGGTGCCGCCGCGGCGGCCGGTGCGGCGGCGCTCTTGCTCAGCGGTTGCGTAGCTCGCACCGATGCGGCTGGAGGCGACACGTTCACAGTCGACTCGTCGGCGAACGATTGCACCGTCTCGGCCACATCTGCGACAAGTGGCACTCTCACGTTTGATGTGAAGAATAGTGGCGATCAGGTCACGGAGTTTTACCTCTTGGCATCCGATGGGCTGCGCATTGTTGGCGAGGTGGAAAACATTGCGCCCGGCACAAATCGCACCCTGACTGTCGTTGCCCAACCCGGTGAGTACTTCACAGTGTGCAAGCCGGGAATGATCGGTGATGGCGTCGGCCGTGCCGCATTCGCCGTCAGCGGTGACCGTGTTGAACTCAGCGGAGCAGACGCTGAGCAAAAACAACAGGCAGTCAACCTCTACGCAGCATTTGTGAAAGACCAGGTTGGGCAGCTTGTCCCCGCTGTCGACGAGTTCGTCGAGGCGTACCAAACGGGCGATGACGAGACCGCACGCAACCTGTTCGCACACGTTCGTTCGTTCTACGAGCGCATTGAGCCGGTAGCTGAGTCGCTCGGTGACCTTGACCCGAAGATCGACTATCGCGAGGTTGATGCGGTTGCTGAGGGCCTCGACTGGACCGGATTCCACCGCATCGAAAAAGACCTCTGGGTGCCCGCGCAAGACGCACTCAATGCCGACGGCGAGACCCCGGCCTGGCAAGATTGGCAACCATCGACGACCCCACAGCGCGTCGAGTTCGGTACGCTCTTGATCGCCGACATTCAAGAGCTCTACACCTATGTGCACTCGGCTGATTTCCAATCAGCACTTGACGACCAGGGGATCGGTGGCATCTCTAACGGTGCAATTGCGCTGCTCGACGAGGTAGCTACCGGAAAGATTGATGGTGAAGAAGACTGGTGGTCGGGCACCGACCTCTATGACTTCTACGCCAACGTTGAAGGCTCAAAGATGGCCTTCTCGCTCGTACGCGATTTTGCCGATGCAAAGGGCGACGAAGGGAAAGCGCTGACTGCATCGATCGAAACTGGCTACGCTGAGCTGGAAGCGGCACTGGACGAACTGGGCTCGCCGAGCGCCGGATACCCTGACTACCGTGAGGTGACAGACAGCCAGCGTCGTGAGCTGTCCGACTTGCTCAATGCGCTCGCAGAGCCGCTCTCACAGCTCACCGGTACGTTACTTTCGTAGTGTGAACGAAGATTTGAGCGCAGCGGATGTGGCAGCAACCGATACACCGGTTGCTGCCACATCCGCTGGCTTGAGTCGCCGAGGGGTATTGGGGCTTACCCTCGGTGGCGGTGCCGCAATCGCCCTTGGTGGTTTCGGCGGCTACGCTCTTGCGAAGTCGCGCGACGGTGTGGAGCAGTCCGCGTTTGATTTTTTTGGCGAACACCAGGCCGGCATTACAACACCGGTGCAAGAGCACTTGCATTTTGCCGCGTTCGACATGATGGATCGCAGTAAACGCGACGACCTTATCGAACTGTTGCAAGACTGGACCTACGCCGCGGCCCGTATCACCCAGGGGCTCGACGTGAGTGCGAGCGGTGCCGTGGGCGGTTCGCCCGAACTTCCGCCTGACGACACTGGCGAAGCACTTGGCTTGCCGGCCAGCGGACTCACGGTGACTTTCGGGTTCGGCCCCACGCTCTTCGAGAAGGACGGTGCAGACCGTTACGGCATCAACAATCGGATGCCCTCGCAGCTCAAGCGACTGCCCGCGTTTCTGGGGGATGATCTCGATCCCGCGGAATCCGATGGTGACTTGTGTATTCAGGTTTGCGCGGATGACCCGCAGGTTGCGGTGCATGCGATTCGCAACCTCAGCCGGATCGCCTTCGGGCGGGCGAAGCTACGCTGGTCGCAACTCGGTTTCGGCAAGACCTCCCGAACGACCGCAGCTCAGCAAACCCCGCGCAATCTGTTCGGCTTCAAAGACGGCACCGCAAACATTCTCGCTGACGAGACTGAAGCACTGAACGAATACGTCTGGGTAGGACCCGAAGACGGCCAAGAGTGGCTCGTGGGTGGCACCTATTTGGTCGCGCGCAAAATCGCGATGCTCATCGAGACCTGGGACCGGGTCCGGCTCGTTGAACAGGAAGATGTTTTTGGGCGCGACAAACTTGAGGGGGCGCCGCTTTCGGGTGGGGTGGAGATGACCGAGCCAGTTCTGGCGCAACTCCCTGATGCGAGTCACGTTCGCCTCGCGCACCCTGAGACGAATGGCGGGATCCGCTTGTTGCGTCGCGGGTTCAACTATGTGGGTGGCAACAACACGCTTGGTCGACTTGATGCTGGGCTGATGTTCTTGTCGTACCAACGCTCGCCGGAGAACTTCGTCGCTGTGCAGCGCACACTTTCCACGGACGCACTCAATGAGTACATCCGACACGTTGCATCCGGGGTATGGGCGGTACCACCCGGCGTTGCCGCCGGGGAGTACGTTGGCCAAAAGCTCTTCGGCTAACCCCGCTGCGGGCTAAATGACGCCCTGGGCGACCATCGCTGACGCGACGCGCTCGAAGCCGGCGATGTTGGCACCTGCAACGTAGTCGCCGGGGCGGTCGTACTGCTCGGCGGAATTGAATGATACGGCGTGAATGTCACGGACAATTTCGCGCAGCTTGCGCTCGCTCTTTTCGAAGCTCCAACGGTCTCGTGAAGCGTTCTGGGTCATCTCGAGTGCGCTTGTGGCAACACCACCGGCGTTTGCTGCTTTTCCAGGACCAAACAGAACACCGGCCCTCTGGAATGCTTCAACAGCGTCCGGGAGCGTCGGCATGTTGGCACCCTCGGCAACGGCGATAACCCCGTTGCCGATGAGGGCTTCGGCGTCTTCGAGGTGGAGTTCGTTTTGCGTCGCTGATGGAATCGCAATATCCACCGGAACCTGCCACACGCTGCCGTCCTCGAAGAACTTTGCGCTCGGGCGACGGGCCGCATACTCACTGATGCGCACACGCTCAACCTCTTTGATTTGCTTCAGCAAATGAACATCGATGCCTTTTTCGTCGACGATGTAGCCGGAAGAATCGGATGCCGTGACCGGCACTGCGCCAAGCTGCTGGGCTTTCTGAATGGCGTAAATCGCGACGTTGCCGGAACCAGAAACCGCAACGCGCTTGCCATCAAGCGATTTGCTCTGAACGCTAAGCATGTCTTCGGTGAAGAAAACCGCACCGTAGCCGGTGGCTTCCGTGCGAACCTGCGCACCGCCCCAGCCCGTGCCTTTACCGGTGAACATTCCTGACTCGTGTCGGTTGGTGATTTTGCGGTATTGGCCAAACAGGTAGCCGATTTCGCGCGCACCAACGCCGATGTCGCCGGCGGGAACATCCGTGTGCTCACCGAGGTGACGGTAGAGCTCGTTCATGAACGACTGGCAAAAACGCATGACTTCGTCATCGCTACGGCCGTGCGGGTCAAAGTCACTGCCACCCTTGCCGCCGCCGATCCCTTGACCGGTGAGAGCGTTCTTGAAAATCTGCTCGAACCCAAGGAACTTGATGATCGAAAGGTTTACCGACGGGTGAAAGCGCAAACCACCCTTGTACGGGCCCAGCACCGATGAGAACTGCACCCGGAAGCCACGGTTCACCTGCAGCTTGCCGTTGTCATCAATCCACGGCACCCGGAACATAATTTGACGCTCGGGCTCGACGAGACGTTCGAGAACACCCTTGTCGACGAATTCTGGGTTCGCTTCGAGCGACGGCGAAATCGTACCGAGCACCTCGTGCACGGCCTGGTGAAATTCCGGTTCGTGGGGACTGCGTGCGAGGACAGCGTCGAAAACGGGTTGAGTGGCATCCGAAAGCGGATGAAACTCGTGGGTCGGAGACTGAGACACAAGTATCCTTCGAGTTGAATGGCATCGAGAAAAAGCCAGTGGATCACACGGCAGCGTCGATGGGGTTCGGCTGATAAGCCGCTTTTTACCTTATACGCTTCGCGTGAAAGTCGCGCATCGGTGAAGATTTCTTGCACGCTCGGGGCGCTAGCGTTAGTGGTATGTCTCGTATTTCTGTTTTGTTGCGTCAGATTCTCCCCGCTGTTTGGCTTGGTTTGATCATTGCGATCAGTTTCCTTGAGGCGCCATTGAAGTTCACCGCCCCGGGTATCACGATTCCGCTTGGGTTGGGCATCGGTCGCATCATGTTTTGGGCGCTCGCGATCGCCGGCGGTGTCATCTTGCTCATCGTCACGACCCTGACGATTCTTGATCGTGGCAACGAAAGCAGAAGCGGATGGCTCATGCTCGCCGGTATTTGGTTGATCGTGCTGTTTCAGAGCGCCTACCTGCGCCCCGCGATGTCTGGCCGCACCGACTTGATTATCGCTGGGGGAGACCCGGGTTCGTCGTGGCACCACTACGGTTATATCGCCGCTGAGGGCGTCCTCGTTGTGTTGCTGATCTGCTGGGTCGTGCACATTTCAAAGCGCCTCGTGCTCAAGTAACTTGGGGGCCTTCGGGCCAGCTGTGTTTCAGCGGGATTGGCAGGGGCGCGCTGGTAGACTTGGGTGTTCCCAATGAACGAAGAAACAAGTAATACTCGCGCGCACACGGCACGCGAGCATAAATAAAGAAGGAGGGACCTCTTGGAAGGTCCAGAAATCACCGCTACAGAAGCGGTAATCGATAACGGTCGCTTCGGAAAGCGCACCGTTCGTTTTGAGACAGGTCGTCTCGCGCAGCAGGCACAGGGTGCAGTTGCTGCTTACCTCGATGAAGAAACCATGTTGCTCTCGGCGACGAGCGCAAGCAAGCAGCCTCGTGAAGGCTTTGACTTCTTCCCCCTGACCGTTGATGTCGAAGAGCGTTCATACGCTGCCGGCAAGATCCCCGGTTCGTTCTTCCGTCGCGAAGGTCGCCCGTCGACCGAAGCGATTCTCGTTTGCCGTCTGATCGACCGTCCGCTTCGTCCGTCGTTTGTTGACGGACTGCGCAACGAAGTTCAGATCGTTATTACGGTGCTCTCGATCGCACCGGGTGAGTACTACGACGCACTCGCGATCAACGCAGCATCCGCTTCAACCCAGATTTCGGGTCTGCCATTCTCGGGCCCCATTGCTGGTGTGCGTCTGGCGCTTGTGCCTGGCCACGGCGACAACGCTGACCAGTGGGTTGCATTCCCGACACACGAAGTACTGCAAGAGGCAGTGTTCGACATCATCGTTGCGGGCCGCGCTGTAACCGACAACAACGGCAACGAAGACATCGCAATCATGATGGTTGAAGCAGAAGCCACTGAGACGTCGTTCGAGAAGATTCGTGCCGGCGCAACCAAGCCGAACGAAGCTGTTGTTGCCGCAGGTCTTGAGGCTGCAAAGCCGTTCTTGAAGGAGCTTGTCAAGGCGCAGGCTGAGCTTGCGGCCCAGGCTTCGAAGGAGCCAGGCGTTTACCCAGTCTTCCCGCCGTACGCGGACGAGGTTTATGACTTCGTTGCCGCTCGTGCTGAGGCTGAGCTGACCGGCATCTACCAGATCGCTGACAAGCAAGAGCGCCAGAACTCAGACGACGCGTTGAAGGACACCGTCAAGGCTGCGGTCGCCGCAGCTGTTGAAGCAGGTGAGCTCACCGCTGACGCGAACGCTCAGGTTTCTGCTGCGTACAAGTCGGTTTCCAAGAAGGTTGTGCGTGGTCGCATCCTCACCGAGGGTATTCGTATTGACGGCCGCACGAAGGGCGACCTGCGCGTGCTCGACGCTGAGGTTGACGTCATTCCGCGCGTACACGGTTCGGCGATCTTCCAGCGTGGCGAGACCCAGATTCTGGGGGTCACAACGCTGAACATGCTCAAGATGGAGCAGCAGATCGACTCGCTGCTGCCGATCGAGTCGAAGCGCTACATGCACCACTACAACTTCCCGCCCTACTCGACCGGTGAAACCGGCCGTGTTGGCAGCCCGAAGCGTCGTGAGATTGGTCACGGTTTCTTGGCTGAGCGCGCACTTGTTCCGGTGTTGCCGTCGCGTGAAGAGTTCCCGTACGCGATCCGTCAGGTGTCTGAGGCTCTCGGCTCGAACGGTTCAACTTCGATGGGTTCGGTGTGCGCATCGACGCTGTCGCTGCTGAACGCTGGTGTACCGCTGAAGGCACCCGTTGCCGGTATCGCCATGGGTCTCGTCTCAGACGAGATCAACGGTGAGACCAAGTACGTTGCCCTTACCGACATCCTCGGTGCAGAAGACGCACTCGGCGACATGGACTTCAAGGTCGCGGGTACTTCTGAATTCATCACGGCTATTCAGCTCGACACGAAGCTCGATGGTATTCCGTCGGATGTTCTCGCCGACGCACTCGGTCAGGCGAAGGCTGCTCGCGAGGAGATCCTCGGCGTGCTGACCGGCGCGATCGACGCTCCTGACGAGATGGCTGCGACGGCTCCGCGTGTGATCAGCGTGAACATCCCGGTTGACAAGATTGGTGAACTGATCGGCCCGAAGGGCAAGACGATCAACGCCATTCAAGACGAGACCGGCGCGCAGATCTCGATCGAAGAAGACGGCACCGTCTACATCGGCGCAACCGATGGCCCGTCGGCTGAGGCTGCACGTGCCCAGGTGAACGCGATCGCAAACCCGACCAACCCTGAGGTTGGCGAGCAGTTCCTCGGAACCGTTGTGAAGCTCGCGCCGTTCGGTGCGTTCGTTTCGCTGCTTCCGGGTAAAGACGGCCTGCTGCACATCAGCGAGGTTCGTAAGCTCGCCGGTGGCAAGCGTGTTGAGAACGTCGAAGACGTACTCTCGGTTGGCCAGAAGCTGCTCGTGAAGATCACGAAGATCGACGACCGCGGCAAGCTTTCGCTTGAGCCGGTTGTCGAAGAGGCAGCTGCTGAGGCTGCACCCGCTGCTGAAGCTGAGGCTCCCGCAGCCGAGTAACACTCGCTCGACAAAACGCCCGCTCGGCGGCCTTCGGGTCCCGGGCGGGCGTTTTGCTGCTGCTGATCGATGCGCGGCATCCGATACTCGCGTAGGGTGGAAGACGACCTCGGTGAGACCAGGGTGGAGTTGAATATCAGTGACGCATTATTTGTATTTGGTCAGACACGGTGAGCATGAAGGCGCCGAGCACGGTTTGGCCGACGGCGCACTCTCGCCCCGAGGCAGGCGTCAAGCGCAAGCGCTCGCTGATCGACTCGGGGGTTTACCGATCGATCACGTGTGGCACTCGCCACTACGACGGGCAACCGAGACGGCTGAGGCGATTGCAAACCGTTTGCCAAGCCTCACTCCCGAGCCTTCGGCGCTGTTGTTTGACTGTGTTCCGACGGGAATGACCGAAGAGACCCCCGCTGCGTTCGGGCCGTTCTTTGGTGCGGTGACAGATGCTGAAATCGAAGCGGGTCACGCTCAGATGCAAGATGCCGTCGGCGAGTTTCTCGTGCGCAAGAGCGGCGAAGTGCACGAAGTGCTCATCACCCACAACGCGGTAATCGGTTGGTTCATGCGCGAGGCAACCGGTTCACCTGAGTGGCGCTGGATGATGACCAATCAGGCACACGGATCACTTACCGTGCTGGCGCAAAAGCAAGGTCGCCCGTGGAGCGTGCTCACGTTTAACGACATGTCACACTTGCCGGTTGAACTTCGCACGGGTTTACCGGTCGACGTTCCGGTCTAACCCGCTCGGTTTGCCTGGAGGCATGCCAGGATGGGGTCATGATCCTTGACCATGACATTGCTGGCGCCGGACCGCTTTTGGTGCTTATTCACGGCATCACCGAAAATCGGCGCGCTTGGGATCCGATTGATTTGACGGATGCGTTCACTGTGCTGCGTGTTGATGTGCGCGGGCACGGTGGTTCGGCAAAAGGCCCGAGCTACGATCCACGCTCGCTCGCCGGCGACGTATACGAGACCGTCGAGTCAGTCGCGCCAGGTATCGTGCCGATCATTGTCGGACACTCAATGGGTGGCATTATTGCGACCGCGTATGCGGTCGACCATCCGACTGCGGGCGTGATCAACGTTGATCAGCCGCTCGCGTTGGGTGACTTGCAAGCGCAGGTGCAAAAGGTCGCACCATTGCTGCGCAGTCCGTTGTTCAAGCCGCTCGTTGGCATGCTGTTCAAGCAGTACAACGGCGAGTTGGGTCGCGATGAAGGGCGGCGGTTGCAGAAGCTTCGGGCCCCGCAGCGAGATGTTGTGCTGGGTGTTTGGCAGCAGCTGATTGACGATACGCCGGAAGAGCTTGCAGCCGCAGTCGAGGAGCTCGTGAGTGTGCCGGGTGATGTGCCGTATCTGGTCATCGCGGGGCTAGACCCGGGCGAGCAGTATGAATCGTGGTTGCAATCGAAGATTCCGCAGGTGCAATACGAAGTTTGGTCGCCTTCGACGCACTATCCGCATCTGGCTGACCCGGCACGCTTCACCGCACGGGTCAAATCATTCGCGGCCGAACTCTGAGGTTCACCCACATTTTCGCGATCGAAAATTTGTTCGTATTTAATTGCTCAATCCTCTAGTTTCTTTCGTAGATCTATACTATACTGGGTCCATGGAACCCATCACCTTCTTCGAACAAGACTCGCTTCGCGAGCACGTTGAAGCGTTCGCGGGGTTTCAGCGAGAAGTTGCTCGCGTGCAAGCTCGCGGGGTTGCACTATTGGCGGATGCCTCAGACGCCCTCGACGCAGCCGGTCTTGCCGCGCAAGCATCGGCACAGAATTCGTTGCTGGCGATGTTTGCGCTTGACGCCCATATGAGTGATACCTCGATCGGATCACTCATGTCGCTCGGGCGAGCGATTCGGCACACGTTTGTCGCGACAGGTATGGCCTTTGACGCTGGCGAGATTTCACTGCAGCACACCCGGTACATCGTTGATGAGGCGTCTGCAATTGCACACGACCCGGATGCCGTCGCCGCCTACGAGGCTGAGATCGTCGACTACGCGAAAGCCACCACTCCCGGGCGTACCCGACACCGGGCGAAGCAGCTCGTGGCCCTGCTTGATCGCAACAATGTGATCGAACGGCACAAGACTGCCCGTGCGCAGCGTCGGGTGTGGTTCACTGAGCTTGCGGATGGCATGTGTGAGATCACCGCGTTCGTTCCCACGGTGCTCGGGCGCGGTATCTATGATCGGCTCACGGGGCAAGCAAAGGGCCTCGAAGCAGTACACGCTGACGAATACCGGCAACAACTCGAAAAGGCCACAGCGTTCGTCAACCCACTCCACGTTGATGTGTTGCGGCAGCGGCAAGCTGAAATCCAGCGTGATGAGCGCACTCGTGACCAACTCCGTGCCGACTTGTTTTGTGACCTACTACTCGGTTCCCGTGCCGAAACGCTGCTCGGCACGGGCCTTGACACGATCAAAGCGAACGTGAACGTGACCATCAGCGCAGCAACCCTCGTCGGAGCTGACAGCCGACCCGCCGAGCACGACAATTACGGCCCGCTAGACCCCGACATCGTCCGCGAACTCGCTGGCGGCACCGGGGTGTGGACGAAGCTGCTTTTGGCCCACAACGCCGAAGTTGTCTCGACCAGCGCGTATCAGCCCACCGCCGAAATGCGGCGCACACTCAAAGCCCGCGACCAACACTGTCGCATGCCCGGGTGCCGTATCCCCGTGCAGCGTTGCGAAATCGACCACAACCACGATCACGCCAAAGGTGGCGAAACCCATCTGAACAATCTGGCCCACTTTTGCACCAGGCATCACCCACTCAAACACCCAGACGTGGACGACCGGTTCCGATGGCACGTCAAACGCCTCTCACCGGGGATTATCGAATGGCAATCCCCAATCGGCAAGACCTATATAGATCACGTCGACCGTCGCGTTATGTTCGAAGAAGCACCACCCGAACCGGCTCGGTCCCAATCTGTATGGCAAATCTCACCCGACGATGAACAGCGCTTCGCAAGGCACGCAATGGGCATCACCGTGCGCGACGCCAAACGTGAAATCGAACGTCAGCACCACGCCCGCACCCGAATCACTCACACCGGTGCAGCCGTCGACTTCGATCCCACTCCGGAACAGATCTTCCTGCTCGTCTACGGTGACGATCAACCCGTTGACCCAGAACCTATTCCATTCTGAGTTGACAGTTGCCTGTCCAGCGGGCCCCGAAAAGAACTCGACACATAGAATGGCGACATGACGACACCTGTTGTGCTTGCTGGCCGGGGTCGGTTGGGCTCGATCATCGCAGATGTGATTGAGGCCTCATCCGATTTCACGCTTGAACGTGTGCTCGATTCTTCGCACAGCGCCGAGGATGTCTTGGGCGCCCACCTTGTTATCGATGCAACGGTTATGGCTGCAAGCGAGCCAATTGTGCGCACGGCATTGACGCGGGGGGTTCCGATTGTTGTTGCCACGTCGGGGTGGTCATCGGCCAAGCTCGAAGCCCTGACCACCGAGTTCGGCGAACCCGAATCGAGTGTTGTTGTCATCCCGAATTTTTCGCTCGGCTCAGTTGTTGAATCGGTGCTGGCGGGCATCGCCGCACCATATTTTGACAGTGTCGAAATTGTTGAAGCCCACCACGCGGGCAAGGTTGATTCGCCGAGCGGTACCGCGGTGCGCACTGCCGAGCACATTGCTGCCGCGCGGGCTGGTGCGGGGCTCTCTGCGGTTTTCGCCCCCAACAATGATCAGACGGCACGCGGCGAGCTGATTGCCGGGGTTCCGGTGCATTCGTTGCGTCGTCCCGGTGTTGTGGCCAAGCAAGATGTGATCTTCTCGGGCGCTGGTGAAAGCCTCACCCTTACGCACGACACAATTGATCCCGCGCAGGCGTATGCCCCGGGCATTCTTGCTTCGTTACGTTATGCGTTGAACTCGAGCGGCCTCACCGTCGGTCTCGACAAAGTGTTGGGTGTGGGAGGGTAGCTGTGTCTCCGGTTCGGTTTAGGCTGAGAACATGCCTGCCGAAGCCGCCACTGTGATCCCCACGCCATACGAAGACCTGCTGCGCGATGTGCTCGAACATGGCACGCCCAAGTCCGACCGCACAGGTACCGGAACACGCAGCGTTTTCGGTCGACAGCTGCGCTTTGATTTGACCGAGAGCTTTCCGCTCATCACCACCAAACGGGTGCACTTTCGCTCCATTGCATACGAGTTGTTGTGGTTCTTGCGCGGGGACTCGAATGTTTCGTGGTTACAAGAGCACGGTGTGACGATTTGGGACGAGTGGGCGGATGCCTCAGGAGACCTCGGCCCCGTGTACGGTGTGCAGTGGCGTTCATGGCCCGCGCCCAATGGCGAAACGATCGACCAACTGAGCGACATCGTCGAACAGATCAAAACGAACCCCGATTCGCGGCGCTTGATTGTCTCGGCCTGGAACGTCGCCGACATCCCCAACATGGCACTCGCGCCGTGCCACGCGTTCTTCCAGTTCTATGTTGCCGACGGCAAACTCTCGTGCCAGCTGTACCAGCGCAGCGCTGATCTGTTCCTCGGGGTGCCGTTCAACATCGCCAGCTACGCACTGCTGACCGTCATGGTTGCGCAGCAAACCGGGCTCGAACCGGGGGAGTTCATTTGGACAGGTGGCGACTGTCACATTTACGACAACCATGTCGAACAGGTCACCGAGCAACTGAGCCGCGAGCCGTACCCGTACCCGCAGCTTGAACTCAAGCCCGCAGCGAGCCTGTACAACTACGAGTTCGAAGACTTTGAGGTCAAGAACTACCAGCACCACCCGACGATCAAAGCTCCGGTGGCGGTGTGAGCACGCGCGCGGCCGAAACCGGTCGTGATGTTCTGCTCGTGTGGGCGCAAGCGCACGATGGCGTGATCGGCAAAGACGGCACAATGCCGTGGCATGTGCCAGAAGACATGGCGCACTTTCGTGAGGTCACCGGCACGAACCCGGTGATCATGGGGCGGCGCACGTGGGATTCGCTGCCCGAGCGCTTTCGTCCGCTGCCAGGACGGCGCAACATAGTCGTCACGCGCAACGTCGATTGGTCGGCCGGCGGTGCCGAGGTTGCAAACAGTGTTGCGGATGCCATCGAGTTGGCGTTTGATGGCGACACGGCGGCGGTAAGCATTATTGGCGGCGGGCAGCTCTATCGCGCCGCACTCCCGCTTGCGACGGCACTCGAAGTGACCGAACTTGACGTCGATGTCGAAGGTGACACGCATGCACCGGCAACCGACGGGTTTGCGTCGGTTGCCGCATCCGACTGGGAAACGTCGAAGACCGGCATCCGCTACCGATTTGTGAGGTTTGAACCATGCCAACCGCGTTGATTACGGGGGCCAGTGCCGGCCTCGGTGAAGAGTTTGCCAGGCAACTTGCCGCGAAAAACACTGACCTTGTGCTCGTGGCTCGAAACGAAGGGCCGCTTCGTGAACTCGCCGAAGAACTCACCCGTTCATACGGCATCAAAACTGAAGTGCTCACGGCCGACCTCACTGACGATGACGACATCGAGAAGGTAGCCGACTACATCAAAGAGCACCGCATCGACACGCTCATCAACAATGCCGGGTTCGGCCTACCGCTCACGTTCGACAAGAACGACATCGACGACGAAGTTGACCACATGCGCATTCACATTGAAGCCCCCATGGTCTTGAGCCACGCAGCATTGAACTCGATGAAGCAAAACGGCGGTGGGACGGTGATTCTGGTCGCGTCGATGGCGGCCTTCATTCCGCGATCGACATATGCCGCAAGTAAGCAGTGGATGGTCATGTTCGCGCGCTGGGCGAACCCGTATTACGCGAAAGACAACATCACCGTCACGGCTGTGTGCCCCGGCTTTACGCACACCTCGTTTCACGAGCGTATGGGTCTGCCGCCCGGCGAAGAAGGTATCGCCAATTGGATGTGGCTTGACGCGCCCGACGTCGTTCGGGAAGGCCTCCAAGACGCCGCGAAAGGCAAGGCCGTTTCGATTCCGTCGCGACGCTACAAGGTTCTCGCAACGCTCTCGAAGTATTTGCCCTCGCGTATCGGAGCAAAGATGGGCAAGCGGGGCCGCGTATAACCTGAGCCCTCCGCGGCGCGGTAGCCTTGAAACATGACGCAAACCAGCAATCCTTTCGGTCAGGTTCTCGTCGCGCTCGTCACTCCGATGACGCCGGACGGTGAAGTCGATTGGGCCTCGACCGAGAAGCACATCGACGCTGTCATTTCGGGTGGTGCCGACGGTGTTGTGGTCACTGGAACAACCGGTGAGACATCAACGCTCACCGACGCTGAAAAGATTAAGCTTGTCGAGGTTGCCCGCTCGGTTTCGAACGGCCGCGCCAAGGTCATTACCGGGGGTGGCTCAAACGAAACAGCTCACGCGATTGAGCTGTACCGGGCCTCCGAAAAGGCTGGCGCAGACGGCAACCTCGTTGTCACGCCTTACTACAACAAGCCGACCCAGGCAGGGTTGCTCACGCACTTCCGAATGGTTGCGGATGCGACCGACCTGCCGGTGATCTTGTACGACATTCCGGGACGCACCGGGGTGCCGATCAAGTATGAGACGATGCTGCGGTTGTCGAAGCATCCGAACATTGTCGCGGTGAAAGACGCCAAGGGTGACTTTTCCGAGGTCAGCCGGGTACTCAATCAAACGGATCTGCTGTATTTCTCGGGCGACGATGCCAATGTGCTGCCGCATTTGGCGATCGGTGCCGTTGGCCTGATTGGTGTGACGGGCAACATCACCTCTTCGCCGTACCGCACGATCGTTGACGCGGTCAACGCGGGCGACTTGAAGGCCGCAACTGCAATGCACCAACGACTTGAGCCGCTTGTTCGTGCGGTTATGACGCACGTGCCTGGGACTGTTGCGGCCAAGTACATTCTGCACGGCCTTGGTCGCATCTCGAGCCCTCGCGTGCGCCTGCCGCTCGTGGGCCCGGAAGAGTGGGAAGCTGCGACTATCGAAGATGAGTTGGCGTTGGTCACGGATGTTCCGGGCGCCGACTTCTCAAACTTCCGTCCCGACCGCAACGCGGCCGCAGGCGGCGCTCTGCCAAGAGTGCACGGCACAACACGCTAAGGAGCGGCCCGCGGGGCCCGGCGAAAACTTATGGATCTCAATCTCTCATTTACCGACGACACCCCAATTGACCCGCCCGCTCTGAAAAAGGGCACGCTGCGGATCACACCGCTTGGCGGCCTCGGCGAAGTCGGTCGCAACATGACCGTTTTCGAATTCGACGGCAAACTGCTGATCGTTGACTGTGGTGTGCTCTTTCCAGAGGAATACCAGCCCGGCGTCGATCTGATTCTGCCTGACTTCGAGCCGATCAAATCTCGCGTCAACGACATCCTTGCGGTTGTCTTGACACACGGTCACGAAGACCACATCGGTGCCGTGCCGTATTTGCTCCGGCTTCGCGCAGACATCCCGGTGATCGGTTCGCCGCTGACGCTCGCGCTGACCGCGGCAAAGCTGAAAGAGCACCGCATCAAGCCTGTGCTCGACGAAGTGCGCGAAACCGAAACCCGGCAGATCGGGCCGTTCGAACTCGAATTCGTTGCCGTGAACCACTCGATCCCGGACGCGTTGGCTGTTGCCATCCGCACCCCAGCGGGGCTCGTGCTGGCAACAGGTGACTTCAAGATGGACCAGTTGCCACTTGATGGTCGTCTGACCGACCTGCGCGCTTTTTCGCGCCTCGGCGAAGAGACGGTTGATCTGTTCCTGGTTGATTCAACCAACGCGGATGTTCCCGGATTCACGCCGCTTGAGAAAGATATCGGACCGGTGCTCGACCAGGTGATTGGCAAGTCACCACGGCGGGTCATTGTGGCGAGCTTCGCCAGCCACGTCCACCGTGTGCAGCAGGTACTCGACGCCGCAAACGCCCATGGGCGACGGGTGGCGCTGCTTGGCCGCAGCATGGTGCGCAACATGGGGATCGCCGCAGATTTGGGGTATCTGCGAGTGCCTGATGGCGTATTGATTGACTACAAGAAAGCTCGCGACCTACCTGAAGATCGCATTGTTTACATGTCTACCGGTTCGCAGGGGGAGCCGATGGCGGTGCTGAGCCGGATGGCGAACGGTGATCACGAGATCCAGCCCGGCCCTGGTGACACGGTCATTTTGGCGTCCTCGCAGATTCCTGGAAACGAAACGTCGATCTATCGGGTCATCGATGGGCTGACCAAGCTTGGCGCCAACGTTGTCCACAAAGGCAACGCAAAAGTGCACGTTTCAGGGCACGCCGCGGCGGGGGAGTTGCTGTACTGCTACAACATCTTGCGCCCGGGCAACGTCATGCCTGTGCACGGTGAGTTCCGCCACCTCGTGGCCAACGCAAAGCTTGCGCAACAGACCGGGATCGCAGCCGAGAACATCATCATTGGCTCGAACGGAACCGTTGTCGATCTGGTCGACGGCGTGGCCCGCGTTGCCGGACAGCTCGATTTGGGGTCGGTTTTCGTTGACGGTTCAAGCGTTGGTGAAATTACCGAAGCAGACCTGAAAGACCGACGAATTCTTGCTGAAGAAGGCTTCATCTCGGTTATCGTCGTTGTCGACGCGCACACCGGGAAGATCATTTCCGGGCCAGACATTCACGCGCGCGGTGTTGCAGAAGACGACTCGGTGTTCGATGACATCAAGCCGAAGATCGCAGCTGCGCTGCAAGAAGCTGTCGCAGGTGGCGTTCGCGATTCGCACGCACTCTCGCAGGTTGTGCGCCGCACAATTGGGCGCTGGGTGGGTACGAAGCTGCGCCGCAGGCCGATGATTGTGCCGCTGGTGATCGAGGCGTAACGCGCGGTTTTTCGAGCGGGTTTTCACGCGCAAAACCACCCAAGATCGGGGTGCCTGCGGGGCATTGTCACTGCCCCGGCGTACCGTATACGCATGGCTAAGACTGAGTCGCGCGCCAAGACCACCTCGACGCGCGCTGCAAAACCAACTGCGAGCGCCGCGAAAGCGCCTGCGCGCGCATCGAAAGGTGCACCCAAAAAGTACGAAGACGAACTCGTTCGTCCTTCGCTTGCGGTGACCGCTTCGGCCGGTGTCGCGCACGGTGTCGGCAACATGTTTCGCGCGTTCGCGCCGGTCGATTTTGAGAAAGAGCAGCGTCGCGACGGTTTTCCGTTCCTGCTCGTCGTGCTTGCCATCGCGGGGGCGGTTGTCGAATGGTTCCTGATCGGTAACGACGTCGCACAAACAATTAGCGCCTACACATTTGGTGGCCTGTTTGGCCGCGCCGCATTCATTTTGCCGGTGATTTTTCTGCTGTTTGCGGCTTGGCTGTTCCGTCACCCCTCGTCGGTGCACAACAACGGCCGACTCGCGATCGGGACTGGGTTGTTCATCGTGTGCATTGCAGCGTTCTGCCATGTCATGAGCGCAGAACCGCGCCCCCAACCGGTCGACGGCATTGAAGCGCTCAGTCGTGCCGGTGGCGTTGTGGGTTGGATGATCGGTGGGCCGCTGACGTTCCTCACGATTTACGGTGCAATTGCCGTGCTGTCGCTTCTGTCGATTCTGAGCATTCTGATCATCACGAAGACTCCGCCGAACCGGATCGGTCGCCGCTTGGGCGATCTGTACGCCTGGATGTTCGGCGAGCGGCCTGAACGTCGTCAGACGGCCGAGGTTCAAGAAACGGATGCTGTGGCATCCGATCAAGACGAAAGTATGCCGTGGTGGCGCCGCAACGCCACAGGTCGCGAACTGGATTCGAGTCCGGCTACATCAGGTCCAGACGACGTTACCGAACTGCTTGGCCTCTCCAACGACGTGCCCGACTTTGGGAACCAGGTCGTCACGCTCGCGCCCGCTGACGACACCCCGACTGAGATTGTGCCGCCCATGCCGCCACTTCCGGAGGCGGTCGATGCGATGCTTGAGAATCCAGACGAGTACGAGACGGCAGTCGTTGATACCGTGCCGCAAGAAGACGAGTCGTTCGCGAACTACTCGCTGCCAACCCAGGGCATGCTCGCGGCCGGTGCACCGCATCGTGAGCGTTCGAGTGCGAACGAGGTCACGGTCGCTCAAATCAACAGCGTGCTCGAGCAGTTCAAGGTCGATGCGAAAGTCACGGGCTTTCAGCGAGGCCCGACCGTAACGCAGTACGAAATTGAGCTTGCACCGGGTGTACCGGTTGCCAAGGTCACCGGGCTTGAGAAAAACATTTCGTACGCCGTCGCCTCGAACGAAGTACGCATTCTCGCCCCGATCCCTGGCAAGAGCGCGATCGGAATTGAGATTCCGAACACCGACCGCGAGATGGTCACCCTCGGTGATGTTTTGCGCTCGTCGGCGGCAACGTCAAGCACACATCCGATGACGATTGGTGTTGGGAAAGACGTCGGTGGTGGCTACGTTGTTGCCAACCTTGCCAAGATGCCGCACTTGCTTGTGGCCGGTTCAACCGGTTCAGGTAAGTCGAGCTTTGTCAACTCGATGATCACGAGTCTGCTGATGCGTGCAACGCCGGCTCAGGTTCGCATGGTGCTTATCGACCCGAAGCGGGTGGAGCTCACCGACTATGCGGGTGTGCCGCACCTCATAACGCCCATCATCACGAACCCGAAGAAAGCAGCCGAGGCGCTGCAGTGGGTCGTGAAAGAAATGGACATGCGGTATGACGACCTCGCGTCGTTCGGTTTCCGTCATGTTGACGACTTCAACCGGGCGGTTTCCGCGGGTAGTGTGACCTTGCCGCCCGACAGCAAGCGGGTGCTCAAGCCGTACCCATACTTGCTTGTGGTTGTCGACGAGCTTGCCGATCTCATGATGGTGGCCCCGCGCGATGTTGAAGACTCGATTGTTCGCATCACGCAACTCGCGCGCGCCGCAGGTATTCACCTCGTGCTCGCAACCCAGCGCCCAAGCGTTGACGTCGTCACGGGGCTCATCAAAGCAAACGTGCCATCTCGTCTGGCATTCGCCGTGACGAGCGTGACTGACTCACGCGTTATTCTCGATCAGCCCGGCGCCGACAAACTCATCGGCCAGGGTGATGCGCTGTTCTTGCCGATGGGGGCATCCAAGAGCGCTCGAGTGCAGGGTGCGTGGGTTGGCCAAGACGAAATCGAAAAGGTTGTCAAACACGTCACAGCTCAGGCTCGTCCTGACTACCGCGCCGATGTCGCTGCGGCCACGCAAAAGAAAGAGGTCGACGCCGACATCGGAGACGACCTTGAAGTGCTGCTGCAAGCCGTTGAGCTCGTTGTCTCAACGCAGTTCGGGTCGACCTCGATGCTGCAGCGCAAACTCCGCGTCGGGTTCGCGAAGGCGGGGCGCCTGATGGACCTCATGGAGTCGCGTGAGATCGTCGGGCCGTCTGAAGGTTCCAAGGCTCGTGAAGTACTTGTTGCGCCCGACCAGCTGCCAACGGTTTTGGCCGAGTTGCGAGGCGAAGAGCCACCAGCGGCATCCGCACCCGCCACTTCCGACATGAATGGCTTCGACGCCGCCGATGTGCTCGACCCAGTCGACGAGCAATACGCTGGGCTTGAAGTTGTCGAGGCAGAACTCGATGAAGACGCCTGGGGATTGACTGGCCGCGAATGAAAGTTCACCGCCACCTCCCCAACGCAATAACCGTCGCACGCATTCTGTGCGCGCCGGTGTTCTTTTGGCTGTTGCTCGCCGATAACGGTGCGAATGGCTGGCAACGCTGGGTTGCCGCGGTGCTGTTCATCGTCGCGATTGCAACGGATGGCGTCGACGGACACCTCGCCCGAAAACACGACCTCGTCACCGATGCTGGCAAGCTCCTCGATCCGATCGCTGACAAAGCCCTCACGGGTGCGGCATTTGTTGGGTTGTCGATTCTGGGGGAGTTGCCGTGGTGGATCACCATCATTGTGCTGATCCGTGAGATCGGCATCACGGTCTACCGCCTCTTCGTCGCTGGTGACCACGTTGTTGCCGCAGCGTGGATGGGAAAACTGAAGACTGTTTTCCAGGCCGTCGCACTGAGCTTTGCGCTCGCACCGCTTGCTCCGATTGTGGGGGAGTGGATCTGGTGGGTCAACGTCATCACGATGACAATCGCCGTTGTTTTGACGATCACGAGCGGGATCGATTTCATCCTGACCGAAATTCGAGCGCGCCGCGGTACGAGCGCATCGGATGCCACTGACCAACAGACCCCGCAATGACCGCTGATGCTTCCGTCGCCGGCCTTGCTGAGCTTGTACTTGAACTCGCACGCGGGCGTGGTTATTCGATCGCGGTGGCCGAATCGCTCACGGGCGGGTTGCTGAGCGCAACAATTGTTGCCGTGCCGGGCGCATCGGATGTTTTTCGCGGAGGCGTTGTAGCCTACGACACTGCTTTGAAAGCATCCGCACTTGGCGTTGACGCTGCGCTCCTGGCTGAACAGGGTGCTGTGCACCCGGAGGTTGCAGCGCAAATGGCTCTCGGTGTGCGCGAATTTGCGGCAATCGATGGCGAACCGGCCACGATTGGTATCGCCACGACCGGAGTTGCCGGCCCCACAGAGCAAGATGGGCACCCTGTTGGCGAGGTCTACATTGCGGTCAGTGCCCCGGAGGCTCCGAGCGCAGTGCGACAATTGGCGCTTCGTGGCTCGCGTGAGGCGATTCGAGAGCAGGCCGTTGAAGCCACACTTGCCCTGACGCTCGATGTCTTGCAGGCATAGACGACACATAGGTTCCTCGCGGCCCGACCACAGTGTGAGCGCGTAATGTTGTTGTCATAGATGGCATGTAATATCGCCAACAACAATGAGAACCGAAGTGCATGGAATAGCTGAGCTATCTCGTTTGTTTCAACTCTCAGAGCATTCTTGAAAGGGGGCCGACATGATTCTTGTTCGTCACGAGATTGGCGATGTGCTGCGAGACTTCCGCCTACAGAAAGGCCAAACCTTGCGTCAGGTTGCTGGAAAAGCTTCCGTTGCGCTGGGCTACCTGTCTGAAGTAGAACGCGGCCAAAAAGAAGCCTCGAGCGAAATCATTGCGGCAGTTGCCGACGCCCTCGGGGTTCCGGTTTCGGTCATCATGCGTGAAGTCGCCGACCGCCTGATGGTTCTTGAGGGCCTCCAGGTATTCCCCGATGTTGTTCCAGACGAGCTGGTCGCATCGGTTGAGTCCGAGTTGGCGTTTCGCTAACGCATCGTCTTTTTGAAGAGCCTCTTCCCACTGCAGGGAAGAGGCTCTTCGTTTTTTTGTTCGACACGCCGAGATGTCGTTCGAATGTTTCTTCGGTTGGCGCATTAGGCTAACCCACAAGTGGTTCTCTTCGTGACTTACTCACATTTGCGGCTTTTCTGACAGCAATGTCAGAGGTCGCTCCTAGTGTGAAAGCACGGCCTGAGTCACACGCCTTGTTGCACAGTTCGCAGGTTTTGTTCCAACAAATCTTGCGGCGGCGACAGCCTACAGGCGGCCGATACCGACACCGAAGGAGAAAAGCAATGCCAACACCAGCAGAGCGCGAAAAGGCGCTAGATGCAGCACTCGCCCAAATTGATCGCCAGTTCGGAAAAGGCTCAGTCATGCGACTGGGCGGCGACGAACGCGCACCAATTGAAGTCATTCCCACGGGTTCAATTGCCCTCGACGCAGCTCTCGGGATCGGTGGCCTGCCACGTGGTCGAATCGTCGAAATCTACGGCCCAGAATCATCGGGTAAAACAACCCTCACCCTGCACGCGATTGCGAACGCGCAACGAGCAGGCGGTATCGCCGCATTCGTCGACGCAGAACACGCGCTCGACCCCGAATACGCTCGTAAACTCGGTGTCGACATCGACCAGTTGCTTGTTTCGCAGCCTGACACGGGTGAGCAGGCACTTGAAATTGCCGACATGCTCATTCGCTCGGGTGCGATCGACCTGGTCGTTATCGACTCGGTTGCAGCACTTGTACCCGAAGCCGAGATCAAGGGTGACATGGGTGACTCGCACGTTGGTTTGCAAGCGCGCCTCATGTCGCAAGCTCTTCGTAAGCTCACCGGTGGGCTAAACCAAACCAAGACCACCGCGATCTTTATCAACCAGTTGCGCGAAAAGATCGGTGTTTTCTTCGGCTCGCCCGAAACGACTGCCGGTGGAAAAGCGCTCAAGTTCTACGCATCGGTGCGTCTTGACATTCGCCGCATCGAAACGTTGAAAGATGGTACTGAAGCTGTGGGTAACCGCACCCGGGTGAAGGTCGTGAAGAACAAGATGGCCCCGCCATTCAAGCAAGCTGAATTCGACATCCTGTACGGCACCGGAATCTCACGCGAGGGCTCGTTGATCGACTTCGGTGTCGACAATGAGATCGTCAAGAAGTCGGGCTCGTGGTACACCTACGATGGTGACCAGCTCGGCCAGGGGAAAGAAAACGCCCGCAACTTCTTGATCAACAACCCCGATATTGCCAACGAGATCGAAACGAAGATTCTCGCGAAGCTCGGCGTTGGTATTGCCGGCGCCGCAGCGAAGGCGGCAGCTGAGGCTGAAGCTGAGGCCGCCGAGGTCGTTGACATCAGTGAGGCACGCCAAAGCGCATGAGCCGGCAGGCAAACGACGGCGCCCCAATAATCCACCTATTTGGGGCGCCGCCTGCAACCTTCGATCGTGAAGAACTCACCGCTCAGGCATCCGATGCGCTCGTGCGCAAACTCTCACGTAAGCAACTCTCATCAAAAGAAGCGCACGATTTTATTGTTGTGCACCTGACCGACGCCGAAGCCGAAGCGCCACTTGAGCGCTACGAAGCGCAAGAAGTCGCCGACCAAATTGTGCTCGACTTCGAACAGCGGTTGTACCTGAACGACGCTGGCCTCGCAGAAGTACTCGTCGAATCGCTGCAGGGTCGCAAATCTGTTGGCAGGGGAGTGCTCGTGCGGGAACTTGGGATGCGCGGCATCTCGCGCGAACACATTGATGCTGTCCTCGGTGATGATCGTGACGAAGAAGCAGAACGTGCACTCGAGTTCGCCCGTGACCGGGCCCGTCGCCTCGACAAGGAAGACGAAGAGACCGCAGTGCGCCGCCTCTACGGCCAACTCGCTCGACGTGGCTATTCGGGCAGTGTTGCGTTGACTGCGGCGAAAACCGCTATCCGCGAGTCCCGTGGCCCCGCGTCATCCGCCCGCGGCCGCGTCACCTTCAGCTGACGCCCCACTCCTCACGCTCAGGTGACAGTTTCTACCACTTTTGCGGGTCAAAAACGGTAGAAACTGTCACCTGAAGCGCGGGGGAGGAGGCTCAGGCGAGGCTTTGCTCATCGCCGGTAGAATTGTTGCCATCATGACCAGCCCCATCAGCACACCAACACTTATCGAGCAATCTCCCGCAGCGATTGCGGCGGATGGTTCGGCGCGCACATACGAGGTGCGCACGTTCGGGTGCCAGATGAACGTGCACGATTCCGAACGGTTGAGCGGCTCGCTCGAAAGCGCTGGCTATCGCAAAGCATCCGATGGTGAGCCAGTTGACGTTGTCATCATCAACACGTGTGCCGTGCGTGAAAATGCGTCCGGCAAGCTCTACGGCACGCTCGGTCAGCTCAAGAGCACGAAAGACGTACAAGAGGGTATGCAGATCGCCGTTGGCGGTTGCCTTGCGCAGATGGACAAGCAAGCCGTCATCGACAAAGCGCCATGGGTGGATGTCGTTTTCGGTACGCACAACATGGGTTCCCTGCCCGAGTTGCTCGAACGTGCCCGTCACAACGACCAGGCACAACTTGAGATTCTCGAATCGCTTGAGGTTTTCCCGTCGACACTTCCGACCAAGCGCGACAGCGCACACAGCGGTTGGGTGAGCATTTCAGTCGGCTGCAACAACACCTGCACGTTCTGCATCGTGCCGAGCCTGCGCGGGAAAGAGAAAGACCGCAGGCCGGGCGACATCCTGGGTGAAATTCAGATGCTCGTCGACGACGGTGCACTTGAGGTGACGCTGCTCGGACAGAACGTGAACTCGTATGGGGTTGAATTCGGCGACCGGCAAGCCTTCAGCAAGCTCCTGCGCGCGTGTGGCGAAATCGAAGGCCTCGAGCGCGTGCGTTTCACCAGCCCGCACCCGGCCGCATTCACCGATGATGTCATCGACGCAATGGCGGAAACCCCCAACGTGATGCCGCAATTGCACATGCCGTTGCAATCAGGCAGCGACGCGATTCTCAAAGCGATGCGTCGGTCGTACCGCAGCACGAAGTTCCTCGGCATCCTCGACCGCGTGCGAGAGAAAATGCCGGATGCTGCGATCACGACCGACATTATTGTGGGTTTCCCCGGCGAAACCGAAGAAGACTTCCTCGAGACGATGCGGGTTGTTGAAGCTGCACGATTCTCGAGCGCATTTACGTTCCAATACTCGATTCGTGAGGGTACCCCGGCTGCAACCATGCCGAACCAGGTGCCGAAAGCGGTCGTGCAAGAACGTTTCGAACGCCTCGTTGAACTGCAAAACCGCATCAGCCACGAAGAAAACCTCAAGCAGGTGGGACGTGAAGTCGAACTGATTGTTTCTGTTGGAGAAGGAAAAAAAGACGGCGAAACGCATCGACTCACGGGGCGGGCGAAAGACAACCGTCTTGTGCACTTCGAAGTGCCCGAAGGCTCCGCTGTGCCACGCCCCGGCGATGCTGTCACCGTCAAGATCACGTACGCAGCTCCCTTCCACTTGCTCGCCGACGATCCCACAGGCGCACCGTTGCGTATCCGGCGCACGCGCGGTGGCGACGCATGGGATCGTTCACAAGCGGCCTCGTGCGGTACGACGCCCGCGGCATCCGATGGCGCACCGAAAGCAGTTTCGCTCGGTCTTCCGACGCTCCGCATCGGAGTGTAGTGACTTCGCGCCTGTACGCCGTCGTTGGGGCGACCGGCACTGGCAAGTCGGCGCACGCGCTCGAACTTGCGCAGCAACTCGGCAACGCCGAGATCGTCAACGTTGATGCGATGCAGCTGTATCGCGGCATGGACATTGGCACCGCAAAGCTTTCCCTCGCGGAGCGTCAGGGCGTCCCACACCACATGCTCGACGTGCTCGACGTCACCGAAGAGGCATCCGTTGCCTGGTACCAACCACTCGCGCGTGCTGCGATCACAGAAATTCTGCAGCGCGGCAACAGTGCGATCCTCGTGGGTGGTTCCGGGTTGTATGCCTCAAGTGTGTTGTTCGATTTTGCGTTTCCGCCGACCGATCCGCAATTGCGCGCGCAGCTTGAACAAGAAGCCACCGAGCACGGCCCCGGTGCACTGTTTGAACGCCTGCGGGCCCTTGATCCGGCCACCGCAGCCCGCATCGACGCGCAAAACCCGCGCCGCATCGTGCGGGCACTGGAGGTCGCACTCTCGGGGAACACCGCGTATGAGGCGAAACTGCCCGATGAACCGGTTTTGTGGCTCCCCGACACCCAGATCATGGGCATGCATCGCGATCGACCCGAACTTGTCGCTGCCCTTGATGAACGCGTCGAACAGATGTGGCAGGGCGGGATGCTCGACGAAGTTGAAGCCCTGCAAGAACAGGGGCTTGAGCGCGGTGTGACGGCTTCCCGTGCGATCGGCTACGCACAAGCACTCAAGCAGCTGCGCGGCGAATACACTCAAGATGAAGCGATTGCCGAGACGCAAGCGCTCACGCGCCGCTATGCCCGACGTCAAGTCTCATGGTTCAAGCGCTACCCACGTGTCTCGTGGGTCGATGTGACGGCCGCGTAAACTAGGCGCATGCTCGCATTCACCAAGGGTCATGGCACCGGCAACGACTTCGTCATTATCGAAGACGTTGATGGTGAGCTTGACCTCACGCCCGAACAGGTACAGCACTTGTGTGACCGCAACTTCGGTATCGGTGGCGACGGGCTTTTACGAGTTGTGCGGTCGAAGGTGGTGGCGGATGCTGCAGCATCCCTTGCGGAAGACCCTGACGCCGAATGGTTCATGGATTACCGCAATGCCGATGGTTCGATCGCTGAAATGTGCGGCAATGGCACTCGCGTTTTTGCGAAGTACCTCGTTGACACTGGGCTTGCAACAATCCCACCCGGGTCAGCGCTTCCACTCGCGACGCGTGCGGGTGTGAAAGACATCACCGCCAGCGCAACCGGCTACCAGGTTGATCTGGGGCGCTGGCGTTTGACCGGATACGACCCCGAAGTCACCGAGGGCGGGCGTGGGGTGACACGCCCGGGGCTCGGAATCGACGTTGGTAACCCACACGTGGTTGTCGTGCTGGCGTCGGATGAAGAACTTGAAGCACTTGACCTGACGCGCGAGCCGCAACTGCAACCGCCCGCACCCGAAGGCGCAAATGTTGAGTTCGTCGTGCCGGCGTATCCGCTTGTTGACGATGGTGTTGGACGTATCCGGATGCGTGTTTACGAACGTGGCGTGGGTGAAACGCTCAGTTGTGGCACTGGGGTTGCCGCAGCAGCCCTTGCGGTTCGCCACTTCGCCGGCGCCGGCGCTCCCCACCACTGGCGCGTGACTGTACCGGGCGGAACGCTGGCCGCGCGCATGTTCGCGACCGAAGCGGGCGAACACGTTGGGCTCGCAGGTCCGGCTGAACTGGTGTTTTCGGGCGAGATCGACCTGAAATAGGGCGAGTTGCGGCATCCGCTCAGTGATGCCGCACTTTCAAAACGCGAAATCCGCGAGAAGTGTTCGCGCGTGAAACCGTGAAGTCTTCGGGCAGTGAATCGTCGAGCCAGCGCTGGAGTGAATCTGCCCCCAGGTTGCGCGCGATCACGAGCCACGCATCGCTTTGTGAGTCAAGTCGAGGCAACCACGTGTCGAGCATCGAGTGCAGTTCACGTTTCCCAACCCGAATCGGTGGATTTGAGCGGATGCTGCGAAAACGCACATCGTCCGGCACCCCATCTGGGGTCACCGCGCGAATGTTCTTGAGCCCATGCTCGGCTGCGTTACGGCGCACAAGGTCGAGCGCGCGCTCGTTTACGTCGACCGCCCAGACGGTTGCACGCGGCGATTGCAGCGCGAGCGAAAGGCTGATCGGGCCCCAACCGCACCCCAAATCGAGCACGTCGCCACCGGGCGGCGGAGGGGGTGTGGAGGCCAGCAGCACCGCGGTTCCGGAGTCGACGTGGTCGGGGCTGAAGACACCAGCGGCAGTGGTTACCGTGAGGTTTTGGTCAGCAAGCGTCACATTGATGCTACGAAGTTGCTCGTCACTAGCGGGCGACGCGGTGAAGTAGTGATCGTTGCCCATACGCCTAGAGCGTAGTGGAGCGGTGGGGCCCTGCGCGAGTCGATCGGCAGAATAGACTGAAAACATGCCAGAAAATCAAGATTCCGAAGCGGATGACGCGCGCAACGATGAGGTGATCGCGCGCGTCCTGCAGACCGAGAGTGCTACTGGTGATTCCACGCGAGTACGAGTTTTTGGCGCCGACTCACCACTGAACCCCGATGTGCTTGCCGGACGCGCGGAGGCACTGCAAGAGACCGGCACGACAGCGTATACCGCCGCTGACGGTGATCAACTGGAGCGCGAAGAGCGCAAGAGCTTGCGACGTGTACAGGGGCTCTCAACCGAGCTTGAAGACGTCACTGAAGTCGAATACCGCCAACTGCGACTTGAGCGAGTCGTGCTCGTTGGTGTCTATTCACAGGGCAACCTTGCGGATGCCGAAAACTCGCTGCGCGAGCTCGCCGCGCTCGCCGAGACGGCGGGCGCTGAAGTACTCGATGGTGTTCTGCAGCGCCGCCCGCACCCTGATCCGGCGACCTACATTGGCCGCGGTAAGGCGCAAGAGTTGCGCGAAATTGTGGATGCCGTTGGGGCCGATACCGTTGTCGCCGACACTGAACTTGCGCCCAGCCAGCGGCGCGCCCTGGAAGACGTTGTCAAGGTAAAGGTCATTGACCGCACTGCCGTTATTCTCGACATATTCAGCCAACATGCGAAGAGTCGCGAGGGCAAAGCCCAGGTTGAGCTTGCCCAACTCGAATACCTTTTGCCACGTTTGCGTGGTTGGGGTGAGTCAATGAGCCGTCAGGCTGGTGGCCAGGTCGGTGCTGGTGGCGCCGGTATGGGTTCGCGTGGCCCCGGTGAAACAAAGATTGAACTTGACCGCCGGCGGATCAACACTCGAATGGCGCAACTGCGCCGCCAATTGCGTGGTTTCGCGCCCGCGCGTGCTGCGAAACGTGCAGAGCGAAACCGCAATGAGATTCCGTCGGTCGCGATCGTCGGCTACACCAACGCTGGGAAGTCGTCGCTGCTCAACGCCCTCACGAATGCGGGCGTGCTTGTCGAGAACGAATTGTTCGCAACGCTCGACACTGCGGTGCGGCGCACAGAGGCATCCGATGGGCGCATATATACGCTTGCCGATACGGTCGGTTTCGTGCGCAATTTGCCGCACCAACTTGTCGAGGCGTTTCGTTCGACGCTCGAAGAAGCAGCGGATGCTGATGTCATCGTGCACGTTGTTGACGGGTCGCACCCCGATCCAGCGAGTCAGCTCGCGACCGTGCGTCAGGTGTTGTCAGAGGTTGATGCTCGAAAGCTGCCTGAGATTGTCGTGTTCAACAAGGCAGACCTGCTCACAGCGGACGAGAAACTGGTTTTGCGTGGGCTTGAGGCCAATTCGGTTTTCGTTTCAAGTCGCACGGGGGAGGGCATCGGTGACTTGCTTGAGTCGATCGAGCTGGCCCTGCCGGCGCCCGCGATCGAAGTGCACGCATTGATTCCGTATGACCGTGGTGACTTGATTGCGCAAATCCACGAGCACGGTCTGTTGTTTTCGAGTAACCACGAAGAGGGCGGCACCCGCGTGCACGCGAAGGTGGGCGAACGTCTCGCATCGGCAATTGAGAAAGCACAGGTGCCAGCGTGAGCGCCGCCGGTGAAATTGTTTGTCCCCACTGCGGTCAAGCGTTCACGGTAGATGAGGCTGGGTACGCCGCGATTGTTCAGCAAGTGCGCACAGCTGAGTTTGAACGCGACTTGCACAAGCGACTCGAAGCCGCTGAGCGTGAAAAGCAGCAAGCGCTCGAGCTGCACGAAAAGCAGGCTGAACTGAGCCTCGCGAGCGCAACAAGCAGCAAAGACGAGCAAATCGCCCTGCTGAAGGCACAGCTCGAATCAAAAGCCACCGAGCAGAAGCTCGCCGTCACCGAAGCTGTCGTTCTCATCCAACAAGAAAAAGTCGAGCTCGAATCCAAGCTCATGCTGGCTGAAGTGCAGCAGCAAAACGAACAAAACACGCTCAAGATTGGCTATGAACAGCGTATTTCCACGCTCACCGACGAAATCGAGCGTATCCGCGACATGAAGGCCCGATTGTCCACGAAGATGGTCGGCGAAAGTCTGGAACAGCACTGTGAGGATGAGTTCAACCGCATCCGAGCGACGGCTTTTCCGCGCGCATACTTTGAAAAAGACAACGACGCGTCAAGTGGCAGCAAGGGCGACTTTGTCTTTCGTGATTTCGACGAGCACGGCACCGAAATCGTCTCGATCATGTTCGAGATGAAAAACGAAAATGAAACGACCGCGACGAAAAAGAAGAACGACGACTTTCTGCGCGAGCTCGATAAAGACCGAAACGAGAAGGGGTGTGAGTACGCAGTACTCGTTTCGCTCCTCGAAGCCGATAGCGAGCTCTACAACGGGGGCATCGTCGAAAAGTCGCACCTGTACCCGAAGATGTACGTTGTGCGGCCACAGTTTTTCTTGCCGATCATCAGCGTGCTGCGAAACGCCGGTCTTAACGCTGTGGGCTATAAGCATGAACTTGAGCAAGTGCGGCAGCAGAACATCGACGTAACCAACTTCGAAAACGAGCTCGACGCGTTCAAGCTCGCATTCTCGAAGAACTATGACCTTGCTTCGCGACAGTTCGACGACGCGATCAAGCAAATCGACAAGGCGATCGATCAACTCGAGAAAGTCAAAAAGGCACTCACCGGTTCGGAGCGTAACTTGCGGCTTGCGAACGACAAAGCGCAAGATGTTTCCATCAAGAAGCTCACACGGGGCAACCCGACAATGGCTGACAAGTTCAAAGAACTGCAGTAGAACCGGACGGTACACGCCATGACAACCACGGATATGCCGGTAACCGCCAGGCGCTGGTGGATCCTGCTGTGGAGTGCAATCGCTCTTTTCGTCGCGACCTATCTCGTCATGATTTGCACGAAGTGGGGGCAGACGTTTGAGAACACCGCGCTCCGCGGTGCTGACCAAGCGCCACTGTCAGAGGTTTCGGAGGCTGTTGCGAGCTTGCACGAAATCACGATTTGGAGTCTTGCGGCGGCAACACTCGGCATTGCGGTTGTCGGTTTGGTTCGCCGTCAGTGGTTGCTGACGTTCCTCGCCATCGGAGTGATTTTCTTCGGCCAGGTTGTCACCCAATCACTCAAACGGTTCATCCTGCCGCGCCCCGAACTGATCGAAGTTGTGGGTGATTTCACGCACAATTCATTCCCCTCCGGGCACACAACAATTGCCATGACGGTTATGGTCGCGACATTCCTCGTCGTTCCCTATCGGTGGCGGGGAGTTGCGATGCTTGTCGTTATCTCGTGGGCAGCCGGCATCGGCGCTTACACGATGACGGCAAAATGGCACCGGCTCTCTGACACGATCGGTGCGGACCTGGTCGCCCTCGCGCTCGGCGCGATCGCCGCCATTATTCTGGTGCGTGCAGGGCGCATCAGACGCGCACCAGCGACGAAGACACGAGGCTTACGTACAAGCCTCGTGATGTTCTTTACACTCTCGGCAATCGTTTCCGCGCTCTTAGGTGTATTCCTGGGCGTGCTCGGCGGTGGCCCCGACATGCACGACGAAATTGTCGAGTGGAACATCTATCTTGCCGCGACGTCGCTGGCGACTGCGGGCGCGCTGATTACTGCCCTGGTCTATTGGGCCACATGGCGAAGGCTCGAAGTGGTCCCAGCGGTTATCGCGAAGCGCTCAGAACTGGGCTGAGCGAGGAAGCTCAGTTGTCTTTACGAGTACTGAACTTGAACGGTGCGTACAGCGGGCACCATCCGATAAGCGACGTTGCCAACGGAATCAGCCCGAGCAAACCCCACCAGCGCCACGACGCATCAAAAAACAGCAAGGCGAGCAGTGCGACTCCAATGACAGCGCGCACCGCACGGTCAGTCGAACTCATGTTTTTCTTCAACTCGTTACCTCCGGGGGAGTAGTCAAATTCGGATACCCCCCAGGGTATCACGGATCACTGCAGTGCCGGGAGGAGGAGTTCGCTCCGGCCCTGGTCAATGCGCGATCGTCAGCTGGCCGCGAATCGAGCCTCAACCGTTGCGGTCACAACGATATCTGCGGGTTGAAACTCCATGCTTGGACCCGATCCTGCCGAGTCCATCGCCGCCAGCGCCATTGTGCCCATTCTTGCGGCGCCGCGCTCACGCGTGACGTTTTCGCTCATCATGCCAACGTCGGCAATCTCGCGGGGCTCAACGTTCTTGAGGCCGAGTGCGTTTGCATAGGCGGTTGCGCGCGCAACCGCAACGTTGATCGCTTCGGTCGCGACTTCGCGCTCGGTCGCAGTCTGCGTTTCCGGGGTGAGGTGCCAGTTGACGTATCCGATATTCACGCCGTCCCACGCCGAAATATCCGACACCCACAGCGACAACTCTGACGAGTCGCTAAACGTCGCCGTAAAGTCGATGGTCGCGTAGTAGACCGGGTCGAGACGCTTGCCGTCTTGGTTCCACGGGCGCTCGGCACGAACACTCATGCGGCCGCTTGACCACTCCGAAATGGACCCGCCGATTTCCCGTGCGGCAAGGGTTGCGCGCACGGGTTCGGCGAGCTTCATTGCCCGATCGACGACTTCTTGGCGGTCGGGGCCATCAGTTGCCACCGAGACCGATACTTTCGCGCGTTCGGGGGCAACTTTGGTTTGATGTTGGCCGCGAACCGCAACAATAACTTCACTCATACCTGAACTATACGCCGCAGATCATTCAGTCACCGGGGTAACGGTAAGTGCAGTTTGCCAGGGGTCGGTGAATCGGATGCCGCGGCCGTCGTCAGCCACCGGCACCCCGGCGAATGCCAGTCGGTCTGCGAGCGCTTGTACATCGTCTCGCGTTGGCATCGTCAGACGCACATCGCCGAGGCCAAGCTGCGCGGCCCGCGGGCCAGCACCCTGACTGCGCCACGTGTTCATGCCGATGTGGTGGTGGTAACCGCCAGCCGAAACGAAAAGTGCGGTACCCATGTCAGAAACAACGTCGAAACCAAGAACGCCCTCATAGAACGCCCGAGCGGTCGGGATATCACCGACCTGCAGGTGCACATGGCCGACCGCTGCAGTCTCCGCGCCGACGGATGCTTCTGGGTCGTACCACTCGCTCAAGAACTGGTTCGGGTCGAGCATGAGGCTTCCCATGACAGCGTTGCCGTCTGCGTCGAGCTGCCATGCATCGCGTGCGCGATCACGGTAGATTTCGAGGCCGTTTCCTTCGGGGTCGCCGAAGTAGAACGCTTCGCTCACGAGGTGATCGGCGCTGCCCTGGTAGCGCGCAGGGGAGTGCTGCGCGAGCGATGCGAGCGCTGTTGCGAGGCGAGCTTGATTCTCAAACAGAATGGCCGTGTGGTACAGCCCGGCGCCGCGGTGATTGGCCGCCGGGAGGTCGGTTTCCTGTCGCAGAACGACAGCTGGCACATTTCCACTGCCGAGCGTTGCCGTTGCCCCCGATTGGTCAAGTACGTCGAGCGTTACAGCGTGCTGGTAGAAGTCGGTCATAACATCGAGGTCGCGCACGAGCAACTCGACGGCGTCGATACCTGTTGCATCGGGTGCAGCACCCGCGGTCGTAATGGGCCCGGTCATCCAGGCGGGCGGGGTCGTGGTCGTCATCGGGCCGGTCCTGTTCGTGTCGGGTTGATAGTCATACGAGATAGAACCGCGCGGCCCGCGTGGATATTCCGCCGTGACGTGACATTCACTGGTACGGCGGATAGAATGGAGTGCTCGGATGTACGCATCCGATTTGGTAAGTCAACAGTGTGACGGGGCCCGACTGGCCACGGGGCTGATCGGTTTCGACAGCGCCTGTGTACCCACGAGAAGCGGGCCGAGGATGCAGGGTTATCTCGTAAACGCCCTCTGCAAACC
>CAZTUC010000015.1:0-64544 GCA_964616805.1 uncultured Microbacterium sp. | reverse complement strand
CAAGACGAACCCACTCTTGTTCCAATCGCGCGGGGTGCGGAATGATTGGTACCCTGTTTGGTGCCGCGACTCCCGCAAACAAGGCGGCCGCGCCGGGGTACACAGGATCTGTGAGGTTTGCGGCATCCGCTTCATACTGGGCAACGAGCGCGTCGATACGGTCGTTCTCAGCTTTTTGCCACAACCCCAGCGGAGCGGCAACAATTGCGATGCTCGTTGCGATCACCAGCAGGCCTCTACTGATCTGCAAACTCGGCCGCGGCAAGCGCTGTACCGGTGCATCGACGAGGACGCGCAACACGCGCGCCAAAACGAGCGAGAGCGCAATAATCAACGATCCCGACCAAAAGTCAGGTGCAGCGTTGTCGCGCAGCGCACGCCACGTAATGAGCACGGGCCAGTGCACGAGGTACAACGCGTAGGCATCTTTACCGACCCAACGCATGGGCTTCGAAGAGAGCATGCGGGAGGGGCCAGCGGCTGTTTGATTCGTGCCGCCAATAATGATCGCCGCAGTACACAACACCGGCCACAGGGCCAAATACCCGGGGAACCCGCCCTGCACATCAAGCACGAGGCCGCACGTGATTACTCCGGCGACCCCCACCCAACCCAGCACAGCGGCGAATATTGCTGGCACCCGGAGGTATGGCAAAAGCAACGCCACGATCGCGCCTGCTGCGAACTCCCAGATGCGTGTTCTCGTGTCAAAGTAGGCGAACTCTTGATTCGCCTGGGTTGACACGATCGACCACCACAGCGAAACCGCGAAAACGATCGTGAACACGATGATCAGCACGGGACGAACCCACGTTGGACGTTTATGCAGCAGCCATGCGATGAGGGCGATCACAATCGGGAACAGGATGAAAACCTGGCCCTGGATTGACAACGACCAGAAGTGTTGCAACGGACTCTGCAGGTTGCCGTCAAGGTTGTAGTAATCAACCGAGCCGAGCGCGAGTTCCCAGTTCTGGAAATAGAAAATGCTCGCCCAGCTCTCGCGCCAAATGCGCGGCCATTCGGTATTTGGGTACAACAAATACGCGGTGATGAGGATGCCAAGAATTGTCACTGCCGCCGCTGGCATGAGCCGGCGGAAGCGGTTAACCCAGTATCGACCAAGCCCCGGCGATTCACCCCGCGTGGCACGTCGCACAAGCGACGCCGTCATAAAAAACGCCGAGATCATCAAGAAGACGTCGACGCCACCAGAGACCCGACCGAACCACACGTGGTACAACACCACGAGCGCGATGGCGAGTGCGCGCAGCCCGTCGATATCGAAGCGGTACTGCCCCTTCGGGTCGTTTTGCGCTACCTGTGGCGTGTCGGTGAGGTTTTGCAATACACCTGTCACAAGCCGGGGATGCTACGACAAGGTGTTGTTCCACATGTTGAGCGCGGATGCGATCGCCATGTGCATGTCAAGGTACTGGTACGTTCCCAACCGACCCCCGAAGTGAACGTCATGCTCACCTTTGGCAAGCTCGCGGTAGGCCAAGAGTCCCGTGCGGTCGTCTGGGGTGTTGACTGGGTAGTAGGGTTCATCACCACGGCCAGCAAAGCGTGAGAACTCGCGCATGATGACGGTCTTGTCATTCGGGTAGCGGTCGGCACGCTCGGGGTGGAAGTGTCGGAACTCGTGAATACGCGTGTAGGGCACGTCAAGGTCGGCGTAGTTCATCACGCTGGTTCCTTGGAAATCTCCGACGTCGAGCACTTCTTGTTCGAGGTCGATCGTACGCCAGCCGAGTTCACCGTTTGCGTACTCAAAATACTTGTCGACCGGCCCGGTGTAGACAACCTGCGTCTGCCCCACGGTTGCCCGCTTGTTGAGCGGTTGGCTCTCGTCAAAGAAATCGACGTTCAGTTGCACATCAATGTTCTTATGGTCGGCCATGCGCTCAAGCCATGCCGTGTAGCCGTCGGTCGGCAATCCTTCCCACGTGTCGTTGAAGTAGCGGTTGTCATACGTATAACGCACGGGAAGTCGGCTAATGACCTCGGCAGGCAAGGCTTTCGGGTCCGTTTGCCACTGCTTTGCCGTGTAGTCGCGAATAAACGCTTCGTACAGCGGGCGCCCAATCAGGCCAATGGCCTTTTCTTCGAGGTTTTGCGCCGTCTTCGGATCGAACTCACCTGCCTGCTCCTGCACGAGAGCACGCGCTTCGTCGGGCGTGTAGCCGGCTTGGAAGAACTGGTTGATTGTGCCGAGACTGATTGGCAGAGGGTAAACAACCCCCCGGTGGTTCGTGTAGACCCGGTGCACGTAGTTTGTAAAACCCGTGAAGCGATTGACGTACTCCCACACGACCGGATTCGATGTGTGAAACAGATGCGCGCCATAGCGGTGCACCTCGATACCGGTGACCGGTTCGTCTTCGCTATATGCATTCCCACCAATGTGGTGACGGCGATCGATAATCGTGACTTTGCGCCCGGCTTCGGCGGCGCGTTCAGCAATGGTCAACCCGAAAAGGCCTGACCCAACAACAAGAAGATCCATGATGAGTCAAGTCTAGAGGCCGAAACTGTCATCGCTGCGGTGAATCAGCGCACGCGTCACCGCTGAAATGTGAAGTCGTTGACCGGCGCGTACCCGGAATATTCGGTGAGCCAGCCGTGGGAAATCAGATGTTGTTCAAGCAGGGGTGCAAGAGTTCGCCCATACATCCACGTCGTGTGGTTTCCGTCCATGTAGACGAACAGGTTGCCGATCGCGGCCAGACAGGCATCGTCTGGGCACAACCACGGTGTGTAGTCGACGACAATTGCCCGTGGGTCAAGTTCAGCCAACGGGCCCGGTTGGGAAAGTACCTCATCAATGGGCACGGAGCAAGCCGCAGGGTCATCGGATGCCGCAGCATCGCACCCGTACAACGACTCGCTGAACCGCGGATTGTCGCGCACCGCAATGACGTCGATTCCGGCATCAAGGAATGGAACGTAAAAGTCAGCAAATGCGTCAATGAGCCGTTCGGAACCGTTGCCGCCCGCGCGGGATGCGATGAGGTAGACAGCATCGGGGGCGACATCGAGAATGTATTGGTGTGCTGCGACGCGCCAATCCTCACACGAGATGTCGCCGACACCTCGCGAAGGTTCCTCAAACGAGGGGGTGCATCCGCCGAGCAGCAAGAACACGACGCCGATGTTTTGCCCCTCGGCCATCTCAATGACGGGTGCCCCCAACTGCTGTGCGTGCGAGTCACCCAAGACAACAATCAGCCGATCGGCTGTCTCGGCATCGGCCGATTGCGAGCACGTCGTTTCAAACTCGTCACCAGGCAGTTGCAATCTTCCCGAGCACCGTTCCGGCAGGGCGACCCATTCGCCACCAAGTTCGGTACCGAACGGCCGCAACGCAACATCCGATGGGTACGTCACTTGCCCGTCGAGTGCGATCGCGCCTGGGTAACGAACCTCGTCGACGACCAGCTCTTGTGCACGTTCATATTCGGCCTGTTGCCACATCCCCAGCGGGGTTGCCACAAGCGCGATGCTCGCCGCGATTGCGATGAGGCCGCGCGAGGTTTGTAGATGTGCCGGTGGTGTACGTCGCAACGGCCGTTCCACGAAGAAGGTGACAAGGCGCGCGAGCACGAGCGAAATGACAACCACGACAACGCCGCCGCGCAGTGAAACAGGTGCCCCGTCGTGCAGCAAACGCCACGTGATCAACACGGGCCAGTGCACGAGGTACAAGGCGTACGCGTCTTTGCCAATAAAACGTATGGGTCGCGAAGCGAGCAGTTTCGTCGGACCCCATGAGACCGCATTGGTGCCACCGATAATGACCGCTGCCGTGCACAAGACGGGCCACAAGGCAAGGTATCCCGGGAAACCACCCTGCACGTCAAGCACAAGACCGCACGCGATGATGCCGGCGATACCAAGCCAGCCAAGTGGTGCCGCAAGCCAACCCGGAATGCGCACGAGGGGCAAGATGAGCGCGACGAGGGCTCCCGCGGCGAACTCCCAAATGCGGGTGCGGGTGTCGAAGTAGGCGAACTCCTGTTGGGTTTGCGTCGTCACGATCGAGAACCACAGCGACCACGCAAACACGATTGTGAAAACAGCGATCAGGAGCGGACGCACGAGCGAGCGCTTGCGGGAAGCAACCAAGCCGACGAGCGCGATGATGATCGGAAACAGAATGAAAACCTGGCCCTGCACCGAAAGCGACCAGAAGTGCTGCAGCATGCTCGGCAGCACGCCTTCGCGATTGTAGTAGTCGACCTCACTGAACGCGAGTTGCCAGTTTTGGTAGTAGAACAGGCTCGCCCAGCTCTCACGCCAAATGCCTGGCCAGTCTTGCTGAGGGAAGAACTTGTAGGCAAGCGCCAGCACGAAAATGATCGTGACCGCGGCCGCTGGCATCAGTCGCCGAAAGCGCATCGCCCAGTAGCGCAAGAGGCGTGGTTTGTCGCCGCGAGCGGCCCGGCGCGCGAGCGAGGCCGTCAAAAAGTAGGCCGAGATCATCAGGAAGACATCGACGCCACCCGAAACACGGCCAATCCACACGTGATAAACCACCACAAGCGCAATTGCGAGGGCACGCAAACCATCGATGTCGTACCGGTACGCCATGGGCGCGGTGGCAGGTTGGACGCTGAGGGGTTGTTTCGGCATAGTGTCGGGCTCTGCGGCAGGGTGCCGAGTATCGCCCAGTTTACGCGCCAAGCACGCGGACGTATGCCTTGAGCGATGCTGCGGTCTCAGCTGGCGTAAACCCGGCACGCTCGATCTTCTCGAGTGACAAGACGCTGTTCGCTGGGCGAGGCGCAATGGGGCCGGCCGCGGACGCGTAGTATTCAGCGGTTGTCACCGGGGTGACACGAGCGGGGTCGTGGCCGGTGAGTTCGAACACATCAGCCGCAATCTGTGCCCACGATTGGGGCTGCCCCGAACCGGTGAGGTTGTACGTGCCATACGGCGCACCGGTTTCGAGCAAGTGGCGAATGCCACGCGCAATGTCGCTTGTGAACGTTAACCGGCCGCGCTGGTCGCTGACAACGTTCGGGTTGATGCCACGTTCAGCGAGCGAGGCCATCGTGCGTACGAAGTTGTTGCCGTCACCGATAACCCATGAGGTACGCACGATGTAGTGGCGCGGTGTGGTCGCTGCAGCAATGTCGCCAGCGGCTTTCGTTTGGCCGTAGACCCCGAGTGGACACACCGGGTCGGCTTCGGTGTACTCGCCCGCTTTTGCGCCGTCGAAAACGTAATCACTTGAGACGTGCACGAGTGTGATGCCGAATTCGGTGCACAGTTTCGCGAGATTGGCCACAGCGGCCGCGTTGACCGCCCAAGCACTTGTGCGACCGTCGGCTGTTTCCGCCGCATCGACCGCGGTGTAGGCACCTGCATTGATGATCGCGCCGTAGTCGCGCCACCGACGGGAGCCGTGCAGCTCCCCGGCAAGGTCGAGATCATCGCGCGTGGCAAATTCCACGGTTGGCACATCCGCAAATTCTTCGCGCAGTGCTCGACCGAGTTGCCCGCCAGCACCAACGATGAGTGTCTGTTTCGGCTTCATTGGGACAACATCACCCAAACGTGGGTGCGCACGATCCTTTTCGGAAATCTCGACTTCGGCGAGCGGAATCGGCCAGTCGATTGCAGCGGTCTCGTCGGCGAGATTCAGGAAAGAATACTCACCACCGGGCGACCAATGGTCGTTTACGAGGTACGTGTATGCGGTGTCGGGTTCGAGCGTTTGATACGAGTTCCCGACGCCTCGCGGTACGAAAATTGCCCGACTCGGGTCGAGCTCAGTGGTAAACACGGCACCAAACGATGGACCCTCGCGCAAATCAACCCACGCACCAAAAATGCGACCACTCGCGACAGAAACGAATTTGTCCCACGGCTCGGCGTGAATCCCCCGCGTGGTGCCGACAGCATCGTTAAACGAGATGTTGTTCTGCACGGGCCCGAAATCTTCAAGGCCTGCCGCGGTGAACTTCTCGCGCTGCCAGTTCTCTTTAAACCACCCGCGGTTATCGCCGTGCACCGGAAGGTCAAAGACCAGCAAACCCGGAATTGGGGTTGCAGTCGCGGTTAAGGATTTCGAAAACTCCATGTGCCGCTCAGTGACCCTTGCTCGAGTAGAACGCTTCGGTCGCATCTTTCGACGGCGCCCACCACGACTCGTTGTCACGGTACCAATCGATCGTCGCCCGCAAACCGGACTCAAAGTCGGCGTATTGGGGCTGCCACCCCAACTCTTCGCGCAGTTTTGTCGAGTCGATCGCATAACGCAAGTCGTGCCCAGCTCGGTCGGTCACGTGGTCATACGCGTCGCGCGGCTGCCCCATGTTTTCGAGGATGAGCTCGATGACATCCTTATTGTTCCGCTCACCGTCGGCACCGATGAGATACGTCTCGCCGATGCGCCCCCGCTGCAGAATTGTCAGCACCGCCGAGGAGTGATCGTTCGCGTGAATCCAGTCGCGCACGTTCTCGCCCGCCCCGTACAGCTTCGGGCGCTCCCCACGCAGCACGTTCGTGATTTGCCGCGGAATGAACTTCTCAACATGCTGATACGGCCCGTAGTTGTTCGAACAGTTCGAGATGGTTGCTTGCACCCCGAATGAGCGCACCCACGCGCGCACCAACAGGTCACTGCCAGCCTTGGTTGATGAGTACGGTGACGATGGGTTGTACGGGGTGTTCTCGGTGAAGCGCGCCGGGTCATCAAGCTCGAGGTCGCCATAGACTTCGTCAGTTGAGATGTGGTGAAAGCGCGTATCGTGCTTGCGTACTGCTTCAAGCAGCGTGTACGTCCCGACAATGTTCGTGTCAAGAAACGGCCGCGGCGAGTGCAACGAATTGTCGTTGTGGCTCTCAGCCGCGTAGTGCACAACGGCATCGGCACCCGCAACCAACCGGTCAACAAGCTCGGCATCGGTGATATCGCCGTGCACGAACGTCATCCGCTGCTCATCGATGCCATCGAGCGATGCCCGGTTCCCGGCATACGTGAGAGCATCGAGCACGGTGACGTGATCATCGGTGTTTTCTGCAACGAAATGCACAAAGTTCGAACCGATAAACCCGGCACCACCGGTTACGAGCAGGTTGGCCATTACTTCCCTCGTTCCAAGAGCTCAAGCAAGTACGTACCGTAACCCGACTTGGTGAGCTTTTCTGCGCGCTCGCGCAATTCGTCGTCGGTCAAAAACCCCTGCCGCCAAGCAACTTCTTCGGGCACGCCAACGCGCAAGCCCGTGCGGCGCTGAATCGTACGAACGTACTCACCGGCATCCGCCATCTGGTCAAAGGTTCCGGTGTCGAGCCACGCGGTTCCGCGCGGGAGTACCTCAACACTGAGCTTGCCTCGGTCGAGATACTCACGGTTGATATCGGTTATCTCGTATTCGCCGCGAGCAGACGGTTCGAGGTTTCTTGCGATCTCAACAACGTCGTTGTCGAAGAAATACAACCCCGGAACGGCATAGTGGCTCTTCGGGTTTTGTGGCTTTTCTTCGAGCGAAACCGCTTTGCCGTCAGCGTCGAACTCGACAACACCGTATGCCTCGGGATCGGCCACCCAATACGCAAAAATCGCGCCGCCATCCATATCAGCGAACCGTCGCAACTGTGTCCCCAAACCGGGGCCGTACAGCAGGTTGTCACCCAACACGAGGGCAACTTTGTCGTCGCCGATGAACTCTGCCCCGATCACAAACGCCTGAGCAAGACCGTCCGGTGACGGCTGCTGTGCGAACGTGATGTTGACCCCAAACTGCGATCCGTCACCAAGCAAGCGCTCGAACGCGGGGGCATCGTGAGGTGTTGTAATGACCAGAATGTCGTTGATACCCGCAAGCATGAGCGTCGAAAGCGGGTAATACACCATCGGTTTGTCATAAACCGGAACGAGCTGTTTTGAAGTACCGAGCGTAATCGGATGCAGTCGCGTACCCGAACCACCCGCAAGAATGATGCCTTTCACGGTGCCATTCTTTCACGGATGGCTGACCTCACGCGGACGTGCTAGTGGGCGCGCATATGGGCCACGGCGTCTTCACTCGCACCGTCGAAGGTAACTTTCCCGTTTTTCAGGAGGATGCCGCGCTCACACACGTTCGTCACCATATCGAGGTCGTGGGAGACGACGACGAGTGTGACGCCACTGTCGTGCAGTTCTGCAATGCGTGCGAGGCACTTCTTCTGGAAGGGCTCGTCACCCACCGAGAGAATCTCGTCGATCAGCAGAATGTCAACCTCGGTGTGGATCGCGACGGCAAAAGCGAGCCGCAAGAACATTCCCGATGAGTAGTGTTTGACTTCGGTGTCAATGAACTGACTGATTTCGCTGAATTCAACGATCTCGTTGAAACGATCTTCTGTTTCTTGCTTGCTCATACCGAGAATCGCGGCGTTCAAGTACACGTTCTCGCGACCGGACAGGTCGGGGTGGAATCCAGCCCCCACTTCGATGAGGCCGGCAACTCGACCGCGTGTGCGGATCTCACCTTCATCGGGTTCCATGACACCGGCGATCATCTTGAGCATTGTTGACTTGCCCGAACCGTTGAAACCCAACAGTGCGACGGACTCACCCTGCTTGATGGTGAAATCGACACCATCGAGTGCGTGAAAATCGGTCGTGATCTTCTTGCGCCGAAGTGCCGCCAAGAAGGTCTCTTTAAACGAGTGTGTGTGGCGCAGCTTAAAGGTCTTGTGCACGTCGTTGACGACGATCGCTTCGAGCGCGGTCTGACTAGAGAACTTGGGCAAACTGACCCTCCAACTTGCGGAAGACAAACTCGCCAAGCAACAAGATCCCCAAAGCCACGATGAGCGCGATCAGGCCGTGTTGCCACAGGTTCGGAAACAATTCAGCCTGCTTCTCTGGCGGTGCGAGGTTGTTCAGGGGTGCCCACAGCCCATAGTGAAACAGCTCAACGGCGGCTGTGATGGGGTTCGCGGTATAGATGTTCATCGCCCACGTCGGCAACGCATCGCGCACCATCGTCCACTGGTACATGACCGGCGATGCCCACACCGAGATCATCGTGATGATCTCAACGAACGCTTGCGCGTCACGGAAGGTCACGTTGATCGCCCCGAACAGCATCCCGAGCCCCGTCGCCAGAATGGCGATGATCAAAAGCCCCAAAAGCACCGCCGCGATTCCGCCAAGCGTTGGCCGCCAGCCAACGAAAAGGCTAATCGCGACCAGCACCAGAATCTGCGGGAGGATGTTCACGAGCGCGACAAGCGTCGATGCAATCGGAAACATTTGGCGCGGCAAGTAAATCTTCTTGATGAGTGCCGAATTGTCAATGAGCGAGCGTGTACCGTTCGAGAATGCTTCGTTAAAGAACGTGACGGCCGTCAAACCCGCGAGCAAGTACACCGGAAAATACTCGACCCGGTCATTCATTCCCATGAAGCGACCAATGGCAACGTAGAACACCACGAACTGTGTCAGTGGCTTTACGTACGACCACAGCCAGCCGAGCATTGACCCGCGGTAGCGAATCTGCACCTCTTTGCGCACGAGCAGGCTCAGCAAGTGCATGCGGCCGGCTACCGCGAATACGCCCTGGTCACGCCCGGGGCGCACCAGCGGTGCATCGCTGCTTGCTCGCGGCATTGAATGCTCTCTTCTTGGAGGTGGGTCAAACACTTCATTGTATCTAGCAGTGGCCGACAATTCGCGTGCCACCCGCACCTGACTATGCTGGCATTCGAGCGGCTCATGCCCCTCAGCCGACCCCGAAGGATGAACGCAACGATGCCCGAGCGCGAAAACAGCACGCCCGAGATCCCCGAGATCTTCGTGCCGTTCTGGGGAGACCCTGACTTGCTCATCGCCACACTCCAGTCAATTCGCGCGCAAACAGTTCCACATTGGCGCGCAACTGTGCTCGACGACCGGTACCCGGTCGACGCAGCAGAGCCGAGCATCCAGCAACGCGTCGAGGCCCTGGGCGATGAGCGCATCCGCTACATTCTCAACGACGAAAACCTTGGGGTGACCGGTAACTTTCGACGTTCGGTGCAGTTGGCAACATCCGACTATGTGACGATCATCGGGTGTGACGATCTCATGCTGCCGAACTACCTGCAGGTCGTGGCGGATGCTCTCACCCGCTACCCGCAGGCAGACGTGATTCAACCCGGTGTGCAGGTTATCGACGAACACGGGGAGCCTGCCGAGCCGCTAGCCGACCGGGTGAAGCGGGGCTTGCTCGCGCCCAAGGTTGAGACGGAATTGTCCGGTGAAGACCTCGCGACGAGCCTCATCCGCGGGAACTGGCTGTACTGGCCGTCACTGTGTTTTCGCACGCAGACACTGCGCGAACACGACTTTCGTGATGGCTTCGCGGTTATTCAAGACCTCGCACTGCTGATGGACATCGCCTTCGCGGGCGGCACGCTGGTGTTTACCCCCGAGCGCGCATTCGAGTATCGCCGCCACTTGGCCAGCGCCTCGATGAAGACCCTGTTCGACGGCGAACGGTTCGCAGACGAGCGCCGGTACTACGCCCTCGCCGCGGACCTGGCACGCAAGAATGGCTTCTTGCGCACCGCTGCAGCGGCTCAGAATCGCTTCATTTCGCGACTCCACGGTGCAAGCGAACTCCCCCGGGTCGCTTTGAAAGGCAACGCCGCAGGGGTACGATCGGCGCTCGCGCACATCTTCTTGTTTGATCGATAATCGCTGGGAAGTTGCCCAAAATGTTCGAAAGAATTTGGGAGACCCAGCCTGGCTTGTTACGTTAGGGGCGGTTTGAACGCCCCCCCTTCCCCCGTTCAAACCGTAGTCAAATACGCAAGGTTTATTGATTCATAATGACGCTTCTTCGTTTCTTTCCCGCTCGCGCATTCGCCGCGCTGGCATCATTCGCGCTCCTCGCGACCCTACTCACCGGCATTGCAAGCCCCGCAGCCGCCGAAACCGTAGCGCCAGACGCAACAGCCACACAAGACAATGAGATCGTTGAAGATCTCGAGGCAGTTGCTGCAGCCGCGGCCGGTTCGGTGCCGGTCTACCGGTTCTGGAGCGAACAATACAAAGCACACTTCTACACCACGAGCGTCGAAGAGCGCGACAAGGTTATCCGCACGTGGCCCAAGCAGTGGAGTTATGAGGGCCCACGATTCAACGCATACACAAGCCAGGTAGCCGGCACGGTTCCGGTGTACCGTTTCTGGTCTGAATACAAGAAGGCGCACTTCTACACGACCTCTGCGGCAGAACGTGACGACGTCCAGAAGCGTTGGCCAGACATTTGGGCATACGAGGGCATCGCCTACTACGCGTACCCCGCTGAGGCCGATACCGCTGGAACGCTGACCGTTGAGCGCTTCTGGAGCGCCGGATTCCACTCCCACTTCTACACCGCTGAAGCAGCTGAGGCGCAGAAGGTCAAGACGACATGGCCTGACGTCTGGGCCCCCGAAGGGACCCGTTTCCGGGTTCTTCCCGCGACACAGGGCGCGCCGCTTCCGGTGATCGCACCGGCGCTGCAGTGGCCTTTGAAAGACACGTGGACGTGGAGCTCCTCAACGAACGGCTTCAGTTCCTGGCACCCCGGCGTTGACATGATGATCGGCCGCAACACCCCGATCTACGCAATCGCAGACGGCAAAGTCATCACCTCAACCGAAGGCGCAGGCACCGGGCTTGGTGTGTATATCGAGGTGCAGCACACGATCAACGGCCAAAAGGTGGTCAGCCGTTACGGACACATGAACTACGGCTCGCGCTTAGTCGGCGTCGGCGCAACAGTTACAGCCGGACAGAAGCTCGGTGGCGTCGGGGACAGCGGTAACGCGTACGGGACCCACTTACACTTTGAGCTCGTCGTCAACGGCTCTAAGGTCGACCCGATGACGTGGTTGCCGAACAACGGCGCCGCCAAATAATTCACTCGGTTGGTTGTGCGCGTCGTAACCACACGGCGTGCACAACCAACCCTGCCGCTGGCGCAAGCACCAGCGCAAGACTCAACCGCAGCTCGTACGCCAGCGGAACAAGCAGCAAGGCGATCGTGAGGAGCGCTGTCACAACCCAGCCTGCTGCACTCGCGCGATGGTAGCTGCGTGCAATCAGCAGGGCAGCCGAAGCACTCAACACCGCGGTGAGCACAGCGCCGACAATGATTGCCAGCATGAGCCCATGGCTCACTGCAAGCCGGCCGGCCGAAAACCACCGCACGAGGTATGGGCCGATCCATGTTGCGAGGGCGGTCAATACGACGAGCACCAGCGCACCAAAACTGAGCTTGCGACCCAGTTTTTCGGGCTGTGAACGCTCTGCAGCATCCGCCGGTCCTCGAAACGTCGACACGATATATGACTGCAGCGCAATTGCCGGGGTCACAATGGGGGCGCGGGTAATCAGGATTGCAAAGAGCGCACCGGCGACCCAAGAAACCTCGGCTCCCGGCATCGTGACGCCGATAAGCAACGGCAAGCCGCTGACGACGGCCCCCATCGCAACGGCACCGAGAACGGTCGTGAACGAGTTCGTAATCAGCCCGCGGGCAGGTTCATCAAACGCGACCGCACCCGTGAAAACGCGCCGTACGGCGAGCGCACCAAAAAATGCCGTGAGCCCAAACGGCACTGCAATCGCGTACGCCAAGACGAGGGCGTCCCACTGCAGCATGAAACCAACCAGCAAAATGATTGCTCGCAAAACGGCGTCGGCAATCAGCACCGCGGCAACCAATGGCCACCGCACCATGCCGGCAAGCATGCCCGAAAGCACCGCAAGCGCCAGGTATCCGACCAGGGCGATGACGATCGGAAGCAGGACCTGGCTGAATCCGTATGAAACCGAGCCGGCCGAAATCACTGCCGCGATGATGAGCGCTGCACCAAGCGCAACGGCCATGAGAACGAGAAATGCTCGGCCCAGCGTTGTCTGAGCAGACTCATCGCTCGTGGGCGTTTGCGTGCGTGTTTGTGTTGCCCGCGAAAACTCTTGTTGCACACCCGAGAGGGCGCTCACACCCAAGTAGATGGCTGCCCACAGGATGGAGAACGCGACGTAGGTGTCTTCGTTTTTGAGCAGAGCGGGAGCGAACAATTGCACAAGGTAGGCAACGCCGCCGGCAATGACCGTCGACAGCAAAACCCAGCTGACATTGCTGAACTTACGCTTGGCGCCCATTACCGTCGTCGTTTGTTATTGCGCGGCGCAAGTCGTCGACATCCGTTGCCAAGATCGCAACATCCTCGGCGAGCCGACGGATTTCGTTTTCAGCGCGCGAGAGCTCCCACGATAAATGCAGGGCCACACCGATCAGCAGCGCAATTGCGGCGGCAAAAATCAGGTTCGACGGCACCTGCACGCCCAACAGATTTGCCAACCAATTCAGCAGCCCCGGGAAGATCGAGACGATGAGCACCGAAACACCGATGAGTAACCACAGCACCGCGTACTTTTCGGCCAGCTGGCGCTTGAGGAGCAGCACCGTGATGAGCACGATGACAAAGATCGACATGATGGTTCCGGCCACAACAATCATGCGCGCTCCCCCATTGCATCAGCTGCTTGGTGTTTCCCGCCCGAAAGCCCCCCACGCATCAGCGCGAGCACGAGCGCAAACGTTGATCGCCCAAGGTAAATCGCGGCGCCAAACGGATTTTGGCTGGGCGTACCATGTTGGCGTGGGCGCATTGCCACGGGAACCTGCGTCACCTGCAAACCCGCGTGCACTGCTCCCATGAGCGAGTCAATTGTGTCACCGAGATACTCGGCCGGGTAATAACTGACGTACTGGTCGATAGCGGCACGGTTTGCCGCACGAAAACCACTCGTGACATCGGTGAGTTTGGTTTTGCTGACTTTTGAGAGTACCCCCGCAAGCATCGACATGGCCCACTTGCGGGGGCCACGCACGGTGTAGTCGCCATCACCAGCGAACCGGGCACCAATCGAGATGTCCGCGTCGTCGAGGCCTGCAAGCACGCGTTCGATATCGGCGGGGTTATGTTGCCCATCGGCGTCCACTTGAATTGCGGCGTCATAGTCGTGTCGCTGCGCGTACGTGAAACCGGCCCGCATTGCACCCCCAACCCCCATGTTGAACGGCAGGGTCAACACTTTCGCTCCCGCACGAGTTGCTTGCGCGGCCGTATCGTCGGTTGAGCCATCATTGATGACGAGTACGTCGAGGCGCGAATTTGCTTCGCGAATCTCGCGCACCGTATTGCCAACGTTCTTACCTTCGTTCCATGCCGGAACGATGACCAATACGCGGTCGCGGGGGGCTGTCATAGTGCCAATGAGTCTACCGTGAGCGCGTCACAGATCCGCGTGCAGCGCCCAGATTTGCTCACCCGTGGTGCGCCAGTTCAAGCCATTCGAAGCATCTTGCGCGAGAACACTCAAGCGCCGAGCTTGCGTGCCAGTTGCCGCAGCAATCGTTTCGCCGAGCTGCGGCAGTTCAGCAAAAAGTGCCGCATCGCCAACCACGTCAGCAACGTTCACGCTGGGCAACGAAACAATCGGCACACCCACCTGCAGTGCCTCCGCGACACGCCAGGGCCATACTGCTGCATCCGATGTGTTCACCAAAACCGCAGCACGGCTCAGCAGTGATGCGCGCTCTTCAGCTGATGACCGCGGCAGAATCTGCACACGGGACTGGTCAAGGTGAGCGGCTTGCATGGCTTCCTCGAGTGCTGACGCACTGTTGCAATCAATCACGACAACATCGAGGTCATTTTCCAATGCGGCCTTGACCGCAGCGCTCGTTGAATCAGGTGCGTCAAAAACGACAACCGCAAGCGCATCCGGCTCGACGTGAATCGAACGCGGAACAAACACATCGGATGCTCCCACCCGCAAAACACGCACGCGGTCGCGCACGGGCGCAATTTGCGTCAGCGCCGCCGCGAGCGCGTGGGACGGAACAACAAATGCGTCAGCGTGCCGGACTGCACGTTTCAGCATCGCGCGTTGCCACTCCACCCACGCTTTCGGCAGCGGACGTGGGTCGAGCCACGGCCGCAGGTCCCAAACCGTCACGACAACCTGGTGCCGGTCTTCAATTCGATCGTGTTTCGTCAAGGGGGCAAGCAACGAAGCTGAGTGCACAAGGCCCTGCGGTTGGTTGGCATGGAGCCCCCACTGCCACTGCTGGCCGATGTCCGCGCGGGTGCGCCCGAGCGATTTGCTCAGCACGCCAGCAACGCTCGGTTGTTCATCCGCCGACGCGTGGGCGACCACAGCGCAGCCGGCAGGAGCCGAGTCACGCAAACCGCGCAACAAACACGCGGTCACCTCGATCACGTCAGGCGATTCAAACGCACGCTCGCCCGTTTCCAACCCACCCACACTGGGTGTGGTTTCAACAATTACTTGCAGTTCAACGACCATAGCTCTTACCGTAGCGCGGCTCAGCTACCCGATTCATCGTCGACACCTGGCTGGGTTGCGGTAACCGGCGGGTACAGGGCGTCGTGCACCAGTTGGTGGATGTACGCGTAGTCCGGGTCGACCTCGCCGATTCCGTTGTCGGGCACGAGTTCGATTGTGGTCACGGGCTGTTCTTTCGCCTTGAGCACCAGGTCGAAGAATCGTGACAGCTGCGAAACCGGAAGGTCGGTACTCAGCATGGCGGTACCGGATGCCGCAACCTCCTCAAAACGCGTGAGAATGTTCATCGGGGTGAACTGGGCAAGGATCGCCTGCTGGAGTTCGCGTTGGCGACGCATCCGATCCCAATCGTTGGTTGTGTAGCGTGAGCGTGCGTACCACTGGGCCGTGTCACCGTCCATGTGTTGCTGGCCGGGTTCGATCCAGCCGATTGCCCAGTCTTCTGCGGGCTGCCCGTCATACGCGGGCCCGCCACCTTTCGGCAAACGCTCGATCACGTTGATGTCAACTCCGCCGAGGGCGTCGACAAGGTCAGCGAAGGTATGCATGTCAACAAAGACGTAGTTCGGGATTTCGATTCCCAAGATGCCTTCGGCGGCGTCCTTCGTCGCCTCAATCGCCGGTCGTGAACCGGCTCGTTCAGCGTTCGGATAAAGACTCACACCCATGTCGGGCCGGCAAAACTCAACCGCGTTGGTGAGTTGATTGATTCCCCCACCCCAACCACATTCTTCGTCAGCGTGCCCCTCGAAGTAGTTTCGGTAATCAAAACCGACGAGGTCGGGTACGCGCATTGGTGAGTCTTCCGAGAACGGAAACAACACCATGTCCCGGGGGATCCCGAAGATTGTGACTGCACCGGTTGACGCGTTCATTGAAACGACCGAAATCGAATCAAAGCGCATCGAGTCACGCCCATCCCCACTATCGGCACCGAGCAAGAGCACGTTGTAGTACCCATCAACCGGGGATATCGGTGGACCCGGCTGGAAGATTTGGAGAACATCGCGCGTGCTGCCGGCAATCGATGAAATCTTGATTGCCCCGTACCCGGCAAGCGATAACACCAGCAGTGCAACGAGCGGTATCGCCAACCGCGAAACTGGTGGAACACTGACGAGCCGAATCGTGCGCAGCGTGTCGATAGTCAGAACAACCCACAGCGTGACGTAGGCAATGGCAGCCAATTGCAGCAGCAACAACACGAATGAATTTGTGCCTACGCGAACAAGGCTCTGCCGTGCAACAAAAAACCAGACCGCCGCGCCAATCAGCCCGGCCCAGAGCAAAAGCGTCGATCCAAGAGCGAATCGGCCAAGCTTCCGGTTGCCCGCGAGCACTTGAGTCGACCCAGGAATCAAGAAGTTGAGCGCGAGGAGCCACCAGCCACGCCGCCCCATCAGGTTTTGGTCGGATGTGTCGGGCGCCCGCAAGGGCTGGGTTATCCGAACCTGGGTTGCCTGCGTCACAGTTGCGCCTTCAGCGCCCGATTCTTCTGCTCGACCTGCTCTTGAAGCCCCGCCGCGAAAGCATCAAGTTTGTTTGCCAATTCGGCGTCGGATGCTCCCAAAATGCGTGCCGCCAAGATACCAGCGTTGCGTGCGCCACCAATCGAGACAGTTGCAACCGGAATACCGGCGGGCATTTGCACGATTGACAGCAGGGAGTCCATGCCGTCGAGATATGCCAGCGGAACGGGAACGCCGACGACCGGCAACGAGGTGAGCGAGGCAAGCATACCCGGCAAGTGTGCCGCTCCCCCGGCGCCGGCGATGATCACTTCGAGGCCACGCGCGCGTGCCTCACGGCCGTAACTGACAAGTTTGTCGGGCGTACGGTGCGCCGAGACAACCTCGACCTCGTACGCAATACCGAACTCGGCAAGAGCCGCGGCTGCGGCCTCCATGACACGCCAGTCGGAGTCGGATCCCATAACAACGCCTACGCGGGCGTTTGGCTGCGGAGCTGCGGTGTTCGTCACGAATTCACGCTAAGACACGTGCCTAGGTATCGCGCTCAGGCGCGGCGTGAAACGCTCAGTTCTCGAAGATCGCCGCGGCAGCGCGCGCTTCGTATACAACCGAGTTGAGTTCGTCACCAAAGGCGTTGATGTGCCCGACTTTGCGTCCGGGGCGTGACGCCTTGCCGTACGTGTGGATCTTGACTGCGGGGTGTTCGGCAAAAACATCCGCAAATCGCGTATCGATATCGGCGTCGAGTGGACCGCCAAGAATGTTGACCATGACGGTAAACGGCGCACGCGGTTCGGCTTCACCGAGGGCAAGATCTGCCACAGCGCGCAAATGCTGCTCGAACTGGCTGGTTTGTGAGCCATCCTGTGTCCAGTGCCCTGAGTTGTGTGGACGCATTGCGAGTTCATTGATCAAAATGCGGCCGTCATCAGTTTCAAAAAGCTCAACCGCGAGCATCCCCACAATGCCCAGTCCGTCGGCGATGCGCTCAGCGATGTCAGCGGCGAGTGCGCTTTCGCGCACCCCGATTGCCGGCGCTGGCGCAATCACTTCGGCGCACACGCCGTCACGCTGCACGGTCTCGACGAGCGGGTAGGGTCGGGTTTGACCGGAAGGCCGTCGCGCAATTTGCTGCGCGAGTTCGCGCGTGAAACCCACAAGCTCTTCCGCGAGCAACGGGGCATTCTCAAACCAATCGGCTACGTCTGCCGCCGACGACACAACCCGAACTCCCTTTCCGTCGTACCCCCCACGCGGAGTTTTCACAACGGCGCGGCCACCGTTGTCGGCGATGAAGCTCTCCAAGTCTGCGGGTGTTTCGATGCGCGCCCACGCAGGCTGCGGCAAATCCAAAGTCTGCAGCTTTTCTCGCATCAAAAGCTTGTCTTGCGCGTACTGCAGAGCATCCGCTGGCGGATAGACGGCGTGGCCGTCTGCCTCAAGCGAGCGCAAGATCTCTTGCGGTACATGCTCGTGGTCGAACGTGATGATGTCGACCGTTTTTGCAAATTCATGCACAAGCTCGGCGTCGCGATAATCGCCAACGTGGGATGCCGCCAGCGCCGCCGGGGCGTCAGCGGTTTCAGCAAGCACGGTGAGCGAAATCCCAATCTCGGTCGCCGGGGCAATCATCATTCGAGCCAACTGCCCACCACCGATTACGCCCACGCGAATACTCATATGTTTATTATCGCAGTGCGCACCGCTCGACTGCGCGTCAGGGAGTCGGTGTGAAGTACACCCCACCGGGGCCATACGCGGCGCGCCGGGCCGCCATTTGGGTGCGCTGAAGTTCCTCACCAAGCACATCGTTGATCAGGTGCGCATCGGGCACATTTTTCAGAACGAGCGTCTCGCGTGCCGCGGCGAGCGTGATCGTACCCTCGCCGAAGAGTCGCTGGATCGGGCCGCGCCGCATGCGAATCGCATACCCCGCGCTGTGCGCGATCTCATGCTCTTTTCTGGCAAAAACACCGCTTCGCGTCATCACCCGACGCGTTGTGATTCGATACGAGGTACCCGCCCATTTCAGCAGTGGTATGACTACCAGCAGCACCGTCACCGCACCGGCCGCGGCGATTAGCATCCAGTGCGAGAATCGCTCGGGCAGGCTGTCCCAGAACCAACCAACCGCGCCACACGCGGCGATCATGACAAGCGCCGACCAGAAGAGCCTGCGCGCCGACGGCCGAAAGCGCACAATGAGTCGCTCGGGGCCCACAGCGTCGATCGGATGCTGCGGCTCGCCTGTGGCAAACCCGCTCAAACTCATTGCCCCAGTATCGCCGGTGAACGCGTCAGCATTCGCTCAGGCGCGCCTGAGGTGCACGATGTCGGCCGCCGTCAGCGCATGCTCGCCCGCCTCATTCTCGATCACGAGTGCACCGTTTGTACCGAGCGCCCGCGCGACGCCAACGATTTCGTCTCCGGAGGGCAAGTGGGCCCGAACGGTGGCGCCAATCGTGCCGAGGGCCTGTGTGACGTGGGCTATTGCGACATCCGATCGTTGTTCCCGCAAATGCATCACCAGTTCACGAAGATTACTGATGAGCGCGCCCAGAAATGCATCGATGTCGCAGTGGGCACCGACCGCGGCAAACGAGGTCGCCGTTGGTACGGGAAACTCGGCCATGGCGGTGTTGACACCAATACCGACGATCGCACTGCCTCCGGTTTGTTGCACGAGCACGCCGCAAATCTTTCTGTCGTCAACCAAGACGTCGTTGGGCCACTTCACGGAAACGTCATGGGTAGGCAATTGTGCCGCAATCGCCTCTCGGGTCGCCGTTCCAGCAACAAGCGGCAACCACGTGAGATCGTCACCAAGGGCGGCAATATCGCGCACGAGAATCGAGATTGCCAGCCCAGAACCCGCCGGGGTGCTCCAGGTGCGACCGTGCCGACCTCGACCAGCTCGCTGGTCATCAGTGACGACCACACTGAGGTCGGGCCACTCGAACTCATCCGCTTCATGCTCAGCCAAAACCACACTCGTCGAATCGGCAAACGGCACCACCACAAGCTTGGTTGCAGCACTGCGAGACACGGTCAAGTCAAGGTCAGTCAAACGTTTCACGTCTCTATTATTCGACCAACATGATGTGCTCCGCTATAAAGTGGGCGTGTGAGTGATGCACCAGACCTTTCGACAACCGCCGCGAAAATCGCTGATCTGCGAGCCCGTTTCGCCGAAGCAGTTTCCGAACCCGAGAAGATCGCGCAAGAAAAGCAGCATGCAAAAGGCAAGCTGACTGCACGTGAGCGTATCGACCTGCTGCTCGACCCGGGAAGCTTTGTCGAACTCGACGAGTATGTGCGGCACCGTACGACCGCGTTCGGGATGGACAAATCCCGCCCCTACGGCGACAGCGTGGTCACCGGCTATGGAACCGTCAACGGCCGCGGGGTGACCGTTTACGCGCAAGACTTCACGACGTTCGGCGGCTCACTCGGCGAGGTTGCCGGCAACAAAATCATCAAGGTTATGGAGCACGCGCTGCGCAACGGTGTGCCGTGCATCGGCCTACTCGATTCGGGCGGTGCACGCATTCAAGAGGGTGTTGTCGCGCTCGGGAAGTATGGCGAGATCTTCCGCATGAACACTCGCGCGTCAGGTGTTGTGCCGCAGATCTCAATCATCGTCGGCCCTGCCGCGGGTGGCGCCGTGTACTCCCCGGCCCTGACCGACTTTGTTGTCATGGTCGACAAGACGAGCCAAATGTTTGTCACCGGCCCCGACGTGATCAAGACCGTCACGGGCGAAGACGTCGGGATGGAAGAACTCGGTGGCGCCTTCACGCACAACACGCGTTCCGGTGTCGCCCACTATCTGGCGGAGGACGAAGACGACGCAATCGACTACGTTCGCACGCTCTTGGGTTACCTGCCCGACAACAACATGTCTGACCCGCCGGTGTATGACCATGACTTCACGTGGGAGACAACGGATGCCGATCGCGTGCTCGACACGGTGATTCCCGATTCGCCGAACCAGCCATACGACATCAAGACGGTCATCGAACACATCGTCGATGACGGCGACTTCTTGGAGGTACAACCCCTCTACGCACCAAACATTGTTGTTGGTCTTGGCCGCATCGAAGGTCGTTCGGTTGGCATCATTGCCAATCAGCCGTCGCAAATGGCCGGAACGCTCAACATCGAGGCAGGCGAGAAGGCTGCCCGTTTCGTGCGGTTCTGCGACGCATTCTCGATTCCAATCGTGACGCTCGTGGACGTGCCCGGCTACCTGCCCGGAACCGACCAAGAGTGGAGCGGTGTTATTCGTCGCGGCGCCAAGTTGCTGTACGCCTACGCTGAGGCAACCGTGCCACTGGTGACGGTCATCTTGCGCAAGGCCTACGGTGGCGCGTACATCGTGATGGGCTCAAAGCAGCTCGGCGCAGACGTCAACCTCGCGTGGCCAACCGCCGAAATCGCCGTGATGGGCGGTCAGGGTGCAGTCAACATCCTGTATCGCGGTGAGATCAAGAAGGCCGAAGAATCCGGTGCGGATGTCACTGCCGTACGCAACAAGCTCGCCAACGAGTACCTGTACAACGTCGCGTCCCCCTTCTTGGCTGCCGAACGCGGCGAGCTTGATGGCATCATCGAACCGTCACACACGCGGCAAGAAATCGCCAAGGCGCTTCGTGGTTTGCGCGGCAAACGGGCTGAAATGCCGGCGAAGAAACACGGAAACATCCCGCTGTGACAACACAACACGAACCCGTTGATATTAAACTCGTCCGCGGGAACCCCACAGATGAAGAGCTCGCGGCAGTTCTTGCCGTGCTCTCGCTTGAGTATGAGGCAGAGGCCGAGGCATCCGTTGCCGCTGAAAAGCCCAACGAGGCGTGGCACATCAGCGGGCGCGGCATGCGGTTGCCGATCAGGCGCGACCTCGGTTGGGTGCGCTCACGCCCCGTCCGCTGGTAGACACTGCGCGCTGGCAGCCGTCGCTCACGCGCGCGCTTGCAACACAGCGACAGTTTCGACGTGGTGGGTGTGCGGAAACAGGTCAAACGCTCGGATGCTGCCGAGCTCGTATCCGCCCGCGGCGAAGTACGCGACATCGCGCGCGAGTGCGACCGGGTCGCACGCGACGTAGATGACCGCGTACGGCGCAAGTTCGACGATCTTCTCGACAACGTCTTTTCCCGCGCCCGCCCGCGGCGGATCAAGCAACACAACACCCTGGCTCAGTTGCTCTCGGTCACGTGCTGACGCATCCGCCAAAAGCTGTGCCAACCACCGGTCGACCCGCCCGGTTTGTGCGTCTGCTGCAGGAAACGCCGCGAGATTCGTCTGTGCGTTTTGCGTTGCCCGAGACTCCGACTCAACGCTCGTGATGCGTGCGCTCTCGCCCAGGCCGTCGGCGAGTGCTGCGGCAAAGAGCCCAACCCCGCCATACAAGTCAAGATGCCACGCGTCATCCGCGAGCGTGCCGACAGAATCAAGCGCATCGTGAACCGCGTGCGTCAGTGTCGACGCCGCCGCCGGATGCACCTGCCAAAAGCCGTTTGCGTCGAGCACGAACTCGCGCTCGCCAACGCGCTGTGAAATCTGTTGCGGGGCCGAGAGCGGCGGGCGTTTGCCGCCGCGACGGTGCGTAGGTTTGACCGGCAAGACCACAACGCCGTCGCCGGTATCGACAAGGTCGTAGCCGCGAATGCTCGCACCGACGGTGTCTAGCGCGAGCGCGAGCGCAGTTTGCTCGAGTGCCGGGGACAGCAACGGATACGACTGCACCGCGATAGCCGCGTGACTGCGCTCGGCGAACGGCCCAATCTGCCCGTCCACCCCACGGTGGATGCGTGCGCGGGTGCGCCAGCGCAGTCCGTCGGTCTCACCCTCGGCCGCCTCGACGCTGACTTCACGGTCAATCTTGGCGAAGCGAGCCAGCGCGTCACGCACGACGCGTGCTTTCAGTTCACGCTGGTGCGGCAAGGCAATGTGCCCAAACTCCGCCCCGCCGGGGCGCTCAGCAACGTCACGAGTGTGCTCCGCTTCCGACCATATGTGCGGTACGCGGTGCGGCGAGGGATCAAGCACTGCAACGGTTGACGCACGCCAAAACCCGGGCTTTGCATCATCCGTCACAACGGCCCGCACGCGTTCGCCATCGATCGCGTCGCTGACGAAGACCACGCGTCCCTCGTGTCGCGCCACGAAGAATCCACCGTGTGCAACATCGCCAACTTCAAGCTCAAGAATCTGTCCTGCCACGTGTCTAGGCTAGCCGGGCTACGCTAAATCCCATGCACGTTCTGCTTGCCTCGACATCTCCTGCCCGGCTTGCTCTGCTGCGTCAAAGCGCAATTGAGCCGATATTGCTGGCGCCGAATGTTGACGAAGAGGCCCTCACATTGTCGCTCGGGCCCGAAGCGGATGCCGCAACGATCGTGCTCGAGCTCGCCCGGGCGAAAGCTCGGGACGTCGCCGCGCGGGTGGGCACACACTTCCCTGGCTTCGACGGGATTGTCATCGGTGGCGATTCAATGTTTGAACTCGGTGGCACACTGTACGGAAAACCGTATGAACCTGCGATTGCCCAAGAACGCTGGCAGCACATGCGGGGACAAACGGGCACGCTGCACTCTGGCCACTGCGTTATTCGAATCGGACCCGATGTTCCCGAGCACGAAGTGAGCGAGGTTGCGCACTGTCGTGTGACGTTCGCGGCGGACATTGATGACGCTGAAATTGACGCGTATGTGGCCACGGGTGAACCGCTGGGGGTTGCCGGTTCGTTCACGATCGACGGCCGGGCTGCGGGCTTTATCGACCACATTGATGGTGATCCGTCGACCGTTATCGGGATGAGTTTGCCAACCATTCGCCGACTCGTTCGCGACGTTGGCGTGCAGTGGCCCGCGCTCTGGGGTTGAGCGCCAACAAGAACGGGCACCTGTCGACATTCGATAAAGGTTTTCGCGTTTTTGTTGTGTGTTATATACATCGAAACGCATGCTTCAGTGGTTAAGCTGACTGAATGCCAACAGCTGCCGCATCCTCCCCCGAAGCACGGCCAATCAAGAAAGTGCTCGTTGCCAATCGCGGCGAGATCGCAGTGCGCATCATCCGCGCCGCTGCTGATTCACACATTGCATCGGTCGCCGTGTACGCCGATCAAGATCGAAACGCAATGCACGCACGCCTCGCGGACGAAGCGTTCGCACTCGATGGTGCAACCAGCGCTGACACCTACTTGAGTGTCGAAAAGATTCTCTCGGTGGCGCGCCGCAGCGGCGCCGACGCAGTGCACCCGGGGTACGGTTTTCTGGCCGAGAACGCAGATTTCGCCCGTGCCGTTATCGCGGCAAATCTGACGTGGATCGGTCCGCCCCCGAGCGCGATTGACGCACTCGGCGACAAAGTCACGGCCCGTCACGTTGCCGAAAAAGTTGGCGCACCGCTTGCGCCTGGAACCCCCGGGCCGGTTGAAACCGCCGCCGAGGTTCGCACGTTTGCCGAAGAAGTTGGCATGCCGATCGCAATCAAAGCGGCCTATGGCGGTGGCGGCCGCGGCCTCAAGGTCTGCCACGACGCCGACCAGGTTGAAGAAGCATTCGAGTCGGCAACGCGTGAAGCGGTCGCCGCCTTTGGCCGCGGCGAGTGCTTCGTCGAAAAGTATCTCGACAAGCCGCGCCACGTTGAGACACAGTGTCTGGCGGATGCCGCGGGCACCGTTGTCGTGATCTCCACACGCGACTGCTCGCTGCAGCGTCGCCACCAAAAGCTTGTTGAAGAAGCACCAGCACCCTTCTTGACTGATGAGCAAAACCAGATTCTTTATGACGCTTCAAAGCGCATCTTGAAAGAGGTTGGCTACATCGGTGCCGGAACGTGTGAGTTCCTGATCGGCACCGACGGCACAATCTCGTTCCTCGAGGTCAACACTCGGCTGCAGGTTGAACACCCGGTTTCTGAAGAGGTCACCGGGATCGACCTTGTGCGCGAGCAATTGCGTATTGCCGCGGGCGGCCTGATCGATTACGACGACCCCACCCCGGTTGGCCACTCGATTGAGTTCCGTATCAATGGTGAGGACCCCGGCCGCAACTTCTTGCCGCAACCGGGCCCAATCCAACAGTTCAAAACGTTTGGTGGCCCCGGTGTACGCCTCGACTCGGGTGTAACGCAGGGCGATGAGGTCTCGGGAGCGTTTGACTCACTGCTCGGCAAGATCATCATTACCGGTCGTGACCGTGCTGAAGCGCTCGAACGTTCCCGCCGCGCGCTCGACGAATTCGAGGTCGCTGGGTTGCCGACTGTCCTTCCGTTCCACCGCAAGGTGGTGCGTGAACCAGCATTCACCGCCGAAGACGGCAGGTTTGGCGTCTACACGCGCTGGATCGAAACGGAGTTCAACAACGACATCCCAGCGTGGGACGGCGAAGCAGCTCCGCTTGATGCACCACTTGGCCGGCACACCGTTGTCGTTGAAGTCAGCGGCAAACGCATCGAAGTCAGCCTGCCAAACCGCGTTACCGTTGCAGCGCCCGCCTCTGGTCGCCCAGCCTCGGCCCCACCCGCACGCCGCGACCACCAGATCAAGGCATCCGCTGGCGCAAGCGGCGACGATGTGAAATCGCCCATGCAAGCCACTGTCATCAAGGTTGCTGTCGAACCTGGGCAGCATGTGGTCAAGGGTGACCTTGTCGTTGTGCTTGAAGCAATGAAGATGGAACAGCCCATGCAGGCGCACAAAGACGGCGTCATCGGCGAAATTGGTGTCACCGCCGGTGAAACTGTGCCGAGCGGAAAGCTGTTGCTGACTATCATTTAGGGTGATGCTTGAACTGCTGCTCCCCGTTGCGCTGACAATTGCGGTCCTGACCGCCCTTGGTACGCCGATCGCGTACGCGCTCGGGCTTCGTGGGCTCTGGGCAGCCGCGTTGACACCGGTTTTTGCGCTGTCTGCGATCGTCACCGCGAGCCTTGTCGCCCCTGTTGTTGGGATCAACTGGTCGATTCTGCCCGCCGCGGTCATTGCCCTTGCCATGGCACTCGTGCTGTTTTTGGTACGACGCGCGGTCACAGGCAAGGGGCTCACCACATCAGCCGCATGTGTGCCGGCTGCCGCATGGGCAACCCAGGTCGCGTTTGTGCTTGCTGCAGTCGTGATCACCACACAGGTTTTGCTGATCATCGGCGACGCGCAAAACTTCTCGCAAACGTACGACAATATCTTCCACCTCAACGCGACCCGCTTCATCCTTGACGAGCTGAACGCCTCGCCGTATCACGTCGGCACCGTCAGCGATTTCAGTGGGGCACCCGTCTTCTACCCGGCCGGTTGGCACGCCCTCGTCGCGATCGTGAGCCAGCTCAGTGGCGCATCGATTCCACTCGCGATCAACGCCGTCACAATTGTGATTGCCGCTGGTGTTTGGCCGCTCGGTGCACTGTTGCTGACCCGCACGCTGTTTCCAAATACGACCGCATTGACGATCGCAACCGGGGTTGTTGCCGCATCCGTCAGCGGATTCCCCATTCTGCTGCTCGAATGGGGCGTGCTGTACCCCATGCTGCTGGGGTTTGCCATGGTCCCGGCAGTTTTGGCGCTGACCATGGCAGTCGTCAGCACGGCCGAAACGAAACCGGCGACAAACCTGGCCTTCACGCTCATCGCGCTGCTGGGCGCCCTGCCTGCGCTCGCGCTCGTGCACCCCGGTTCACTTGTGGCGTGGCTGGTTTTTTCGGTTCCGGTCGTCATCACGGGCGCAATCGTCGCGTGCAACACACACCGCAAACCGTTGCCGATTGTTGGCGTGGTTGGCGGCTTGGGTGTGTACCTTGCACTCGTCTACAAGTTGATCGAGGTTCTACGGCCACCAGTTGAGACGCGCACCTGGCCGATCGATCGACGGATGCGCGAAGCAGTTGTTGACATTCTCACGCTCGATCTTGCCTACTCGACGCCGCTGTACATTGCCGCGTTCTTGGTGCTCGCAGGCATCGTCTTTGCGCTTGTGCGTCACACTGCGGCGAGCATCACGGCAATTGCGCTCTGGGGTGTTGGTGCGATGCTGTTCTTCTTCGTCACATCCGCACCCTGGCAAGAACTCCGCGATTTTCTCACCGGGTCTTGGTACAACAACACACCCCGAATTGTGGCCCTGTTGACAATCGTCGCGGTGCCGCTTGCTGCCTATGGTTTGAGTCGCGCATGGGAAATGCTCGTTCATGGTTTGAAGCTTGATGGCGACGACCAAGGCGCCAAGCGCATCGGGCTTGGTGCTGCTGCAACGATCGTCGTGCTGGCGATCCTGCAGCTGACGGTGATGCCGTCGGTTATCGGGCAAGCGCAAATCAGCTACCGCATCTCGGATGATTCACTGCTCATCTCAACGGACGAACTGGCACTCATCAACCGCCTCGGTGATCACGTGCCCGAGGGCGCTCGAATCGCGGGAAGCCCCTGGACGGGAACCGCCCTGGCGTACGCTCTCGCTGATCGACGCGTGCTTGTGGCACACACAGCGGGCGGGTTTGATTCGTTCGGCGAGATCATTATCGAACACCTCAATGAAGCTGGCCTCACCCCGGCAGAGGTCTGCCCTGCCCTGGCTGCGCACAACGTTGAGTTCATTCTCGACTTCGGTCCGCGCGAAGTGCACGAGAATGACAACTCGTGGCGCTACCCCGGATTCAACAACCTCGAAGAATCCGACGCCGTCGAACTGATCGATCAAGAAGGCGAAAACGCAAAACTTTACCGCATCGTCGCCTGCCCGACCGGACGCTGAGCTTTAGCGGTCAGCAACGACTTGTATTGCGCGCGTCAGATCGGTGATGCTCGTCGTGATCGACGGGTAGGCGGCAAAAACGCGCGAAACCTGGTCGGCACTCAGACGCCGTTCAACCGCGAGCGCGATCGGGTAGATCAGCTCGGATGCCCGGGGAGCAACAACCACACCACCAAGCAGTTCGCCAGACCCGCGGCGTGCGATGAGCTTGATGAACCCATCTTTGATGCCGAGCATCTTTGCTCGCGGGTTTTCGGCGAGCGAAAGCTTTTGCACGATCGCACCGATGCCCGAAGCCTGCACTTCGGCCTCGCTCACGCCCACGGTCGCGATTTCGGGGGTCGTGAAAATGTTGGCCGTGATTTTGCGCCTGTCGAGCGGAATCACGATGTCGCCAAGTGAGTGGAATGCTGCCGTGCGGCCCTGCATGCTCGCAACCGAGGCGAGCGGAAAAAAGTCGGTGCAGTCGCCGACCGCATAAACTTTTGGCCGCGAAGTGCGCGAGACACGATTGACGCGGATGTGTCCGGAGTCAGTCAGTTCAACACCGGCTTCTTCGAGCCCAAGTCCGGCGGTGTTCGGGATCGAACCAACGGCCATCAGACAGTGGCTCCCCTCGATCGTTTTCCCGTCGGCGAGGGTGACAACGACACCGTCGCCTGCTCGTTCGACGCGTTCGGCACGTGACTTCGATTTGACGGTCATGCCACCACGTTTGAAGACGTCTTCGAGCACGCGGGCGGCGTCTTCGTCTTCACCGGGCAGCACCCGGTCGCGCGACGAGACGAGTGTCACCTTGCTGCCGAGATTCATGTAGGCGGATGCAAACTCGGCACCCGTGACACCGGAACCGACAACGATCAAATGCTCGGGCAGCGTTTTCATGTTGTACAGCTGTGTCCAGGTGAGGATGCGCTCACCATCCGGTTTTGCCGAGTCCAGTTCGCGTGGCGAGGCGCCCACGGCAAGAATGACGGTGGTCGCCTCGATCCGATCAAAGTCTGTGCCATCGGGCCCGGTTGAAATGATCACTCCGGCGTCGGGGTCGAGGCGGCCATAACCATCGACAATGGTGACGTTTGCTTCAAGCAGTGCGCGACGCATGTCTTCGGACTGTTCGTGTGCGAGCGAAAGTAAGCGTTTGTTGACTGCGGCAAGGTTCACGGCGACTTCAGGTTTGAGCGCCTTGCCGTCACTTGCTTTGACAAACAGTTGCACGCCGAGGCTGTTGGCCTCACGAATAGCAACGGCGGCGTCCGCTGTTGCGATGAGCGACTTGCTTGGAACAACATCCGTCAGCACCGCCGACCCACCAACACCGACGCGTTCAATCAGCGTCACTTTCGCGCCGAGTTGTGCCGCGCTGAGCGCTGCTTCGTGCCCACCCGGGCCGCCTCCGATGACAACTACGACGGGGGTGTTTGCAAATGGGATCGGCATTGTTCCATTCTCGCGCACTCGACACCGCAAAACTACCGTGCTGCGTCGCGCACACAGCCCCCATGGCGGAGAGTCTCTCCCGTCACGGAAGCATCCACCACCAAACTCCGCCAGACGAGACATCTTCCGCCAACCGCACACACACGCGCGGCTCTAGAGTGGAAGTATGACCGACGACAATACAAATCCGTTTGATCTTGCCAAGCAGGCCGCCGCAGACATCGCTCGCATTTCGGGTGTTGAACGACACGACATTGCCGTCACGCTCGGCTCCGGCTGGGGTGGCGCCGCCGACCTGCTCGGTGAAACCGTTGCAGAGTTCGCCGCAACCGAAGTCGCTGGCTTCCATAAGCCGGCAGTGGAGGGGCACGTCGGTACGATTCGGAGCATCCGCACCCCGCACGGCAAGAACGTGCTCGTTGTGGGAGCTCGTACGCACTATTACGAAGACAAGGGCGTGCGCGCCGTTGCGCACAGTGTTCGCACTGCGGCAGCCACCGGCTGCTCGATCATGGTGCTGACCAACGGCGCTGGTGGCGCAAACCCCAACTACTCCGCCGGGCAAGCCGTGCTCATCAGCGACCACATCAACCTCACGGCCGATTCGCCGCTCGAAGGTGCAACTTTTATTGACCTGACCGACCTGTATGCGAAGCGGCTCCGCGATGTAGCGCGCAGCGTGCAACCCGATTTGGTCGAGGGCGTGTATGTACAATTCCGCGGGCCGCACTATGAAACCCCCGCCGAAGTGCGCATGGTGCAGGCCATGGGCGGCGATATTGTCGGCATGTCGACAACGCTTGAGGCGATCGCGGCACGCGAGGCTGGGATGGAAGTGCTCGGATTCTCACTCATCACCAACCAAGCCGCAGGCATTCAAGAGACCCCACTCAGCCACGAAGAAGTCATCGAGGCCGGGCGCGACGCGGGGCCACGTATTTCGCGACTACTCGCCGATGTCGTCGGCAAGCTGTAAGGGGCAACGATGAGCACGAACAACCTCGCGACAACTCTTGAAGCCGCCCGCACCTGGTTGCGTCGCGACCCCGACGCAGAAACCCGTGACGAGCTTGCGCTGCTGATCACCGGCGCTGCTGCTGGCGAACAGACCGCGATCGATGGCTTGCGCCACCGTTTTGATACCCGCCTCGGGTTCGGTACTGCGGGTTTGCGCGGTGAACTCGGCGCGGGCCCCAATCGGATGAATCGCGTGCTCGTTTCGCAAGCCGCCGCAGGCCTTGCAGCCTTCGTCACCAATCGCGAACCGGGCGGAACGGTTGTCATCGGCTACGACGCCCGCAAGAACTCACGCATTTTCGCGCAGGACTCCGCCGAGGTTTTCGCCGGGGCGGGCCTGAAAGCCATTTTGCTGCCGCGAGCGCTCCCAACCCCCGTGCTTTCGTTCGCGGTGCGGCACTTGAACGCCGCTGCCGGCGTCATGGTCACCGCGAGCCACAATCCCGGTCGCGACAACGGTTACAAGGTGTATTTGGGCGGGCCCGACAATGGTTCGCAAATCGTAGCTCCCAGCGATGCTCACATTTCGCTGGCGATCGACCAGGTCGCGGCATCCACTGCTGAGATCGCGCGTGGCGAGTATGAGACCGCACCCGAGAGTGTTGTTTCCGCATACATTGCAGCAACCGCTACCGTCGGCCCAGCCGGCGAGGGCGCCGATGGGTTGCGCTGGGCTTACACAGCCATGCACGGTGTCGGTTGGGAAACCTTCAAGCGCGTGTTGATCGCGGCAGGCTATCCCCTCCCGAAGACGGTGGATGCCCAAATTGACCCTGACCCGGCATTTCCGACCGTTGATTTCCCGAACCCCGAAGAACCCGGCGCGCTTGATCTGTCGTTCGAACGGGCCCGCAGAACGGGCGCCGAGCTGATCATCGCGCACGATCCTGACGCGGACCGGCTTGCGGTTGCGATCCCGGACCCGGTCCGTGCGGGCGGATGGCGTCGGCTGACCGGCAACGATGTTGGCCTCCTGCTTGCCCAACGTGCGGCAAAAGTGCACGCTGGTGTTGCGGATGCCACACTGGCCGCATCGCTCGTGTCATCGCCCGCGCTGGCTGACGTTGCCCGCCACTACGACGTCGGCTATGCGCAGACCCCCACGGGGTTCAAGTGGATTTCGCGCGCGCCGGGCCTCGTCTTCGGGTACGAGGAAGCCCTCGGCTACCTCGTCAACCCCGAGACTGTGCGCGACAAAGACGGGATTTCCGCAGCGATCGCGTTCTTGCAGCTCGCAACGACGGCGCGCGGCGAGGGCAAGCGCGTTGGTGACCTGCTCGACGAGCTCGCCGAGATCACCGGCTTTGTGACGAGCACACAAGTATCGGTGCGTTTTGAGAATCTCGCTGAAATCGCGGGGTCTATGCAGCGGCTGCGCGAGACGCCCCTGACCGAGATCGGCGACACCACCGTCGACACTGTCGACGATCTGCTGCACGAAGCAGAACCGGTCGACGCCCTGCGCTACACACTCACCGATGGATCGCGCGTCATTTTCCGCCCGAGCGGAACCGAACCCAAGCTCAAGGCATACATCGACGTGCGCGGTGAAACGGATGCCGCGGCATCCGCTCAAGTGACAAACCTTGAGACGGCCGTTCGCGCGCTATTCGCCTAACGCCTAGAACCCGCCACACAAGTGCGACCACTGCACGCCGGCGTTTTCGCCCCACTGCATGACATCGACTTTGTCGCTGTCGACGAATGATGCGAAGACATACTGTGCATCACTGTCGGGGTCGTCAACGGTGATCGTGTTGAGGTCGCCGGTGCCAATGTCGCCACCGACGGCTTGCACCGCATCCGGGTAGGCAGCCAGCACGTCGGCGGTCGAACTGCCCACGCCAAGATCTTCGTCGTTGCGCGGGTAGTCCTCAATCGGGCCGCCAACATCATAGAGACTGAAGAACTGTACGGACTCGCCGGGGTTGTCTGGTGACGAGAAACCTGTGACGGTCGCGTCGCCGATGCGCAGCACCTCGGCAAAGTACGGGCATTCATCGATTCCGACCACGTCGACGCCAAGTGCCTCCGACATGTCGGCAAACGAGGTGCCGATCTGTGCATCATGCAGCCATGTGAACCCATAATCGGCACGTTCGGTGGGTTCCGGCGTTGGTGTTGGTGTCTCAGTTGCGGTTTCGGTCGGTGTGGGTTCCGGCGTTGGCGTCTCGGTTACCGTCACGGTAACCGTCGGTGTGGGTGACGGTTCAGCGGATGCGTCAGGGGCGACATCTGCTGCTCCTGGCCCCCACAACAACCACGCCAAGAAACCAAGCGCACCCAGAAGCAAAAGCCCGAGAATCCACGCGGCAGTCTTTCCTGCGCTACGGCGCTCGGTGGGCGTGGGGGCGTCTTCAGGGGTATAAGGGTTCTCAGACACTGCGCTAACTCCTTTTGTTATTCATTCGTCTTGTTTTCGTTCGCCACTGTAGCCCACTCGTGGTCGATGAACTCCATCAACGCTTCACGTTCGTCAAGCGGTAAGAACGTCGCGCTCGCGGCGTTGAGTTGGAATTGTGCCAAATCGCCCAGTCCGTACCCAAACGCATCCGCCAACAACCCAAGGTCACGGGTTATCGAAGTTTGGCTTTGCAGGCGGTTGTCAGCGTTGACCGTGACGTTGAACCCCAATTGGTAGAGCAGGTCGAACGGGTGGTCTGCAATGCTTTCGAAGTTGTTGGTTTGCATGTTCGAGCTCGGTGCAATTTCCAGGGCGATACTGCGGTCGCGCACCCAGTGCGCAACATCGCCAAGCGAAACCAGCAAATCGTCGCCATCATCGCCGACCTCAGCAATGTCGTCAGTTATTCGGATGCCGTGACCTAACCGCAGCGCGCGACCATCGCGCAACGCTGAGCGGATCGAATCGAGCCCGGCATCTTCACCGGCGTGCACTGTTGTCGGCATGAAGTGCTCGGCGAGATAGTCGAATGCTTCGCGATGCGCTGAGGGCGGGAATCCATCTTCCGGGCCTGCGATGTCGAACCCAACCACACCGCGACCGCGGAGTTTGACGGCGAGTTTCGCGATTTCAAGCGCATTGTCGTTTTGACGCATTGCGGTCAGCAACTGCCCGACCCGGATCGTGCCGAGTGCAGCGCTTGCCTGGTCGATACCGTCTTGCACCGCATCGACCGCTTCTTCAAGCGTGAGCTCGTCAGCGGTGTGCAACTCCGGCGCCCACCGAACTTCGGCATACACAACACCATCCGCGGCGAGATCTTCGACGTATTCTCGGGCCACGCGCGTGAGTCCGTGGCGGGTTTGCATGACCGAACACGTCACGGCAAACGTCGTCAAGTAGTCCACGAGCGACCCGCCCGTGCAGCTGCGGCAGAACCAGTCGGCCAGATCATCCGCATCCCCCGCTGGTACGCGGATCCCGGCTTCGTTCGCGAGCTCAATGATCGTGGCCGGGCGCAGCGCCCCGTCGAGGTGATCGTGGAGCGAAATCTTCGGTAGCAAGCGAATGTCCACGCCATCGACGAGCACCGGTTGTTGGGTCATGACAAAACTCTACGCGCACGCGGTGGGAACGAAATGTAAAGTCACGGCAACGATCAACGCCCGCGCCCGATACGTTAGGCGTATGGATCGCCAGCACACCCCCGATTCCGTCACGGGACGCCTTGATTCCCTCCCGGTCACGCAAAAGCACACGAAAGTCTTGTTCGGGTCCGGGCTCGGCTGGGCACTGGATGCAATGGATGTCGGGCTCATTTCGTACATCATTGTCGTGCTTGCCCAACAGTGGGACCTTTCGGCTACCGACCGCTCGTGGATCTTGTCGGTGGGGTTTATCGGGATGGCACTCGGCGCAACCGTCGGCGGCCTCATCGCCGACCGCATCGGCCGCCGCCAAGTCTTCGCGATCACCCTGCTGATTTTTGGTTTGGCAACCGGCGCGAGCGCACTCGTTGGTGGAATCGCGGCACTGCTCGTCTTGCGTTTCCTCGTCGGGCTCGGCCTCGGCGCAGAACTGCCCGTCGCATCGACGTACGTCAGCGAATTCTCACCCGCGCGCGTGCGTGGTCGCATGGTCGTTATTCTCGAGGGTTTCTGGGCACTCGGTTGGACGGTCGCCGCCATCATCGGGTACTTCGTTATTCCCGCATCCGAAAACGGTTGGCGATGGGCATTTGCGATCGGCGCGATCCCAGCACTGTATGCGTTCATCGTGCGGTGGGGGCTCCCCGAATCCCCGCGCTGGCTCGCGAGTCAAGGTCGACACGAAGAGGCCGAACAGATCGTTACCGCTCTCGAGGCGTCGCCACCCGTTTTCGGGTCACAAGCGGTGCCGGTAGAAACGGATGTTGCGGCATCCACCGCCGCACCCATCGCAACCACGTGGTGGGCTCGTCTGAAGGGCCTGTGGTCACCTGAGTTCCGCGGCCGTACCGCGGCACTGTGGACGGTATGGTTCTGCGTGAACTTCTCGTACTACGGGGCGTTCTTGTGGATTCCGTCGATCCTGCACGAAGACCTCGGGAGCCTCACCAAAACCTTCGGGTACACGCTCATCATCACCGTGGCGCAATTGCCCGGGTATGCCGTCGCGGCGTGGCTCATCGAAGTGTGGGGACGCCGGGCAACACTGAGCGTTTTTCTTGTCGGATCTGGTATCTCGGCGATTCTGTTCGGCAACGCCACCTCGATTGGAGCATTGATCACATTCGGCATGCTGCTTTCGTTCTTCAACCTCGGCGCATGGGGTGCGCTCTATGCCGTAACCCCCGAGGTTTACCCCACGTCAATGCGTGCAACGGGTGCTGGTTGGGCGGCCGGATTCGGGCGGATCGCCTCAATCGTCGCCCCGCTTTCCGTACCGATTCTGCTCGGGGTCGGCGGCGCACCAGTGCTCTTCGTGGTGTTCTCGGCGTTCTTCGCGATCGCTGCCCTGGCTGCGTGGGGTCTCACCGACAAGCGCGGCAAGCACCTCGACGAACGCTAAGCGGTGACGCGTTCGCGCACGAGTTGACGAGGAGCGGGGGCGGCTTCACCGATCTCCCACGCACCGGCAACGGCGTCGAGGGCACGATCGAAGCGTGCCGCGTCGTCGGCAGAAAGCGTGAACAGCGGCTCGCCCGCTTTCACTTCGTCACCGAGCTGCTTGTGCAGGTCGATACCGGCGGCAAAAATGACCGGGTCTTCCGCGCGCGCGCGTCCGGCGCCGAGACGCCACGCCCCGATGCCGAAGGGCAGCGCTTCGAGCTTTGTGACGAAGCCGTCACGGTCGGCTACAACAGTGTGGGTTTCGCGCGGCTGTGGCAGCGCAGCATCCGGGTCGCCGCCCTGGGCTGCAATCATTGCCCGCCACGTATCCATCGCCTGGCCGCCGTCGAGGGCAGCCTCAACGTCAGCATCCGGTTTGCCAACGAGGGAAAGCATTTCGCGAGCGAGAGCAATCGTGAGCTCACGCACATCAGCGGGGCCACCACCGGCAAGAACTTCAACCGATTCACGCACTTCGTTGGCATTGCCGATCGCTCGCCCGAGGGGGGTGTTCATGTCGGTCAGCAAAGCGGATGTCGCAACGCCCGCGTCGGTGCCCAACTCAACCATCGTTTGGGCGAGCTCACGTGCGCGCTCGAAGTCTTGCATGAAGGCGCCCGAGCCGAACTTCACGTCGAGCACGAGCGCACTGGTTCCCTCGGCGATCTTCTTCGACATGATGCTTGAGGCGATCAGCGGAATTGCCTCAACCGTGCCGGTGACATCGCGCAGCGCGTAGAGCTTCTTGTCAGCCGGCGCGAGTCCCGAACCGGCAGCGCAGATCACGGCCCCGATGCTCTGCAATTGCGTGAACATCTCGTCGTTTGACAGGTTCGCGCGCCAACCTGGAATGGATTCGAGTTTGTCAAGCGTGCCGCCGGTGTGCCCGAGGCCACGACCGGAAAGCTGCGGCACTGCAACCCCGAAGGATGCGACAAGCGGCGCAAGCGGCAGTGTGATCTTGTCACCCACGCCACCGGTTGAGTGCTTATCAACCGTCGCCTTCCCGAGCGTTGAGAATTCCATCCGTTCGCCCGAACGAATCATCGCGTCGGTCATGACCGCGATCTCGTCACGCGCCATGCCACGCTGCAAAACCGCCATCGCAAATGATGCCATTTGTGCGTCTGAAACGTAGCCACGCGTGTACGCGTCGATCATCCAGCGCAACGCTGGTTCGGGTACTGAGCCGCCGTCGCGTTTCGCGCGAATAACGTCAACCGCGTCGAATGGTTCGATCTCAGCCACGAGCGGCCTCTTCCAAGTGTTGTGGCCCAAACGCATCGGGCAAGACTTCGTCCATGGATCGAATGCCGCTCACGGTGTCGAGCAGCATTCCCGGGGCCGCGAATTCGTACAGCAGTTGCCGGCAGCGGCCGCACGGCATCAGCCGGTTCCCCTCACCATCAACGCACGAGAACGCGACGAGCTTGCCGCCACCCGTGCGAGCGAGCTCTGAAACAAGCCCGCACTCAGCGCACAACGTGAGCCCGTACGAGGCGTTTTCGACGTTGCACCCGGTAATCATCCGTCCGTCATCAACGATTGCGGCGGCACCAACCGGAAACTTCGAATAGGGCACGTATGCCTTGGTCATCGCTTCGCGTGCGGCGTCACGCAGTGCATCCCAGTCGAAATCGGCCATGACCTAGCCCTTCACGTAGGGCTTGCCCGCTGCAGCAGGACCGATCGACTTTCCGACGAACAACGTCACCGCAAGCAGCGTGACAACATAGGGCACCATCTGAATGAGGTCGGATGGGATCTGTGAACCATTCGGGGTACCGCCGGCCCACAGTCGGAACGCGCCACTGAAGCCGTAAAGCAACGCAGCCGCTGCGGCGTAGAGCGGGTTCCATCGGCCAAGAATGACCATCGCCAGGGCGATAAAGCCCTGACCGGCACTCATGTTCTTCACGAATGAACCGGCCGAACCAATCGTCAGCGCCGCACCACCGAGGCCTGCGATCGCGCCCGCGGCGGTGACGGTCCAGAACCTTGTTGGGTTGACGTGCAAGCCAACCGTGTCAGCGGCAAGCGGGTGCTCACCCATCGCGCGAATTCGCAGACCCAGACGTGTCTTGTAGAGCACAAACCACACGGCGAACACCAAGAAGAACATGATGTATGTGATGACGTTCTGGTTGAACAGCACGGGGCCGATAACCGGAATGTCACTCAAGAATGGAATCGGCATTGAGCGGAACGTACCAGGCTTGTTGAGCTGCTGGTTTTCGGCCAGAACTGCTGAGTAAAAGAAGTTCGTGAGTCCAAGCACGAGCACGTTCAAGACGACACCAACAATGATTTGATCAACGAGGTACTTGATCGAGAACGTCGCAAGCACGATCGAGACGAGCACACCACCGATCATGGCGCCAATGAGCCCCGCCCACAGGCTTCCCGTGACACTCGCGATAACGGCTGCTGAGAAGGCACCCATCAACAGTTGACCTTCAATGGCGATGTTGACGACGCCGACTCGCTCACCGATAACGCCGGCAAGCGCACCGAAGATCACCGCGGTCGAAAGCCCGATCGTCGCATTGAGCAAGAAGGTTGTGCGAACCGTCCCACCCGAGCCGGTAAACGCCAGCAGACTGACGAGAAAACCGAGTCCGATGATGACGACGGGCCACGGTCCAACCGATTTTCGTTGCACGGCGCGGTACGTCGCCCATGCGGCAGCAGCCAGCATGGCAATCCCCGAAACAATTGCAACCACTTTCGGGTTTACGACGGTCGGGTCGATCTGGAAACGCGCGTTTTGGTCACTCCACTGGAATGCGACCTGATCGTTCGAACCGAAGAATCCGAATCCGATCAGCACCAGCAGGGCGGCTGCAATGTAGAGAATCGGGCCTTTCCAAGCGATCGGCGCCAGCACGGTTGGTCCAGGTTCTGAAACGGCTGTTGTCGTACTCATTTGCCCACCTCCTCGGTCGACGCAGATTCTCCTGCGGCAATCACGACCGGCTCGCTCTTGATGCCCGGCGCGGTCACAACCGCATTCTTGTCGGGCAATCGGAAGATCGCACGAATAAGCGGCGGGGCGGCAACAAACAGCACGATCAACCCTTGCACCACCGAGAGAATGTCCGGCGAGATGCCGACGCGTTGCATCGCGGGGCCGGCTGCTTCCATACCGCCGAAGAGCACGCCAGCCAGGGCCACACCGATCGGGGTCCCTTGCCCGAGCAGGGCGACGGTGATCGCGTCGAAACCGATGCCCGCATCAACATGCGGGCCGAACCCACCACTTCGGCCAAGTGCGAGACCGACCGCGGCGATACCGACGAAAAGACCGGAGGCGATCATCGCCCAAATGTAGACCTTCTTCGGGTTGATTCCGGCCGTCTCAGCAGCCAGCGGGTTGTACCCAACCGCCCGGAAACGGTATCCGATTGATGAACGATCCATCAGCCACCAGTACGCCACAATGGCAAGCAGAGCCAGAATAAACCCGAAGTGCAGCTGGTACTGGTCCCCGAGAATCTTCGGCATCTGCGCCGTCGCATCCGGCGGACTGGTTGCTGGGTTCGAGCTTGTTGCGCCGGGGTTCAATACCGGTGTGCGCATCAAGAAGGTGACCAGATACAGTGCTATCCAGTTCATCATGATCGTCAAGATCACTTCGTGTGCACCCGTGAAGGCCTTGAGCGCACCAACAATTCCGGCCCAGAGTGCGGCACCGAACAGACCAAAGACCACCGCGACAAGCATGTGCACAACGGGCGGCAGGTGCAGTTGGAAGCTCGCCCATCCGGCAAATGCGGCACCCATGAGCAACTGGCCCTGACCACCGATGTTAAACAGGCCGACGCGGAAGCTCAGCGCAATACCCAATCCAGCCGCGATCAGCGGCCCTGCCTGACGAAGCGTTTCGGTCAGGGGTCGGATGCCTTGGGCAAATGTGGGTTGCGACGTATCGTAGATCGCGCCGCGGAACAGACCACCAAAGAATCCTCGGGTGACCGATCCGATCGCCGAGAACGTGTCGCCCGGGCGGTCGAAAAAGTAGCCAAACGAAGCCAGCACGTTCTTGTTGGTGAAAATGACGAGCAGCAAACCGATCGCGAAGGCAAGCAGGATCGCCAGCACGGTGCGCATGAGGCTGCCACCGAAGATTTCGCGAAGGATGTTGGCCGACGCCGTGGGCTGGTTGGCTGATTCAAACTCGTCGATCTTGGCCTTGGTCTTTGACGTTGCCATCATTCTGAAACAACTCCTGCCATGAGTTCACCGAGCGTTGATCGGGGTGTATCGGGCGGCACGATAGCGATGATCTTGCCGTGGTACATCACGGCAATGCGGTCAGCAAGGGCAACAACCTCATCAAGCTCAGACGAGATAATGAGCACCGGCAGCCCGGCATCACGGGCCGCGACAATGCGTTCGTGAATGAACTCAACCGATCCGACATCAACGCCTCGGGTCGGTTGCGAGGCTAAGAAGAAGGTCAAATCCCGCGACATTTCACGGGCAACGACAACCTTTTGCTGATTTCCGCCCGAGAGGCGCCCAGCGGGAACATCACGGCTTTGGGTTCGAATATCGAATTCTTTGATCTTCTCGTCAGCGAACGTGCCCAACGCGTCGAAGTTGATGCCGAGCGGCCCCGAAAATGGCGGGCCGTAGCTACGGTCGAGAATGAGGTTCTCGGCGATCGTGAACTCGCCGACGAGCCCGTCACGCTTGCGATCTTCTGGCACATAACCGAAACCCGCATCAAGCAGATCGCGCACTTTTGCTCGCGTGACGTCCTGCCCGTTCAACATGATCGTGCCCTGCACTTTACGCAGGCCCACAAGCGCCTCAGCGAGTTCTGTTTGCCCGTTGCCTTGCACACCCGCGATGCCAAGAATCTCACCGTTTCGCACGGAGAAGCCCACGCCGTCGAGAACCTTGTGTCCCGCCGTATCGTAGGCAGTGACGCCGTTGACGACGAGCGCAATTTCACCCGGGTTCGCGGGCTGCTTTTCAACCTGCAGGTCAACGGCGTGACCAACCATCATGGTGGCGAGTTCGGTCGCGGATGCTTCGGGCGATGCTTCGCCAACAACCTTGCCGTGGCGAATGACGGTAATCGCGTCGGCGACCTCCTTCACTTCGCGCAGCTTGTGGGTGATGAACACGATTGATGTGCCTTCTGCGGCGAGGTGGCGCATGATGTCCATGAGCTCGTCGGTTTCTTGCGGGGTGAGCACTGCGGTGGGCTCATCCAGAATCAGCACTTGTGCATTGTGCGAGAGTGCCTTGATGATCTCGACGCGCTGCTGTGCACCGACCGAAAGATCGCCGACAAGCTTGTCTGGGTCGATATTGAAGCCGAAACGCTCGGAAAGCTCGCGCACCCGCTTGCGAGCAGTACCCAAGTCAAGGATTCCGCCGGCTTTTGTCGGTTCGAAGCCGAGAATCATGTTTTCGGCAACTGTGAAAACAGGAATCAGCATGAAGTGTTGGTGCACCATGCCGATGCCGGCTCGCATTGCGTCACCGGGGCCGTCGAAATCGTAGGCCTTGTCATCGAGCAGGATTTCGCCCTCGTCTGGGTCGTAGAGCCCAAACAACACGTTCATCAGGGTTGACTTTCCCGCACCGTTCTCACCCAACAATGCGTGAATCTGGCCGGGTTCAATCGTGAGATTGATGTTGTCATTTGCCACGAGCGAACCGAACCGCTTCGTGATGTTTTTCAGCTCGAGCTTCATCGGACGCGCTCTTTCATCATTCGTTCAGTCTGCCCTACTTGGTGAAGAAAATAAAAGAGGCCGGAGCGCACGGCTCCGGCCTCTTCTACACGAGTGAATTACTTCGCTGCAGCGGGTGCCCGCGGGTCAAGCGAACCATCAATTATGGCCTTGGTGAGCTCATCGAGCTTCGCGACAACAGCCGGGTCAACCTTGTCAGCGAATTCGTAGAGGTCGCTGAGGCCGGTGCCGTCGTTGTCGAGCGTACCGATGTAGGGCGCAGGGTTGAATGCATCACCGGCCGAGAGCGGCTCAATGATGTCGAAAACAGCCTGCGTCATGCGCTTCTCGACCGAGGTGAGCACGCGCGGTGCCATATCGGGCTGAGTGACGGCGACGTTCTTGTCAACACCGATGAAAACAGCGTTACCGCCCGACTGCTGGATTGCCTCGTCAGTAGCGCTGAACAGGCCACCAGCAACCGGGAAGATCACATCAGCACCTTCAGAAAGGAACGAATCCGAGATCTGCTTTGCAACCTCCGAGTTGTCGAAGCTACCAACAAATCGGAACGGCAGAACCGTGATTTCCTTACCCGAGTCGATACCGTACTGCTCAGCACCGTTCTTGAAACCGTTCATGAAGACGGTCACCGAGTCGATGTCCTGACCGCCGTAGGTTGCAACCGTGCCGGTCGTGCTGTACGAAGCAGCAAGGTAACCCGCGAGGTAGCTCGACTGCTCGGTCGAATACATGACGGGCTTGATGTTCTCAACCATCGGCCAGCCATCAACCCACGCGAAGTGCACATCGGGGTTTGCGGTAGCCTTCGCCTCAAGCGAGCCTTCCCACGAGAAGTTGAAGCCAACAGCGAAGATGATGTCGCAGTTGGAGTTGATGGCCTCGTCAATGTTCGGGCCGAAGTCGTCGGGTGTTGCCGACTCGAAGCCTTGAATCTGAACTCCAAGCTTCGACTCAGCCTCAAGCAGGCCACCGAAGGCTGCTTCGTTGAAGCTCTTGTCGTTCCAGCTACCTTCGTCAGAAACTGCACAGGCGAGGAAGTCGCCGTCACCGGCAGGTGCTTCGGTGCTGGTTTCGGTCGGCTCAGGTGCCGCGGTCGGGTCGGTCTCAGGTGCCGAGCCGCAGGCCGACAGAATCAGGGCAAGCGAACCGATGGTTGCAACACCAGCGAGCTTTGCCTTGCGTGAAATGGTGCTCAAAGCAGCCTCCAATAATGAACTGAATAGGGATGTGGTTAAGGTTACGTTGTGTTACGCCGCCACAGGCTCGAAAAACTGCTTCGAGCCCGAAGGGTTATGAGAAGGTAATCAACGCCGCGACACGGCGGGGGTTTGTCAGACACGCCCTACAGAACGTCGCCGCGCCCCGTGACTTTCAACGAATCGACAACGTATTTAACCCGCTGCGCGTGTTCGGTTGTTGTGACCAAAAGCGCATCGGGCGTATCAACGACCACAATGTCTTTCACCCCGACGAGGCTAATGACGCGGTCGGTTTGCGAGACGAGGATGCCGCTTGCAGCATCCGACAGCACTCGGGCTTTCGGTCCCAAAACGGCCAAATCGTTCTTACGCCCGTTGGAGATGAGCTTGGTCAGCGAAGCGAAGTCTCCGACGTCGTCCCAATCAAAGTGCCCAGGAATAACCGCCAGCCGCCCGGCCTCGGCAGCGGGCTCGGCGACGGCATAGTCGATCGCGATTCTCTTCAGCCGAGGCCAGATGCGATCAACTGCCGGGCCGCGCGCTGCTCGGTCGTCCCAGGCTTCGGCAAGCTCGAGCAAACCCGCGTGTAATTCGGGTTCGTTCCGCTCGAGCTCTTCAAGTAACACTGCGGCTTTTGCAATGAACATGCCGGCGTTCCAGGAGTAACTGCGGTCGGCCACATACTCTTTGGCGGTTTCGAGATCGGGTTTTTCGACGAACCGCTGTACGAGGGCTGCCTCTGGCGCCCCTTCAATGATGAGCTCTTCGCCGCGCTTGATGTATCCAAAACCGACTGCCGGCTCGGTCGGCGAAATGCCAATCGTCACAATGTAGCCAGCGCGTGCAACGCGAACCGCCTGCTCGACCGCCCAGCGATACGTTTGCACACCGCGAATAACGTGATCGGCAGCAAACGAACCAATAATCACGTCTGGGTCGCGCCGGTGCAAAATCGCCGCAGCAAGCCCAATCGCCGCCGCCGAGTCACGCGGCTCAGACTCAAGAAACACATTCTTGTCGGGGATACCCGGCAATTGTTCTTCAACTGCGGCTCGGTGCGCACGCCCCGTGACGACGGCAATGCGATCGGGGCCGGCAAGCGGCAACAGGCGCTCCCACGTGTCACGCAAGAGCGAATGCCCAGAACCGGTGAGGTCGTGCAAAAACTTGGGGGCATCTGCACGCGAAAGCGGCCACAGCCGGCTTCCGACACCACCAGCCGGAATAACTGCATAGAAGTCTGCGATCTCGCTCACCGTTCTAGCCTACGGGTCGAGCAGGCAAAGACGAATGGTTGCAACATCCGACCAAATTATCTCGACATCAAGAGATGTTAGGCATGCCTACATCGAACTTTGCTCTCAACGCGGCGTAACATAGAAGCGATCCCGCGCGTGCGGCGCAGGTGACGATAACGACATCGACTGGGAGGACAAGAATGTCCACGAGCATACGCCCCACGCCGTCGATCTCCGAGACCACTTCGAAAGCGCCCCGCGGAACTCTGTACCGCGGCGCTGAAGGTATGTGGTCGTGGGTGCTTCACCGCATCACCGGAGTGGCAATCTACTTCTTCCTCCTGGTGCACGTGCTCGACACGGCCCTCATTCGAGTAACACCAGAGGCATACGATGCAGTCCTCGGCGCCTACAAGACCCCGATCATGGGTCTTGGCGAAGTCGCCCTCGTCGGCGCGATCGCATTCCACGCCCTCAACGGATTGCGCGTCATCCTCGTTGACTTCTGGAGCAAGGGCACCAAGTACCAGCGTCAACTGTTCTACGGCGTCATCGGCACATGGGTTGTTGTCATGTTGCTGTTCACACCACGCCACCTCATGAACGTGTTTGGGGGTCACTAATGGTTACCAGCATGACCTCGGATGAGGCACAGCAAAAGATCAACGCCGAAATTCTCGGCCAGATCGGCAAGAAACCACGCCAAACCAAGTGGACAAAAATCGGATGGGTCTTCATGCGCATCTCGGGTGTGCTGCTGGTCATCTTGGTCACCGGCCACCTCTACAGCAACCTCATGGCTGCAAACGCCGGTATCCACAACCTTGACTTCGAGTTTGTTGCAAACAAGTTCGCAAACCCGTTCTGGCGTTGGTGGGATGTCGCGCTGTTGTGGTTCGCCCTGATCCACGGCTCAAACGGCATGCGCACACTCGTCAGCGACTACGTGGTCCGACCGGGTCTGCGCAAGGGGCTGAGCACCGCCATCATCGTTGCTGCCGTGTTCTTGTTGCTGGTCGGCACCTACGTCATCGCAACGTTTGACCCGTGCTCGGGCATTCTCGGCGATGGCAGCGCATGGGATGTATGCCGCCAAATGCGCGGGTAATGGCATCCGATTTCTGATCGAGCCCAACACCAATCGATAGAGACGAAGAAGTGACTGAAGCGAACTACCACGTCAAAGATGGCGTGCACTACCACCAATACGACGTTGTCATTCTCGGTGCCGGTGGCGCCGGAATGCGCGCTGCAATCGAGGCTGGCCCCGGGGCAAGCACGGCCGTCATCACCAAGCTGTACCCAACGCGTTCACACACGGGTGCCGCGCAGGGCGGTATGGCCGCGGCTCTTGCCAACGTTGAAGAAGACTCGTGGGAATGGCACACGTTCGACACCGTCAAGGGTGGCGACTACCTCGTCGACCAAGACGCCGCCGAGATCCTTGCGAAAGAAGCCATCGACGCGGTTATCGACCTCGAAAACATGGGTCTGCCGTTCAACCGCACACCCGAGGGCAAGATTGACCAGCGTCGTTTCGGTGGGCACACCGCTGAGCACGGCAAGACCCCGGTCCGTCGCGCTTGCTACGCCGCTGACCGCACCGGTCACATGATTCTGCAGACGCTGTACCAAAACTGCGTCAAGCTCGGCATCAACTTTTTCAACGAGTACTACGCGCTTGACCTGCTGACCGTCACGGATGCCGATGGCACCGTTCGCGTCGCGGGTGTCGTCGCCTATGAACTCGCAACGGGCGAATTGCACGTCTTCCAGGCGAAGGCCGTGATTTTCGCAACCGGTGGTTTCGGCAAGATCTTCAAGACCACCTCGAACGCTCACACCCTCACGGGTGACGGCGTTGGCGTCATCTACCGCAAGGGTCTGCCGTTGGAAGACCTCGAATTCTTCCAGTTCCACCCGACCGGTCTTGCTGGCCTCGGTATTCTGCTCACCGAGGGTGCTCGTGGTGAGGGCGCAATCTTGCGTAACGCCTCGGGTGAGCGCTTCATGGAACGCTACGCTCCCACGATCAAAGACCTCGCCCCGCGTGACATCGTTGCTCGTTGCATGGTGCAAGAGGTTGCTGAGGGTCGCGGCGCTGGTCCGCACAAAGACTACGTTTTGCTCGACTGCACGCACCTTGGTGCCGAGGTTCTCGAAACGAAACTGCCTGACATCACCGAGTTTGCCCGCACGTACTTGGGTGTTGACCCGGTTGTCGAGCCGGTTCCCGTGATGCCGACCGCGCACTACGCAATGGGCGGTATCCCCACGAACAACGACGCCGAGGTTTTGCGAAACAACACCGACATTGTGCCGGGCCTGTACGCCGCGGGCGAGTGTGCGTGTGTTTCGGTGCACGGCGCGAACCGTCTGGGCACCAACTCGCTGCTCGACATCAACGTTTTCGGCAAGCGTGCTGGCCGCCAGGCAGTGAAGTATGTCAACGACGGCGCTGAATTCGTGCCGCTGCCCGAAGACCCCGCAAAAGACGTTCGCGAGATGATCGAGGGCCTGCGTAACAACGCCGGCACCGAGCGCATCGCAGTTTTGCGCAAGACGCTGCAAGACGAAATGGACCGCGGTGCTCAGGTGTTCCGCACCGAAGAGTCGCTGAGCCACGTACTTGAGGTCATCAAAGACTTGCGCGATCGCTACAAGAACGTGCACGTCGACGACAAGGGCAAGCGCTTCAACACTGACCTCCTTGAGGCCGTTGAGCTGGGCTTCTTGCTCGACATCGCCGAGGTTGTTGTTTACGCCGCCCGCAACCGCAAGGAAAGCCGCGGCGGTCACATGCGTGACGACTTCCCAGACCGCAACGACGAGAAGTACATGGTGCACACCATGGCCTACCTCACGGGCGACCCCGACTCAGACCCCGAAGACCACATCGAGCTCGACTGGAAACCTGTCGTTTTCACCAAGAACGAAGCTGGCGAGTTCAACTACCCGCCGATGGAGCGAAAGTACTGATTATGGCCGCGACCGTTGTCAAAACCGAGGGCGTACAGCCCGGAGCTATCGAGGCGATTACTGCAGCAGCCACTGCAGCCGATGCCGCGGTGCAAAGCTATCTCGTTACGCTGAACATCCGCCGTTTCGACCCGGACGTTGACGAAGAACCCACCTGGAAGTCGTACGACGTTGAGTTGTACTCGACCGACCGTGTGCTTGACGCGCTCCACAAGATCAAGTGGGAACAAGACGGTTCGCTTACGTTCCGTCGCTCGTGCGCGCACGGTATTTGTGGTTCGGATGCGATGCGCATCAACGGTAAAAACCGCCTTGCCTGCAAGACGCTCATCAAAGACCTCGATATCTCGAAGCCCATTTACGTTGAGGCGATCAAGGGGCTTCCGCTTGAGAAAGACCTTGTTGTCGACATGGAGCCGTTCTTCGCGGCATTCCGCGACATCAAGCCGTTCCTCGTGCCGAACACGACACCCGAAAAGGGCAAGGAGCGCTACCAGTCAATCGTTGACCGCGAGCGCTTCGACGACACCACGAAGTGCATTCTGTGCGCCGCGTGCACCTCATCGTGCCCTGTGTTCTGGACGGATGGTCAGTACTTCGGCCCCGCCGCGATCGTCAACGCACACCGCTTCATTTTTGACTCGCGTGACGCCGCGGGCGATGTTCGTCTCGACATCCTCAACGACAAAGAGGGTGTGTGGCGTTGCCGCACGACCTTCAACTGCTCGGAGGCGTGCCCGCGTGGCATCGAGGTCACCAAGGCAATCGCCGAGGTGAAGCAAGCGATCCTCAAGGGCTAACCACCCTTCGAGGGCCGTAGCCGCCCTCCCTTCTCTCCCTCCCCCTCGTTCGTTGACTGAGCGATCCTTCCCGTTCGTTGACTGAGCGAAGCGAATGGAAACGCGCCCGCTTCAACCAATCGCCTCCCCGACAGTGAACACGTTTCCACTCCCTCGCTGCGCTCGGTCGGTCAACGACCGAGAAAAACACGCACCACCTTCCCCCTCGTTCGTTGACTGAGCGAGCGATAGCGAGCGAATGGAAACGTCGAGCCAACGCGCGCAGCGCGTTGGCGGTCTTTACCTACCGGAACCAACCACTCCGCACCCGACTACGCTTAAGACATGGCCCGAATTCGCGTAGCATCCGTCAACGTCAATGGCATTCGTGCCGCAGTGCGCAAAGGAATGCGCGAATGGCTTGACACAGCGGATGTCGACGTACTGACCCTGCAAGAAGTGCGGGGCGAAGCGGAACACCTGGCCGACCTGGTGCCCAACTGGCATGCAGTGCTCGACACGTGTTCGGCCAAGGGGCGTGCCGGTGTCGCTGTGCTTACCCGTGAGCCGGTTGCCGCTTCACGCACCGTGTTCGGCGACGAGGATCTCGATACGACTGGTCGCTGGCTTGAGGTTGATGTTCCGACAGCATCCGGGCTGCTCACGGTCGTCAGCTCCTACGTGTACACCGGTGAGGCCGATACTCCCAAGCAAGACCTCAAATGGCGTTACCTCGACGCACTCGAAGTGAAGCTCACGGGCTTCGGCGATCAACTGGCTCTCATTACCGGCGACTTGAATGTTGCGCACCAAAAGATCGACATCCGCAACTGGAAAGGCAACGTCAAGCGCGCGGGTTTCCTCCCCCGCGAGCGCGAGTACTTCGACCGGATGCTTTCGCCAGAGACGGGCTGGGTCGATGTTGGCCGCGCCTTCCACGGTGACGTCGATGGACCCTATACCTGGTGGTCGAACCGCGGGCAGGCGTTCGACAACGACACGGGCTGGCGTATCGACTACCACTTGGCCTCGGCGCCACTCGCGCCGCGCGCCTCGAACTACACAGTCGCACGCTACCCGTCATACGATAAACGCTGGTCAGATCACGCGCCCGTCATCGCCGACTACGAGCTGTAGCGTCAACTACTGACGGAGTTCTTCAATCGGCACCGGATCGGCCGGAATCTCGTCGGACAGGTTGTAGACGACACCGTCTTTGACGTACTTCAACGAGTAAAACCATGCTGCCCCTACGAATCCGCCTTCGTCGTCTTGGTTGATGAAGTAGAGCCATGCATCGGGTTCGAGTGCCGCGTTCTGTGTTGCGCTCATCGGGTTCGTACCCCAGTTCTCGATAATGAGCGTCTCGGGATCCCGCTCGCGTGGATTGATTCCCTGGTCCCAGCCCTTTTCGGGGAAACGCATCTCGAACTGCCCGCTCGAATCTGCCGCCGCGATCACGTCGCCCAGTGTCATCGCCCCACCGGGGAGACGCACTTCGAGTTCGTCACCACTTGTCGCCTCACCCTTGAGTACATCGTCGACCCGCACGCGGTACATCGTTGCGAGATTCGCCGACGGGTCGAGTTCTGTGCGTATAGCCTCGAGCGCGGTACCGGTGAAGACAAGATCGGATGCCTCGGCCAGCGCTCGAGAGTCAGCGACGTCGACCGCCCAACTCACGTGTGCTGAACTCTGTGGGGTGAGCGCCAAATCGGGTTCGGCCGTCGGGCGCTGGACCGAGGTCGGCGGCCCGGGCGTGTGCGTGCCCACAGTGACTTCAGGTGAAGTAGCAACCTCGGCGGTGTGATCACGCATCGACGGAAAGATCAGCACGCCGACGATGCCCGCGGCCAGCCCAAGTCCGATGAGTGCCGGCAGCGCGCGGTTACGTCGATGGCGCGCCGCCGACACGGCGGTTGTTCCGTGCCCAGTCGTCTTGATCTGCTCCCGAACTGTCGCGAGCGCTGCGGCATCCGACAGCTCCGACACTTCCTGACCGGCCGGGTCCGCGTGTCGCATCAGTCGGGCGAGCTCGTCTTCACCGGTCATCTTGTTCACCAATGCTCTCGTTATCGCCAAGGAGTTCCCGCAGCGTTTTGCGTGCCCTGCTCAGCGTCATCCACACGGCCCGCTCGGTTGTACCAACAATCGCGCCGATCTCAGCAGCCGGGCGGCCATCCCAGTAGTGCAACATGACGACCTCACGCTGTTTTTCAGGGAGCTGCGCAAGTACCTGATGCAGCGCAAGCGACTCAAGCGGATGCAGTGGCTCAGCCCGCTCTTGCGCGGCCCGGGCAATCGCAGCCTCAACACCAACAAATCGACCACGATCACGGTAAACGTCGGCGATGCGGCGGTGCGCTACGGTGAACAACCAGGCGAGGTCAACCGTGTGCCTTGTGCGAATCTGATTCCAGGCCGCTGCGAACGTCTCGGCCGCGATGTCTTCAGCCATCGTCACCTCCGCCAGTCGCCGCTGTGCATAGCGGCGGATCACCACGTAGTGCGCGTCAAAGAGCGCGTCGAATTCGCGCTCGGGCGAGTTCGATGCATCTGCGTGCCACGGTTGTTCGTTCATTCACTTTGTATATCGCGCCAGCGCCCGAAACCTCACATATCGCGTTGCGTGCGCCCTACCCCACGCGCTTGTCAGTCGGGCCGCTCTCCCGCAGAACCTGTACGCAGCTCCCTCCACGCAGCAGCCCCGGAGCAGCGCACCTGATGCGTCAGCCACCGGAAACAACCGCCGAGGGTGGTTTCCGAAATCGACGAAACACAGCCAGCACGAGTTGGTGGATCCCGACCCCGACCGCCGCATTCGCAACCGCCAAAGCGGCCGAGAGCAGAACCGCCGCAACGAGCGACTGCCCTTCCGGGCCAGCCTGCAGCGTTCCATTCCACAGCAGAAGCGCCGGCCAGAAGACTGAGGCGGCAATCAGAGCCGCCCTCCACCAGCGGCCAAGAACAAGACCGAACACGATCATTGTCGGGATCATCACTGAACCTCCCACCGGCCACACGTCAGTAGCCACAGCCTAAACCGGCATAAGATTGATCAGGTGAGCAAACCCCGCCTGTTTTCTGGAATGCAACCGTCCGCCGATTCTCTGCACATCGGCAACTACATCGGTGCGCTCGGCCAGTGGCGCACAATGCAAGACAGCTACGACGCGTTCTTCTGCGTTGTTGATCTGCACGCGCTCACCTCGCTCAACGAGAAAACCGAGCTTGCCGCCCAGACCCGCCGCACGGCCGCGCAGTACATCGCCGGCGGCATTGACCCGGCAAAGTCAACGCTTTTTGTGCAGTCGCACGTTGCCGCGCACACCGAACTGCAGTGGTTGCTGTCGACCATCACCGGGTTTGGTGAGGCGAGCCGCATGACACAGTTCAAAGACAAATCCGCACGCTTCGGCGTTGACGCCACGACCGTGGGGCTTTTCACGTACCCGGTGCTGATGGCATCCGATATCTTGCTGTACCAAACGGATGTTGTTCCCGTCGGCGACGACCAAAAGCAACACATCGAGCTCACCCGCGACCTCGCGGAGCGCTTCAACAAGCGCTTCGGTGAGACGTTCGCTGAGCCGCGCCCGGTCATTCAGAAAGAGTCCGCGCGCATTTACGACCTGCAGACGCCGGAGTCAAAAATGTCGAAGTCGGCCGCGGCTGATTCGGGCATTTTGTGGCTCATGGATGACCCGAAGGTCACACAGAAGAAGATCATGCGTGCGGTGACGGATGCGGAAGGCTCGGTGCGCTACGACCGCGAAGCCAAGCCTGGCGTTTCGAACCTGCTCACGATTTATGCGGCGCTCACCGGCAAGCAGGTGAGCGCGATTGAGCACGAGTACGAGGGCAAAGGCTACGGCGACTTCAAGAAGGGCCTCGCCGAGGTAGTTGTGAGTGAGTTCGAGCCGGTGCGCGATCGTGTGAACGAACTGCTCGATGACCCAGCCGAGCTCGACCGTATTCTTGCCGCGAATGCCGACAAAGCTGCCGCAGCCGCGGGCGTAACGCTGCAGAAGGCATACGACAACATCGGTCTGTTGCGCCCCGCCCTCGAGGCGAGCACCACATGACGCCCGTCACGCTTTCGACTGCGCGACTGACGCTCAGCCCGCTGACTGAGGCCGACATCGACGCGGTGTTTGAGGCGTGCCAAGACGCCGAAGTACAACGTTGGACGCCCGTACCGGTGCCCTACACTCGCGAAGACGCGGCAACGTTCGTTGCGCTCACCGCCGAGTGGTGGCAGACCGACGGCGAGTACACCTGGTCGATTCGCCATGACGACGAGTTTTGCGGCGTCATCGGCATCATGCCAGACAATGACGGCATCCGTGAGCTCGGGTTTTGGCTTGCCAAGCCCGTGCGTGGCCGCGGCGTTCTGCACGAAGCAGCAAACGCCGTGATCGATTTCGCGTTCCACGAGTTGAAGCTCGTGCGGATCAGTTGTGCGGCTTACGTCGGAAACACCGCTTCGCTCGCGGCTCAGCAGCGCCTCGGTTTCACCTTTGAAGGCACGCGCCGCCTCGCGTGTGTTCAGCGGGGCACGAACCTCGACGGCTGGTTCACGTCGCTTCTCGCGACCGACTCCCGCGAATCAAAACCGTTCCCTCCCCTCGACACCTAGCGGCTAAACTCGCCAGCGGCGCCGATAGGCTGGCGGTATGTCAAAGACGATGCGCGCCCAACGACTCAACACACAGACAAAGCAGTTCGCGGTTGAGGATGTTCCGATTCCCGAACCAGGGCGCGGGCAAGCGCTCGTCAAGATTGCGTTTTGCGGCATTTGCCACTCGGACTTGAGCCTCATTGACGGCGTCGTGAAATCGAGCCTCGATGTGATCACGCAGGGACACGAGGCATCCGGTGTTGTTGCCGCTATCGGCGAAGGGGTCAAGCGTGTCAAAGTCGGTGACCGCGTCGTGCTGCCAGCCGGCGCTGCGTGTGGCAAGTGCGCGGCGTGCCAGCGCGGATCGACCGAGTGCGACCGCCCACCGCTCATGGCATTCGACTACGACGGCGCGTGGGCCGAGTACGCGGTCGCCAACGCGGCCGGGCTCTCGCTCATCCCCGACGGGGTTTCGTTTGAACACGCGGCGATTGCAGCGGATGCTATCGCGACCCCGTACGGCGCAGTGATCAACACCGCCAAGGTGCAAATCGGTGAAGCGGTCGGTGTGTGGGGAATCGGCGGTATCGGCACGCACATCATTCAAATCGCAAAGCTCGTCGGGGCCGCCCCGATCATTGCGATCGACACCAACCCGGTGGCTCGTGAGCGGGCACTCGCGGTCGGCGCTGACTACGCCTTCGACCCCGCAAACGAAGACGTTCGGGCGCAGATTCGCGCGGTCACGAACGGCGCCGGTGTTGACGTCGCGTTCGACGCAGTCGGCATCACCCCCACGATGGAGGGCGCCCTCGCGTGCACCCGCAGCGCAGGGCGGTTTGTTCTGGTCGGCATGAGCAAAGACCCGGTTCCGGTTGGCCCGGGCGGCACCTTCGCGTACTCGAAGAAACAGGTGCTCGGGCACTTGGGCTTCCGCAACGAAGACGTTTCGACGATTTTGCGGCTGCTCGCCCTGGGGCGTCTCGACGTGAGCGCCTCGATCTCGAGCGTTGTTCCGCTCGAAAATGTTGCCGAAGGCATCCGCCAACTCGCCGAAGGCGCAGGCAGCGTCGTGCGCGTTCTCGTCAAGCCGTAGCTCCACTCCCCGTTCAGGTGACAGTTTCTACCGTTTTGACCGCTGAAAAGTGGTAGAAACTGTCACCTGAACCGAGGGGAATGCGCGTGGCGACCGAGGCGTTAGACTGTATGGAGCAAGTGCTCCGGGGTCGGTGAGAATCCGAACCGGCGGTGATAGTCCGCGAACCGCCCAGCAATGGGTGGCCGATCCGGTGAAATTCCGGAACCGACGGTGATGCTGGTTAAACAACCAGCTAGTCCGGATGAGAGGATGCACGCGCCAGCCGAACGGCTTTGGCGCAGGCGCCTGTTGTGTTCGCACCCCGGTTCACGCGAGACAAACCAGGAGCGCCATGAGCATCACCCCTGCCGAACGGCTGGCGGTTTCTCGCGCGCTCGAACTGGCTCCGCGCGGCCCGATCGGCCTCAACCCGCAAGTTGGTGCTGTACTGCTCGACGCGAACGGCGCGATCGTCGGCGAAGGTTGGCACAGGGGCGCTGGCACGCCGCACGCCGAAGTGGTCGCGCTTGCTGCGGCATCCACCCCCGCCCACACCGCCGTCGTGACGCTTGAGCCGTGCAATCACACCGGTCGCACCGGCCCGTGCTCGCACGCGCTCGTCGAGGCGGGTGTCAAACGCGTCATTTTCGCAACGAGTGACCCCGGCGCTGAGTCAGGCGGTGGGGCCGACTACCTGCGCGAAAACGGTGTCGACGTTGTCGCGCTCGAGCTCGGTGACGAGCAGCGACTCGACGCCGAAGCCCTCATCGCCGATTGGGCCACGGCGAAGCGTCTCGGTCGCCCGCACATCACCATCAAGTGGGCACAGAGCCTTGATGGGCGCGCCGCCGCAGAAGACGGCACAAGCCAGTGGATCACCGGTAGCGAAGCTCGCGCCGATGTGCACAAGCGCCGCGCACAGGCCGACACAATCGTCGCAGGCACCGGAACCGTGCTCGCCGATAACCCAGCCCTCACCGCACGTACCCCGCAGGGCGAGCTCTACGAATCCCAGCCCCGAGCCGTCATCATTGGCAGCCGTGAGATCCCAGCGGATGCCGCGGTACGCCAACACCCAGGCGGGTTCGCCCAGGCCAGCGGCCCCCTCGCCAACATCGTCCACGAACTCTACGAAGACGGCGCACAACGCATTTTCGTTGAGGGCGGCCCGACGCTCGCGAGTGCGTTCATTCGCGAACGCCTTGTTGACGAACTGCTCATCTACATCGCGCCAACCCTCATCGGCGGCGAGCGCCTCGCCATCGGCGACCTTGGCATCACGACCATAACCGAACAGCTGAGGCTCACCACACAAGAGATCACGCAGCTCGGCAACGACATTTTCATCCACGCCACACCCACGTGGTCAGAACCAGAAAGCACAAGCTGATGTTCACCGGAATCATCACCGAAATCGGCGAGGTTGTCGCCGTCACACCAACGGGCGACGGCGCTCGCATCACCGTTCGAGCCCCCGGAGCGGTCGCGGATGCAACCCATGGCGAATCGATTGCCGTGAGCGGTGTGTGCCTCACACTCATCGGGGCCACCGACGAGACCTTTGACGCTGACGTGATGAAGCAAACGCTCGACGTTTCGGCGCTTGGTGGCATCCGCCCCGGCACGAACGTGAACATCGAAAAAGCGCTTCGTGCGAGCGACCGGCTGGGTGGTCACATCGTTCAGGGGCACGTCGACGGTGTTGGCGAAGTGGTCGAGGTTCGCCCCGGCGCTGAGTGGACCGTACTGCGCATTAGCCTTCCCGCAGAGCTCGCACCCCTCGTGGTCGACAAGGGTTCCATCACGGTGTCCGGCACAAGCCTCACGGTGAGCGCGGTCAGCGAGCCGGGCGGCGCTCGCGGCAAAACCTCATCCTCGCGGAGTATTCCGGCGGAATCATCCGCGACAGTGGACATTTCCCGCGAGAGTGACCCACAGCACTGGTTCGAAGTGAGCCTCATTCCTGAAACACTGCGTGCCACAACGCTCGGCGCCCTCAAGCCCGGCGATGTGGTCAACCTTGAAACCGACATTATCGCGCGTCATGCCGCACGATTGCTCGCATTCCAGAACGGAGAAAACGCGTGAGCGAAATCAAACTCAACACGATCGACGAGGCCATCGCGGCGATTGCTGCCGGGCGTCCGGTTCTCGTCGCCGACGATGAAGACCGCGAAAACGAAGGCGATGTGATTCTGTCTGGCGAACTCGCCACGGCCGAGTCGATGGCGTTCTTGATTCGCTACACCAGCGGATTTGTGTGCGCCCCGATGACGGGCGAAATCGCCGATGCGCTCGATTTGCCGCCGATGGTTGCGATCAACCAAGACTCGAAAGCCACCGCTTACACGGTGAGCGTTGACGCCGCCGACGGTGTCACGACCGGTATTAGCGCCGCCGATCGCGCTCGCACCTTGAATGTGCTCGCCGACCCCGCAAGCACGGAGACGAGCGTCATCCGCCCCGGCCACGTGCTGCCGTTGCGCGCAGTACCCGGCGGTGTACGTGAGCGTGCCGGCCACACCGAAGCTGCCGTCGACCTCATGAAACTCGCCGGCCTCCACCCGGTCGCCGCAATCGCTGAGGTTTGCCACGACGACGGCAACATGATGCGTTTGCCTGAGCTCGTCGAACTCGGCACCGAGTTTGACATCCCCGTCATCACGATCGAACAGCTCATCGCGCACCTTGACGAGGTCGACCCACACGCATCGGATGCCGCACCAGAGCCAAAACGCTCGGTCAGTCGCCGCGCCGACGCACATGTTCCCACCGAACACGGCGAATTGCGCTTTCTCGCCTACAAAGATCGCACAACCGGCACCGACCACCTTGCGATCCTCTCCGGCAAGATCGCCGACGGCGCGCTCGTGCGTGTGCACAGTGAGTGCCTCACCGGTGAAGCGTTCGGTTCGCTGAAGTGCGAGTGTGGCCCACAATTGGATACCGCACTCGAAATGATCGCGAACGATGGTGGCATCGTCATCTACATGCGCGGTCACGAGGGCCGCGGTATTGGCTTGGTCAACAAGTTGCGCGCGTATGCACTGCAAGAGCAGGGGCTCGACACGCTTGACGCAAACCTCGCCCTCGGGCTGCCGGGTGACGCTCGCGATTACGCAGCGGCGGCGGGTATTTTGGATGACCTCGGGATCAACAGCATCCGATTGCTGACGAATAACTCCGACAAGGTCAAACAGCTCAGCCAGCACGGCATCAACGTCATCGAGCAGGTACCGCTCGTGGTCGGTGTCAGCGCCGCAAACCGGGGATACCTCGCGACAAAGGCGGAGCGAATGGGGCATACGATTGGTGCGGGCCAGATTGCTGATGCCTTGAAGACCACCCAGCAGCAACACGACAATTCGGGAGCAAACAAATGAGCGGTCACGGCGCACCCACCGTTGGCGGATTCGACGCAAGCGACCTGAAGGTCGTTGTCATCGCCGGCAGCTGGCACGACGAAATTTCAAACGGTCTCATCGCGGGCGCGAAACGTGTGCTTGATGCAACGAACGCCCAGTATGACGTTGTTCGGGTTCCCGGTTCGTTTGAGCTGCCCGTCGCCGCCAAGGCTGCGCTCGAAGCTGGGGCCGACGCGGTTGTGTGCCTCGGCGTGATCATTCGTGGCGGCACCCCGCACTTCGAATTTGTTTCGGCGGCGGCAACTGACGGCCTCACCCGGGTTGCGCTCGACACTGGCAAACCCGTTGGCTTCGGTGTGCTGACCCTCGACGACGAACAGCAGGGGCTTGCCCGCGCCGGTTTGCCCGACAGCAAAGAAGACAAGGGCGCCGAGGCCGCGGATGCCGCGCTCAAAACGGCGCTACTCATTCGCGAACTTCGCACCGGCGCTTAACGCATACCACGGCCGTTCAGCGGAGCACCGCGCAGGCTGACGGTAGGCTAGACGCATGGAGATTCTGCGTCACATTACTGTTTTCATTCACCTCATCGGCTTTGCCCTGCTGCTCGGCGGCTGGGCTGTACAGGCGTTCGAGGGCAAGCGCGGCGTCACGAAAGTGATGAACATTGGCCTCATCGTCGCGACCCTGGCGGGTCTCGCACTGGCAGCACCGTGGGGGCTTGCCGTGGGGCGTGAACTCGACTATGCCAAGATCGGCACGAAGCTCGTTGTTCTGCTGATCATTGGTGCCTTCATGGGGATCGCGCAGGGCAAGGCGAAGAAGGATGAAGCCATCTCGCCTGTACTGTTCTGGGGTATCGGCGCGCTCACCCTCGCCAACGCCGCAATCGCGGTGCTCTGGAGCTAACCCTAAAAAACCTTCGCTCCCGCCGCTGCAACTGTCACCTCAAGGTCAAAAAGACGACAGTTGCAGCGGCGCGGCGGCTTAAGCCGACTGCAGTCGGTAGCGTAGGGCGTCGAGTTCTGAGCGCAACGCAGCCGGAAGCTTTTCGCCGAACTCGCCGAAGAACTGCTCGATCGAGTCGGCTTCTTGCGTCCACGCCTCCGTGTCAACCGCGAACAGCTCATCAAGATCCGCCTGCGGAACATCGATGCCGTCAAGGTTGAGGTCGACCGGGATACGACCGAGGACTGTCTCGGTGGCATCCGCATCGCCGTTCAAGCGCTGGCAGATCCACTCGATAACGCGTGAGTTCTCACCGAAGCCCGGCCACAGGAACCGACCGTCGCTTCCGCGACGGAACCAGTTGACCTGGAAGATCGCGGGCAGTTTCAGGCCGCGAGTGTCGTTGCCGAACGAGAGCCAGTGCGCGAAGTAGTCGGCCATGTTGTACCCGCAGAACGGCAGCATTGCGAAGGGGTCGCGACGCAGTTCGCCGAGTTTTCCTTCCGCGGCTGCGGTGCGCTCTGAGGCGATCGTGGCACCCAAGAACACGCCGTGTGCCCAGTCTTTTGCTTCGAGCACGAGCGGCACGTTTGTTGCCCGGCGGCCACCGAATAAGATCGCGTCAAGCGGCACCGCGTCGTGCCAATCGGATGCAATTTGTGGGCACTGCGCTGCCGCGACCGTGAACCGCGAATTGGGGTGCGCGGCGGGGCGTCCCGAATCGGGCGTCCACGGGTTGCCTTCCCAGTCGGTGAGGTGTGGCGGCTGCTCGTCGGTCAGACCCTCCCACCACACGTCGCCGTCGGGACGAAGTGCAACGTTGGTGAAGATTGTGTTGCCCCAGAGCGTTTCAACCGCGGTGACGTTGGTCGATTCTCCCGTACCTGGAGCGACACCAAAGAACCCAGCTTCCGGGTTGATCGCCCACATGCGGCCGTCATCGCCCGGGCGAATCCACACGATGTCATCGCCGAGCGTCTCAACACGCCAACCGGGAATCGTGGGGCGCAGCATCGCGAGGTTGGTCTTGCCACACGCCGACGGGAATGCCGCGGCGAGGTGGAACTTCTTGCCCTCAGGTGAAATGATGCGAACGAGCAGCATGTGCTCAGCAAGCCAGCCCTCGTCGCGAGCGATAACCGATGCGATACGTAGCGCGAAGCACTTTTTCGCGAGGATTGCGTTTCCGCCGTAGCCGGATCCGTACGAGTAGACCTCGAGCGTCTCGGGGAAGTGCACAATGTACTTCTGTGCAGGATCGGTAACGCACGGCCAGGCAACATCCGCTTCTCCGGGCTTGAGTGGCGCACCGACCGAGTGTACGGTCTTCACCCACGGCGCTCCGCCAGCAATCTGCTCAACAACGCCGTTGCCAACGCGCGTCATGATCTCGATCGAGGTGACAGCGTAGGCGCTGTCGGTCAGCTGCAGACCAATGTGTGAAAGCGGTCCACCAATGGCGCCCATCGAGAACGGCACAACGTACATCGTGCGCCCGCGCATCGAGCCGTCGAAGATGTTCTCGAGGGTCGCGCGGATTTCGTCCGGCGCCACCCAGTTGTTCGTGGGGCCGGCATCTGATTCTTTCTCAGATGCAATGAACGTGCGCGACTCCAGTCGAGCAACATCGCTCGGGTGCGAGCGGGCCAAGTATGACCCCGGACGCCATTCCGGGTTGAGTTTGACGAGCTTGCCCTCGGCAACCTGCTCACGCATCAAGCGATCGTATTGTGCCGCCGAACCGTCGATCCACTCGATGCGGTCAGGCTTGGTGAGTTCGGCAATCTCAGCGACCCACGCGGTGAGCTCCTCAACCCCGGGCCCCTGTGGTGCGCCGACTTCACTGCGCTTACGGTCTGCTGTCAACATCGTGTTCCTCTCCGAACGGACTGATATTTCCATCTTGATTCAGAGTCATGCGCCCTTTCGGCCAAATCGGATGTTAAGAATCACGATTCTTTCGCTAGGGTAAAGAGTATGCCCTCGCTCAACCTCAGTACGCTCGGTCACCGTATCCGCCACTACCGCACCGAAGCCCAATTGACGCTTGATCAGCTTGGTGCGCGCGTTGGCATCGCCGGGAGCCAACTGAGCCTCATCGAGAATGGCAAACGAGAGCCAAAACTCAGCCTCTTACAAGAAATCGCTGCCGAGACCGGCGTCGAGGTCAGCGAACTCCTATCGAACGAGCCCCCCAACCGGCGTGCTGCACTCGAGCTTGAACTCGAGCACGCGCAAGCATCAACACTCTTCGGCCAATTGGGTATTCCCCCCATCAGAATCAGCAAAGCCCTGAGCGACGAAACGCTCGAGAGTGTTGTTGCGCTGCACCGCGAGCTCGAACGTCGCGAGCACGAGGCGATTGCAACCCCAGAAGAAGCCCGCCGCGCCAATACTGAACTGCGCTTGCGGATGCGTGAGAAGAACAACTACATCCCCGAGATTGAATCCCTCGCCGAGAAGCAACTGCTGCTCGCGGGCCACAAGCACGGCGCACTCACGCACCGCACGGTGAGCATCATGGCCGAGCAGATCGGGTTTGAGCTGATCTACGCATCCGACTTGCCACACAATGCGCGCAGCGTAACCGACCTCGAAAACGGGCGCATTTATCTCCCTCCGGCGTCGATCCCGGGCGGGCACGGCTTGCGGTCGATGGCATTGCAAGCGATGGCGCACCGTTTGCTCGAGCACAAAAAGCCCGCCTCATACGCCGACTTTCTGCAGCAGCGCCTCGAAATCAACTACTTCGCCGCGTGCTGCCTCATGCCCGAACGCACATCGGTCTCGTTCTTGCACCAGGCCAAACGCGACCGCAACCTTGCGGTCGAAGACTTCCGCGACGCATTCGGTGTCACACACGAAGCCGCCGGTATGCGGATGACCAACCTCATGACACAACACTTCGATATGCCGCTGCACTTCTTGCGCGTCGATGCGACCGGGGCAATCGCTCGAGGTTACGAGAACGATGGGCTGCGCTTGCCACAAGATGTCACGGGCGCGATCGAAGGCCAGCGGGTGTGCCAACAGTTCTCGGCGCGAAACGCATTCGCGCGCGAAAACCGCACGGTCGAGTACTACCAATACACCGACACCCCCGAGGGCACATTTTGGTGCGCAACCCAGACCGGCGCCGCCGAGCAGGGCGAGTACTCGATTACCGTTGGCGTCAGGTTCGACGATGCACGCTGGTGGCGCGGACGTGATACCCCCCACCGCCGCACGAGTACGTGCCCCGATGAGTCATGCTGTCGACGTCCACCATCGGATGCCACCGCCCGCTGGCAAGGCAAGGCCTGGCCGAGCGCTCGCGTGCACACGCAAATGTTCGCTCCCCTGCCCCGCGGCACCTTTCCGGGTGTCGACGACGGCGAGGTGTACGGATTCCTTGACCGCCACTCGGTCGAGTCGTAAACGCGCTATTCCAGCCGCGTGAGTTCGACGTCAACCTCAAGAATCGAACTTTCTGGCCCAGCATAAACCCCGCGAAACGGGGTGACGTCAACATAGTCACGCCCGTAACCGATGTAGACGTGTCGGTCGGCAATCTCGATGAGGTTCGTCGGATCGTAGCCGCGCCAGCTTCCCGAATACCATTCAATCCACGCGTGCGATTCACCCGTGACCGCCTCGCCAATCGATCCCTCAGCGTCGTGGTACAGATATCCCGAAACGTACCGGGCGGGAATCCCGGCGGCACGCATAACAGCCAGGGCGACGTGGGCGATATCTTGACACACGCCGGTTTTGGCTTCCCACGCTTCGCTCGCAGTTGAGTGCACGCCCGTCACACCACGCTGATAGGCCATCGCTTCACCAACAGCACCGCAAATTGCCAGCGCGGTTTGATCGATACCGAGGCCGTATGATCGGATGCTTTCGGCAAGCTCGTGCATGGAAGCATCCGCCTTCGTCAGCGGCGTCGACAGTAGCATTTCGGCGAGTGCAAGATCAGAACCAGCGCGGATCTTTGCTTCTTCCCACCCAATCGGGCGCACACCCCGTGTGCGGGTCGGCCGCACATCGACCGTGCTCGTGGCGGTCACGAGCAGTTCAGTGTGCGGGGTGAGCATTTCAAAGCTTTGCACCGACGTGCCCCAATAGTCGATATAGGTGTTCTGTACGGTTTGCGGGCGAGTCTCAAGGTTCGCTTGCAAGACGAACTGTCCATCACGCGTGCGCGGCAGCATGCGCGCTTCGTTGTACGAGGCAGTCGCCGATTCGGGGTACCGAAAGCGGGTGCGGTGCACAATGCGTAAGCGGCTCATCGCACTTCTCCAATCCATACCGGCATGGCACTTGATGGAAAGTACTTTTCGCGCAGCACATCGGATGTCGCAGAAACGCCTGCCTGCACATCCTCCATGCTCTCGGCGAGGTTCTGCAGCATTTCACTCATGGGGCGATACTCCAACTCCGCTCGCGTTCGTCCGAGCGCCCGCGAAGCACGATCACCCGAACCGTAGGCCAAGCTCGGGTCGATTCCGCGCAAGCATTCCTCGGCACGGATGATGCTCGCCAGCACCGAGCGTGGGAATGACCGGTCGATGAGCAAGAACTCGAGTGCGCTTTGCGCCGTGAGCATCGCTGGGTGGGTGCGCAAGTGTGCTTCGTACGCGCCGCACGAGCGCAAAAGCGCTGTCCAACTGGGCCCGCCGGCATCAGTGAGCGACCTCGTGGCCAAGAGCCGTGCGGTCATGTCGGCACGCTCAAGCGCACGACCGAGTGAGAAGAATTGCCAGGCTTCGTCGCGCGCGGTCGAGGAGTCAACGACTCCGAATGCAAGCGCTGAACGATCACGAACCCAACGGAAGTACGTTGGAATCTTGTCGGCGGCGACGCGCTTGGGGAGCTGAGCGTGTGTCTCATTGAGCGTCTCCCACAGTTCCGTGGAAATGATCTCGCGCGCGCGGCGAGCGTTTTCGCGCGCGGCAACAACCGAGTGCGCAATCGATGCGGGGTGATCGCGGTCGATAGCGAGCAACCGCATGACGTCAGCGCGCGTGTGGGGCCCGTCGGCATCCGATGGTTCGGTTCCCATCACCGCGAGGAGCCCACGGCACGCCGTGTCTTCGTCAATCCACGGGTCTTCGAGCAACAGTTGCAAGTGCACATCAAGGATGCGAGCCGTTCCTTCGGCACGTTCGATGTAGCGCCCTATCCAGAAGAGCGCCTCGGCGATTCGGCTCAGCATGCCGCACCCCCGTCGCGCTGCTGCTGTTGCTGTTGCTGCTGCTGGTGGTGTCGGACGTCAACATCAACATCGTGTGGTGACGTGTGCATGGGTGCCGAGTTTTGCGTGCGGGCACCGCCGATAATCGGTATCGCCCCGGTTGCCAAGCTGACTTCCTGCTCGGCAGGGTCATTCGGCAGCCGACGTGGGAGTACAAAAAGCCCCTCGTCAACAACCCACGTGTCTTTTGAACCACCACCCTGGCTGGAGTTGACCACCAGCTGCCCCTCCGGCAGTGCGACACGGGTGAGCCCACCGGGCAGTACCCAAATGTCTTTTCCGTCGTTGACTGCGAACGGCCGTAGGTCAGCGTGCCGAGGCCGAAAGCCGTCGTCAACGAGCGTCGGAATCGTTGAGAGTTGCACGACCGGTTGGGCGATCCACCCGCGCGGGTCGGCCAAGAGTGTCTCTCGCAGCGCTGCAAGTTCTTCCGCTGTTGCCTTTGGGCCAACGACAAGCCCCTTGCCACCTGAACCATCAACCGGTTTGATGACAAGTTCGTGAAGCCGATCGAGCACCTCAGCGAGGGCTTGGGGTTCTTCCAGGCGCCACGTGTCAACATTTGGCAGGATCGGTTCTTCGCCCAGGTAGTAGCGAATCAGCTCGGGCACATACGTGTAGACAAGCTTGTCGTCCGCAACGCCGTTGCCAACCGCATTTGCGAGAGTGACGTTACCTTGGCGAGCTGCCGACATCAGCCCGGGGGCACCAAGCACCGAGTCGGGGCGGAACTGTTCTGGGTCGAGAAACTCATCATCTACCCGGCGATAAATAACATCCACCTGGCGCGGGCCCGCCGTCGTGTGCATGTACACGCGTCCGTGTGAGCAGAACAGGTCACGTCCCTCAACAAGCTCGACACCCATCATGCGGGCGAGTAGGGTGTGCTCGTAGTATGCGGAGTTGTACACGCCGGGCGTCAGCACAACGACTGTTGGGTCATCGACGCCGGCGGGAGCTGAAGCGCGCAGCGCATGTAAGAGTCTGCTTGGGTAATCAACAACGGGTCGAACACGAAGCGTTGTAAAAATCTCCGGCAGCGTCTGCGCGATAACCCGACGGTTTGAAAGTACGTAGCTGACCCCGCTGGGCACCCGAACATTGTCTTCGAGCACCCGCCACTGCCCAGCCTCGTCACGAATAACGTCAATGCCCGAAACATGCACTCGCACGCCGTTGACCGGATTGATCCCGGCCGCCTGGCGATGAAAGTGTGCTGAGGATGCCACGAGGCTCGCCGGGATAATGCCGTCGCGCACCGCGTTTTGCGGGCCATAGATGTCAGCAAGAAAGGCTTCAAGCGCCTTGACGCGCTGTTTGATGCCCCGCTCCAGATACTCCCAATCGGATGCCGTGATCACACGCGGAACAACATCGAGCGGAAACGGGCGCTCCTCCCCGGCGAAGTCGAACGTAACCCCTTGCGCGAGGTATGAGCTGGCGAGGGCATCCGTCCTGGCTCGCAACTCGTCTTCTTCCATCGCAGCAAGCGCGGTGTAGATGTGGTTGTACTCCGAGCGCACCTCGTCGCCAGCTTGCAAGAACATCTCATCCCAGGCCCCAAGGCTTGTAGCGGATGCGGCGGGGTAACCAGAAAACAACGACGACATGTACATCATGGTGCCTGGTCGACATTTCGGGAAGGTTTCGCGCGCTTTGCGTTGGTGTACCAAGCAAACCTGCAATCGTCAAAACCCGGCGGATTGTTGCCATGACAGCGGCGTTGAGGACTACCATTGTGGCCATGAGTACACAACCAACCTCAGCAAGCAATGCGCGCACCTGGACGATTCGCCTCGTGTCGCTGTACATCTTCAGCTACCTCGCGTTTCTGGTCATGGGTCTGTTCAGCACTGCCTTCCGAATCGGGCCGTTGAGCGCGCTTTGGGCGGCACTGATCTTCACCCTCGCAACTGTTTTCGTAAAGCCCATTGTTGAATCGTTTGCTCGCAAGACCGCCGAAGGTCTGAAAGCCGGGCAGAGCAGCACGGCAGCCAAGATCATCGAGTACGTCGCGGTTTATGCGGTCGCAGTGGTCATCTGGATCATCATCTCGATGCTCTCGAGCTTGAGCACACACAACTTCTGGAACTTGTTGACCGCACCGCTGTTCTTGCTCGTTGCCTGGGTGCTGTACAGCATCCTCGACGACACGATCGAAAAGTACGTCGCAAAGGGCTATGACGCAGCTGTTGACAAGCTCAACGGACCAGACGCATAAGCGTTTCAGCGCACTTCAAACAGGACCCCCAACCGTCATGGTTGGGGGTCCTTTACGTTGGTGTATGAGGTGTTTAATGCAAAGAACCCCCGACCATCTGTGGTCGGGGGTTCTTTTTCAAAGAAAGTTC
>CAZTUC010000014.1:0-70954 GCA_964616805.1 uncultured Microbacterium sp. | reverse complement strand
GCTGACGGGCTCGCCGCAAATGATATCGAGTATGACGTTCGTGGGAATATTACCCGGCTTGGGGATATGAGGTTCACCTATGATGCGGCGAATCGGCATAACAAGACCACGTATGGTGATGGCACGACCGTGACGGTGGTTCGTGACCCTGCGGGTCGTGTTGTTGCGCAAACGACCACCCCGAATGGTGGGGCTGCACAAAAGGTGAAGTTGTTGTATGCCGGTGGTGATGATAACCCGTTCGGGAGCGTTGTTGGTTCGACGTTGACGTGTGAGGTGACGTTGCCTGGTGGGGTGAATGTGTCCATCACCGGGAGTAGCAAAGCGTGGGCGTATCCGGGGATTCAGGGGCACACGATCACCACCGGTGACGGCACCACATCTACCGCGCTGCGGTTGTTTGATCCGTACGGGCAACCCCTTGACCCGGCCACTCTCGCGATCGGGACGGTCACCGCGGATGATCAGGGGCAGAACGGTGCGTTCACGGGGTGGCACCAAGCAGCTCACAAACTGACTGAGACCCCTGGTGGTGTGACGGTTATCGAGATGGGTGCCCGGTTGTATGTTCCAGCCCTGGGGAGGTTCTTGCAGGTTGACCCGGTCGAGGGCGGTGTTGACAACGACTATGTGTGGCCAACCGACCCCATCGGCAAGAACGACTTGAGCGGGCGAGCGTGGTGGGAAATCGCCACCGATATTGCGGTCATTGGTTTGTCCGCGGCGACGCTTTTTGGTTGCTTTGTGTGCGGGGTGGCAGCAGGAGTGATTGGTGCTTCGATGGGCGCGCACCGTTTGACACAAGGCGACGGCCTTGCCGTGGTCGATATTGTTGCCTCGGTTGTGAGCCCTTCGCTGGGCGCTGCCGCACGTTTGTTCTCGGTCTCAAGCAAGATTGCGAAACCAATCGCCACCGTTTCCAAGTCCCCGGTCACGAAGCCCAGAGAGTGGTCGCGATTACAAACACAATCGCTTCGTGCCACCTCCGGTGTAGCTGCAACAGGGATCGCCGCTGGTGCTTGGGGTGTCAATCGCTTCATCCAGAGCTTCAACCAATCTGCCCCAACGCGCCGAGTCGTAGGTGGAGGTTCGCGCTCAGGTTCATCCAAGTTCTTGGCACTGTGATGAAGGCGCACTTCTTTAGGTGGCTTGAAGTAGTGCTTTGTAGCAATGCGCTCGCCATACCTGCCTGGTTTAATAGTGCAACGCCGTGGCAAAGTCGTCTCGCAGGCTTCATCGGCCTCAATTTCGTGCTTGTTCCCATCGCAATGTGGTTGGGGGTATGGCGTAACCGCAAGACGCAACGGAACCAGGCAGAGTGGAGTGCACTCAATCGAACACTTGATTCCACGGCAACCGACGACGTTGCAACACAGGATGATAACGCCGATTCAGCATACGCGCGCGACAGTGACCAGCAAATTCGGAAACGTATTCGGCACCCTAGTAGAGCGAATCGAAACAAGGAAAGTGGGACACGGTTTGACTCATCTGGGGGTGGTGGTGATGTTTGAGTCGGGCGGGGTGGTGCTTCCTTTCGCGTTGTGGTTAGGGGAATTGCGTAAACGCAGAGAGCAACGTAACAAGGCTGATTGGAGTGCATTTAATCGCGCGCTTGACCTTGCCGCGGCTGACAGCGTCGATCAACGCAGCGATGACGAACAGTCAGTGCACTCACGCGAGAGCGAACAGCAAATCCGGAAACGTATTCGGCACCCCAGTAGAGCGAATCGAAACAAAGAGAGCGAGCCGCCACCTGACTCATCTGGGGGTGGTGGTGATGTTTGAGTCGGGCGGGGTGGTCGGCAACGGGAGCACGCAGGATCGTGTGCGGTCTCGACGGTCGAACCAATCCTTTGGACGCTCCACTTCCCCTGGCAGAGTGGCAACAGTGGAGCATCCGAACGCAACGTGGGGGCAATTGTGACGAGATATCGTCGTGTCGAGCCCTCGGGAGTTCGTGGCCGGGTTGCGCGTCTCGCCGCGACATCCGCATTGATTGTGCCCGCTTTGGTTGTCGGAGTTCTCTACCGGGCGGTGCCGACGGTGTTGCAGGTTGTGTTCGGCATTTGCTTGCTTGTCTACCTTGTTGTGTGGGTGCGACTGCCGTTCGTGGGTTTGTGGTGGGAGTCTGATGATTCGGTGCTGTGGCGCCCGTGGTGGCGCCAAGCGCGAAGGCTTGAACGAGAGAGCGTGTCGCGTTTTCGAGACGTGAACAACATGGGCTGGTTCTTTGTTCTTGGCTGGCGGGTCGTGGATGGTCGGTTTCAAACTGGTGAAATTGAGGCTGAGATGCACGACGGGCAAAAAACGAAACTCACAGGCACCGTGACGTCGCGGCTTGTGGCGCGCGAACAGGCCGCGATCTTGAATGCTTGGCTTTCAGGGGGCGACGCCACGCTCGCGCCGAGACGTTCCCAAAGAAATCGATCACAAGGAGGTAGTTCATGAACTCTGATGCTCGGCAACCTCTCCCGGGTGCACCAAGTCGCACCCGGCGGTGGGGCATGAATATCGTCTACATCGCAGCGGGGATCGCGTACTTGGGTGTGCTGGTTGCAATGTTCGCGTGGCCAAATGCCGACCGCAGTACCGATTCGATCCTGTTCAAGTTCGCGGTGGTATCCCTCGTTGTCTTTCCCGTGGTGCTTGCCGTTTTGCTGGTGATCGCGCTGATGCAGTCGAAGCTTGCAAAGCGCCTCGCTGGCCAGGAGGCATCCGCTTTCGTTGCTCCGATGAATCGTGCAGGATCGACGGTAAAGGCCCTGGAGGCGCTCCGTGGTAGCGACGGCGGACGATCGATCGGGTCGTACTTCGTGTTTGCCATCCGAGGTGGGAAGGTTGAGTTCTGGGCGCCATCGCTCGGTTCCGACCCACTGTTCTCGCTTGACGCAACTGACGTGGTGCGCGTCGAACTTGGGATGACAAGCTTCGGGGCTGGTATGCAGGTTGCTGCTATTCGGGCCGTTGTGCATGATCCGATACATGAGGGGTATGAGTTGTGGATTGACATGGTTCCCACGTTCGAGGGTGCCGCCGGCATGTTTCCGCGATACGACCCGCGCGTTATCGAACAGCTCGCGATCGAGCTTCGCGAAGCGCTCGAAAAGCAAACTCGGGCGGCACTACCCGAAGTGGCCTGGGTGTACTGATGTTTGCGAATGGAGACGAGGTGGACGCCGGTTTTCGGTCGCCTCCGCATGTTGCGAGCGCACAATATCGTCAACCAGTTGCTCGGTATCGGATGCTTGCTCGCGATTGCGGGTGTACTCACAGTTCGTGCTACTCCGCCCCGAGACGACAAATCAGACAGCTTCGATGAGCGTCCATCCGTTCCGAAGCTTCGAAACCGAAATCACCGCGGAGAGTTCCCTGATGACCTATTTTCATGAACACGACGCGCGACGACTCGGGTCCGTCACCGAAGCCCCCGGTTTTTGGGCACTGTGATGAAGAAGGAGCATTTCCAAAACTGGCTCGCCATAGTGCTCTGCAGTAATGCTCTTGCCCTACCCGTTTGGTTCAGAGGTGGGGATCCGTGGTGGCCTCGGGTCGCGGGATTACTCGGGTTCAACTTCGTGCTGCTTCCTCTTGCACTGTGGCTAGGCGAACTGCGAAAGCGTAGGGCACAACGTAACGAGGATGAGTGGAACGCGCTTAATCGCGCTCTTGACCTTGCCGCGCCCGACAGCGTCGCCCAATACGGTGAGGGTGAGGAGTCAGCAAACTCGCGCGCTGCTCACCAGCAGATACGAAAACGCAACCGGTACGCGAAAGCCGCGGACCGAACCAACGTAACCGGGCCGCCGTCTGATCCAACTGGGGGTGGTGTTGGCAACGACTACGGCTAGCCAAGCGACGCCATCAACAAGAATGGTCTTCGGCGGTGAGCGCCAGACAGCGTGCGCTGTTGTGCGTCAGCAGCAGGCGGCTTCGCGGCTACACGTGCGGCGCTCTGCGAGCGGAACGTCCGTTCAGGGCAGCTTCATTGTACTCGCGGCAACCCTCCCACGCGGGTCTCTGACAGGTGTCACAGGTGACTTTCTGGCACATCGCTGAGCTTCTTCGCTGTTGTTCACTCGTTCACCTCGTACGGCAGTCGCTTCGGCTGTGTTCAGCGGTAATCGCGTGAGCGATGTGCGGCGGGTGCGGTGAGTGGTTCGAAACCGTCGGCGATGATGTTCGTGACGCCCTCGGCAGAGCGCTCGATCATGCCGCGCACAATGAGTGCCCCGGCTCCGCGAACGGTTCGCACATGCCTGCCCCACACGCCGGGCGAACACACCACGTTGATCTGACCGTGTTCGTCTTCCAGGTTCAAAAACGTGATGCCGGATGCCGTGTACGGGCGTTGCTTGTGCGTCACGAGACCCGCCACTTTCACCCGCCGGCCCACCTCGAATGTGCGCACTTCGTTCGACGTGAGCACACCGCGCGCATCCAAACCAGAGCGCAAGTGCGCAAACGGGTGATCATCAACCGAAATACCCGTCGCCCACAAGTCGGCGGTCAATCGTTCGCGAGCGCTCTGATCAGTAAACAGGGGTGGTTGTATGTGCATGGCGGTTCCTTCCAAAAACTCTGGACGATCGGATGCGGCAGCCCCAGCCAGCCACACACCCTGGCGGCGCGAGAGTCCAAAACTTGCAAGCGCACCGGCGGTTGCGAGCGCTTCAAGCTGCGCTTGGGTGAGGTTTGCGCGCCGTGCTAAATCATGTGCGTCACGGTAGGGGCCGTGCGTTTCGCGTTCGGTCACGATGCGTTCGGCAACGATGGTTCCGATGCCGCGCACAGAAGCCAACCCCAACCGAACCGCGGCATACCCGTCACGGCGGTGCGTGGGGGTTGGGTCGGGGCATCCGATGACGAACTCGGGCACTTTTCCGGGGAACGATGCTTGGCATGAGTCGAGCCCGGTTGGTGCTTGTGGGGTTTTGTCGCCCAGTGGTTCGAGGCCATCGAGCGCACCTGAAAGCGCCAAGTCTGGGCGCCGCACCTGCACACCGTGCCGCCGTGCGTCGGCGGTGAGACTTGCGGGGGAGTAAAACCCCATCGGTTGGGCCCGCAACAACCCCGCTAAAAACGCGGCCGGATAGTGCAGTTTGAGCCACGACGAGGCATACACGAGCAGCGCGAATGAGAGCGAGTGTGCTTCGGCGAAACCAAAGTGCGAAAACGCTTGAATCTGGGCAAAAATGCGATCGGATTCTTCTGCGCTCAGCCCGTGCCTAGCCATCCCGGAATACAACTGGGTGCGGATGCTTTCGATACGCTCAAGCCCGCGCTTTGAACCCATCGCACGGCGCAGCGTGTCGGCATCATCGGCTGAACAATCACCGAGCGCCACAGCCATCTGAATGAGCTGTTCTTGAAAAACCGGAATCCCCAGTGTGCGCTCAAGCACGGGTTTGAGGATTGGGTGCGCGTAAGTGACGGGTTCTTTGCCCATTTTGCGTCGCACAAACGGGTGCACCGCACCGCCTTGGATTGGCCCCGGGCGAATGAGCCCAATCTGAATCGTGAGGTCGTAGAAACAGCGCGGTTGCAAACGGGGGAGGAGCCCCATTTGTGCGCGCGATTCCACCTGAAAAACACCGATCGAATCGGCGCGACACAGCATGTCGTAGACCGCCGGTTCTTCTTTTGGGATTGTCGCAAGAGACCAGGTTTCACCGGTGGCGTGTTCGATGAGATCGAAACAGTGTTGAATGGCCGAGAGCATCCCGAGCCCAAGCAAATCGAATTTGACCAGACCCATCCAGGCGGCATCGTCTTTATCCCATTGAATAACTGTGCGCCCCGGCATGCGTGCGTGCTCAACCGGAACGACCTCGCCCACGGGCTGCCGGGTCAGCACCATGCCGCCCGAGTGAATCCCCAAGTGTCGCGGGGCGCCGAGCAGTTCTTCTGCGTAGGCGAGCACAGGTTCTGGAATGTCATTTTCGCTGTTGATTGCACCGTGGTCGATCTGCTTTGACCACGCGTCTTGTTGCCCGGGCGAAAACCCGAGCGCGCGAGCCATGTCACGCACAGCATTTTTCGGTCGATACTGAATAACGTTGGCAACCTGGGCGGCATTCTCACGCCCATACTGCTGGTACACCCACTGGATGATTTCTTCGCGGCGTCGGGAATCAAAATCAACATCGATATCTGGTTCTTCATCACGCGTTGTGGCAAGAAAACGTTCAAACGGCAACCCATAAAAGATCGCATCGACCGCGGTGATATCAAGCAGATAGCAAACCGCGCTCGCGGCGGCTGAACCACGCCCCTGACACAGAATGCCGCGCCGCCGGGCCTCTTGTACGATGCCGTGCACGATCAAGAAATACCCCGGAAAATCTTTCTCTTCGATAACCCGCAGCTCACGGTCGATGCGATCGTGCCCAGCCGCATCAAGATCCGGGTATTTTTTCGGTACCGCTTGCCACACCAGGTGCCGAAGCCACGACATCGGGGTGTGCCCTGCCGGAACCGGCAGGGTCGGCAACGCGGGTTTTGCGCGACGCAACTCGAACGAACACTCTTCAGCAATGCGCACACTGTGCTCGAGCGCCCCCGGGTAGCGGGTGAACCGGGCTTGCATTTCAGCCCCGGAACGCAAAAACGCTGAACCGTGTGCTGGCAGCCAGCCATCAAGATCAGCCATGCTGCTGCGCGCCCGTACTGCAGCCATAGCTTGCGCCAACCGGGCACGATCGGGGGTTGCGTAGTGCACCTGATTGGTCGCGACAATCGGCAACGAGAATTCGTGCGCGAGACCAGCAAGCCGGTCGTTGCGCACGAGTTGTGCTGGGTCGCCGTGATCGGTCAGCTCAATCGCGATGTTTGCTGGCCCAAACAACTCGACCAGACCCTGCAATGTGTCTTGGCCATCGGATGTTGCTAGCGCACGATTGAGGGAGCTTTTGCGGCATCCGCTCAAAATTTGCAGGTGCCCATCGGATGCTTCAGCGATCTCTTCGGGCGTGTACACGGGGCGCCCTTTTTGCCCACCGCGCAATTGCCCCGCGGTGATGATGCGTGAGAGCCGGTGATACCCCTCGATACCGCGTGCGAGCACCAGGAGATGTTCGCCGACGGGATCTGGTTGCGGGGTGCTTTTGCTCGGCAACCCGAGCGAGAGCTCTGCTCCAAACACGGTTCGAACCCGGGTCTTCTCGGCTGCTTCGGCAAACCGTGCAACACCATAAAACCCGTTGTGGTCAGTCAAGGCGAGGGCGTTGAGCCCGAGCCGTTCTGCTTCGTAAATGAGTTCCTCGGGGGAGGAAGCGCCGTCAAGAAACGAAAAATTTGAATGCGCGTGTAACTCGGCATAGGAAACCCGCGAGGTGGGAGGTTCCGGTCGGGCACGTTTGCGGCTGAGGACGTGTTCGGTAGCGGAAAGCGTTGGTGCAGCGTCGCCCGGCCGCATGCTGAGCGTACGCTCAATCTCAGACCAGGGAACGGGCGGGTTATGCCATGCCATCAGCAAAACCTTCCCTCAGCGAACCACGCCTCGTGTTCGAGATACACCAACCAGGCATGACCGCGCTCGTCAACAACTTCGAAACGGTAAGCGTTTCGTGCCGCGGTGGGGTGCCAGAGTTTTTCTGCAACTGGCCACGGGCCATTCCACGCGGTTATCGGCACACCATTGATGCGCCCCGGGGTGGTGTTGAGGTTGCCGCGTTCATCGACCGAAACAGGCTCGCCATCCGCACCCTCAATGTGCACTGATCGGGCGGGCTCATACACTTCGCTGGGAACGGCTGTTTGCAAGCGCCCCGGCCATGGTTGTGCTGCGGTCTGAGTGGCGCGTGGGGCGCGCTCACCCCACGGAACCAAGGCGTGTGAAGAACCCGACCAGCGAGAACCCTGCTGATGTGCGGTCAGCACCCCCGTGTGGCCGAGCATTGTTTGCACACGCGTGAGTGCGTGATGCAAACGCTGATCTGAACCATGCCCGAACAGCCCCGTTTGATGACCGCGCACATCATCGACATCGCTTGGCGCAATTGTGACACCGACAACGCCGCAAGGCTCAGCCTCTTCGCGATCGCGCAGCGCTTCAAGCTGCCAGCGCACCCGGTGCACAAGTTCACTCGCGGTGAAGTGGGTTGGGTGCAACCACTGCGCCGCATCTTCGTTGCCGTTTTCAAAGCGGATGCTGATGCGCACCGCTGTGCAAATGAGTTGCGCTTCGGCCAGTGCTGTCAGAACGGCTTCGGCGGTTTGCTGAACCGAAAACGCAACCTGATCTGCGCCCGTGAGGGCGGGTTCAAACGCGATCGCTCGAGAAAGTTGTGGGTCAGGTTCGGTATTGCGAAACGAACGCGAATCGAGTCCGCGGGCACGCGCGTGCAACAGGGCACGCTGCGGGCCGAACCGGGTGCGAACATCGGTTTCGTCGAGGTTGGCGAACTCGCCGAGATGACGAATCCCCAACCGTACGAGCAAACTCGCCAGTTCGATATCGCCCAGCACACTCACCGGTAACGGGCGCAAAAACGCCGCACTCGCACCGGGAGGCACACGGTGTGCGGTTTGCCCCAGCGCGCGTGCCATTCGGGCGGCAAGCTCAGCGCTGAACATATCGTCGGCAAAACCAATGCGCGTCGAAACATACCCGGCAGTGTGCAGGGCAGAACTCAGTGCGCTCGCAGCATGGTGTTCATCGCCGTAGAACCGGGCGAGCCCGCGCGCACGGGCAATCAGTAACCCGGGGCGCAACAAATACACTTCGGGCACGAGCTCACGCACGAGGTTCAGCACAGGACGAAAAGCACGTTCATCGCGATCGGTGTCAACCCGAAAGAGTCGGATGCCCGGGGCAAGCCCCTGTACTTCGCGGCGGCTCTGCCCCCGCCGAACACCCACCGCGCTCGCGGCGGTCGTGCACGAAAGCACTCGGTTTGCGTGGAGCACTGCCGCAAGCGTGCGCTCAACGGCCTCGCTCGTGGAGGCGGTTTCACCCAACGTAGCGATTTCGCCCCAGAGCGCACTGTGCAGTGGCCAATTGGGCACCCAGACTGCTGCAAACCGTTCGCTCATTGGTAGGCCACCAATCGAGGGCGAAACGGCTGTTGGGGTGCAGCTTCTGGGGCCGCTTCGAGCCGACCACTTTTGCTCGGTAAGAGCACGTGTGCGCTGCGTTGCTCGCCGCTGCGATGTTGCACCGTCATCGTGACGAGTTGTTCGGTTATCGCGCCCCACCCTTTGCCAAGCCCGCGCGGTTGCGGGTTTTCGCATGCGATGTGCGCGTGGGTTGCGGGCCACGGGCTTGTGATGAGCAGCGTGCAAACCCGGTCACGTAAGCGAGAATTCAGCCGTGCGGCATCCGATTCACGCACCCGTGTGGGGGAGCAGGCAAGCACGAGCGGAACAACCTCGCTGACCGCGCTGATGACATCGAGGAGCCTGCGGCCGGGCTCGGGAATCAAAATGAGCTGTTCAAAATCTGCTCCGAGTCGCCTGGTGAACTCCAGACCCAAGTGCGGCATGCCGATAACAACGCATCGGGTGCCTTTGCGGGTGGCTTCGGCGATGAGCGCGCCGAACAGCGCGGGGGTGTGCTCGAGGCGATAGCTTGCACCGGCGCGAAGACCACCGTCAATAAAGAGCGGGTTGAGAACATCGCCGAGGCTCAGCACCGGGGCGTGTGCCGAAGGATTCTCGCGGACTTGAATTTCACGCCGCAAGCGCACAATATTGGCGTACCGTGGGTCACCGGCTAAACGCGTATCGATTGCTGTGCTCATATTTCTATTCTCGAATGAAGTTTCGAATAAATCAACTGGTACGATCAAGCTAGTTCGAACCTCTGACACTAGACAGGAAGCAGTTCGCATGATCAAACCGACGAGTGAAACTGAAACACTGCACCGGCTCTATGAGACGGTGCTGGCTTCGAGTTTTTCGCCGATCGAGCTTGGCTCACTCGATGACTTCGTAACAGCCGCGCTATCTGGAAGATATGAGGTTCTTGTTGACGTCGTCGACGACGAACTGCGGGGAGCGATTGTCATTGAGCGCTTTGGCGAGGCAGCGTTAGTTGTTTGGCTCGCAGTTGGTGCGGCTGGTCGCGGACACGGCGTCGGTTCGGCACTTTTGGCGGCGGCGCGTGAGCGGTGGGCTTCTCGAGTTGAGGTGCTGCTCGCCGAAATCGAGCGACCCGACGTCTTTGCAGCTCACCCAGAACACGGCGATCCCGCCAGGCGATTGGAATTTTACGCACGACACGGTGCCACCGCTCTTGACGTGCCCTACTTTCAGGCATCGCTTGGCGAGGGCTTACCGCGCGTACACGGACTGCTGCTCACAGCGCTGAGTCAGCGCCATCCGAAACCTGCGCCGAGGCAACTTACCGCGGCCGAGCAGGGTGCGCTCGGGAGCTACATCGATGCGGTGCTCGGCGATGCGAACGACGAAGATGCGCAGCTGGTGCGGGCGAGTGTGCACTCGCCCGACGGCGTGCGGATGCTTCCGATAACCGACTACGAAGCGATTGCACTCACCGGTGGCATTCGCCCCTCGCCTCCTGGAGTCATGCCGTCGTCGTGACTCGGCGTCCGTGTTCTACTCGAACTCAACCTCGGGCTGCGGCACGTCTTCGTCTTCTTGCACGGGAGCCCCTTCAGCATCGTCGGCCGCGACAGGTTTCTGCCACGGCCTGGTCATGATGAGCCACAAAATGACGGCGAATCCGGCGTACAGCAGATATGCGCCGATCCACGCGCGCAAGTCCCAGCCAACTTCGCGCCACGAGAACGGCATTGGCATGAGGATAAGGAAAAACGCGAGCAAGCCGATGCCGTAGCAAGCAGTCCAGACCCACTTGTTCCACTGCCATACTGCGTGCCCACCCATGCCGCGCACGGGCAATAGCCCGAGCGGCAACGCAACAATGCCGCCGATCGTCAGTGAGGTCAGGGTTTCGACAAGCAGCGTTGCAGGCATTGACGTGCCGGAATACTGGGCGACAAATCCGTACACAATCCACGCCGCGATCGCCAGCCCAAAAGCCCATGCCGCGCCGATCAGCACTGAGCGTGCTTTGCCAGCCTTGCCGGTTATCGCGCCAAATGACAGGCCCGCGATCGCGCCGAAAATGATGCCCGGTTCAAACCCCGTGAGACGAGTGAGCAAAACGGATGCCGCAACCACCAGCAAACTCGCGGGCTTGAACTGAAACTCATGCGTCGCATCCGGCAAGAACCGCTTCATCAACAAGATCACAAGTGCCCAGCCGGCGATGACGTTGACGAGAAAGCTTACCGCGATCGAAACAAACACCCGTGCGGAACCCGGGTTAAAACCAAAGTTTGGGTTCACGAATGACGAGACAACGGCCGCGAGCAGCACGCCGATCGACGCCCACCACCACGTCTTTGTCCAGGTGCGCTCTTTTGGTGTTGCAGGCTCGGCACCATCACCGGGCTCGGCATTATCATCGGATACTGCACGTCGACCGCGCCACCACTGCGCCAGGCGTGTTGCGCCCGTGTCGACTGACTTATTGATGAGTGTTGTCGGATACTTCATCAGCAGCGCGAGAATGATCGTACCGAGCGCAGTCACCGTCACTTGCGGTGCCGTCAGCGTCGTAATTGTTTGCTGCGGGGTATTCAGCGCACTCAGTATGCTCGGGGCAACCGGATCGGCACCGGGGATACCCGCCCACGGACTGGTTGATGCGAGGCATCCGTCGACGGAGAAAACGCAATCATCAGCCGAAACGAGTGTGCCCGTCCAGGTGACATCGCGCGCATGAGAATACGCCTCGCGCCCGTCGGCGCAGTCGCTCCAGCCGAGTGAATCTTGCGACATTGACGCACTCAAACCAGCAGCGGTGGCACTCAACGAAAGCTGCCTGGCGCCAATTCCTTCCTGGCACGCCGATGCGGCAGCCGACGAGGATGCAGAACCGGTAATCGTGCTACCAGCGCTCAGCGCCATCCGATTCAGCAACCCGTGGTGAGGTTCTTCAACAACGCGACAGCCGTCCGCAGCACAAGCAATCCGCACAGTGCCGTCGACCTGCTCGGTTGCTGTTTCGCCTTCGGGGCCGGTACTCACTTCGGCGACGCTCACCGTGTATACGGCTTCGCCGAACCCGACGGGTGCATCATCGGCAGCCGCCGGGCTTGCCGCCAGTAGAGCAAGTGCCAAAGCACTCAGCGCTGCCCAGCGCATCCTGATCCCACCACCGGATCTCATGGGTTCACCTGGCGCTCGAGCGTCATTGTCGTTTCGTTATGCCATTGCAGTTCCCAGTACTCACAACCCGGATACATGCCGCGATCGATCGGCTCACTGATGGTCACTTCGCTTCTTCCCTGGCCGGTGAGGCTCGTCACGACAAATTGTCCGTCGACGATCTCTGCCGCTGTGGGCGTCGCTTGCCACGTGATGACGTTATCGCCGGCTCCGACGTTTTCTTTCGTCCCATCGGGGTACGTCCAAATGCACACTGCCGTGTTCTCAAAGAGTCGCCAGGAATAGCCAGCCCCATCAAAAGCGAGATCATAGGTGGCTCGGGTCTCTACCCGGTCTACCACTCTTGTTGTCGTTGCCTCCACGGTGGCCAAGCATGGGATGCCGCGCGAACAATCCTGTCCAAACGTCATGACCGATTGTGAGACTTTCCCGACCGGGACGGGAAGCTCGTAGTCCGCACACGCACCTCCGGTGCATGCACTGTCTACAACCGTTTGAACGGTGTCGTAGTTGCCAAGCAAGACCGCGCGGCTGGGGTCTGCGCTCATGAAAGCATCCGCTGCCGGTGCGAAACCGACGTCTTCATCGAGCTCCGCGTTGCGTTGCACCCAGGTGTCGCTGAACAACTCACCCCAGTTTGCTGGCATGCCCGCTGTGACAGCCGTTTCTGTCTCGGCATCGCGGTACGTGGTTTTGGAACCGTCACCGCCGGCGCCCCCGACGCCGACGGTGCGGCACGATTGTGAGCGGCAGTCGACGACGAAGTATTCGCCACGATCGGTCACAAACGATTCATCGACGCGTACGCCGTATGGTTCAGCATCGGATGCCTCCGACTCACGGTTCCAACTGAGCCCACCGTCTTGCACGCCGCGTGCGGTGTCCAGCGCATCGATACCCCCAATCGTGAACGTCGTCGCGGCCCCAATACGCGTGATGGCGCCGTCAGACCACGCAAGTTCAACCAGAGCATCGTCGCCGCTCGCCACCACACGATCGCCTTCTCGCACGACGAATTCGCTCCCGTCAGTTGGCGGATCGATCGTGGTGCCTGCGGCATCCGTCACGCGCACCGAGCCCTCGAGAACCGTCACGACTGCGGTGAGGGGTTGTGCCTCTTCGGCTTGAGTCGCGTCGGGTTCAGGAGTTGCAGTGCAGGCAGAGATGACAAGGGCAGTCAGCGCGAGGAGAATGGCAGATCGGAACATCCGGTCGTGAATGCGAAACCCAACCATCGCTTTCCCCCTCAGCGAATGTCGTTCCTGCGCCGTTGCAGTGTGTTTCGCAGGTTACTCCTCGACCGCGCCGGTTTCAAGAGCATGTTGCTCGCGATTTCGCACCGTTATTGTCACGGCAAGCACCGCCATCGCCAGGGCCAGCATCAACAGTGGTGGCAAGAAGTCATCGACAAATCGCTCAACGGTCAGGGGGAGCAGGATCGAGTCTTTCGGCTCGGAAGCTTTGTCGGTGCCTTTTGGCCATGCAACGTTACCATTGCTTTGCACCGTGAACGGCAGTGTGGACTCGATCGTTTCGCCACTCGCGGCAACACCGATCGCTCGCAATTGGTAATCGCCAGCCGACAGCGCGCTTGCCCAATCACTTGCTTCAAGATTGAGCCACCGGTCCCGACCCACCGTGCCCTCGGCCACGACCGTCGCCCCTGGTTCAACAACGATTTGTACTTGTGAGCCGCGCTCAAGATCCGAACCCCACGCGTTCGCAATCGGTTGTTTCGTGATGGTCACATCGTCTGGTCGGATGTCAGACTTCTCGTCGAACGCCGAGATTGAGATACTCGAGAGAGCCCGCAAGTCAGAAACGGCTGACATCGCGTACGTGAGCGACATAATCGACGCAACGATCGTGAAGATGATCGACAGCACGAAGTTCAGATTGCGCGCACCAATCGTTGCGGCGGCCGCGGATTGCTTGCGGCTGCGCTCGGCAAAGACGGTGCCAGCGATAACGCCAGCCGCGATAATCGCAAGAATCGCAACCCACACCCACGCTTGCACAGCGGTTCGCGTGAGGTCGTACACGATGAGCCCAAGAATGAGCGCGACCGCTGCGGCAACAATCGGGGCAATGTAAGCGAGCGCGAGATCACGTTTCCCACCGACGCTCTCAGCGCCGACCAGCGTTGCCGGTTTGTGAGATACGGATGCCACAGGTGCCGGCACGAAAACGAACCCGGCCAGAATCAACAACAACACGAGCGCTGTGTACAACACGATCGGCACGTACACGTTGAGTAAGCGCACGAGCGGTGCTGCGCCGGGAACAGAAGAATCAAAAAAGCTGCTCATGAACGTGAGGAAAACCGCCCACGTCGCGAACACCGCAGCAACGACGAGCACAATGTGCGTGAGCGCTGTGACTGCATCAACAAGCTCACTTCGCGCGCGGTCAACCGCACGAATCTTCGCGAGCTGCCGTTTGGCGATCAGGGCACCGAGACCGAGCGCGGCGATCGCTGCAATCGTGAGGTAGTCGCTTGGGCGAATTCGCTCAGACACGCCGACCGTGTCGTACGCGTACTCGCCCGCTTGCGCCCAGTACCGCCCACCGATAAAAAGCACCCACGCCAGTGCCGCGCCGCACAGGATGTATGCCAGCGCGCGAAGCGCCGCACCGCGGGTGTTGCTTATCGTCTGGCTCATACTCAAATCGTACGCGCGAAACCCTGGTTCAAGCGGGTATGTTGCCGGCCGGAGTTCGCATATTGGTAGCGCCTCAAGATACGTCAATCTTGCGATGGGTCTAGACGCCGAGGGGCGAGAGGCGCACAATACAGTGCATGGAAGCGATAAACGATTCAAGAACACCGTTGATGATGCGGGTGAGCCAGCTTGGTGTGCTCACCCTCGCATCCGTTTTCGTGCTGAGCGCGTGTAGCAGCACGGCCCCCGGCACGGGGAGCCCCACATCGAACGACCCCAGCAGCAATGGTGCGGCGCCCGAAACATCCGACACTGACAACGAAGTCAGCGAAGACGAAGGCGGCGAAGAGAGGTATCTGTACTCCCAAGCGCAACGGGATTTTTACGCCCAATCACCGCTAACGCCATATCTGCTGCATATAAGCCCAGAGATTTCCGAGGCAGACTATATTGCTACCCGTACCGCCGAAATCGAAAGGCGGGAGGCGACCCTCGTAACCTGCATGAGCGCGGCCGGTTTCGAGTACTTCGCTGAGCCAGCCAGTTTTTCACAGATTGGGCCGGACGATGAGGGTATTGAACGTGGCACTCGCGAGTATGTACAGAAGAACGGCTATGGCCTTTTTGCTCCGCTGAAACATCGACCGGAGCCTGAAGCCAGCGAAAATGACGTGTACTTCGATTCGTTGAGTGACGAAGACAAGATCGCGTTCGAAAACGCGATGTATGGCGAATATGGCGGCCCCACGGATCAGGTTTCGTGCTGGGACGAGGCTGATACGGCTGCCCGCGGTGACAGAAGCTGGGAGCAAGAGTTTGAGGCACTGAACTCGGCACGGCAATTGCTGGTCTTCGACGAAGAGGATGATCCGCGCACCGTTGCCCTGAATGATCGTTGGGCGCAGTGTATGACAACTGCGGGATTTGATGAGGCTGCCGATCCGTCGCAATCCAGAATGCAATTTGGGATGAAGTACACGTCGTTTCAAGACCTTTGGCATCAGCGTGATTCGGCAGAGATCGTGCAGTTGATCGAAGACGAGATCAAGCAAGCATTGGCCGATTGGGATTGTAAACAAGAGGTCGATTACGATGCCGAACTGCGAAAGGTCAGGCTCGATCTCGAGCAACAGTTTGTTGACGCGAACAAGGAGCAACTCGACGCTTACTTAGCGGCCGCCCAAGCCAATGGTGCGCGGTAACGGCCAGCTGAATGGGAGTTATCCACAAGCGCAAGCGGGGCGGTGCGCAAACGCCTAGCCTCAAAGGATGACAGACGCAGCATCCGTACCGACCGCGGTCCTCGTCGTGGTCTATTGCGGGCTGTTCGTTGTCGCACTCATCCTGACTGAGATTGATACGCGCGAACACCGTCTCCCAAACAGAATTGTGTTTCCGACCGCGCTCGCGGTTGTTTTCTTGTGCTTCGCAGATGCAATTTGGCGGGGCGATGTGGCAACGCTCACGAGGTCGCTTCTCGGCGGATGGGTTCTTCTTGGTGGGTACTGGTTGTTGTACCGGGGTCCAACCGCGCACGCCGAATCGGGCGCGACAAACGCCCGGGGGATGGGCGGCGGCGATGTGAAACTTGCCTTTCCGCTGGGAATGGTCCTGGCGTGGCATGGCTGGGTGCCGCTGCTGGTTGGCACAATGAGCGCATTTGTTCTCGCCGGCACCTGGGCGGTGAGCGCAATGGTGTTTGGGCGCGCCAACCGTGACACCTTGATCGCATTTGGCCCGTTCATGATGATGGGGGCAGTGATCGGAGTGGCTACAGCACACGAAACGAGCATTGCGACTATCGTTGGAGTATGACACTCGCTCGTTACCACGGTGGCCCGCTCGACGGCCAGATTCTGCCTCTCGAGAAGCCCGAAGAAGACAAACTCATCGTCCCGTACGCCGAAACACAGGTTATCTACCTGCGCAAGGGTGAAGCCGAAAACACCGGGCCCCACGACGGCCCAACCGAAGTGCACTTCTGGTTCGCCGGCGCCGAAGACGACATCACCCCCAACGACGACTAGTCATCACGTGTCGCTTGCGCCGCAAAGCTCGATGGAAATCGAGCGCAAATACGACGTCGAAGCAAACACCACGTTGCCCGCGTGGGCGAGCGTTTCGGGGCTGAGCGTCACCCCCGCCGAAGTGCGTGAGCTTGACGCGCGGTATTTCGATACCGACGATGCTGTGCTTGCTCGCCACGGCATCGCCGTGCGGCATCGCCGTGGGGGACATGATGCTGGCTGGCATATTAAAGGCCCGCGCACGGCGAGCGGACGCCTTGAGTTGCAATGGCCCGACACCGAACAGCCACCAGAGCAACTCCGAGCCGCAATCGCGCAATTGCTTGCCGAGCAAGCATCGGATGTCGCACTCGGCGAACTCGCACCACTCGCGCGCATCCGCAACAACCGGCTCGCGTATCAGCTCACAACTGCCGTGGGTGTTTCAGCCGAATTCGTTGACGACAGTGTTGTCGCGCTTGATGAACGCACCGGCATCGAACGTACGTGGCGGGAATGGGAACTCGAATTGCACGCTGAGGTCAGCCAAGCTGACGGCGACGCACTCTTCGCCGAGCTCGAAGGTGTTGTGCTGGCAACCGGAGCACGTCCGTCTGAAGGGTCGAAGCTTGGGCGGGCGCTAGGGAACTAGCGTTCTGCGAGGGAACGAGCGCTTCGCGAAGGAACGAGCGCTTCGCGAAGGTGCACGTTGACACTTCGACTCGGCCCCGGTGGGGCCTCGCTCAGTGTTGATCCAAGCCGGGTCAGGTTTGGCTACGCCAAACCTGACCCGGCTTGCATCAAAAGTTAATCATGTGGCCGACGAGGCCGTGGAATGCTTCCTGCTGCGCTTCCGAAAGCGTCGGGTGCGTGTGGACGTTGCGAGCAAGCTCGTGCGCCGTCAGATCCCACTTTTGGGCGAGCGTGAACTCGGGCAGCAACTCTGAAGCATCCGGGCCAATCATGTGTGCACCAAGCAGCTCGAGGTGCTCGGCGTCGGCAACAACCTTCACGAAACCGACAGGCTCGCCAATGCCGTGTGCCTTGCCGTTAGCCATGAACGGGAAGGTAACAACCTTCACGTCGTGACCCTCTGCCCGTGCTTGCTCTTCGGTCAGACCGAACGAACCAACCTGCGGGCTGCAGAATGTAGCACGCGGCATCATGCGGTAGTCGCCGAGCGTCATGGTTTCGGCGCCACCGATTGTCTCGGCCGCAACAACACCCTGGGCTTCTGCAACGTGGGCCAACTGCAGCTTCGCGGTGACGTCACCGATTGCGAAAATGTGTGGCACGTTTGTGCGCATGTAATCGTCAATGTCGATTGCGCCACGGTCGGTCAGGGCAACCCCCGTGTTTTCCAGCCCGAAGCCGGTTACGTTCGGTGCGAAACCAACCGACATCAGCACGCGGTCGGTGGTGATCTGGTTGGCCGAGCCGTCTTTTGCGGTGTAGCTGACGGTGACATCCGACCCATTGTCAACAATCGAGTCAACCTTGGTTGAGGTGAGGATGTTGACGCCGAGGTTCTTGTACTGCTTAGCGAGTTCTTTCGAAACGTCGGCGTCTTCGTTCGGGAGCACCCGGTCGAGGTACTCCACGATCGTGACGTCAACGCCGTAGTTTTTCAGAACGTACGCGAATTCGATACCGATTGCGCCGGCGCCGACGATAACAATCGAACCGGGCAGCTCGCGCGAAAGAATCTGCTCTTCGTACGTGACAATGTTTTGGCTGAGGGTCACGCCCGGAAGCAGACGAACGGTCGAACCGGTTGCGATGATGGCGTTGTTGAAGGTGACACGCTCAACCGAACCATCGGTCTTTGTGACATCGATCGTATTTGCGTCGACGAACGAGCCGCGGCCCTCGAATTCTTGAATCTTGTTCTTCTTCATCAAGAAGTGGATGCCCTTGACTCGGCCATCGGCAACCTCGCGGCTGCGGTCGAATGCTTTGCCGAAGTCCATCGAAATGTTCTCGCCACTGATGCCGAAGAAGTCGGCCTTGTGCTTGAGGGTGTGGGCAAGCTCTGCGTTGGCAAGCAGTGCCTTGGAGGGGATGCACCCAACATTGAGGCAAACACCGCCCCAATACTTCTCTTCAATGATTGCGGTGCTCAGACCAAGCTGTGCTGAACGAATCGCTGCAACGTAGCCGCCGGGGCCCGCGCCGAGAACAATGACGTCGTAGTGTGGCATGCGTTAAGCCTATCGCCGTTTTGTGGTGCCTTACTGGCTCTCGCGATTGTTTTTGATGGTTCGTACAGTCAAGTACGTCAGTCCAACGACAACGGCAGCCAGCGCGAGACCGCCGAGCACCCAAACAAGAGGCGAGACACCCTGCTCAGGGGCTGCAGTCACGGGCTCGTCGATCTGCGGTGTTGTGGGCATTTCAGTGACCAGGTGCTCGTCGACAGTCGCTTCCGGAGTTGGAGTGACGGTTTCGAGGGGAGCGACAGCAACCTGCACCTCGAACGAGAATGCACCCGAGTTGGCGTGACCGTCGCTTGAGACGATTGCCCAGTTCACGGTGTAGGTGCCGGCTTCGCTGTTTGCCTGGTCGAGTGCTTGCGTGACGGTGTTTTGCTCGATGAGCATGTCGCCGATTGCAACATTGACACCGCTTGGACTGAGAACCTCGATGGTGTTGGCGTTGGGCGCCTCCTGCGGAGCGTTGTTGAAGCTCAGCACGACCTGCTCGGGAACGCCGATCACCGTCGACCCATCCGCTGGGTCTGACGAGTCGAGAACGTCGTGCGCGAAGGCGCTCGGTACACTAACAATCAGCGCAATGAGCGCAAGAACCAGGGCCAAACCAGTGCGTGCGAGACGGCCCGTGAGTGAATGAGAATCGGATTTCGTGAAAGTGATTGCATTTGACACGTGCTTCATCGTAGCGCGCAAATAAATGTGTGAAATGTGCCCAAAAAAGCGCCCCTCGGGTATGCCAAGGGGCGTTCCAATCGGCTAGGGTTGAAGATCAAGGAGGGACGAACGTGAGCGAGTTCAACGACAACGAATCAACCGATACGTCGATGCACGACCTGAGTGAAGCAGGTGTTGCTTATAGCGCGCTCACCGGCGACGTCGACCTGTCGTTCCGCCCGTTCGGTGCCGATTTCACCGCGGCCGAACTTGATGCAATTGGTGCTTTGCCGAGCGGCTCTGGTTTGCTCCTCGTGCGTTCGGGTTCCCTGGCGGGTGCTCGTTACCTGGTTGATCACGACGTCACGCTCATTGGTCGCCACCCTGACGCAGACATTTTTCTTGACGACGTCACGGTTTCACGCCGCCACGCAATTCTGCAGCGCGCCGAGGAAGACGCGCGTGCCTTTGACGTCATCGACCAGCGTTCGCTGAACGGCACGTATGTCAACGGTGAGCCGATTGAGCACACGAGGCTCACTGATGGCGCAGAGTTGCGCATCGGTAAGTTCCGTCTGAACTACTTTGTTTCACCGCTTGACCGCGCTCCAAGTGCTGGCAACGGAGTCGATGCCTGATGGCACTTGCGCGCTCCGCAGGTGAGTTATCTACCCTCAGCATCGGTCAAGTGATCGCGAAACTCCACGGCGAGTTCCCCGAACTCAGCGCAAGTAAGTTGCGTTACCTCGAAGTCGAAGGCATTGTGATGCCTTCGCGCACCGAGAGCGGCTACCGGAAGTTTTCGGCGCGCGATGTCGAACGACTGCGGTTTGGGCTGACGATGCAACGAGACGTTGGGATCTCGTGGGAGCGCATTCGCGCCCAGCTTGATGCCCAAGATGATGAGGCACTCGCGCAGGCAGTTCCGACTCGCATTCGCCCGGCGACGCAGGGGTATTCCCGAGCACAGTTGCTCAGCGAAGCTGCAGCTCGACCAAAGTTGCTGGACGAGGCAATCGCGATCGGTTTACTTGAGGCCCGTGAACGCTATCGGGCGCAAGACCTTGAAGTCTTGCAGGTGCTTGTTGCACTCGAAAGCCACGGGCTTGAACCGCGGCACTTGCGCGTTGTGAAGCAGCATGCCGAACGGGACGCACAATTGGTGCGTGCAGCAATCGGGCCGCTCCTAGGCAAGCAAGATGCGCTTTCGCGTTCGCGTGCGGGGGAGCGGGCACACGAGTTGCGTGCGCGGGTCGATGACTTGCGTCGTGTTTTGTTGAGCGACGTTATCGCTCGCATGCTCGCGTAAAATTCAAATTTCGACACACTCAAAATGAGGTCGTGCGGGGGCGGGTTCTGCTTTACCGTGGAGGAACAAGAAATGGGAGGTGCCATGCAGGTCGAACCAGTCGGCTCCGCGACATCGTCGCAGGAAGAGATGCTCTTTACCGATGGCCTTCTCGTTGAGGATGCCGCGGGTTACCGCGGTGCTGTTGCCGCTCGTGCCGCTGGTATTTCGTACCGTCAGCTTGACTACTGGGCTCGTACGGGTCTCGTTGAGCCCACGGTGCGTAACGCGACGGGGTCGGGAAGCCAGCGTCTGTATGGTTTTGGTGACATCCTCGTCCTCAAGCTTGTCAAGCGCTTGCTGGACGCTGGCGTTTCGCTGCAGCAGATTCGCATTGCCGTTGAGCAGTTGCGCGCTCAGGGCATCCGCGACCTCTCGAAGGTCACGCTCATGAGCGATGGCGCCTCGGTGTACTTGTGCACGTCGGAGCGTGAACTGCTCGACCTCATGGCACAGGGCCAGGGCGTTTTTGGGATCACGGTTGCGCCGCTGTGGCGCGAGGTTGAAGCAACCCTCATTGAAGTCGTGAAAGACGAACTCGCTGACGCTCCAGTCGACGACCTTGCGCGTCTGCGCGCACGTCGTTCGGCTTAGTTTTCGTCGCTTTCTTCAACGTTCGTAACCTCGACTGTTGTGGTCGCGGGCGCATCCAGCACCGGGAGTTGGGCTGCCAACGCAACGTGGTCGAGCAGCGCATCAAAATCGGCGGCAAGTTCTTGCGCTGCCTCGCCCGGCCAGACGTGCAGTGGTCGAGCAGCACCCTGTGCTTGCTGCAGTGACGTGCGTTCGGGAAGCTGTGGGCTCAGCACAAGCGGGCCAAACATTTCGCGTAACTCGTCGATGCGGTACTGATGTTCGATCGATTGCGGTCGAACACGATTGACGACAATGCCAAGCGGTTGCAGGCGAGAGGAAAGGCCTCGGCGGATCTCTTCAATCGCGCGCAATGCACGGTCGGCAGCGGCAACCGAGAACAGGCCCGGTTCGGTCACCACGATAACGCGGTCACTTGCCGCCCACGCGGTGCGGGTTAGTGCGTTGAGCGAGGGAGCACAGTCGATCAGCACAAGGTCATATTCGTCTTCAACAGCAGCGAGCGCTTCTTCAAGCTTCCACACATCGCGCACACTGGGGTGCGGGCCATCAAAGTTGATGGCCGATGGGCTCCCGATGAGCACGTCGAGGGTGCCCGGGTGCGACTTTGTCCACCCTGACGGTGCAATTGCTTGACGAACCGTCTTTTCTTTCGGGTTCTCAAGCACATCGGCAACGTTCAAATGGCCGACGGTGCTGACGTCGAGGCCGGTTGAAACATCCGATTGCGGGTCAAAATCAACCACAAGGGTACGCAAACCGCGCGCGAAGGCGGCCGATGCCAAACCAAGTGTGACAGTGGTTTTGCCGACGCCACCCTTGAGGGAACTAATGCTGAGAACGTGCACAGATCAACGTTACCGCGTCCGAGGGGCAGCATGCTGAGTGGGGGCCGAGACGATTAGGCTAATGCGGTGACTGTTCGAGAGATTCGTTTGTACCCGGACCCCGTATTGCGCACCGTTTGCACGCCAATAACAGCCTTTGATGCTGGCACACGTGCCCTTGTGCAAGATTTGCTTGACACAACCGCGCTACCGGGCCGGGCCGGTGTTGCAGCGCCGCAAATCGGCGTTGGAGTGCGCGCGTTTAGTTTTAACGTGGACGGACAAATCGGATACTTCCTCAACCCGGCCGTCACCGAAACGCGTGGTGAGCCCGAACTCGTTGACGAGGGCTGCCTTTCTGTGCCGGGTTTGTGGCACCAGACGTTGCGTTATCCATGGGCGCGCTGCGAGGGTGTTGATCTTCACGGTAACCCGATTGCCTTGGAAGGCGACGGAATCCTCGCTCAGGCGTTCCAGCACGAATGCGACCACCTCGAGGGCATCCTCTACATCAACCGGCTTGACCCGGAGCGCAAGAAGGCTGCCATGCGGCAAATACGAGAGAGCGACTGGTTCTAAGAACCAGCCGCTCTCTGCGTCTGCGCGCCGCATGCGGCGACGGTGGGCGAATTACTTGAGCGATACGCCTGTGGTCTGATCCTTCGGGCCAGCGTAAATGGATTCGATCTCGCTCGCGAAGTCTTTCAAGATTTCGCCACGCTTGATCGAAAGCTTCGGTGTCAAGTGACCGCTGGCTTCCGTCCACTGCGTCGGCAGAATCTCGAACTTGCGAATCGACTCGGCACGCGAAACCGTCGTGTTTGCTCGGTCGACGGCCGTTTGTACCTCGGCGATAACAGCCGGGTTTTTCACCGCTTGCTCAAGCGTCATGTCAGCCGGCAGGTCGTTGTTCGCCAGCCATGTCGGCAGCATCTCTTCGTCGAGCGTGACCAGGGCTGCAATGAATGGCTTCTGGTCCCCGACAACAACAACCTGGCTCACGACGGGGTTGGAGCGAATCGGGTCTTCCAGCGCTGCCGGGGCGACGTTCTTGCCACCGGCGGTGACGATGATTTCTTTCTTGCGCCCGGTGATCGTCAAGTAGCCTTCGCTGTCGAGCGAACCGAGATCGCCGGTCTTGAACCAACCGTCGTCGGTAAAGACATCCTTCGTGGCGGTTTCGTTGTTCCAGTAACCGCCGAAGACGTTGACACCCTGTGTTTCGATCTCGCCATCTTCGGCGATACGAATGCTCGCACCCGGAATCGGAACACCAACGGTGCCGATCTTCGTCTTGCGGGGGCGGTTCACGGTTGCTGGAGCGGTTGTCTCGGTCAGACCATAACCTTCAAAGATTTCGATACCGAGGCTGTTGAAGAAGTGACCGAGGCGAGCACCGAGCGGTGCTGAACCGGAAACCGCGTATTTGACCTGGCCGCCCATTGCCTCACGAAGCTTCGAGAAGACAAGTTTGTCGAACAGACCAACCTTGAGGTTGAGCATGAACGGAACTTTTTTGCCGTCTTGCTGCAGCGTCGAGCGCTGAATACCAGCGGCCGCGGCGGCGCGGAAGATCTTGCCCTTGCCACCCGCTTCTGCCTTTTGCTCGGCCGAGTTGTAGACCTTCTCGAACACGCGCGGAACAGCGAGCAAGAATGTCGGCTTGAACGAAGCCAGGGCCGGGAGCAACTGGCTCGTATCGGGCTGGTGGCCGGTCTTCACACCCGCGTGGATGTCGAGGATCGAGATGAGGCGAGCGAAAACGTGTGCCGTCGTGATGAAGAGCACCGTTGACGAGCCCGGGCCGACCGCTTCGGCAAGCGCAATGGATGACTGGCGCGAGGTCTCAACGAAGTTTGCGTGGGTGAGCACGCAACCCTTGGGGCGGCCGGTCGAACCCGACGTGTAAATGAGGGTTGCGATGTCCTCAGGCTTGGCAGTCTTACGAGCCTGCTCAACGTCGGCGTCGGAAACAGCCGTGCCACCAGCGATGAGCGCCTCGATGGCGCCATCCGCAAGCGACCAGACGGGCTCAACACCCTTGACGCTCTGCTTAATCTCCTCGAAGCGCTCGAGGTGCTCAGCTGTCTCAACAATGAGTGCGCGAGCGGCAGAGTCTTTCAGGATCCATTCGATCTGTGCGCTCGACGAGGTTTCGTAAATCGGAACCATGACGGCGCCGGCGTAGAACAACCCGAAGTCAACGAGAGTCCACTCATATGTGGTCTTTGCGATGAATCCGACTTTATCCCTCGGCTTGATGCCAGCAGCGATGAAGCCCTTCGCGAGTGCGATGACCTGGGCCTCGAACTCTTTTGCGGTGATGTCTTTCCAGCCCTCACCGTCGGGAACAGCAAACAGTGCGAGGTTGGGGGTCTCTTTCACACGATTGGCGAGCAGATCGCTCACATTGAGACTCAGGTCGATGGGGACGACGACCGGAACGGAGATCTCGGAAACCACGGCAACTCCTTTGATACCTAAATAGTGGGGTGATTGTTACCCGTCAATCCTAGGCGGTGATCGCCACGAACACCCGCGAGCGCATTGCATGCCACAACTCAGGCTAGTTCGGTACTAATGTTGTTGGCGATGTTCTACTGGTTTATGAAATACATCGCGATTGGCCCATTGGTCAAGGCGATCTACCGGCCGTGGGTCGTGGGGCGTGAGAATATCCCCACCGACGGGGCGGCCATTCTTGCGAGCAATCACCTGTCGTTTATCGACTCAATTCTGTTGCCGCTCATGATCGATCGGCCAGTTTCATTCCTGGCCAAGAGCGACTACTTCACCGGTAAAGGGCTCAAGGGGTGGGCCACTCGGGTATTCATGAAAGCCACCGGACAGTTGCCGATCGACCGTTCTGGCGGCAAGGCATCCGAAGACTCGCTCAACACGGGCCTGCAGGTTTTGGGTCGTGGTGACCTGCTCGGGCTGTATCCCGAGGGAACGCGGAGCCCGGACGGGCGCCTGTACCGCGGACGCACGGGGCTTGCTCGCATGGCCCTTGCTGCGAAGGTGCCGGTCATTCCGGTTGCAATGATCGACGCTGACAAGATGATGCCGATTGGGGCCAAGGTTCCACGGGTTGTGCGTGTTGGGATTGTGATCGGCAAACCGCTCGACTTCTCACGTTACGACGGTATGGAAAACGACCGTTACATTTTGCGTTCGGTCACCGACGAGATCATGGTTGAGCTGCAGCGTGCCGGTGGGCAACTCTATGAAGATGTTTATGCGACGAGCGTGAAGAACCGCTTGACGGCCCCCCGCGCACCCAAGAGCTCGCTCGAAAAACGCCGTTAGCGAACGGACGTCGCAGGCTGCCCTGCCACGCGCTCGGGTGCGCCGTCACTGGCTAGGATTGAAAGATGCCTGCCAACATTTCCGAACTCGACACGTGGCGCGATCTGCCAATCAAACAACAGCCCCAGTGGGCTGACCCTGCTGCCGTTGCGGCAGTCTCAGGGCGCATTGCTACGCTGCCGCCGCTCGTGTTCGCCGGCGAGGTCGACAACCTGCGCGCACGTATCGGCAACGCGGCATCCGGCAACGCATTTATGCTGCAGGGTGGCGACTGCGCCGAAACCTTCGCGGGTGCCACGGCCGATCAGATTCGCAACCGCATCAAGACCGTGCTGCAGATGGCTGTTGTGCTCACGTACGGCGCGTCGATGCCGGTTGTCAAGATGGGCCGCATGGCTGGCCAGTTCGCCAAGCCGCGCTCGAGCGACACAGAGACGCGCGATGGTCTGACGCTGCCGGCATACCGCGGTGACATTGTGAACGGTTACGAGTTCACCGAAGCGTCGCGTACGGCTGACCCGAACCGCTTGCTGCAGGCATACAACACGTCTGCGTCGACGCTCAACCTCATTCGTGCGTTCACGCAGGGTGGATTCGCTGATTTGCGTGAGGTGCACTCGTGGAACAAGGGGTTTGCGCAAAACCCCGCGAATCAGCGCTACGAATCGCTCGCAAACGAAATCGACCGCGCTATCAAGTTCATGGAGGCTGCCGGTGCGGACTTCGATGAACTGAAGCGCGTTGAGTTCTACACGGGCCACGAGGGTCTGCTGATGGACTACGAAGCACCCATGACGCGTGTTGATTCGCGCACCGGGGAGCTGTACAACACCTCCGCCCACTTCTTGTGGGTGGGCGAGCGCACACGCGACCTCGACGGTGCGCACATCGACTACGTCTCGAAGATTCGAAACCCCATCGGTATCAAGCTCGGTCCGACGACGACGCCTGCCGAGGCGCTGTCGTACATCGACAAGCTCGACCCCAACCGCGAGCCGGGCCGCTTGACGTTCATCACGCGAATGGGGGCGGGCAAGATCCGAGATGCACTGCCACCGCTGCTCGAGGCAGTAAAAGACTCGGGCGCAACCCCGCTGTGGGTCACTGACCCCATGCACGGCAACGGCATCACGACGCCCACCGGCTACAAGACCCGTCAGTTTGATGACGTCGTCGATGAAGTACGAGGCTTCTTCGAGGCGCACCGAGCGGTCGGTACCTTCCCGGGCGGTATTCACGTCGAGCTTACCGGCGACGATGTCACTGAGTGCTTGGGCGGTTCAGAGCGGATCGACGAGGCCGGTTTGGCAACACGCTACGAATCGCTGTGCGACCCGCGCTTGAACCACCGTCAGTCGCTCGAGCTTGCATTTTTAGTCGCGGAAGAACTCGCGCAGCGTTAGAGCGTGTCTGACAAGTCCGCGTCAATGCGGATTTGCCAGACGCACCCTAGAACGAAAGCGAGATCGTCGAAGCGGCAGGAAGCATCGTGTCCGGGTCGGGATCTTGCCCGGAAACAGACGTTGCGCTGTTGGGCGGCCAGGTCCAAATCCATGGCACGTCGGCTTGGAAGCCGAGTGCTTCGAGTTCGGCGACGGCTTCATCGCGCGTGAGGCCGACGACGTTCGGCACTGCAAAGAGTTCTGGGCCGAGCGATTCGACAAGCGTGACTTCGTCGCCTCGCCACACGGTTTCATTCATGCGCACCGAAACGATGTTGCCCTGGGCGATTTGAGCGTCGTATGCCTGATCGGGTTCGGCAGCCACGTTTAGACCCGCATTGGTCAGGATCTGGCGTGCTTCTTCGGTCGGGAGCCCGACAACATTCGGCACCGCGCCCATCGAAACCGAGAGCTTGACTTGGTCGCCCTTGAGGAGCTTGCAGGTGCCATCGCACTCGGCGAACTCCGTGGAATCTTTGGCCGCAGTGCGCAGGTTCGTGACTTGGTCGGCAGGGAATTCTGAGAACCACTCGATCGGGTCAGCCAGCACAAGGCCCAATTCTGCGATTCTTGCCTCGGCGTCTTGTTTGCTGAGCCCAACGATTTCTGAGGGCGTGAATTCGACAGGTTCCCTGCCGCGCGAAACCGTGTACGTGACATCCGATTGTTTTGCGACGGATGCACCGGCGCCCGGGTTCTGTTCGATAACGCGACCTTCGGCAACGTCTTGACTGTACTGCTCAGTCGGCTTTCCGGTGAGCTCCTGCTCGATGAGAAGCGCTTGTGCAGATTGCTTCGTTTGGCCAACCAGGTTCGGCACGGCGACATTCGCACCGTCACCGACGGTGAAGTAGAGTCCCGACAGCAATGCGATTGCGCTGAGGGCGAGGGTTGTGAGCAACGCGAGGGTGAATCTGCGACTGCGGCGCTGCGAGCGCACCCGAAGCATCGTCGCGCTGTCGACCGGTTCAGGTTCGATGTCCGGTTCCGGTTCGGGCAGAATCGGCTGAGCTGCGGCCGCGTCGGATGCAGGATTAGGCGTCGCAACACTGGGCACCACCGGGGGAGCTGGCGGCCCGGTGAGCACTGCGGTGGCGTCATCGCTCAGCAACACCTTTGTGGAACCGTCGGTGGAGTGTTCCGAGTAAGCGGCCGCCTCGCGTGGCACGGCGGGGACGATTGAGAGCTCACGCTCGGCTTGTTTGAGGCTCGCGAGCATTTCACCGGCGTTTGCGGGGCGCTCGTCAGGGTTCTTTTCGGTCGCCCAAATGACAAGGTCGTCGAGCTGGTCGGGCACTTTGGGATTGATCGCGCTCGGCCGGGGCATCGGTTCGTTCGCGTGCTGGTATGCGATTTGCATCGGTTGGTCGCCACGAAACGGCTGCTGGCCGGTGAGCATCTCGTACAGCATGACACCGAGCGCGTAAATATCGCTGCGGGCACCCGCAGAACCGCGGGTGACGAGCTCAGGAGCCAAGTAGGCAATCGTGCCGAGCAACTGTTGACCGGTCGCTGTGTTTGCCGAAGTTGCGCGGGCAAGCCCAAAGTCGCCAAGTTTGATGCGGCCATCTTCAGCGAGCAGCACGTTTTCGGGCTTAATGTCGCGATGCACAATATCGGCGCGGTGTGCTGCCGAAAGGCCACTCAGCACGGAGTCCATGATTCCGACGGTTTGCTCTACAGAGAGCTGCCCCTGCTCGCGCAGCAATTCTCGGAGGGTCACACCGGGCAAGTACTCCATGACCAGGTACGCGATTTCACCGTCCTGTCCCTGGTCGTAAATCGGCACGACGTTCGGGTCGGAAAGGCGTGCTGCGGAGCGTGCTTCTTGGATAAAGCGCTGCTGAAATTCTTTGTCGTCGCTCAAGTGTCCGTGCATGACTTTGAGTGCGACGCGGCGTTCGAGCCGTAAATCAGTAGCGAGATACACCGCGGCCATGCCGCCGCGCGCGATTCGACCACGCACGCGGTAACGCCCGTCGACGAGACGCCCTATTAAGGGGTCGGCGACGGGCTGCGTGTTCACGCTGAAAGTCTAGGATCGCGGGGTGTGTTTCTGCTGATGCCGCGCGGGTTTCACCCGCGCGCTAGGCTTTTGCTGTGACCGAGACTGCAAACTCCGAAGTGTGGCTGACCGTTCCCGACCTGGTTGAGATTCTGGGCGAGCCTGTCGGTCGTGTGCATCGACTGTTCGACGACCACCACTTGATCGGCACGCGCCGCTTTGGTGCGTTGCGGGTTCCCGCAGCGTTTATCCAAGACGGGGCCGTACTGAAGTCGCTTCGCGGAACGGCAACCGTGCTGCTTGATGAGGGCTTCACAACCGATGAGGCCATCGACTGGCTACTCACCGACACCGAGTCGCTTGGGCACCCGCCGATCGAGTCGCTCATTGCGGGACGCAAAGGTGAGGTGCGCGCTGCTGCGCTGATGCTCGGTTAGCAGCGTTACGCAATTCGTTTGACGGATGCGTCGGCGAGCGCTTCGAGCACCGTGCGTGAAGCATCCGAGATTTCCGCTCTCGCCAGTGCGTCGTGTGCTGCGGCGAGGTTTTCCGCGATGAGTGCTTCGGCTCGCGCTGGAGCGGAAGTGTTGTTGATGAGCCACCTGGCCCTGTGCAGCTCGGTCGCGGTGAGCTCACGATTGCCCAAAAGTGCATCCAGCTCGTCGCGGCCGGTTGGGGAGAGTTCTTCGCGCGCCCAAGCGATGAGCGCGGTGCGCTTTCCCTCGCGCACATCGTCGCCCGAGGGCTTACCGGTTTCGCTTTCGTCACCGAAAACACCGAGCATGTCATCGCGCAATTGAAACGCGATGCCAAGGGGGAGCCCGAATGCTTCAAGACTCGCCCGTTGGTTTTCGTTCGCGCCACCGAGTGCGGCGCCGAGGGCAAGGGGGTCAGCGATGCTGTACCGGGCCGATTTCATTTCGGCAATCTTCAACGCTCGGACGGCGTGTTCACTCTCGGGGTATTTTGCCCACGCGACTTCTGCCGAAAGGTCCATGAACTGCCCAACCGTGACGTCGCGCCGCATGCGTGCGTAGAGCGCCCGTGCATTTCGTCGGGCAACGGCGTCATCGCACGTTGCAAGCCCCTGTTCAAACAGGTCGTCGCTCCACGCGATGAGCAAGTCGCCGAGCAGGATGGCTGCCGAACGCCCAAATGCTTCGGCATCGCCCAGCCAGTTGTTCTTGCGGTGGGTGTGCTCGAGTGCGCGGTGAGCGGCAGGTGCGCCGCGGCGAGTGTCGGAATTATCGATGAGATCATCGTGCACGAGTGCTGCCGCTTGGAAAACCTCGACGGCCGCGCACGCGTCGAGCACTGCTTGCGGTGGGGGTGTGGGGGCATCCGTGACGGCCAGCCAAGCCGCGTGCACGAACCGGGCGCGCAAGCGCTTGCCGCCCGCTATCGCCGACTCGCCCGCGTCAAGAAAACGATCAGCTTCGGCCGATTCGTAGGCGCCAACCGAGCGAGTTTGTGACACGAAATCACGCAGCCGCTCATTGATTACGGCAACGTCAAACTGGGTTTCGCTCACCCCTCCAGCGTATCGACCGTGGGGGTGGGCTGCGCCACGGTGGAGAAGCGAAAATATCTCTCCCGTTTCACAGTATTCACCCGTAGACTGAGTCACACAAACTTCATGGTTTTGCGTCCGTGAAACCACATCCTGCCTGCAACGAGGGGGCGCCCCAAATGCCACTGTCAGAACAAGAGCAACGTCTGCTCGACGAGATGGAACGTCATCTGCTGGGCAACGATGCCGATGTCGTGAGTGCCCCGACCGCCGGCACTTCGCTGAATTACCGCAACCTGTTGTGGGGTGCCTTGCTTGTCATGGCGGGTGTCGGCACACTCATCGCCGGCGTCGCACTCGGCGGCACGTGGACGATCGTGGTTGGTGTCGTGGCGTTCGTGATGATGGTGCTCGGCGTTTTCATCGCGAGTAAGCCGTCGAAAACTGAGCCCGCCCAGTTTGTCGGCAAGTCAGCACCATCCGGCCCGGGTGCTGAGCCCAGCTTGATGGATCGACTCAACGATCGTTGGGATCGTCGCGAGCAGTAGTCCTCTCGATTTTTCGCCCCGGATGCTTCGGCATCCGGGGCTTTTTTCTTGCCTGAAAACCGGTGCGTGGTCGCTGCGCGTGGATTTCGACAAGATTTCACACGCTATGGGGTTGAAAATGGAGCAAAGTGGAGTAATGTGGAGGCACAACGAACTTCAGTGATCGGCCGTACACCGATCACCGCAGATGAGGGGGTGATGAGGCGATGTTGTTGGGAACCCATGCCCCCAAGCTCGACGACAAAGGCCGCGTCATCGTTCCCGCGAAGTTTCGTCCTGACTTCGCCGGTGGACTCGTTGTCACGCGTGGTCAGGAACGTTGCCTCTACGTCTTCAGCACTGAAGAGTTTGAACGTGTTCACGAACGCATGCGCGAGGCACCGCTTGCGAACAAGCAAGCACGTGGGTTCTTGCGCATGTTTCTTTCTGGCGCCGCCGCGGAAGCACCCGACTCCCAGCACCGCGTCATGATTCCCGCGCACTTGCGCGAGTACGCGGGTCTCGGAAAAGACCTCATCTTCACGGGTGTTGGCACGCACGCCGAAATCTGGGCGGCCGACGCTTGGAACGAATACGTTGCAGCAACCGAAAGCGACTTCTCTGACATTGAAGAGGAGGTGATCCCGGGCTTGTTCTAGCGAGCTGTGATATCTGCCCGGCGAAACCGACGCACTTCCCCGGCGCCGGAGCGACGAGCAGATATCAGGGTTCGCGAGAAGCATCCGATACGTGATGATGACACTTCGAGACATTCACACCCCCGTCATGCTCGACCGTTGCGTCGAGTTGCTTGCCCCGGCGCTCGCCGCTGATGGGGCGGTTCTCGTCGACGCCACGCTTGGAATGGGCGGGCACAGCGAAGCGTTTCTTGAGCGGATGCCGCACATTCGGCTGATCGGACTCGACCGGGACACACAAGCACTTGCAATCGCTCAGCGGCGACTCGCCGCGTACGCCGATCGCGTGACGTTCGTGCACACCGTGTACGACCAGATCGGCGAGCACGTGCAAGACGCCGACGCTGTGCTGTTTGACCTGGGTGTTTCGTCGCTGCAACTTGATGAGGCTGACCGCGGTTTTGCCTACGCGAAAGATGCTCCGCTTGATATGCGTATGGACCAGACCACTGGCACCACTGCGGCCGAGGTTGTTGCGACCTTCTCGGAAGGCGAGTTGCGGCGCATTTTTGAACGCTACGGCGAAGAAAAACTCGCAGGCCGTTACGCGCGCTTCATCGTTGAACGCCGCGAGAGCGAGCCAATCGTGCGTTCCGGGCAACTCGTTGACCTGTTGATCGAGGCAACCCCTGCCGCGCTCCAGCGTGCCGGTCATCCGGCAAAGCGCGTTTTTCAAGCGTTGCGCATCGAGGTCAATAATGAGTTGAAAGTGCTCGCCGCAGCCATTCCCGCTGCGATGGATGCCCTCGCCGTGGGCGGCCGAATTGCGGTTGAGTCCTACCAGTCCCTTGAAGATCGCATTGTCAAGCGTGCGTTTGCCACGGCGAGCACATCGAGCGCGCCGGCTGGGCTTCCAATGGAATTACCCGAGCATGCACCGACGTTTCGGATGCTCACACGCGGTGCGGAACTCGCTGAAGACGCAGAACGCGCGCGTAACCCGCGGGCAATTCCGGTGCGCTTGCGTGCCGCCGAGAAACTCCGAGCGACGAAAGGGGTGAAACCGTGAGCGCCTTTGCCTTTGATGAGCACAAGTTGGCCGACGACTTCGTCGCGTCGCCCGAGCGCGACCTCGACGTCCCCGGCTTCGTGCAGGAACACACCCCTCGGCTCTACACGGTCGAACACAAAATCGCATCGCGCAAGAAGAGTCGAACTCGCTATGCAGTCATGGCTGTATTTGCCGTTGTCCTCATCGGTGGTACGCAAGTTGCCGTTGCGCTCGCGACGACACAAGAGTCATTCGTGCTCAACGACAAGCTCCGTGAGCAACGTGACTTGCAGTGGCAACAGCAGGCGCTGGAAAGCGAAGTGGTCGCGTTTGGGTCGCCGCAGTTGCTCGCCCAGCAAGCCGCAGCAAACGGGCTCGTTGTCAACGGCACGCCGAACTACTTGCGCTTGAGCGATGGGGCAACCATCGGTACAAGTGCTCCGGCAGGTTTTTGGTCGGTCGTTTCGCCTCGAAACGGTTCAGTGGCAAACGCGCTGATCGACACTGAGCCGGTCGCGCCCGATCAGGCAGCGTGGGATGCGGCAATGAAGGCTGGGACCAAACCGCCTGTTGTCACGACGATAACCGTACCGAGCGTGCAGCAGGCGCCACCCGTCGTCGAGGAAATGCCGGTTCCCGAGGCTCAGCCGGTCGCGGAGGTGCAGCCGGTCGAAGAAGTCGCCTCTGAACAGAGTGTCGCACCAGAAACTGCCGCCGAGGGCGAGAACATAGGGGAGCAACCCGCGGTCAGCGAGGATGCAGCAGCGAGCGAGAACGATTAGAACTGTGGCAACGCGAAAGACGAAAGCGCAACCGAGACCCACGCTGAGTCGGCGTCGGCGCGCGGTGGCTACGACTGCCGTGCTCGCCGGTGTCCTCGCCGTTTTCGTCGTCAAACTCGTTGACATCCAGGTCGTAAATGCGAGCGAACACGCGTTCAACTCCGAGCAAGTTGGCAACCTTGCCACAACGCGTGTTCTGGCCGGTGAGCGCGGCGACATCGTTGACACGAAAGGCTTCACGCTTGCCGAAAGCGTGACCGTGTACGAGGTCGCGCTTGACCCGAGCCTGATCGGAGCGTTCGAAAAGGACCCGGAGAAAAGCCCGGTGGATTTGGCGTGGACTGAAGCGTCCAAGCAGATCGCTGAAATTCTTGAGCTTGATGAAGACGAATTGCGCCGGGAGGTTGCCGAGCGCTATACCGAAGATCCGCACTCGCAGTGGTTGCGGATCGCAACGGATGCCACGGCAGCGCAGTATTTACAATTGCGTGATCTCGAACTGAACTATCTTTCCGGCACACCGCTGCCGCAGCGCATCTACCCCGCGGGTGCGGTTGCCGGCAACATTGTGGGGTTTGTTGGAACTGACGGACCACTCGCGGGCGTGGAGTACGCCGAGAACGAATGCCTCGCGCCCATCGATGGTGAAGAGTCATATATGCGCAGCATTGACGGCGCCCGATTGCCCAATAGCGAGCGCGTCACACCCGCCCAACAGGGAGGCACTCTGCAGTTGACGATTGATGCGCAACTGAACTGGTTCCTGCAACAAATGCTCGCCGAAGAAGTTGCGACACAAGGAGCACAACACGGTTCAGCAATTGTGCTCGAGGTCAAGACCGGCAAAATTCGAGGTGCCGCCGAGTATCCGACAGTTGACCCAAACAATCCCGGCGGGGTTGACCCGGACGATCGTGGCTCGAGACTGTTTACAACAACGTTTGAACCCGGCTCGACGTTCAAGGCCGTCACCGCCGCAACACTGCTGCAAGAAAAGCTCGCCGACCCGTTGAGCTGGGTGGTAGCGAGCGACCGGGAGCAGTTCCCGAACGGCGCTGTTGTCGGGGACGCGACCTCTCATGACACACTCGCGTACACACTCAACGGAGCGCTTGTGGAGTCGTCAAACGTTGCCCTGTCGAAATTTGGTGACATGGCAAGCGAAGATGTGCGTTACGACTACCTGAAGAAGTTCGGCGTCGGTGAGGCCACCAATGTTGGCTTCCTCGGGGAAGAGTCTGGTCTTATTCATCCCACCGATGAATGGGACGGTCAGACGCACTACGCAACGACATTCGGGCAGGGGTTTACCGTCACGGCGGCGCAATTGGCGAGCGCATATCAGGTGATTGCAAACGATGGCGTCAAAATGCCGTTGACGCTCGTGGAGAGCTGCACACACGCAGATGGCACGGTAACGCAAGACGAGACGGCCCCAGGCGAACGCATCATTTCGAAGAAGAACGCGCAAGACGTCACCCGGATGCTCGAAAATGTTGCCGTGCAAAGCTACATTTCCGAACAGATCGCCGTGCCCGGCTATCGGGTCGCAGCAAAGACAGGTACCGCTGAAAAGCCTGACCTCGAAAACGGTGGCTACAAAGCTGGCCTGTATTACACGACTCTGGCCGGATTCGCTCCCGCCGAAGACCCGCAATATGTCGTTGTCGTGATGCTTGATGAGCCAACTCGTGTAACCTCGTCAGCGGCGACTGCTGCGGCCTTTCAGAAGGCAATGACGCAAGTGCTGAAGTCTGGAGAGGTTGCGCCGTCGACAAAACCGATGGACGCCCTGCTTCCCGTGACACACTAAAACTGGCACAATCGCTTTCCCTTTTGACCTCGCGAGGAGTTTTTCGCTGTGATTGCACTCACCCTGGCCGAGATCGCCGCTGTGACCGGTGGCTCGATCTTGCGGGGAAACGCCGACACGATCGTCTCGGGTGCGGTCGACACCGACTCGCGCGAATTGGTTCCGGGCGGCATCTTTGTTGCCAAGCCGGGCGAAGTGACAGACGGGCACAATTTTGTGGCAACCGCCGCCGAGAACGGTGCCGTGCTGGCGATTGTGGAGCACCCGGTTGATGCCCCGATTGATCAGGTGCAGGTCGCAGACGTTGTGCAGGCACTCGCCGATCTGGCGCGCGAAGTTGTTGCTCGCGTGCGAAGCCATGGCCGACTCAAAGTGCTTGGTGTGACGGGCTCGAACGGCAAGACGACAACGAAGAACTTTCTTGCTCGAATCCTCGGGGAGCACGGTGAGGTTGTCGCTCCGAAAGGCTCATACAACAACGAGGTTGGCGCACCGTTGACGATGCTGCGCGTCACCGACGACACTGCCTACCTCGTGTGTGAGTTCGGAGCATCGGCCGCGGGCGAAATTGCAAGCCTCGCTTCGCTCGTGACCCCCGACGTTGCAACCGTGCTCATGGTCGGCAGTGCACACGCGGGTGGTTTCGGAGGCATCGAACAAACCGCGGCGGCCAAGGCAGAGCTTGTGGCATCCGCTGCGGTTGGTGGTGTGGCCGTGCTGAACGTTGACGACCCGCGCGTTGCCGCAATGCAAGACCTCGCGTACGAGCACAAGCTCACGGTTATTGGTTTTGGCCAAGCGGATGCCGCGCGCGTGCGTGCGAGCGAGCTTGACGTGACCGCTGCCGGCACAAGCTGCACCGTGACGGTTGACGGCACACCGTACTCACTGCACCTCAACGTGCTGGGTGCACACCACATCAACAATGCCCTCGCTGCGATCGCTTCGGCGCTTGCCGTTGGTGTGACACCCGAACAAGCAATTGCGGCACTCGAAACGGTCGAACTGGCCGAGCGGTGGCGGATGCAGCGAATGGGTAACGACGATGTTGTCATCATTAACGATGCCTACAACGCGAGCCCCGACTCGATGGCTGCCGCGCTTCGGACCCTTGCCCAAATCGCGGGCCCGCACGAGCGTACGGTTGCCGTTCTGGGCGCCATGAGCGAGCTTGGCGATACCGTCGGCGAAGAGCACGATCGCGTCGGCTTGCTCGCGGTGCGACTGAATATCCGCCGCATTGTTGTTGTTGGAGATGAGGCACGCCGACTCTACATCAGTGCGATCGGCGAAGGTTCGTGGGATAGTGAAGCCGTGTTCTTCCACGACGTTGAAAGTGCCTACGAATATCTCGTAGGTGAATTGCGCGCGGGCGATCGGGTCTTGGTGAAGTCGTCAAACTCCGCCGGATTGCGCCACCTGGGCGACCGAATTGCGGAGTTGTACGCATGAGAGCACTCCTGACTGCCGCCGCCATCTCGATGGCGTTCCCACTTTTTCTGACACCAATTTTCTTGCGACTGTTCCGCAAGTGGGGTTGGGGCCAGGTCATCCGCACCGACGACGGCCGTTTCTCGGAACTCGCGCACGACGTCAAACGCGGTACCCCCACGATGGGGGGTATCGTCTTTATCCTCGGCACGATCGTTGGCTACTTCGTTGGGTGCTTTACGGGTGGGACGAGTCCGACGATTCCGGGGCTGTTGGTCTTGTGGATGATGGTTGGTTTCGGGTTTGTCGGGTTCCTCGATGACTATCTCAAGGTGCGCCGCGCAAACAGTGCCGGGCTCTCGGGCTGGCGCAAGATTGTCGGCCAGATTCTGGTTGTCGTGCCGTTTGGCATTGTTGCGCTGACGGTGCCCAATGCGAATGGGCAGGTGTCGGCTTCGACTCACGTCTCGCTCTTTCGCGATATCCCACAGTTCAACCTGTTCTTCCTCGGCTCAGCCGGCATCGCGCTCGTTGTTGGCTGGGCGCTGTACCTCGCCTGGATTTCGTTCATCGGGGTTGGTACCTCGAACAGCACGAACCTGCTCGACGGGAACGATGGCTTGCTTGCTGGTTCGAGCATTTTCGTAGTCGGTGGGTATAGCCTCATCGCCTTCTGGCAATACCAGCAGACGTGTTTCAGTGACCATCTCGAACCGGGCTATGCCGACGCGTGCTACGAAACGACGAACCCGTTTGGGGTGGCAATTGTCGCGGCCGCGTTCACCGGTAGCCTTGTGGGCTTCCTGTGGTGGAACGCGCCGAAGGCGAAAGTTTTTATGGGTGATACCGGTTCAATGGCGATCGGTGGCGTGGTCGCAGCCCTTGCGATTCTGACTCGCACCGAAATTCTGCTTGTCCTCATGGGCGGTGTCTACATCATCGCGAGCGGTTCGGTCATTCTGCAACGCTTGTACTTCAAGATCACCAGGGGCAAGCGATTGTTCTTGAACAGCCCATTCCACCATCACTTGGAAATGCGCGGTTGGTCGGAAGTCACGATCGTCATTCGCCTCTGGATTATTTCTGGGCTCCTGGTGATGTCGGCAATCGGCCTGTTCTACGTTGATTGGCTCGCGAGGACGTAGCGTGGGGCGAAACCTCGATGCGCTCGACAGTTGGCGCGCTGACTGGAAGGGCTTACGCGTGGCCGTACTTGGCCTCGGTGTTACCGGCTTTTCAGTCGCAGATACGCTCAGCGAACTCGGCGCGGATGTCGTGCTTTTTGCGCCCACGATCAGTAACGACGACGCCCGACTTCTCGACGTAATCGGGGTCAATGCGCACGTGCACGACCTCGAATCGGTGCCAGCTGAACTCGTTGCGTTCGCGCCGGAGGTTGTTGTCGCATCTCCCGGCTTCGCGCCGCACCATCCGGTGATTTCCTGGGTGCTTGAATCGGATGCTGCCCTGTGGGGCGACATCGAGCTGGCGTGGCGTGTGCGCGACAAGGTTTTGCGCGCTGACGGCAGCGCGGCCGACTGGGTTTTCATCACGGGAACCAACGGCAAGACAACAACAACGCAGATGACGGCAACCATGCTCGTCCACGGCGGGCTGCGTGCTGCGCCCTGCGGCAACATCGGTGTTCCCGTACTCGACGCCGTGCGTGATCCACAGGGTTTCGATGTGCTTGTAGTTGAGCTTTCCAGCCACCAGCTGTGGTACCTGCAGCAGGCCTCCGAAGCCGGCCAGCCATCGCCGTATGCCGCGGTGTGTCTCAACCTGGACGACGACCACTTGGTGTGGCACGGTTCCGCTGAGGCATACCGCGATGCGAAAGCACACGTGTATCACCATGCGAAAGTCGCGTGCGTCTACAACCTGCAATCGGATGCGACGCGGGAAATGGTTGAAGAAGCCGACGTTATCGAGGAAGCTCGCGCGATCGGATTTGGTCTTGGTATTCCTCGTCGAAGCAATTTCGGGGTGGTTGAAGACATCCTCGTGGACCGGGCGTTTCTCGATGATCGACAAAACTCCGCACTCGAACTCATTACCCTCAGCGAACTTGCCCAGCAGGGACTTGATGCGCCGCACATGGTGGAAAACGTGCTGGCAGCATCCGCTCTGGCCCGATCGCTCAACGTCGCCCCGGAACACATCAGCGGGGCCCTCCACGAATTCCGGCTCGATCGGCACCGCATCGAACGCGTCTCGACGGCAGCGGGGATCATTTGGATTGACGACTCGAAAGCAACCAATCCGCACGCGGCGCGCTCGAGCGTTCTCGCGTTTCCGGGTGCGGTTTGGATTCTCGGCGGCGATCAAAAAGGCGTTGACCTCACAGAACTGATCCGCGAGGTCGGGCCGACGGTTCGTGCCGCCGTTGTTATTGGTGTTGAACGCGCCACGATTGTTCGTGCCTTTGAGCAACACGCGCCCGCGGTCGCCGTTTTCGAGGTTGACGAGGGTGAAACTGATGTTATGGCTCGCGCGGTCGAGCTGTCACAGGTGGCAGCATCACCGGGTGGGGTGGTGTTGCTCGCTCCGGCGGCAGCATCGTTTGATCAGTTCAAGAGCTACGGTGAGCGCGGTGAAAAGTTTGCCGCCGCCGCGAAAGCTCGTACGTAGACAGGGGGACTCATGACAAGGATCGACGATCCGAACCCTGTCACCGAAGAGTCTCCGCTCGCTGATCAGACTCGTGGTGGCTTTGCCGCGCGTATCCACTTGGGTCGAAACCATACTCCCGCGCCGCGCGAGTTCTCGATCATCGCGTGGACCGCTGTCATTCTGACTGTGCTGGGCCTCGTGATGGTGCTTTCAGCGACGAGCGCCGTTGCGCCGGAGGATGGTTCACAATTCGCCGTCGCCGGGCGCCAGGCGATTGTTGCGGTGATCGGTATTCCGCTCATGCTCATTGCGAGCCGCCTACCCGAAAAGTTCTACTTGGTGGGGGCGTGGGGTTTTCTCGCTCTCGGTCTGCTATTGCAAATGTTGGTTTTCGTACCCGGTATCGGTGTTGAAGAAAACGGCAACCGGGCCTGGATTGTCATCGCCGGGCAAAACTTGCAGCCGTCAGAGTTCTTGAAGCTCGCGTTTGCGCTGTGGCTCGGTTGGGCGTTCGCAAAAAAGGCCCCGCTGCTCGACAACGTGACGCACGCGCTCATTCCTGCCTTGCCGGTCTCGATGCTCGTCTTCTTCTCGGTCATGGCCGGGCGCGACTTGGGTACCACGATGGTGCTTGCGCTCATCATGCTTGGCGCCATGTTCTTCGCCGGCGTCAAACTCCGTGTGCTTGGCAGTATCGCGCTCGTCGGGGCGCTTGGGGTTGCCGCGCTCGCGCTCACGAGCGACAACCGCATGGGCCGCATTTTGAGTTTTGCCAACGCTGATAAGTGCCTTGAAGAGTACGAGAACCTGTGCTGGCAACCGCTGCACGGTTTGTGGGCTCTCGCAAGTGGTGGCGTGTTCGGCCAGGGGCTCGGCAATTCCCGCGAAAAGTACGGCTGGCTTCCAGAAGCTGAGAACGATTACATTTTCGCGATCGTTGGCGAAGAGTTGGGGCTCGTCGGATGTGTCGTCGTGCTGGGCCTGTTCGTCGTCTACGCGCTTGCCCTGCTGCAGATCGTCCAGCGGCATCCGAGCATGTTCGCACGCGTGACCACGGGTGCGATTCTGGTGTGGATTGTTGGGCAAGCACTCATCAACATCGGTGTTGTGTTGCAGCTTTTGCCGAGCCTCGGTGTGCCGTTGCCGTTTATGTCACAGGGTGGCACGTCGCTTTTGGCAGCATTGCTTGCGACCGGCGTTGTCTTGTCGTTTGCGCGCACGCTGCCGCCGCGCGTGGCGAAATAGACTGGTCGGATGACCACATACTTGCTTGCTGGCGGGGGAACCGCCGGGCATGTGAACCCGCTCTTGGCTGTTGCCGACCGTATTGGCGAGCGTGAAGCTGACGCGGAGATCATCGTTTTGGGCACCGCTGAGGGGCTTGAATCACGGCTTGTGCCACAGCGCGGTTACGAGCTTGTCACGATCGCGAAAGTGCCGTTTCCGCGGCGTCCGAACAGGGCGGCACTGGAGTTTCCCGGCAAGTTCAGCGGGGCGGTCAAGCAGACACGTGAGCTGATCCGCGCGCGTGGTGTCGATGCGGTTATTGGCTTTGGTGGTTACGCGGCGACGCCCGCATATGTTGCTGCGCGCAAAGAAAACGTGCCGTATGTCGTGCATGAAGCCAACGCGAAAGCTGGTCTCGCAAACATTCTGGGCGCGCGAAATGCGGCCGGTGTCGGGGTTGTCTTCCCAGGAACCAAGCTTGCGGGGAGCACGGTTGTGGGCATGCCGCTTCGTGCTGAACTGACGACGCTTGACCGTGCTGGTCGGCGCTCGGAAGCCGCTGCCCACTTCGGGCTTGACGCTGACCGACCCGTCTTGCTGGTTTTTGGTGGCTCACTGGGGGCACGCAAGCTCAACGAGGTCTTCTCGGTTGCGTGGCCCGATGTTGTCGCGGAAGGCTGGCAAGTGTTGCATGCGATCGGTGGTGGCAACGTCGATGATGTCGACCAAACTCCGGCGCCTGGTCGTGTTGTTGTGCCCTACATTGATCGGATGGAACTCGCCTACGCGCTTGCTGATCTCGTTGTGTGTCGTTCTGGTTCGGCAACCGTCAGCGAGCTCAGCGCGCTCGGCATCCCGGCTGTGTACGTGCCCTACGCGGTCGGGAATGGCGAGCAGCGCCTGAACGCCCAGGGTGTTGTCGATGCCGGGGGAGCGATCTTGATTTCCGACGCCGACCTCAGCCGCGAAAGCGTTCGCGAGCAGATCATTCCGCTGTTGTCGGATGCTGCCGCGCGTGAGCGCATGGCGGCCGCCGCCGCGACAACAGGAACACTCGCCGGCTCTGACAATGTTCTGGCAATGGTCGACGCAGCACTGAAAACCACACCTCGCGAACTAGAATGAGAAGGTCATGCTGAGACCAGATCTTTCCCTGCCCGTTCCCGAAACAATCACCAAGGCGCACTTCGTCGGTATTGGTGGTTCGGGCATGAGCGGTATCGCGCAAATGTTCCTCGACTCCGGTGTTCGTGTGAGCGGTAGCGACCGCTCCGACAGTGCAACTCTGCAAACCCTTGCGGCAGCCGGAGCCGAAACGTTTGTTGGCCACGACGCCAACAACCTCGCCGATGATGTTGACGTGCTCGTGCACACAACCGCGATCTGGCCCGAAAACCCGGAATACCTGCTTGCGAAAGAGCGCGGCATTCCGGTTATTCACCGCTCGCAAGCGTTGCACTGGCTCACAAAGGGCAAGCGTGTCGTCGCGATTGCTGGCGCGCACGGCAAGACCACCTCGACGGGCATGGTTGTCACCGCACTCAAACAACTCGGTGCCGACCCGAACTTCGTCAACGGTGGCGTTATCGCAGGTCTTGGCATCTCGAGCGGCAGCGGGAGCGGCAATGACTTCGTGATCGAAGCCGACGAATCCGATGGCTCGTTTTTGATTTACGACACCGCCGTTGCGCTCATCACCAATGTCGACCCCGATCATCTTGATCACTACGGTTCGCGCGAAGCGTTCGAAGACGCTTTTGTGAAATTCGCCGACGACGCAAGCCAAGCCGTTGTCATTTCGAGTGATGACCCCGGTGCGGTCGCTGTTCTCAACCGCCTGTCGCATCCGAACGTCATGTCATTTGGCGAGGCAGCGGATGCCGCGGTGCGCGTTTCAAACATCGCAGCCGAAGGTAAGGACGGCGCGGCCGATCTGTCGTTCACTGTCACGCATGACGTGTCATCGGTCGATGTGCGCCTCGGTGTCGCCGGTGTGCACAACGCGATCAACGCAACGGGTGCAATTGCGGTCTTGCTTGCGCTCGGATACGAGCTCGCAGACGCGGCTCGGGCCGTTACTGGCTTTGCTGGAACCGTGCGGCGCTTTGAACTGCACGGAAGCCAACGCGGTGTCAGCGTCTACGACGACTATGCGCACCATCCGACCGAGGTTCGCGCTGCACTTGAAGCTGCCCGCACGGTGATCGGCAACGGTCGTATTATTGCGCTGCACCAACCGCACACGTATTCGCGCACGCAACATATGGCACGTGAATTTGCCGAAGTGCTCGAAGAAACCGCTGACCACACGGTTGTGCTTGATGTGTACGGTGCGCGTGAAGACCCGGTCCCGGGGGTCACTGGCGAGCTTGTCAGCTCTGCGTTTGCAGACGCCAAAAATGTCACGTACGAGGCGGATTGGCAACTCGCGGCGGAGGCTGTCGCTCGTGTTGCGCGTGAGGGTGACTACATCATCACCCTCGGCTGCGGCAACGTGCACTTGATCATTCCGCAAGTACTGGCCGCCCTTGCTGCCGCGCAGGATTAAACGTGCGGCGACCTTCGGTTCCGCACCAACAACCGCGTGAGCAAGCATCCGAGCCGCTCGCTGTCGAGGAGCTTGAGCCGGTTGTTGTTGATTCCGTAGCCGAGGCTGCGACCGTTCCAATTGAGCCGCTTGACGGCAAGGCAATTGTTGCAGACCTCGATGCGCATCCGACCGAACCACTTGACCTGGGTGAGCGTGCGGGTGCGGCATCCGATGTCGAGCCCGATCCTGAGTCTGCAGACGAGCAGCCCGTCACCGCTCGCGATGTCTATCGGGCAACGCGTGCACGGAAACGAGCGCAGCGGGAACAGGCGCGCCGGTTCACTGCTCGCTCGCGGCATAAGCGCTGGGTTCGGATCGGCGTCATAACTGGTGTGCTCGCACTTATCGCGGGAATTGTTGCAATTGCATTTAGTCCGCTGTTCGCTGTGCGCCAAGTTGTTATCGTTGGTGCCGACGACGTACTCTCCGCACAAATGAGCAATGCGCTGCAGCAGCACGTTGGCACGCCGTTGGCACTCGTTGACTTCGACTCCGTGCGCGAAACGGTTGAGACGTTTCCGCTCGTTGAGACCTACCAGGTAGAAGCGCGCCCACCACACGATTTGCTTGTGCGCGTTGTGCAGCGTTCGCCAATCGGTGTCGTGCGCGCAGGTGGGGGCTATGCACTCATTGACGCAGCCGGTGTTGTCTTGTCGAACGTCGCCGAGATTCCGTCGGACTTGCCGTTGATCGACATTGACGCGCAAGCATCTCCGCGTGCGTTTGAAGCCGCTGGCCACGCCCTTCGGGCGCTGTCCGACGGGCTACGTGCCCTCGCGATTGAGGTCACCGGATCGACAGGCGACGACACAATTGTGCGCCTCAGTAGCGGCATTGGAATCATGTGGGGCAGTGGCGACGAGTCTGCATTGAAAGGGATCGTCCTTGACCAGCTCATGGCAGCAAATCCGGGAGCGACGTGGTTTGATGTCTCCGCTCCCGACGTTCCAGTCGTCGGCTAGTCACTTCGCTCGCGACACGCCCAACAAATAGCGGGGCAATTTGTCGTACGCATTTACCTTCGAAATAGCAAATATGACAATTCGCAAAAACTCTAAACTTCAAGTTTAACTTTAGGGTTTGCAAATTGAAAACAAATTCGAGTTCAATGCCAAACCGGAGGAACGCATGAACCACAACCCGCACTACCCAGCGCTCATCAAGGTTGTCGGTGTCGGCGGCGGCGGCGTCAACGCAGTCAACCGCATGATCGAGCTCGGCTTGAAGGGTGTTGAATTCATCGCGATCAACACCGACGCGCAAGCCCTCGTACAATCGGATGCCGATGTAAAACTCGATGTCGGACGTGAACTGACCCGCGGGCTTGGCGCTGGCGCGAACCCCGAGGTTGGCCGCCAGGCAGCCGAAGATCACGCTGATGAAATTGAGCAGGCGCTCGCAGGCGCCGATATGGTCTTCGTCACCGCGGGCGAGGGTGGTGGCACCGGCACCGGTGGCGCTCCTGTCGTTGCTCGTATCTCGAAGGCAATTGGCGCATTGACAATCGGTGTCGTGACCCGGCCGTTCTCGTTTGAGGGACGCCGTCGTCAAGTTCAGGCTGACGAGGGTGTTACAAAACTCAAAGAAGAAGTCGACACACTCATCGTCGTGCCCAACGACCGACTGCTCGAAATTAGCGACCGCGGCATCTCAATGATTGAAGCTTTCGCAACTGCTGACCAGGTGCTGCTTGCCGGTGTGCAAGGCATTACCGACCTCATCACGACCCCCGGCCTCATCAACCTCGACTTCGCTGACGTTAAGTCGGTCTTGCAGGGTGCCGGTTCAGCGCTCATGGGTATCGGTTCGGCACGGGGTGCTGACCGCGCCATTAAGGCAGCTGAGCTCGCGGTTGAATCGCCGCTGCTCGAAGCAAGCATCGAGGGCGCGCACGGTGTGCTGCTTTCGATTCAGGGTGGCTCAAACCTCGGTATCTTCGAGATTAACGACGCAGCAACGCTTGTAAAAGAAGCAGCGCACGCCGAAGCGAACATCATTTTTGGAACCGTCATCGACGACTCACTCGGCGACGAAGTGCGCGTCACGGTTATTGCTGCAGGTTTCGACAGCGGTCAGCCGCATGCACGTCTCGAACCGCTCGTGGCTCGCACCGGCGATTCAGCACCGATCGAGCCGATCGCCGCGAGCTACGCGTCTGACACCGGTCCGGTGGAAGATGAGGCAGTCTTCGTTTCGGCAACCGGTGCCCCTGAGGCGTTCGACGCTGGGCTTGACATCCCCGATTTCTTGCGGTGAGTTCACTCCAGAGTCGCCTTGATAGCGTGCGCGCTGAGATAACTGCAGCCGCGCACGCCGTCGGGCGCTCGCCCGAAGAACTCACGACGATTGTCGTGACGAAGTTTCACCCCGTTTCGCTCATCGAGCAGCTGTACGCGCTTGGCGTGCGGGATTTTGGCGAGAATCGTCAGCAAGAACTCACGGCCAAGGTTGGCGAAGCGGTCGTGCCAGCAGCAACCTGGCACTACATCGGCCAAGCGCAAACGAATAAAGCCGGTCACATCGTGCGCGCCGCGGATGTTGTCCACTGCGTCGATCGCGATAAGCTCGCGTTTGCCCTCGAGCGTGCCGCAAGCAACGAACGCGAAACGCCCCTTGAGGTCTTCGTACAGCTCAACCTCACCGATAACCCCGAACGCGGGGGAGTCAATGATGCTGATCTGGAAGCACTCGTTGAAGTGGTGCTGGGCCTCGACGCGCTCAAGCTCCGGGGTGTGATGGCAGTCGCGCCACTCGATGAAGAACCCGCAGCGGCATTTGCGCGCGTGCGTGCAGCATCCGAACGCGTGCGCTTGCTCGCTCCAGAAGCAACCGCAATCTCTGCCGGAATGTCACAAGACTTCAAATTCGCGGTCGAAGCTGGCGCGACACACCTACGAATCGGCTCTGCAATCACGGGTGCGCGCCCGGTTGCGGCGTAGCCTGAAACCAATCCACCGCACGAAACCCCGGGAGAGCCTCATGGCGAACATGCTGAAGAAGTCGATGGTTTACCTCGGCCTCGCTGAAGAAGCCGACAACTACGAGACCCCGTCGGCACCCGCAGAGCGCGAATGGCGCGACGATGCGTCATACGCAAACGAACCCACCGGAACGGTAACGCCACTTCGTCGCCCGACCGCTGTACGAGAAAGCGCGGCTACTGCTGTGAACGAAATCCTGACGGTGCACCCAAAGCAGTACAAGGATGCACAGATCATCGCCGAAGGCTTCCGTGAGGGACTGCCAGTGATCATCAACCTGTCGCAAATGAGCGATGGCGAAGGTCGGCGCCTGATCGATTTCGCGAGTGGTTTGGCAATGGGACTGTACGGCAAGATTGAGCGAGTGACGAGCAAGGTCTTCTTGCTGTCACCCGAGAGTGTTGTGATTTCGGGGCACAGCGACGTACCTGCGGTTGCCGCAGCGGATGTCGCGGGCTTCGCAGACCACTAAACTCGTCAATTGTGTTCGTAACTCTTCTCGCGACAGCCGCCTATTGGGTTTTCTTCGCGTTCATGGTCGCCATGATTGCGCGACTTGTGTTTGATTACATTCGCCTGTTCAAGCGCGATTGGCGACCCAAAGGTTTCGTCTTGATGGTTGCTGAGGCCGCATATACGGTCACCGATCCGCCGCTTCGAACACTGCGAAAAGTGTTGCCGCCCGTGCGTGTCGGCAGCATCGGAATTGATGTGGCGTACAGCATTGTGTTCTTCATCGTGCTGATCCTGATGTCGATCGCGCGCTCGTTCATGATTTAGTCAGTTCGCTACACACTATGATTTAGTGGAACCGATGTCTCCCGTGCCGCTAGGCTAAGCATCGCAAGATTTCTCACCTTAAGGAGCAACCCATGGCCCTGACGCCAGAAGATGTCGTCACAAAGGAGTTCCAGCACGTCCGTTTCAAGGACGGCTTTGACCCCGACGAGGTTGACGACTTCCTCGATGAGGTCGTTGTTGAGTGGCGTAAGACCGTCGAAGAGAACGTAGCGCTCAAGGTCAAGCTCGAGCAGGCCGAGGCCAGCCTCGCTGCGGCGCCAGTAGCAGCGGCACAAACGGTCGACGCCGAGGCTGTCGTCGATGCTCCCTCGAATAGCGCTTCGATCATTGCTTTGGCTCAGCGCCTGCACGATGAGCATGTCGCTGAGGGTGAAGCAAAGCTCAAAGAACTCGTCGCATCGGGTGAAGAGCAGCATTCGAAGCTTGTTGCTGACGCAGAGTCAGAGGCAAAGCGCATTCTCACCGACGCAAACACGGCACAGCACCAAGAGGCCGTCCGTCTTGAGGCACAGAAGACCAAGCTTGAAGCAGCAATCAAGGAGCTGCGCGAGTACGAAGCGACCTACCGTGGTCAGCTGCGTTCGCTCATCGAGAAGCACCTCAAAGACCTGGCGACTGATTCGCCGGCCGAGTAAGGCCACGCGTTTTGGCAGCTCGCCAGGGCAATCATTTGTCGGCGGCTCGCACCTTAGCCATTGTTTTGGCGGTTCTGGTGTGGGCCGCCGATCAGTTGTCGAAGTACCTCACGGTCAAACACTTGCCGCTCCACGAGGCTGTTCCCGTGCTCGGGGAGTTCTTGCAGTGGTTTCACACCACGAATCCGGGCGGGGCTTTTTCGATCTTTGCGGGACACACATGGTTCTTTACCCTTGCCCTCGCAATCGTGGCAGGTATTGCCGCAGTGCAACTGTTTCGCGTCAAGTCACGCACATGGTTGATCGTGCTTGGCTGTCTCCTCGGCGGTGTACTGGGGAATTTGACGGATCGTCTGTTTCGACCACCGGGCGGGTTTGAAGGCGAAGTCGTCGACATGATCTCGATGCCGTGGTTCTTGCCCGCCGTTTTCAATGTCGCCGACATCTTCATTGTCTGCTCGATGATCGTCGTCGCGCTGCTGATCTTGTTGGGAGTCAACACCGACGGCACGCCGCGAACGTCAGCCAAACCGACCGAAGTAGAACCGACCGAAGCAGAATGAGCTCCGCGCAAACACGCTTGATGCCCGTGCCTGATGGGCTCGATGGCGTACGTGCCGATGCCGCACTGGCAAAGCTCCTCGGGTTTTCGCGTACGTTCGCGGCCGAGGTACTTGCTGCCGGCGGTGTGACCCTCGATGGTGTGCAAATCGGGAAGTCCGATCGGCTCAAATCGGATGCTTTCCTTGAAGTTTCCTGGACCGACAAGGCGGAGCCGAGTGTGGTTGCAACCGAAGTGGCTGAACTGAAGGTTGTCTCGGAAGACGAAGACATCGTTGTCGTCTCGAAACCGGTTGGTGTTGCTGCCCATCCGTCGCTTGGCTGGGACGGGCCGACGGTGCTGGGAGTTTTGGCGGCACGAGGCATCCGCACCGCAACCTCGGGGGCTGCCGAACGCCAAGGCATTGTGCACCGTCTTGATGTGGGCACGAGTGGGCTCATGGTCGTGGCAAAGACGGAGATTGCATACAGCGTGCTGAAGCGGGCGTTCAAAGAGCGTACGGTTGAGAAGATTTACCACGCTGTTGTCCAGGGGCACCCGGACCCGCTGGTTGGCACGATCGATGCTCCCATCGGGCGGCATCCGAATCACTCTTGGAAGTTTGCGGTTACCCCCGACGGAAAAGACTCCATCACCCACTACGAAACACTTGAGGCGTTCGTGGGTGCGTCGCTGCTGGAAATCCACCTAGAGACAGGTCGCACACACCAGATTCGAGTGCACATGGCCGCGCACCGGCACCCCTGCGTGGGCGATCCGCTGTATGGCGCAGATCCGACGATGTCGGCTAAATTGGGGCTCGATCGGCAGTGGCTGCACGCGTACGAGCTTGCGTTTACACACCCAACAACGGGGGAGTGGGTATCGTTCCAAGACGACTACCCGCAAGACCTTCAACATGCGCTTGAGGTGCTTCGCGGCTAGTTGCGGGGTGTCAGTTGGGCGTGTCAGAGGCCACGAATAAACTGCAATGATGGCATCCGACTCATTTGTGCACCTGCACGTACACAGCGAGTACTCGATGCTCGATGGTGCAGCCCGAATCAAACCGATGATCGAAGAGGCCGCGCGCCTCGAGATGCCGGCGATCGCGGTGACCGATCACGGCAATACCTTCGCGGCCTTTGAGTTCGCACAGGCCGCAAATGCTGCTGGCATCAAACCGATTATTGGTATTGAGGCGTATGTCACGCCCGGAACTCACCGCAGCGATAAGTCGCGCATTCGGTGGGGCACCACCGAACAGGGCCGCGATGATGTTTCCGGTGGTGGTGCGTACACCCACATGACGCTGTTGAGCGAAACAACCGAAGGGATGCATAATCTCTTTCGGCTGTCGTCACTTGCGAGCCTGGAGGGGTACTACTTTAAGCCCCGCATGGACCGTGAACTGTTGCAAACGTACGCGAAGGGTCTGATCGCGACCACAGGGTGTCCATCCGGCGAAGTACAAACGCGTTTGCGCCTCGGGCAATACGATGCAGCGCGAGCCGCCGCGGCGGAATTTCAAGACATTTTCGGCAAAGAGAATTACTTTGCCGAAATCATGGATCACGGCCTCGACATTGAGCGTCGCATCATGAGCGATCTGCTGAAGATCGCGAAAGACTTGAGCATTCCACTCGTTGCCACAAACGACCTGCACTACACGCACCAGCACGACGCTGAGGCACACGCGGCACTGTTGTGCGTGCAATCTGCGTCAACCCTCGACGACCCCAATCGGTTCAAGTTCGACGGCGACGGGTACTACGTCAAATCGCCCGCCGAAATGCGCCAGGTTTTCCGTGACCACCCCGAGGCGTGCGATTCAACGCTGCTCATCGCCGAACGCTGCAACGCTGAGTTCAACACCTCGGCAAACTACATGCCACGCTACCCGGTCCCGCCGGGTGAAACCGAGCAGAGCTGGTTCGTCAAAGAGGTCGAAAACGGGCTGGCGGTGCGATACCCCGGCGGTGTTCCCGACGATGTGCGAAAGCGTGCCGACTATGAAACCGACGTCATCGTGCAGATGGGGTTCCCCGGCTACTTCTTGGTCGTGGCCGACTTCATCAACTGGGCCAAACGCAACGGCATTCGTGTGGGACCAGGACGTGGTTCTGGTGCCGGCTCAATGGCCGCGTACGCGATGCGGATCACCGATCTTGACCCGATCGAGCATGGACTGCTGTTTGAACGTTTCTTGAATCCCGATCGTGTTTCGATGCCCGACTTTGACGTCGACTTCGACGACCGGCGCCGCTCCGAAGTGATTGCGTACGTCACCGAAAAGTACGGCGACGAACGTGTCGCGCAAATCGTCACGTACGGAACGATCAAGGCGAAGCAAGCCCTCAAAGACGCGGGACGCGTTTTAGGTTTCCCATTCTCAATGGGTGAAAAACTCACCAAGGCGATGCCGCCAGCAGAACAGGGCAAAGATGTTCCGCTCACGGGGATGTTTGACCCAGAACACCCACGCTACAAAGAGGCCGCCGAATTCCGTGCTGTCGTCGATAGCGATCCCGATGCCCGCACCGTTTTCGAAACGGCCAAGGGGCTCGAGAATCTCAAACGCCAGTGGGGCGTACACGCTGCCGGCGTGATCATGTCGAGCGAACCGCTGCTCGATATCATCCCGATCATGAAGCGTGAGCAAGACGGCCAAATCATCACCCAGTTCGACTATCCGTCGTGTGAATCGCTCGGCCTCATCAAGATGGACTTCTTGGGGTTGCGAAACCTCACGGTAGTTTCGGATGCCGTTGATAACATCAAGATGAACCGCGGCGAAGATATCGAGCTCGAAGCGCTTGAGTTTGATGATCCTGCTGCATACGAGTTGCTCACACGCGGTGACACACTCGGTGTTTTCCAGTTTGATTCGGGCGGTTACCAGAGCCTCTGCCGCGTGCTCAAGCCCGACCGCTTCGCCGACATCGTCGCACTCGGTGCACTGTTTCGTCCCGGCCCAATGGGTACCAACACGCACACCAACTATGCGCTGCGCAAGAACGGCCAGCAGCCCGTCACGCACATACATCCAGAACTCGCTGACGTGCTCGAAGATTTGCTTGGTGAGACCTTTGGTCTGCTGGTCTATCAAGAGCAAGTCATGGCCATCGCACAAGCGGTGGCTGGGTTCTCACTCGGTGAAGCAGACATCCTGCGTCGCGCGATGGGCAAGAAGAAGAAAGAAGAACTCGACCAACAGTTCGAAGCATTCTCTTCGGGCATGACATCGCGCGGGTACTCCAGCGAGGCGATCAAAACGCTGTGGGATACGTTCCTGCCGTTCTCCAGCTACGGCTTCAACAAATCCCACGCCGCAGCCTACGGTGTTGTTTCGTACTGGACGGCGTACCTCAAGGCAAACTACCCGGCTGAGTACATGGCCGCCTTGCTCACGAGCGTCGGTAGCTCGAAAGACAAAATGGCTGTCTATCTGAACGAGTGTCGCCGCATGGGCATTGAGGTTTTGGTGCCCGATGTCAACGAGTCAAGCAACTACTTCACAGCGGCCGGAAATGCCATCCGTTTCGGACTTGGCGCCGTGCGAAATGTTGGCACAAACGTTGTCGAAGGCATCGTTGGCGGTCGAGCGGATGGCCAGTACACCGATTTCCACGACTTCCTCGCCCGCGTTCCCGCACCGGTGGCAAACAAGCGTGCGATTGAATCGCTCATCAAATCTGGTGCGTTTGATTCATTCGGCACTTCGCGGCGTGCCCTTTTCGAAATCCACGAAGACGCGGTCGAACAAGCATCACTTGATAAGCGACGCGAAGCCCAAGGTGAAGTCGGATTCGATTTCGACAGTCTGTGGGAGGAACCCGCGCAAGAGCGCAACATTCCGCAGCTGCCGGAGTGGACGAAGAAAGACCGACTCGCGTTTGAACGTGAAATGCTCGGATTGTATGTTTCCGATCACCCGCTTGCCGGGGCCGAACTCGTGCTTGCGAAGCACCGCACCGTCACAATCGGAGACCTCCTCGCGTCCGATGAGACCCACGATGGTGATCAGGTAACCCTCGCGGGGCTTGTCACAAGTGTGCAGCACCGGGTCGCCAAGCAAAGCGGCAACCCGTACGGTCAAGTAATCCTCGAAGACTTCAGCGGGGAAATCACCGTGATGTTTATGGGGAAGACCTACACTGAATTCGCCGGTAGCCTCATCGCCGATGCGATTCTGGCCGTACGTGGCCGCGTCTCTGTGCGTGATGACGGATTCAACATTCACGGCAACGGGGCAATAACCCTCGACGCATGTACCCAAGACGACCGAGGAATGCTGCGGTTGAGTCTTGCCGAAGCACGCGCAACGCACAAGGCAATGCTGGAGTTGCGTGAGGTTTTGCAACGACACGCGGGCGACACACAAATCGAACTGGGTATTCACCGCGGCGGGGTTATGAAGCTTTTCCGGGTACCACACACCGTTCGGGTGACGCCAGATCTTTTTGGTGACCTCAAAGCGCTCCTCGGTCAACAATGTTTGGGATAGGGGCCGGTAGACTCACAGGCACAACCAATGGTTTTCAGGAGTACGTGTGAGTTCAACCGACCAATCCATGAGCGATGATGCTTTTGACCTGCCCGAAGACGATGCGATCGCACCTGTCTCGTCGTTTGACGAGGTTGAGGGTGATGGTGTCAACGATGCGATTCCGCAACCTGGGTACTACGGTTTTTCTATCCGTGAGCTGGCAATAATCGCTATCGGCCTGCTGGTCGGTGTGTGCTCATTCTTGACTGCGGGAGCATTTGCCGACTTTGGTTTCACCTGGCTCCTCACGGGCGGTTTCGTGCTCGCGGCGGCCGCGTTGATTGTCGTACGACGCATCGCACCACAGAGTATTGAGCGTGTTGGGTCGCTCGGTATCGACCAGTTTGCTTCGGTTGCATTCGGGGTTGCTGTCGTTGCATGGCTCGGTCAGGTGGTGTCATCATTTGGTGCGGAGTCTGGCAAGACGGCTGCATGGTTGGGGCTTGTGGGGGCACTCATTGGGGCTGCTGCCACGATCGGCGCCAACCATCTGCCGGTCTTCCGCGACGACTTTATCGGCCGTCAAGACGCGCTCGCGAGCGTGGTTGCAGCACCAGCGCGCCCGATTGTTCCAACACCCAAGGTCGAACGCAAGGTTGCTGTCGAACCAGACGAAGCACCCGCCGATGCGGATGACGAACTCGATGAGCTTGAGGTTGCTGACGAAGTGATCTTCGTCGATGAGATCGAGCCTGTCGATGAAGTGGCAGTTTCCGCCGACGACGCAAACGAAGCATTCGACGTCTTGGAAGACGCTCTGCCACCCGCACCGCCCGCCGATAAGGAGTAAACACATGCGCATAATCGATGTGCGCGGTTTCGGTATCGACGAGGTTGACCTGCCACGCGCGAAGCAGGCGCTCAGCAACGCTCGGGCGGTCGCTGAGACGATCGTTTCCGCGGTTCGTGCCGAGGGTGAAGCTGCCCTTCGTGAACAGGCCGAACGACTCGATGGGGTCAGTGGCCACAGCATCCGCGTGCCACGGGAGCACATCACCGAGGCGCTCTCACAGCTTGATCCGGCCGTCCGAGCTGCACTTGAAGAGTCGATCGCGCGAGTCCGAGCGGCTTCAGCAGCCCAGGTTCCACCGTCGCAGACGACCACGTTTGCTGCTGGTGGTGTTGTCGAGCAGCGTTGGCAGCCCGTTCAAGCCGCGGGTGTGTACATTCCCGGTGGGAAAGCGGTGTACCCGTCAAGCGTCGTGATGAACGTCGTCCCCGCCCAAGTCGCTGGTGTCACTCGCATTGCGTTGGCATCACCACCGCAGCGTGACCAGCAGGGCCGCGTGCACCCGACAATTCTTGCGGCCGCAGCGCTGCTCGGGATCGACGAGGTTTATGCGATGGGTGGTGCCGGTGCAATCGCCGCACTCACGTATGGTGTTTCTGAACTCGACCTCGCCCCCGTTGACACCGTCACCGGCCCGGGCAACAATTTTGTCGCGGCCGCCAAACGCATTGTCGCAGGCGACGTTGGTACCGACGCTGAAGCTGGCGCGACTGAAATTCTGATTGTTGCGGATGATGCCGCAAACGCGGCGTTTGTGGCATCCGATTTGGTCAGTCAAGCCGAACACGATGAACAAGCCGCAGCCGTGCTGGTAACCGATTCGGCTGAATTTGCCGAACGTGTTGTCGCTGAGGTTGCCGCACGGGTGCAGCAGACGAGCAATGCCGAGCGAGCTACGCGCGCGCTCAGTGGTGAGCAGTCGGCAATCCTGTTGGTCGACGACATTGAGCAGGCAGTCGCGATCAGTAACGCGTACGGGCCCGAGCACCTTGCACTGCAGCACCAACAGGCTGATGCGGGCGACTTCACAAACGCTGGAGCAGTCTTTGTGGGGGACTACTCGCCCGTGAGCCTCGGAGATTATCTTGCGGGCAGTAACCATGTTTTGCCAACCGATGGAAACTCCCGCTTCGCATCGGGGCTTGGTGCCAGCACATTCTTGCGTCCACAACAGGTGATTCGCTACAGCCGAGCCGCCCTCGCCGAAGTTGCCGACAAGATCGTTGCGCTCGCGAACGCCGAGCAATTGCCGGCCCACGGCGAGGCAGTAACCGTTCGATTTGAAACGAGTAACTAACGTGCACTGTCCGTTCTGTCGCCACCCCGACTCGCGCGTCATCGATTCGCGCACGAGCGATGACGGTGTTTCGATTCGCCGGCGTCGGCAGTGCCCGCAGTGTGGTGGACGTTTCACAACGACCGAAACGGCAACGCTCAACGTGATCAAGCGCTCGGGTGTTGTCGAACCGTTCAGCCGAGAGAAGGTAATTTCGGGTGTGCGCAAGGCATGCCAAGGCCGCCCGGTGACCGAGGCTGACTTAGCCGTTCTGGCACAAACCGTCGAAGAAACGGTGCGCTCGAGCGGTCTGAGTCAGGTCGAAGCGAACGAGATTGGGCTCGCGATTCTTGACCCGCTCCGCCAGCTCGATGAGGTTGCGTATTTGCGGTTCGCGAGCGTGTATCAAGCATTCGAGTCGCTTGACGACTTTGAATCCGTCATTGCAACGCTGCGGCAAGAGGCCGCAGAGAATGCTTCCGAAGGTGCCGCGAATGTATAAATGGTTTTTTCGCCACTTCTTGACCAAACTCGACACCGAAACTGCGCACCATCTCGGTATGAGCGTGATCCGCGTTGTCGGATGGCCGGGCGTGCGCTCGATCGTTGGGCGTTCGACGAAACCCGCAACGAACATTGCTGTGACGGCGATGGGGCTGCAATTTGCGTCACCGTTCGGTCTTGCGGCCGGCTTTGACAAGAACGCAATTGGTGTGCGGGGCCTTTCTGCGCTGGGCTTCGGGCATGTTGAAGTGGGCACGCTCACAAACGTCGCTCAACCAGGAAACCCGAAGCCGCGACTGTTTCGACTCGTTGAAGATCACGCTGTTATCAACCGAATGGGATTCAATAACGATGGGGCAGCGGCGGCTGCAAAGCGCCTCGCGAAGCTGCGTAAGAACAACCCCGATGTTGTCATCGGCGTCAACGTCGGCAAATCGCGTGTTGTTGAGGTTGCGGATGCCGTTGACGACTACGTTGCTGCAACGAAAGCCGTTGCTCGCTATGCCGACTACCTTGCCATTAACGTTTCATCGCCCAACACGCCAGGGCTCCGTGGGCTGCAAGATGCAACAGCGTTGCAGCCGTTGCTCCACGCGGTGAAAGCTACCGCTGGTGATGTGCCCGTTGCGGTAAAAATCGCCCCCGATCTGACGGATGCGGAAATCATTGAGATTGCCGAGCTTGCCGTTCGCGAGGGCATGAGTGCGATCATCGCAACCAACACGACCATTTCACGCGACGGGCTCAAGACCTCGCCCGACCGGGTTGCTGAAATTGGTGCCGGCGGACTCTCCGGAGCACCGCTCAAACAACGCTCATTGGATGTCTTGCGGGTCATCCGATCTGCGGTACCCGAAGACTTTTGTGTCATTTCCGTCGGGGGAGTGACAACTGCCGCTGACGTCGCCGAACGCCTTGCGAACGGCGCGACCCTCGTGCAGGGCTATACGGCGTTTTTGTACGAGGGCCCGCTTTGGGCACGCACCGTCAACAAGAAGTTGCGTAAAGCGGCAGCGGCTAGCTGACCTCGGCGCCAATCTCAACCTGTGGGCGTGGGCTGCGCAACCGGCGTGGTTGAATCGCACGCATTCCGGCGTAGAAGCCGAGCCCCTTCTCCGTCTCGTCGCCCCACTTGGCGCGTGCCTGCTTTTTGACGCGATTACCCAACAGAATTGCCGAGACGATTGTTGCGAGTGCGAGGGCAAAAAACAGCAGCATTGAGATCTCTTGCACACGTGGGATACCCGTGTACGTACCGATCAGAATCGGAATCGCACCATACATGAGGCTTGCTTCAACGCGACGCTTCGAGTCGATGTAGTCACGCACCCAACGGCGCTGAACGCCCTTGTCGCGCGGTGGCATGTAGCGTTCTTCGCCGCGCATATATCCGTCGTTTGCTGCGGCACGAGCAAGTCGAGCTTCTTCTTTGCGGCGTTGCTTGGCCTCTTTACTGTTGTCGGCAAGTGGACGGCGACGCGCTGCTTCCTGCTCGGCGCGCGTCGGCGTCGGGCGACCCTTCTTTGGGGTGTACGAAGCCTTCGTTGAGGCGACGTCTTGTTCACTCGGCTCGGTTGCCGGTGTTTCTTGCTCGCGCTTTGCCACGTCGTTCTCCTCAGCGGGGATATGGGGTTGACTCTTAAGATTACTCGTATGAGCTTTCAAGAATCCGTACCCGCCGATCTCGTTGACATTGCAGAGCGAGTAAACCTGGCCTTCCCGAAGACCCTCGCCGACCTCGGTGATCTCGTGCGCATTCAAGGCGTCGCGTGGCCATCGTTTGACCAACAGCAATTGGTACGCAGTGCCGATGCGGTCGCGGAACTGTTCCGATCAACCGGTGTTTTCGACGCGGTGTCCGTTTCTCGTTCGCGCATTCCCGGAACCGACGAGCTCGGGCAGCCGGGTGTGCTCGCAGTTCGCCGCGCGCAGAACAATCGGCCCACCGTGTTGCTTTACGCACACCACGATGTGCAACCCCCGGGCGATGAGGCACTGTGGAACACGCCTCCGTTCGAGCCGACCCTCGTTGACGGGAGGTTGTACGGGCGCGGTGCCGCCGACGACAAAGCGGGCATCATGGTGCACGTTTCGACCCTGCGCGTGCTCGAAGACCTCCTCGGTGATGACTTCGACCTTGGTGTTGCGGTCTTCATCGAAGGAGAAGAAGAGTACGGCTCGCGCTCCTTTACTCAATTCCTTGACGACCACGCTGACGTGCTCGGAGCCGACGTCATCATCGTCGCCGACTCGGGCAACTTCGACCAGACCACGCCGGGCCTGACTGTTTCCCTGCGCGGGAATGCACGCTTCACCGTGACCGTTCGCACGCTTGAACACGCATCGCACTCGGGCATGTTCGGCGGCGCCGTACCCGACGCCATGACGGCAATGATTCGCCTGCTTGCAACGTTGTGGGACGAAACCGGTGCGCCCGCTGTCGACGGGCTGCTCTCGCGGGAAGCGGCTGTTCCCGAGTACACCGAAGCGACGCTACGCGATGAAGCAGGACTTCTCGATGGGGTGAGCCCCGCCGGGCGGGGTGCGATTCTGGATCGAATTTGGAACCAACCCTCGATAACCGTCATCGGAATGGACGCAACGTCAAGCGAAAATGCCTCAAACACGCTCGCGCCGACGATGACCGCTGTCATCAGCGTCCGAATCGCGCCCGGGCAAAGCGCACAAGATGCGTTTGCGGCATTGCAGGCACACATCACGACGAATACGCCATTCGGTGCCGAAGTCACGATAAGCGACGTTGATCTCGGCGAAGCATTCCTGGCTGATGGCACGGCGCCCGCGACGGCCCTTGCTCGCCAAGCATTGACCCAGGCCTACGCAAAAGAGTGCATGGACTTAGGCATCGGAGGCTCGATTCCGTTCATCTCTGACTTCGTTGCACGCTATCCGCAAGCCCAGATTCTGGTGACCGGCGTTGAAGACCCGCACTCGCGTGCGCACAGCCCGAATGAGTCGCTGCACCTTGACACGTTCCGCAGCGCAACAACCGCGCACGCGCTGTTGTTGGCGCGATTGAACACGATGACGCGCGACGAATTGCTCGGCGCCTGAAATTCGCACGAGCGGTAGACTAGAACAACCGAACCCAGGAGTAACGATGAGCGATGTGAAAACAGAATCTGCACACGGCGTACAGCTGACGGATGCCGCAGCCGCCAAGGTCAAGAGCTTGCTCGACCAAGAAGGTCGCGATGACTTGCGTTTGCGCGTCGCGGTACAGCCGGGCGGTTGTTCCGGACTGATCTATCAGCTGTACTTCGACGAGCGTTTCCTCGACGGCGATGCCGCCGTTGATTTTGACGGTGTTGAAGTTATCGTTGACGAGGATAGCGTTCCGTATCTCGACGGGGCAGCAATTGACTTCAAAGACACGATTTCCGAACAGGGTTTCACGATTGATAACCCGAATGCAGCTGGAAGTTGCGCTTGTGGAGACAGCTTCCACTGAGTTTTCGTTGAAGGTCGGGGTTTTCCCCGGCCTTCAACGTCGTTAAAGCTTTGTCTAACCTGCGTTTTGGGTCTGAAATAGCTGAGTGCTTGTCGTAGACTGACTACGCCGCTGTAATTGATCGGAAAGGTGCCCCGTGTCTGAAACACGCCTTGTGGCTAAGCACGATAAATCGCCCACCAAACGGCCACGTCGCGCGATTGCGGCCACCGTTGCTGCAGGCCTCGCCATCATTCTCGCTGGCTGCACGCCAACCGAACTCGCAGGATTCCTGCCCGGTTGGGACGAAACGGGAGTTCCGGCCACGAGCCAGACCGCCGGCATCACCGCCATGTGGGTCAACTCGTGGATTGTTCTGCTTGGTGTTGGGGTCCTGACGTGGGGCCTGATCGGATGGGCGCTCATCGTGTACCGTCGCCGCAAGGGCCAGACCGGCCTTCCTGTGCAGCTGCGATACAACATGCCGATCGAGATCTTCTTCACGGTTGTTCCGCTTATCTTTATCATCGGTATGTTCGCGTTTACCGCGCAAGAACAGGCGCTCATTGAAGAACGCAACGACGACCCCGATGTTGTTATCACTGCGTACGCCAAGCAGTGGGCATGGGACTTCGTGTACCACGGCGACGAGGCCGACGGAAGCGACGATGTCTACAGCGTGAGCATCCAGGCACAGCCTGACGTAAACGGCACGATTGACCGCGATCAAGCACCGACGCTGTACTTGCCGGTCGACAAAGAACTCCGCATCGAACTGCGCTCGCGCGATGTCGTTCACTCGTTCTGGATCGTTGAGTTCTTGTACAAGAAAGACATGTACATCGGTCGCGACAACTCATGGTCGTTCACTCCAACCCGAGTGGGCGATTACAAGGGTGTCTGTGCTGAACTCTGTGGTGAATACCACTCGATGATGCTTTTCAACGTCAAGGTTGTCGAGCAAGACGAATACGACGCCTACCTTGAAACGCTTCGTGAAGAGGGCAATGTCGGAAACTTCGATGAAGCTTACGACCGTCTGCAGAACTACCCGGGCACGGGCCCGGCTGAGGGAGAGCACTAAAGATGTCTCAGAGTACTTCGGCATTTGAAACGCACGGATCGGGCGTTACGACGCTTCCGCCGCGCCAGGCAGCACTCTTGTCAAGCTCCAACGTGGAACGTAAAGGCAACATCGTTGTCAAGTGGCTGACTTCGACCGACCACAAGACCATCGGGTACATGTACCTGATTTCGTCGGTGCTGTTCTTCCTCCTCGGTGGTGTGATGGCACTCATCATCCGCGCCGAGCTTTTCGCACCCGGCATGCAGATCCTCACGACGAAAGAACAGTTCAACCAGCTGTTCACAATGCACGGCACAATCATGCTGCTGATGTTTGCAACGCCGCTTTTTGCCGGCTTTGCAAACGCGCTGCTACCGCTGCAAATTGGTGCACCTGACGTTGCCTTCCCGCGTCTGAACGCATTCGCCTTCTGGCTGTTCGCGTTCGGTTCGCTCATCGCCGTTGCGGGCTTCTTGACCCCGCAGGGCGCGGCATCATTCGGCTGGTTCGCATATCAGCCACTGGCAAACATCACCTTCTCACCCGGTGTGGGTGGAAACCTCTGGATGCTGGGTCTGGGTATCTCTGGTTTCGGTACGATCCTCGGTGGTGTGAACTTCATCACCACGATCCTCACAATGCGCGCCCCCGGTATGACGATGTGGCGTATGCCCGTGTTCACCTGGAACGCACTCATCACGAGCATCCTGATCATCCTCGTCTTCCCGGTGCTGGCCGCAGCAATTTTCGGTGCCGCAGCGGACCGCATTCTTGGTGCGCACATTTACGACCCAGCAAACGGTGGTGTGCTCTTGTGGCAGCACTTGTTCTGGTTCTTCGGTCACCCCGAGGTGTACATCATCGCGCTGCCGTTCTTCGGGATCATCTCCGAGGTGATTCCGGTCTTCAGTCGGAAGCCGATCTTCGGTTACAAGACCCTCGTGTACGCAACGATTTCGATCGCCGCACTGTCGGTTGCTGTGTGGGCTCACCACATGTATGTCACCGGTGGCGTGCTGCTGCCATTCTTCGCGGTGATGACGATGCTTATCGCAGTGCCAACCGGTGTGAAGATCTTCAACTGGGTCGGTACGATGTGGCGCGGCTCAATCACGTTCGAAACACCGATGGTGTTCGCGCTCGGCTTCCTCGTGTCATTCGTATTCGGTGGTCTGACCGGTGTCATTCTGGCCGCCCCGCCGCTTGACTTCCACTTGTCGGACTCGTACTTCATCGTTGCGCACTTCCACTACGTCATCTTCGGAACGGTTGTCTTCGCGATGTTCGCCGGCTTCTACTTCTGGTGGCCAAAGTGGACGGGCAAGATGCTCAACGAGCGCCTCGGTCTCGTGCACTTCTGGATTCTGTTCATTGGCTTCCACATGACCTTCCTCATCCAGCACTGGCTTGGTGTTGACGGTATGGCGCGTCGTTACGCTGACTACTCATGGGCAGACGGCTTCACGTGGCAAAACCAGGTTTCAACGGTCGGGGCCATGCTGCTCGGTATCTCGATGCTTCCGTTCTTCTTGAACGTCTGGATCACCGCCCGCAAGGCGCCGAAGGTAACGGTTGACGACCCGTGGGGCTACGGTGGTTCCCTCGAGTGGGCAACTTCGTGCCCGCCGCCGCGTCACAACTTCACGTCGATCCCGCGTATCCGCAGTGAGCGTCCTGCGTTCGACCTCAACCACCCGGAGTCACTCGATGACTATGACCCGACGGCGCCAACAGCGACTGCCAGCGAAGAGAAGGTGAGCTAACCACATGCGCAGCAATATCGTTATCTGGTGGGTCCTGTGCGGATTCTTCTTCTTGATGAGCGTTATCTACACGGGATGGAACCTGATCGAGCACGGGCGCAACCCGCGGGCCGACCAGATTGAGTGGGTTGGCACGGTAGCGATGTTGTTGGTGGCAGCTATGGCCGCCATGATCGCGTTCTACCTCGGCAAAGTCTCGAAGAAGGCGGGCGACCTGCCCGAAGATTCGCAGGTCGCGCTGATTGACGACGGTGACCCTGAAGTGGGCGAATACAGCCCATGGTCGTGGTGGCCCATCTTGCTTGCGGCATCCGCTGGTATCGCCGTTATTGGTCTCTCGGTAGGCTGGTGGCTCGTGCCGATAGGACTCGTGGTCTTCTTGGTTGCGATCGTCGGTTGGGTTTACGAGTACTACCGCGGAAATTTCGCCCGATAGTTTTAGCTTTTGGTGAGCCCCCGAGTTTCGACTCGGGGGCTCACTTGTGTCTCGGCGTACTTACGCGTCGCCTCGGAACCGTTTCGCGATCGTCTCTGCGAGCACGAGATCTTCCCATGACATGCCGGTGCTCTTGAACACGACAGGGCGATCACGGTGCAGTGATACATCGCCTGTGATGATGTCTTTCATCGGGAGGAGGTCACCAGCGGTGAGCTCGCCTTCCTCGATCGCCATCACGACATCGCCCGCTTCACTCAGCGCAGTTGTTCGAGCTTCGACGATCACATCAGCTCGCCCCAGCAGGGGCCCCGGCAATTCACGGGCCGTCGGGTGATGTGAGCCCACGGCGATCACGACCGCGTCATCACGCACGTCAGTGTCCGCGAAGAGCGGCGTGCTCGCGCTTGTTGCGCACACGATGACGTCGGCGGATACAGTGACCTCACGCGCCCGAGGAGACCCGCTTGTGACGATTTCGTCGAACACGTGCGCGCCGAGTACGTTCGCTGGGGTTCGCACGATTGCTACCGCCGAGGACGGCGTACCGTAGGCATCCGTGAGCGTGTGCAAGTGCGCGATTGCCTGTGGGCCGGCACCGTAGAACACAACCTTCAGCGGAGTGCTGCGTGAGGCCAGCAGATCGTGCACAGCGGCAAACGATACCGCTGGCGTTCGCAAGTCGGTCAGCCCTGGGCCGTCTATGAACAGTTGTGGCGTGAGCGTGGCAGCGTCACACAAGAGGTACACGCCCTGAATTCTCGGCAGCCCGCTGCTGGGGTTGTCTGGCGCAACCGCAATGATCTTGATTCCAGCTACCGTCGGGCTATGCGACGGCATCAGTAAGAATTCACCACTGCCGAGTGGGGCGGAAACCCGGGGGAGATCGGCTTCTGGATCGACCCCTGCTTTCAAAGCATCCCGAATCCCATGAATTGCCTCTGCTGGTCGTATCACCCGGGCGATCTCATCGGCATCGATGTAGTCGATCGTGCTCATGAGTCCATCGTATCGGCCGCTGAAAGGCAAAGAGGGGCCCGGCTCATGATCGAGCCGGGCCCCTCTTTGTGTAGCGACGTTTACTCTACGACGCCACCGTTGAGCTCGTCGGTGAGAGCCTTGAACTCTTCCCACTTGCCTTGGCGCAGCAGGTTAGCCTGCGCCGGCCAGGTAGCCGGGTTGTGAATGTTGAAGCGCGGGCCAGCCTCGGTCAGCAGCTCTTGCAAGCGCTCGATTGCCGATTCAGCAAGGTCGTTCCAGTCGACAATGCCGTCAGCGTTGAGGATGCCAGCAATCTTCGGACCGATGCCCTCAACAACCGTGAGATCTTCAGGGTTGAGTTTGCGGCTGCGGCCGAGAACCTCACGACCGGCGGCCAGATCGAGATCTGCGAACTTCGCAGTTGAACCGCTCGACTTCTTCGAAGTCGAAGCACCTGACGTTGGGGGAGTCGGGCGCTTCGGCGCAACCTCGGGCGTGCTCATGAAACCAACCGGAGTGGCCGTGCCCGATGCATCCGTACCAGCAGTGTCGCCACCACCGAAGTCGATCTTCGGTGCAGAAGCGCCAGCCTGTGGTGCTTCAGCACCAGCGGTAGCGTCCGCCGAGGGCGCGAAGCCAGAAAGTCGAACCGCTGTCCCAGTTGAACCCTCGAGCGCCGGAGTCGCGATCGCCGCGGCGTCGTGGCCGCTGCCACCGTCCAAGTCGTGCAGCGCGTGTACCTGGTGTGCATCAGCAGCGGTGATTTCGCTCTGCGTCAGCGGCGTGAGTCGGTCTTCGAAGAACCAGCGCGACATCGCCGAACGCAGGTTCTGCGTCCACGGGATACGGCCGGCTTCGTTTGGACGAACCACGAGCGGTGCGTACTCTTCGCTATCGATGAGCTTCCAGCGGTCGTAGACATCCATCGGCTTGTGAACCTCAACATACTCACCGCCAGCGAGACGCACGATGCGCCCCGACTCGTAACCGTGCAGCACGATCTCACGATCTTTCTTCTGCAGGGCAATCGCGATGCGCTTCGTGATGAAGTACGCGAGCGGAGTTCCGAGGATCAGCAACGCCTGCAACGTGTGGATGACTCCCTCCATCGTGAGATGGAAGTGCGTTGCAATGATGTCGGATGATGCAGCAGCCCACATGACCGCGTAGAAGAACACACCAGCAACACCGATTGCGGTACGCGTCGGGGCAGTGCGTGGACGCTGCGCAATGTGGTGCTCACGCTTGTCACCGGTAATCCACGCTTCGATGAACGGGTAGAACATCACAAGCAAGATGAAGACACCGAGCACGACAAGCGGCAGGATGATCGCCCACGTTTGCGTGCGGTCGAACCAGTACGTCTCAAGGTGTGGCGGAACCAGACGCAATGCGCCGTCAGCAAAACCGATGTACCAGTCAGGCTGGGTACCAGCCGAAACCGGTGACGGGTCATATGGGCCGTAGTTCCAGATCGGGTTGATCTGGAAGAACGTTGCGAGGGCTGCGATTGCACCGAAGACGATGAAGAAGAAGCCACCCATCTTGGTTGCGTAAACCGGCAGCATCGGGTAACCGACAACGTTGTTGTTGGTGCGAGCCGGGCCAGCAAATTGCGTGTGCTTGTTGACGATCATGAGCACCAGGTGCAAACCGATGAGCGCAATGACCAGTAGCGGCAACAACAAAATGTGCAGTGAGTACAAGCGGCCAACAATTTCGGTACCGGGGAACTGGCCACCGAAGAACAAGAATGAGACCCAGGTACCGAGCACCGGGATGCCCTTGACCATGCCGTTGATGATCGCGAGACCGTTACCGGAGAGCACATCGTCGGGGAGTGAGTAACCGGTGAAGCCCTCAGCCATTGCGAGGATGAACAGTACAAAACCGATGACCCAGTTGAGCTCACGCGGTTTGCGGAATGAACCGGTAAAGAACACGCGCAGCATGTGCACACCGATACCGGCAACGAAGACGAGAGCTGCCCAGTGGTGCATTTGGCGCACGAGCAGGCCGCCACGCACGTCGAAGGAGATCTCGAGCGTGGACGCCATTGCGGCGCTCATTTCGATACCACGCATCGGTGCGTATGCGCCGTGGTAGTGGGTTTCAACCATTGACGCTTCGAAGAAGAACGTCAGGAAGATACCGGTGATCAGCACAACGACAAAGCTCCACAGCGCGATCTCGCCGAGCATGAACGACCAGTGGTCGGGGAAGACCTTGCGGCCGAGTGCCTTCACCAAGCCCGAAAGGCTTGTGCGCTCGTCGAGGTAGTTCGCGGTGCCAGCAACAAAGCGGCCACCAAGGGGCTTTGTTTCTTGCGTGTTCTGCGACTCGTCGGTGGCAGCAGTCTTATTTTCAGCTGCGAGTGTCATGGCGCTCCCAGAAGCTCGGTCCAACGGGTTCGGTAAAGTCGCTGCGTGCGATGAGGTAACCCTCGTCATCAACAGTGATGGGCAATTGCGGCAGCGGGCGTGCTGCCGGGCCGAAGATGACGCGTGCGTGGTGGGTCACATCGAATTGTGATTGGTGGCACGGGCACAGCAGGTGGTGTGTGTGCTGCTCGTACAGCGCCACCGGGCAACCGACGTGGGTGCAGATCTTCGAGTACGCCACGATGCCGTGGTAGGACCAGTCTTTGCGGCTGTCTTGTTCGACGAGCTCTTCTGGGTTCAGACGCATGAGCAGAACAACGGCCTTCGCCTTTTCGTCCAGGTAACCCTCGTGGTGGCCCAAGCTTGCGAGTTTCTCGGGGATGACCTGGAAGGCCGAACCGAGGGTGACATCAGCGGCGCGGATCGGCGTACCGTCCGGGTCGCGGGCGAGGCGCTGGAGTGTGCCATCCGCTTCTGGAGCCCACAGGGTACGGCTCAGCAGTGCAACGGGGTTTCCAGCGTCGGGGTGTGTTTCCGAGTTGAAAGGTGCCAAACCGCGCATCATGGTGATTCCGGGAAGGACGGATGCCACAACGGCCGCGAAAAGCGAGTTGCGAATCATCTTGCGACGACCAAAACCAGATTCTTCGTTGGCGTCTGCGAAGACCTCGATGGCCGCTGCGCGCGTTTCTTCGCTACCGCGAGTGGGGTGACGTTCTTCGATGAACTCGGTGTCACTCATGATCGCTTTCGACCAGTAAATGGCAGCGACACCGATGCTCAGCAGTGCCAGAGCGATACCGAGACCGATGAAGAGGTTGTTGTTGCGCACAGCAACGAGCGCGTCAAGGCTCTGCTGTGTGGTGTCGTGTGCGACTTCGATCGGGAACAGGAAGTATGCCGCGATCGCCCAGATGCTGGCCGCTACCGATACATAGAACAGGGTGTAAACCGTGCGCTCGGCGCGCTTCATCGCAGCCGGGTCTTGATCGGTAATGCGAACGTTGTGCGGTGCCAGGCCGGGGTTTACCGGCGCATCGGGAATCTCGACGCCGAGACCCGCGGATGGGGTCGGCCCGTAATTCTCGACCTCTTGGCCTTCTTGGTGTGCCATTGTGCTCCTCGTAGCGCTTTCTTGTGAGGTCAGTTAGAACGAGCCGTGATCCAGATCGTCACGCCAATCAGCGCACCGATACCGAAAATCCAAACGAATAGACCCTCAGCAACGGGGCCGAGCGAGCCGAGCGTGAAGCCACCAACCGAGGTTGCCTCCTGCTTGAACAGCAGCGCCGAGATGATGTCGCGCTTGTCATCGTTGGAAAGGTTCATCTGGCCAAAAACAGGCATGTTCTGCGGGCCGGTTTCCATTGCCGCGTAAATGTGCAGGGCGCTGGTCTCGGTCAGCGGGGGAGCCCACTTTCCTTGTGTCAGCGCACCACCGGCGCCAGCGACGTTGTGGCACATTGCGCAGTTGGTGTTGAACAGGCGCGCACCGTGTGAGACGTCACCGTTGCCGTCGAGAACCCATTCTTCGGGGAACGTCGGGCCCGGGGCGACCGATTGCACGTAGGCCGCCATGGAAAGAATTTGCGTTTCGGTGAACTGCGGCTTCTTCATCGGTGCCTGTGGGCCCTGCATCTGCATCGGCATGCGGCCGGTTGAGAGCTGGAACTCGGTGGCGAGTTCACCAACACCGAAAAGGCTCGGGCCGTTCGGGGTTCCCTGCAGGTTCAGACCGTGGCAGGTGGCGCAGTTCGCTTGGAAGAGCTTCTTCCCGTCGTCAACCGAGACCTGGCTCGATACCGCGGTAAACGTGGTTGGCGCGGCGACGGCGGATGACGCGGCGGCGTATGCACCACCAGAAATCATGAGACCCACACCGATGAGGGCGGCGGCAGCCAGCGGACTGCGGCGACCCTTGGAGCGTTGTTTTTTCATGCGTGCCATGTTTTTCGATTCCGCTCTTATTTCAGGAAGTAGATAACGGCGAACAAGACAATCCAGACGACGTCAACGAAGTGCCAGTAGTACGAGACAACAATCGCTGAGGTTTCTTCCTTCGCGGTGAAGTTCTTCACAGCGTACAAACGCCCGATGACGAGCAGGAACGCGATCAGACCGCCGGTCACGTGTAAGGCGTGGAAGCCGGTCGTGAGGTAGAAGGCGGATGCGTACGAGTCAGCGCTGATCGGCATGCCTTCGGCAACGAGGGTTGCGTACTCCCAGACCTGACCCGACACGAAGATCGCGCCGAGGGCGAAGGAAAGCCAGAACCACTGCACGGTGCCCCAGCGGCGCCACCACTTGGGGTCGCCCTTGCTGCCGTACGGCTGATGCCGCTCAGCTGCGAACACACCCAGCTGCGCGGTGACCGACGACAGCACCAGGATGGCCGTGTTGATCGATGCGAAGGGGATGTTCAGCAGCTGCGTGCGGCTCTCCCAGAGTTCGGGAGAAGTGCTGCGCAGCGTGAAGTAGATCGCAAAAAGGCCGGCGAAGAACATGACTTCGCTGCCAAGCCACACGATCGTTCCAACTGCGACCGAGTTCGGTCGATTCACTGTGTTCGCTGCCGGGGCATGCGTCGCTGAGGTCGTCACATCTCCATTATGTCGGAAAGCGGCACCTCTTCGTGCCACTTGTGCGCGTTTCTTGCGCCCAAATTTCACTTAGGTAAACCTAAGTATTCAAGAAGAGACTATGAATTGGCCGTGTTTATTCGGGCTCTCAGCGCTTCGCGTGGGTGGGTGGCGTTTATAGGATTGAGGCATGGCGATTTCAACGCAACAAACCTGGCCCGATGTGCTCACCGAACTGTTGGCAGGTCGTGATTTGCGTGTTGCGGATGCCGAATGGGCGATGGCCCAGATGATCAGCAATGAGGCAACCCCCGCGCAAACCGCAGCGTTTCTTGCGGCACTCGCTGCCAAGGGTGAGGTTGTTGATGAGATTGTGGGGTTCCGCGGCGCGATTCTTGACGCGGCGGTAGAGCTGCCGATTCGCCCCGATGCGCTCGACATTGTTGGCACGGGTGGCGACCGCCACGGCAGCGTCAACATTTCGACAACGGCGGCGATCATTATTGCTGCGGCCGGGATTCCGGTTGCAAAGCATGGCAATCGTTCGGCATCTTCGCTTTCGGGCTCGAGTGATGTATTGAGCGCGCTCGGCGTCGGTTTGCTGAGTAGCCCCGCTGCGGTCGCGACACTGCTCGATGAGATTGGCTTGACGTTTGTGTGGGCGGCCGCGTTCCACCCCGGTTTCCGCAACGTTGCAGCCGTGCGCGCCGAACTCGGTGTTCCAACGGTCTTCAATATTTTGGGGCCGTTGTGCAACCCGGGCCGACCGGAAGCAAACGTTATTGGTGTTGCCTCCGAAGCTCGTGTCCCGTTGATTACGGGTGTTCTGCGCACGCGTGGTGCGACCGGGCTCGTCGTGCGCGGTGAAGATGGCCTTGATGAACTGACCACAACTGGTCACTCGCGTGTTTGGGAAGTTTCACGCGGCGATGTGCACGAGCACTTAATTGATCCACGGGATCTCGGCATCCGCCGCAGCACGCTCGAAGACTTGCGCGGTGGAACGCCGGAAGACAATGCGCAGGCAGTACGCAAGGTGCTTGCGGGTGAAACGGGTGCAGTGCGCGACATTAGTTTGCTCAACGCCGCAGCGGGAATTGTCGCGTACGAGCTCTCGCATGATGCTGACCTGGTGCGCACGAGCATTATCGAGCGCCTCGCCTCGGGGTATGAGCGTGCTGCGGCTGCGATTGACGATGGCCGCGCGAGCGCGAAGCTCACGGAATTTGTGGCTGCTTCGCAAGCGGCTACGACAGCCGAGTAAGGGCGTCGAGCGCACGACTCATTGCGGCCGCAGTGTTGTGCTGTTCACCAAACGCGTGTGCCCTGGCGATTTCGTCGGGAGCAAATACGCGCAACTCATGTGGCGCCTGCCGCAGGGGCAGGTCTTGGCGAACGCGCACCACCTCGGCGGCACGGGCAATGTATTCGGATGCCGCGGCCAGTTTCACCCCGAGAGCTCCGGCGATTTGGCCAGCCGCCGCCGCGGCAATAATCGCGTCGAGTGACTCGAATTCGGCGAGCAGTTTTGCTGCCGACTTCTCGCCAACGCCCGCAACGCCGGGGAGCCCGTCGGATGCGTCGCCGCGCAACGTGGCAAAGTCGGCGTACTGGGCTGCGGACACACCGTACTTTTCTCGCACAGTCTGATCGGTGACGGTTTCGAGGTTGCTCATGCCGCGCGCCGTGTAGAGCACACTGACTTCACGTGTGTCGTTAATGAGTTGAAAGAGGTCACGGTCACCCGTGACGATGATGATTGGGCCGGGCTGTTGGGCTGCGAGGGAGCCGATAACATCGTCAGCTTCCATGTCATCAAAACCGATGCGAGGGATATCCAGCACCGCAAGCGCCTGCTCGATGAGGGGGAGTTGCACTTCGAGCCGGTCGGGTGTTTCCTCCACCGAGTCGGTCGTGTCAGTGCTGGCAGAACCGGGTGCATCCGCAACCCGGTGTGCTTTATAGCTGGGGACGAGAGCGACGCGCCACTGCGGGCGCCAGTTGTCATCCCACGCTGCAACGATGCCGCGCGGCTGGGTCAGTGCCGACAGTTTTGCAATCATGTCAACGATGCCGCGCACAGCGTTGACGGGAGTTCCGGCGGCATCCGTGAACCGATCCGGGATGCCATAAAACGCTCGGTAGTACAGCGAAGCGGTATCAAGCAACAGCAGTGGGCCGATCGGGGAGGCGGTCATAGCACTAAAGCTACTGGGTGCGCTGAGAAATCTGATAGTCTTGAGTGTCACCTTTGGGCTTTTGCCTTCTTCTCTGGTGCACAAAATCCATTCACGTTTCGTTTCATGTGCGCACGTGCGCGTGTGAAACCCGACACAACAATCATCCAAGGACAACCCACTACATGACTACCGCAACAACGGCCACCAAGCAGGTCGCTATTAACGACATCGGATCTGCTGAAGACTTTCTGGCCGCGGTCGAAGAAACCCTGAAATTCTTCAACGATGGCGACATCATCGAAGGTGAAATCGTCAAGATTGACCGCGACGAGGTTTTGCTCGACGTTGGTTACAAGACCGAGGGTGTTATCCCCTCGCGCGAACTTTCCATCAAGCACGATGTTGACCCCAACGAGGTTGTCAGCGTCGGCGACAAGGTTGAAGCCCTTGTTCTTCAGAAAGAAGACAAAGAAGGCCGCCTGATCCTCAGCAAGAAGCGCGCACAGTACGAGCGCGCATGGGGCGACGTCGAAAAGATCAAAGAAGAAGACGGCGTTGTCACCGGTTCGGTCATCGACCTCGATGACCGAACCGGT
>CAZTUC010000013.1:54895-73493 GCA_964616805.1 uncultured Microbacterium sp. | reverse complement strand
TCGGAACATCGACCGTGCGGTCTTTCGCGTGGTACATGTACACCGTGCCCTCGGGCATGCGGTGCGAAACGATCGCACGGGCCACGACGACACCGTTGCGGTTGTACGACTCGATCCAATCGTTGTCGCGCACGCCCACCTTGTCGGCATCTTGCGGGCTCATCCAAATGGTGGGGCCGCCGCGCGAGAGCGAGAGCATAAAGAGGTTGTCTTGATACTCCGAGTGAATCGACCACTTCGAGTGCGGTGTCAGGTAGCGCACCGTCACTTCGGCGTGTCCACTTTCGCCCGTGCGGCTGATGCCCGGCCGGTCATCACCAAACAAGCGGTGCATGTCGAGCGGGGGCCGGAACGTTGGCATATTTTCGCCGAGCTCTTCGATCCAGTCGTGGTCGAGATAGAAGTGCTGGCGCCCGGTGAGCGTGTGCCACGGCTTCATGTATTCGACGTTGATCGCGAAGGCGGTGTACCTGCGGCCGCCATGTTCAGAGCCCGACCACTCCGGTGAGGTGATCACACTGCGCGGCTGCACCTGAACATCGTGGAAGGTCATGTACGAGCCTTCGTGGTCCGCGGCAAGTTCGACGAGCCCGGTCTGGCCGGTGTTCTTTTCCAGCTGCTTGAAGCCCTGCACCGCGAGACGGCCGTTGCTCGTGCCCGAGAACGCCAGGATCATTTCACAAACGCGCTTGTCGGTGTCAAGTCGTACCGAACCGGCGTACGGACCCGATGCCACAGTGCCGTTGGCGCGCTTCAGCCGCTCGATTTCTTTGTCGGGCCGGTACGTGATCGCTTTCGTGGTCATGCCGAGTTTTGCGGTGAGTGGCCCGAGCGCCTTCCACCGCTCATAAAGGTTCGGGTAGTCACGTTCGACAACGATCAGCTTCGTCATCGTCTTACCCGGAATCAGTTCGTCCTGGTCGGTTACGGCGCCGTGCGGGGTTGCCATAACATCCGCCGAGTCGTGTTGCAGGGGCGACGCGACAATGTCTTTGCGCACACCCAAGTGCGTGCGAGCCATCTCACTGAACTTTTCCGCGAGCGAACCGAACAGATCGTAATCGGTGCGGGTTTGCCACGGCGGGTCAATTGCCGGGGTAAAGGCGTGGATAAACGGATGCATATCCGTCGACGACAGATCGTATTTTTCATACCACGTGGCGGCGGGGAACACGAGGTCACTGAACAGCGTCGTCGAGGTCATCCGGAAGTCGGCGGTCATGAGCAGGTCGAGCTTGCCGACGGCTGCTTCATCGCGCCACTTGATATCGCGCGGGCGTGACCCCTCGGGAGTCTCCGGTGCCCGCACCGCTGAATCGGTGCCGAGGAGGTACTTCAAGAAGTACTCATTGCCCTTGCCGGATGAGCCGAGAATGTTTGCCCGCCAAATCGAGATGACGCGGGGGAAGTTCTCTGGGGCGTCCGGGTCTTCAACGGCGTACTCGAGCGAGCCGTCTTTCAGACTGTCGACGATGTGCTGTGCCGGTTCTTTTCCGGCCGCTTCGGCTTCGTCGTGCAGATCGAGCGGGTTGCGGTTGAAGGTTGGGTAGCTGGGCATCCAGCCGCGCTTGACCGATTCAACGAGGCAATCAGCAGTTGTGCGCCCATCGAACTTGCCGCGTGCAAGCGGAGAAGCAAGTTGGTTTGCCGGCAGACCGTCAAAGCGCCACTGGCTGGTTGCCATGTACCAATACGCGGTGCCGATCATTTGGCGTGGTGGGCGACCCCAGTCGGCTGCCGTCGCGTACTGGCCGTACCCGGTAATCGGGCGTACTTTTTCTTGACCGACGTAGTGAGCCCAACCGCCACCGTTGACGCCTTGGCAACCCGTCATCATCGTCAAGGCCAAGAACGTGCGGTAAATCGTGTCGCTGTGGAACCAGTGGTTCGTGCCGGCGCCCATGAGGATCATCGAGCGGCCGCCCGATTTCTCGGCGTTTTCGGCAAACTCCCGACCGATGCGAATTGCCTGTTCGGCGGGAACCGACGTGATCTCTTCTTGCCACGCCGGGGTACCGGGTGTCGTCGGGTCGTCATAGCCGGTCGGCCATTGGCCGGGAAGCCCCGGGCGGCCAACACCGTACTGGGCGAGCATGAGGTCGAACACGGTTGTGACCTTCTTGCCCGCGACCGTGCGAACCGGAACACCGCGAGTGACGATCCCTGCCCCGCCGGCGTGCTCTTGCCCGATCTCGGGTGACAGATCGAAGCGCGGCAACAGAACCTCTGCCGTCTCGGTGGTGTCGGCAAGATCAGCGAGTGAAAGCGGTGGAACAACATCACCCAACTCGAGGTTCCATTTGCCTTCGTCTTCGGGTGTGAAGCGGTGCCCGAGCGAACCGTTCGGCACAAAGGGCTGGCCGTTTTGATCGAGCATGACGGTCTTGAATTCGGCGCGCTCAACCTTCGCGGCTGCACCACCAAGGTCACTCGCGGTGAGGAACTTCCCGGGCACGAGCCCCGACTCGTGCTCCTCGAGCGTGATGAGGTAGGGCGAGTCGGTGTAGTGCTGCATGTAGTGCTCGAAGCGCTCGGTGCGCTTTTGCACGTAGTGCTCGTTGAGAATAACGTGCCCCATCGAAAGGGCCAGCGCGCCATCCGTTCCCGGGTGCGGCGCGACCCACTCGTCGGCGAACTTCGTGTTGTCGGTGTAGTCGGGCGAAACGGTAATGACCTTTTGGCCGCGGTAACGCGCTTCGGCCATGAAGTGCGCATCGGGCGTGCGGGTCACCGGAACATTCGAGCCCCACATAATCAGATAGCTCGCGTTGAACCAGTCCGCCGATTCGGGAACATCCGTTTGATCACCGAAAACCTGCGGACTTGCGACCGGCAAGTCGGCGTACCAGTCGTAAAACGACAGGATCGAGCCGCCGAGCAGGTTCAGAAAGCGCGCACCGGCACCGTGCGAAACCATCGACATCGCCGGAATCGGAGAAAAGCCTGCGACCCGGTCGGGACCGAATTTCTTGACGGTGTACACGTGTGCGGCCGCGGCTATTTCGAGGGATTCTTCCCACGTGGTGCGGATGAGACCACCTTTGCCGCGCACACTCTTGTACGCGCGGGATTTCTCCGGGTCTTCAACGATCGACTTCCAGGCTTCAACGGGATCTGGGTGTTCGGCCTTCGCTGCCCGATACAGCGCCGCGAGCGTTTGGCGAATGTAGGGGTACCGCACACGTGTCGGCGAATAGGTGTACCAACTAAATGCGGCACCGCGGGGGCATCCGCGCGGTTCATACTCGGGCGAGTCAGGCCCGACGGTGGGGTAATCGGTCTGCTGCGTTTCCCACGTGATGATGCCGTCTTTGACGTAGACCTTCCAGGAACACGACCCCGTGCAGTTCACACCGTGCGTCGAACGCACAACCTTGTCGTGTGACCAACGATCACGATAGAAGGAGTCCCCCTGACGACCACCTTGCAGAAACACCGAACGCAAGTCCTGCGAGACCTCGCCTGGGCGAACAAATCGCCCCATGGAAAGCAACGCATCCGCGACGGGGCCGTCGGTTGCAGGTTTGATCTTGTCGTTCATGGTCATTTCTCCTCCAACAAGTTGGGGCACAGCCATTGTGCGCTCAAGGCTCGTGACCTCAGTCTTGCCACTTTCGCACCCGACGTGGGGGTGATATACCGTACTTATTCGACGATTTTGCGGCGTGAATAAGCACGGCATTCGCGGCTCCAAATCAGGCACCACGAACGTACCTTGGGGCATACACCCGCAGACGGGAGCCAACATGAACGCTCAGCAAGACAACAGCACACCCGCAGGCGTCACCGCGCCAGACACGAAGCCGACAGCGGATGCCACATCCGTGCCCAAACTCAAGGGCGGCCTGTTTCAAGTGATTTTGGCGACGCTCGCCTCGACCGTGGGTTTTTGGGCGTGGATGTCAATTGCCCCACTGCAGAAGACGTACGCCACTGAGATGGGGCTCAGCGAAGGGCAGATCTCGTTCATGCTCGCGACCCCCGTGCTCGTGGGTGCGCTCGGACGTATTCTGACTGGGGCGATGACCGACCGGTTCGGCGGACGCAAAATGTTCACGATCGTGCTCTTGCTCTCGGCCCCGGCAGTTTTGCTCGTGGCATTGGCCGGCAGCATCCGCAGTTTTCCGCTCCTCATCGTTGCGGCGCTCCTGCTCGGCATTGCGGGCACGATTTTTGCCGTCGGCGTTCCGTTCTCTGGAGCATGGTTTCCCCCGGAGCAACGCGGTCTTGCGACGGGTATCTTCGGCATGGGCATGATCGGTACTGGCATCTCGGCGTTCGTGACGCCACGTTTGGCGCAATCGATCGGGTACCTGCAGACGCACTTTCTGATCGCCGCAGTGCTTGTGGGAATGGCAGTTCTGGTGTGGTTCTTTTTGCGTGACTCGCCAGCGTGGCAGGCAAGCAACCAGCCGCTCGTACCGAAAGTGATCAGTGCCCTCAAGCTCCCAATTACGTGGCAAATGTCGTTTCTGTACGGCATCGTGTTCGGCGGCTTCGTGGCGTTTTCGACCTTCCTGCCGAAGTACCTCACGACAATCTATAGTGACAGTGTCGATGTGATTGGCGCGGGTACCCGGACGGCTCTCTTCGTTCTCGCTGCTGTTTTGGCCCGCCCGATCGGCGGTGTGCTCGCCGACAAATTCGGGCCAAAGATTGTCTCACTCGTCTCACTTGCGGGCATCGTTTCACTCGCCTACATCGTCGGCCAGCAACCGCCCGAGGGCATCACAACGGGCGTCACATTCATCGTCATGGCTGCCGCGATGGGGCTCGGCATGGGTGCCGTGTTTGCCTGGGTCGGGCCGTCAACCCCACCGGACAAGGTCGGTGCCGTGAGCGGTGTCGTTGCCGCTGCCGGTGGCCTGGGCGGATACTTCCCACCGCTACTGATGGGGGCAACCTACGATCGCGCAGAGAACTCGTACCACCTCGGGTTGTGGTTCCTCGTGCTCGTGGGCGCGTTCGCGCTCGTGATCGCCGGCATGCTGAAAGACACCGGCCGCAAGAGCAACTGAGCTACTCGGTCAGGGTGGGTACTGCGGCATCCGCTTGCGCACCGCTCGCACGCAAGTGCAATTGGCACGTGTGGCTCGTCACCATTGGCAAAAGCTTGTCGACTTCGAGCGGACCGCCGGCGCGCTCAAGCACGTCGCGGATGAGTACTTCATGCACGGCGCACACCGTCTTTTGGTGATCTTCGAGCATTCCGTGGAACTGACACGGGCGAAGCTCAATCATCGCTGACCCCTCGTCCATTTCAGGCTGCAGACCAACCTCTTCGAGGTGCTCGTAGACGGCATCGATTTGGTGTAACGCCTCGTCACAGAAGTCACCCGTCTCGATCGGGGTGATTTGACGCAGCAAATCGCCGTGGCGTTTCGCTTCATCGACGCGGTGTTGCGCGAGCTCACTTCTGACCGCGGCATCGACGGCATAGAAGACATTGCGGGGCCTGCCCCGATTCGGACGGTGCTCAATCTCGGTGCTGATGAGCCCCTGTTCAAGCAACACGCGGACGTGGTCGCGCAACGTGTTTTTGTGCAGACCAGTGAGCGCAGAAATCTCGATCAGGCACACGCCAGGCTTGCCTCGAACAACCTCCAGGATTTGGAAGCGACTCGCGTGGGAAAGTCCACGGTAGGCGTCGGTACGGCGCGGCATGCCTCCATTATTGCGAACATTCGCGGCATTCGGGTCGCGGCCGTGAATAAAGCCGGTCAACAGTTCGTGCACCACGGATAGTCTCGAAACATGGTTGTCGTTCCGCTTACCCTCAGCACACGGTCACCGGCCGTGTCTGACGGCATGCCAACCTCGGGTCCGCTGATTGATACGTACGGGCGTGTGCACCGTGATCTGCGCATTTCGCTGACCGACCGTTGCTCGCTTCGGTGTACCTATTGCATGCCTGAGCAGGGCATGGAGTGGCTTGCGCGTGAGTCCATTCTTGCAACAGCTGAGATTGTTCGGGTTGCACGTATTGCAGCATCCGCAGGAATCACAACGTTCCGGCTCACCGGCGGCGAACCGCTTTTGCGCCGCGATCTTGTTGCGGTTGTTCGCGAACTCGCCGCGCTTCGCACCCCCAGCGGTGTTCCGGTCGAAATCGCCATGACAACGAACGGCATCGGCCTTGACCGGGTACTTGACGACCTCATCGACGCGGGCCTTGGCCGCCTGAACATTTCGATTGACACGTTACGACCCGACCGTTTCGCTGCGCTGACCCGACGAAATCGCCACGCCGATGTTTTGCGCGGCATCCGTGCCGCTGCTGCGTCCGGGCTCAAACCCCTCAAGCTCAACGCGGTTGCGATGCGGGGTGTCAACGATGACGAACTGTGTGATCTCGTCGCTTTCGCACTCGAGCTTGGTGCCGAGATGCGCTTCATCGAACAGATGCCGCTTGACGCCGGTCACACGTGGGACCGTCAAGTGATGGTCACGCGCGATGAGATGCTTGCGGCGCTTTCGAAGCGTTGGTCGTTGGAGCCGGTTCCGGGCCGCGGTGGCGCCCCCGCCGAGCGGTTCTTACTTGACTCGGGCCCCGCATCGGTTGGTGTTATTGCTTCGGTCACGGCCCCGTTCTGCGGTAATTGTGACCGGTTGCGGTTGACCGCCGATGGGCAACTGCGCAATTGCTTGTTTTCCACACACGAGTTCGATTTGCTGCCGGTTTTGCGCTCGGGTGCGTTGGCGGATGCGGCGATCGAAACGGTCTTGCGCGCGTGCATTTGGGGCAAACTCCCCGGTCACGCAATCAACGACCCGGCGTTCTTGCAGCCCGTGCGCGGCATGAACGCGATCGGCGGCTAGTTCGCTGGTTCGGTTCGGCATCCAGAGATAGAGTGAGTCGAATGAGCGGTACGTCGCGCATAACTGCAACCCGTCGCGTCACCCGGCTTCGAGTCGGCGGCGCACCCATCGAGCGTGCCGACGTGCTCACGATCGAAGAGCCGCTGGAGATTCGACTCGGCCGCAAGCCGCTCGCCGTCACGATGCGCACACCCGGCAGCGACATTGAGCTTGCGGCAGGGTTTTTGCTCACCGAGGGGATCATCCGCGCGGCGGATGACTTTATGCGCGCAACATACTGCGCAGGCTCTGTCGGTGAAGACGGCACCAATACGTACAACGTTCTCGAGATCTCGCTTGCCTCCCACGTGCCACCGCCCGATCCAAGTGTGGAGCGAAATTTCTACACCACGAGCTCCTGCGGCGTTTGCGGCAAGGCAAGCATCGAGTCGATCACAACGACCTCTCAGTTTCAGGTCGAAACCGACACTGTCAGTGTCAAAGCAGCCACACTCGCCGGGTTTCCGCAGGCAATGCGCGCAAATCAACGCGTCTTCGACCGAACTGGTGGTCTGCACGCGGCGGCAATCTTCAACGGCTCCACCGGTGAATTGCTCGTCATCCGCGAAGACGTGGGCAGGCACAATGCGGTGGACAAGGTGATCGGTTGGGCGCTCCTCAACGGAAAGCTGCCGCTCTCCGGGTGCGTTTTGGTTGTCTCCGGGCGCGCCAGCTTCGAGCTCACGCAGAAGGCCGCGATGGCCGGAATTCCGATGCTGTGCGCGGTGTCCGCACCATCATCGCTCGCCGCGGACCTCGCCGAAACCGTCGGCATGACGCTCGTCGGTTTCTTGCGTGACGAGTCGATGGTCATCTACACACGACCCGATCGGATCACGCCATCCGAAACAACCTTGAGCGAAGAGGTGCCGCTGTGACTGCCAAACCCCTCAAAGATGACTTCTCCGATGCCGACATTGAGATTTCGGAGCCGAAAGCGTACGCCGCCGGCTTCGGCGGTGTCTACCATTCGCTGCGCCCCGCACTGGAGAACATGGGCCTCGGCCGCACCGCGAAACTGCTCGCCAACCTCAACCAGAAGGATGGTTTTGACTGCATGAGTTGCGCATGGCCCGACCCGGGTCATCGCAAAATGGCGGAGTTCTGCGAAAACGGAGCGAAGGCCGTCACGTGGGAAGCAACACCGGTCGTGATCGAGCGCGAGTTTTGGCAGCAAAACTCACTGAGCTCACTGGAAGACAAAACCGAGTACTGGCTCGGACTGCAGGGTCGAATTACCGAACCGGTACACAAGGCGAAGGGATCAGATCACTACGAACCGATCGAGTGGGATCAGGCCTTCCGAATCATCGCCGACCACCTCAACGCCCTTGACGACCCGAATCGTGCCGCGTTTTACACGAGCGGACGGGCGTCGAACGAGGCCGCATTCTTGTATCAACTGTTCGCCCGCGCGTTGGGTACCAACAACTTGCCGGACTGTTCGAACATGTGCCACGAGTCAACCGGGACGGCGATGATCGAGACGATCGGCATCGGCAAATCGACCGTCTCGTACGACGACTTCGCGAAGAGCGATCTCATCATCATTCTGGGGCAGAACCCGGGCACGAACCATCCCCGGATGCTGACCGCTTTGCAGGAGGCGAAGGCGCACGGTGCGCAAATAGTCGCCATCAACCCGCTGCCCGAAGCTGGACTCATCGGATACAAGGATCCGCAGAAGATCAAGGGGTACATCGGGAAAGCGACGAATCTCGCCGACCAATTCATCAAGGTGCGAATCGGTGGCGACATGGCCCTCTTGCAGGCGGTCTCGAAGCGCGTACTTGCAGCCGAAGAATCAAACCCCGGCAAGGTGCTCGACCACGACTTTATCCAAACGTATTGCGATGGGTTTGACGAGTTCGCAGCGCATATCTCGCGGTTCAATGAACGCGAGCTTGAGCAGGCGACCGGGGTACCCGAAGCCGAAATCGACGAGCTCGCGAATCGCTATCTGAACGCGGAGCGGGTCATCGTCTGCTGGGCCATGGGGATAACGCAGCATCGAAAAGCCGTCGACACAATAAAAGAGATCATGAACTTGCTGTTCTTACGCGGCAACATTGGAAAGCCCGGTGCGGGTGCTTCTCCGATTCGCGGGCACAGCAACGTGCAGGGCGATCGCACGATGGGCGTTTGGGAAATGATGCCCGACTCGTTCCTTGATGCGCTCGGTGCAGAGTTCGGTTTCGATCCTCCCCGGGTGCACGGGCTCGACATGGTCAATAGCATCCGTGCCCTCGCCGCTGGCGACATCAACGTTTGGGTCAGTCTCGGCGGGAATGTACTGGGCGCGGTGAGCGATACGAACCTCGCCGAGCAGGCCATGCGCAAAACCAGCCTCAGCGTGCAGTTGTCGACGAAACTCAACCGCTCACACGTGATCACCGGTGATGAAGCGCTCATCCTGCCTGTTCTTGGTCGCACCGAAGTCGATCTGCAGGCTTCTGGGCCACAATATGTCACGGTTGAAGATTCAGTGTGCGCCGTGCATGCTTCGCACGGACAAATCGCACCGATCTCTGATGAGGTTCGATCCGAGACCGAGATCGTGTGCGCGATTGCCAACGCAACGCTCGGGGCACGTCACGGTATCGATTGGCTCGCCATGAAAGACGACTACGACGTCATCCGCGACCACATCTCCCGTGTTGTACCAGGCTGCGAAAGGTACAACGAGAAAACGCGACAGCGCGACGGATTCGTTTTGCCCCATGGGCCGCGTGACAGCAGAACCTTTCCGACGGAGAACGGAAAAGCTCACATCACCGTCAACGAACTCGTACCAATCGACTGCCCGCCCGGACGCCTCATCTTGCAGACCGTGCGCTCCCACGACCAGTTCAACACCACGATCTACAGTCTGAACGACCGCTATCGAGGGATCAAGAAGGGTCGCTCGGTCATCTTCGTGCACCCGGATGACCTCGTGGCGTTGGGGCTCGTCGACGGGCAAACGGTCGATATTTTCAGTGAGTGGCCCGGCCAACCCGATCGCGTGCTGCGCGGTTTTCGCACGGTGGCGTTCCCAACCGCTCACGGTTGTGCCGCTGCGTACTTCCCTGAAGCAAACGTGCTCGTACCACTCGACAGTGTTGCGGAGGGAAGCAACACCCCGGTTTCGAAAGCAATCGTAATTCGCCTGGAGCCGTCGGAAACTCCCGTCGGAGTCGGGCGCCCGGTCGTCGTCTAGCGGCGCTCAAGCGGCGGGATTAGCGCAGCACAACCGGCACGTTTGACCAACCGGCAATTGGCGGGGCATACGCTTCGACTTCTTCGCCGGGTGCTGGAGAAATATATTCCGTTTGGCGCATAAGCTCCCCGATGACCGCACGTAACTCAGCGAAGGTGAGCTCGCGACCGGGGCAAACGTGCGGACCGATGCCGAAAACCAGGTTGCTTTGGGCGTTGACTGCGGGCGCGAAGCCCGGCTGGAAAACGGCCGGGTCAAGATTTGCCGCAGTCCAGTCGAGCATGATGATTTCGTCAGCTTCAACGTGCTCACCCGAGGGCATCGTTACCGGGCAGACTGCTCGACGACGGTTCGAAACAAAGGGGTCTTCCAACCGCAACCATTCATTGAAGATCGCATCGAGTTCGTTTGCTGCAGCATCCGCTTGCGCAAGCTTCCGAACACGTGCTTGCATGCGCCCACCCTCGGCCAACTTGCGCACGATGACGCCGATACAGCGCGCGAGCGAGCCGAGGTCACCGGCTGTCCAGTTGCGCAGAATCGACACGACTTCTTCGGGCGTGAGTTGTCGCCCATAGACATGTTCGCGCGTGAGCTGGCCGGTGACCGAATCGGATGCCGCAAACGCAATTTGCGTGCGCACGAGTGCATCAAATGCGGCCGCGACCTCGGTGTTTCGTTCCGGATTGCGCTCGAGCGCGGCCGCGTAGTTTTCGTGCATCCAGTCGAGGAGTTCGTCTTCGATCGCTTCGTTCCAGCCGAGCCAGCGCACTTGCGCCCGAACGGCGAATCGCTCACCCAATTCGGTTACCGCGTTGAGTGAAATGCCGCGACCAAGCCCGGAGACAATCTCGTGCGCCACTTCTCGCAGCACGGGGACGGCATCTGCGACCGCCTGCGGCGACATGTACCGCTCGACGATCGCGCGGTATTCGCGGTGTTCATCGCCGTCCATTCCGTTCGGCACATGTAAGTGCCGCGAGGTCTTGCTGACGAATCGTTCCGGGTCAGTTGCGGCGGCGACAACGTCTTGGTAGTTCGTGAGTTGCTTCATCCTGTTTCCCTCGATTCAGCTCTACCACTTCTTGCGTGAGCTGTCGGGTAATCTTCCGGCCTATTTCGCTGCAACGTGGAAGAGACCAGCCGCGCCACGCTCGGCATCGATCATGTAGTGCGAAACAAACGGGTAGTCGCCCGGTTCGACAAAGCTCAACTCGACAAACCCGCCCTGAGCAACCGCGAGCGCGAGGGCTTGCGAGCCCAAGCCAGGTGATCGATCGACCAGATACCGCCCTTCGGACCACACGGTGTCGAACTGTCCGCCGACAACGTGGAAGCTCGACGGACGCTCGACTCCGGCGTCAAGCACCCACACCCGCACCCGCTCACCAACAATTGCTTCGAGCGGTTCGGCGCGATACTGCGTGGCATGTCCATTGAATGTCACGAGATCCGGATTGCGGCTCGCAATGGCATCTGTGTCGACTTCCCCACCGTTGTGATCACCCAAGTAGTACTCCCCCTGCACGAGTACATACGAGCGGTCGACCTCGGGGAGATCAGCGGGTTCGATAACAACGGCGCCGTACATGCCGTTGGCGATATGCACCGACATTGGCATGGTTGAGCAGTGATACATCCAGATACCAGCGCGCTCAGCGGTAAAGGTGTACTGCAGCGATTCGCCTGGCGCAATCGTACGCATGACGTCGTTCGGTGCGTTCTCGCCAGCATGGAAGTCAATCGAGTGCCCCATCGTGCCCTCGTTGACGAGCGTCACCTCGAACGTGTCACCGACACGCCCATGCAAAACTGGCCCGGGCGCGGAGTCATTGAACATCCACAAGCGTTGTGTCACGCCCGGCGCAACCTCGACTTCCTTTTCGCGCACGGTCAGCGTGATCTGGTGGGTCGTCGGGCCATCCGCGGGTTCGAGCGGTTCAAGCTCGGCCGGGTACCTCTCAAAACCTGCGCCGGGGTCGGCCATCAAGTCGATCGCCCCCGCTGCGGGAACGTGCCCTGCGCCGTGAGCGGATCCGTGATCGGTGCCGCTATCGGATGCTTCGCCCGGCTCACCGGTCGCGGCGCCCTCCGGGGCATCCGTCACCACAATCTGCAGCGTCATGCCCATCATGCGGTGGCCGACGACCGAGCACCAGGCCTCGACGTTGCTCGTGATGACCCCCGCGTCGACGACACGCGTTTGCCCGGGTGAAACGCGTGCGCTTTTCGCCCCGTTGTCGAGCACGATGTCGTGCGGTTGGGTTTTGTCAGTGTTTGCAAGTTCGATTTCGAGGCGTGATCCGTAGGGCACTTCGATGACGTTCGGATAAAAGCGCATGTCGCGTGCTTCAACGCGCACACTATGCACCGGCGCGTTCTCATCGGTGACGGGAGCGGCCCCCCAACCCATCGCGAGCGGATCTGCAACGGCGGTTATCGCTGTTGCGAGCACAACGGCGATCAGCCCGGCAGTTGCTTGCCCGGCACGCTTGCCTTTCGGGCGGTCGCCCTCGGGCACGATCGGGCCGGTTGCTGGCCGCTCGGCGGCGGTGAGCTTCGCACCCGTCGCCTTCGCCTTGTTCTGCCCCCGAATCGCCATGAACAGCAACGGTAAGAACGACGCAATTGCCACGAGGTACATGAGCGATGCGACGACGCGTGTGACGCTCGGCACCGGCAGCGCACAAACGACCAAGGCTGCGTTTGCAACCGTGACGCGCCAGGCACCACCGCGGTCGAGAATCTCGGTGCCCGTGCGCACCGGTGTTGGCCCCCCGCCGAGCGCAACCGGAATTAAGTACGTCAGTGCACCCACAAGCACCTGGGCGGCGAAACCTGCAGCGGCATACGGCACGATGTAGTCGACAACGGTGTCGAGGCCCGCAAGTCCCGAGCCATTGGCGATGCTGACGATCGCGCCGATCGTCAGTGCGAGAACGATCGCGGTCCACCACAACAACGCCGTGCCGATCGAGAGCGACGCGAACGTGCGCGGTGGCGCATTGCGGGCCACGCGCGCGAGCGAAACCCCGACGACGAGCATTCCAACGAGGTACACCGCAAGCCCCACTGCAACGATCAACGGTTGCGCAAGCGCCGCACCGAGGGCGGCAATCAGCACCCCGCTGGCCAGCAACGGCAACGCCTTTGCCGCGCCGGTTGCGGCATTCTCGTCGGCACGCGTTCGCAAAACCGTCGGCCACAGCACAACAACGGTTCCGGCAACGGTCAGCCCGACCCAGCCGAGAACGTTCATGAGCGCGTGTGACAGCACGAGGTTCGCACTCGCGTCACCGCGGGCCAAGAACGCTCCGATAATCGCGCCAATGATGAGCATTGCAGCGGCAGCAACGTAGTACCGCGTCGTCTTGAGGAATTTGCCACCAAAAACTGTCTTCGACCTGCGATAAATGCTTCCCCCGTGCCAGCCGACGGCGGCAACCAGCAGCCCGACGCCACTGAGCGTTAGCGGCCAAATCGCGCTGACAACCCCGACCATGATCAAAACGGCGCCGAGATTCGACATGATGAGGCGGATGTTTTGCTGCCGACGCTCGCCGAGGGTTGGCCCACTGTGGGTCAGCGAGTACGTGAAGTGTTGACTCCACACGAGGATTGCATGGGTGATCGCCCCGAGCATCAGGAGGTGCAACATGAGCCAGGTCGGCTCCGGCAACCAGCGGTGCACGATCGTTGCGATCACGGTCAAGACGAGCCAGAGCACGGTCGGAATGTCACGCATAAACCAAAACCCGCGGCCAGGTGCGCGTTGATCGGCGACTCCGGGGCGTTCCGGGGTTCCTGCGGTTCGAACCGGAATGGTCATGATGCGGTGGCCTCTTTCGTGGCATCCGATGAAGTGGTGACGTCAGTTTTCGGCGGGCCCATGATCGCACTCGTGACCGCCGTGATCATAAACAACAGCAGCGCGGCAACGCCGAGCACACCGCCGAGTTGGAGTGCCAGTGGGTTGCCGAGGCCATCGCCGAGCCACAAGCGCACGATCAGCGCGACCTGCAACAGCAGTACGGGGGCCCAGGATGCCGGTCGCCACGGCAGCTGGATGCGCAAAACTGCGGGCAGGATTGTGGTCGCGTGCGCCATGATCATCGAGAACGTGTAGCCCAAGAAGATCGCGTGCGCGAAGGCGTCGTAACTCGGTTGCGTGTCTGGCACGCCGAAGAGCAAAATCGCGCCGGCGACCGTGAGCCACAAATACCCGAAGAGGATGCTTGCGGCCATGTAGCGTGTGACACCCGTGGCGTTGATCGTTCGACGGGCGATGTCGTGACGCACGAGCCACGCGACGAGCGCGAGGATGACGATGCCGAGAATGATCGCACCCACCTCGGGCGAGATCATGAATGTGACAAGCGCTGCGGTCATCGCCCAGCCGAACGCGAGCATGTGTGTTGGGGCATTCGGCCCCATCGTGATGCGGGCAAGCTCAACGCGCTCGGCGGCGATCGTGAGAATAAGAAACCCCGTCAGCCACGGCACAATGCGTTCAACGCTGTCGAGGCCGAGCCATAGAATTGCGCCGACGAGCCCAAGGGCTGCGGCGAGCAATTGCGTGAGCGTGGCGCCATCGTATTGCCGCCGCCACAGCGGCACGTAGACAAGCGTGAACGCTGCCATTCCGGCAACGAGGAGGCACTTGCCAACGATCAGTGGCACCGCGGGGGCGACCAGTGCGATACCGCCTGCGCCGAGCAGCGCCGGTGCGAGATAGCCATACCAGCGGTCAAGCGCCGTCGCTCGCTCGAGCGAAACGAGCGTTGCCACAAAGCCGAGCGTCAGCAGCATTCCGTGCACTTCAGGCAGACGGCTTGCGTCGAGAGGTGCGGGCACACCAAGCAACAGCAGTCCGGCGTTGAGGCCAAGCAGCAGTGCGCTCCCGGCCGGAAGCAACCAGACGATGCGCCACGATGGCTTGCGCGCGGCGACGGATGTTTCGCGAATCGTCATCAGGGAACCTGGGTTGGTATGCCAAGTTGCACGAGGCATCCGCCGCTCGGCGCGAACGGCAAGAGCTGGGGCGCCGGCGTGCCGACGCGAGCTGCCGCCAACCCTTCAAGCATGCCCGCATGCGCGGCGCAGACAACCGGTGCGCGTTGCGAACGCTCGCTCAGCATCGAGCAGCGTTGCAACCGCAGATCAGCGCCGGCTTCCTCCGGATCGAAGTCGAGTTCGCTCATGACGCTCATGAGCAGTTCGCGGGCGTCGCCGATTTCGCTGTGCGAGTTCGCCAGCTGGGTACCCCAAATGCGACCGGCAACGCGAGCGAGTTGTTCCGCCTGGGGTCCGGTTTGAGCGAGCGCATCCGCGAGCGCCATCGCGAGGCCTGCGTACGGGTCGGAAAGCTCTGTCGGTACGGCGTGCCACAGCATTCGCGGGCGGCCACGGCCAGGCAGGCGTTCGGGCGTGCGCCGAATGCGGCCGGCGGCGTGCAACTGTTCGAGGTGGCCGCGAACGGTGTTCTCGTGCAGATCGAGCTTCGCCACGAGGTCGGCGGTGCTGATCGTGCCATGCTGTTCGATCACCTGCACGACACGGTCACGCGATGAATTCTTTTCCACGGTATTTATTGTAATAAAATAATCACAGGTCGCCGACCAAAGTGGTCGACAAAAAGGAAGAATCATGGAAAACATCCAGATCCACAGCTCGCGCGCAACTGCCCACAATCAGGGCGGCGGATGCGCCTGCGGAGGGCACGACGAAGCCGTACCCGAACTCGACGTGCAGACAATTCCGCACGCGATTCGTCACGCCGCAATTTTCGGAGCCCTCGGCGGGCTCAATGTCGGCGGTGGAATGATCATTTCGGCAACACATGACCCCGTCCCACTGCTCGACCAGCTGCGTGACCGCCACGGCGACGAATACGCGACCGAGTACCTCGATAACGGTCCAGACCGCTGGCGCATCCTCATCCGTCGCACCGCCTGAACGTGCGACCGTGATGAACGCCACCGCGGCCACCTACCGGCCATCGAATGCCCTCGCGGCGTTCTGGATCATCGCCGGCGTCATCGCCGGGGTCGTCTCATTTCTGCTCTATCAGGAGTACATCGGCCAACTCAACGGCGCAGAGCCCCTCATCAGCTGCGACATCAGCCCCTTCATCACGTGCGGGCCGAACTTGCTCTCGCCGGCAGGCAATCTGCTTGGATTCACCAATGCGATTCTGGGGATGGTGCTGTTCTTCGGGCCGATCTACGCTGGTGTCTCGGCGCTCGCCGCACCGAACGGCATGCGCGCCTGGTACTGGCGGGTCTACGCAATCTTCGTGCTGGGTGGCTTCGTGCTCGTGCACGTCTTCGCGTACCGCAGCATCTTCCAGTTCGGATCGCTGTGCCCATGGTGCATGATCGTGTGGCTCATGACGATTCCGCTGTTCTGGTCGGTGCTCGTCTGGACGATGCGCGCAGGCGTTTGGGGTTCAGGCCCGATGCGCCTCGGTTCAGCAATGACGAAGTGGGTCGCCTTGATCGTGCTGATCAACTACGTCGTGATCGGCGTCGCAGCAGAGTTGCGGCTCGATGTGATCAGCTCACTGGTTTAGGTTCGCGGCGAACCTACACCAGGCGAGTCTTCGGGGCCACGTTGTAGGTGAGCCCGGCGTCGCGCTCAACGCTGTCACCGAGTGCCTCATCGATGGCCCGCATCGTTGCATCGTCGAGTGTGACCCCGGCGGCCTGAACGGTTTCATCGAGTTGTTCGGGACGCGAAGCGCCCACGATGACCGACGCGATGTTTCGGTTTTGCAGCACCCACGCGAGCGAGAGCTGCGCGACCGTCAGCCCATTGTCGGCCGCAATCGGCTTCAGTAACTGCACACGCTCGAGTGTTGTGTCATCCATGAACTTCCCGATAAACATGTTCGACTTTTCATCGGCGGCACGCGAATCGGCCGGCGCCTGTTGCCCCGGCACGTACTTGCCCGTGAGCACGCCCTGCGCCATGGGCGAGAACACAATTTGGGAGACACCCAGGCCTTGAGATGTGGGAACAACCTTGTCTTCAATCACGCGCCACAGTGCTGAATACTGCGGCTGATTCGAGACGAGTTGCACACCGAATTGCTGTGCCACACCGTGTGCTTCGATGAGTTGTTCCGCGGTGAACTCCGAAACACCGACATAGAAAATCTTGCCCTGGCGGGTGAGGTCTGAAAACGCGCTGAAGGTCTCTTCAAGCGGGGTCTCGTAGTCGAAACGGTGGCACTGGTAGACGTCAACATAGTCGGTGCCGAGGCGCCGGAGCGAACCGTGCAGCGACTCAAAAATGTGTTTGCGGCTGAGGCCCGTGTCGTTCGCACCCCCGGGACCCGTCGGAAAATACACCTTCGTCAAGATCTCCAGGCTTTCCCGACGCTGACCTTTGAGAGCCTCGCCAAGCACCTCTTCGGCCTTCGTGTTGGCGTAGTTGTCAGAGGTATCGAAACTCGTGATCCCCAACTCCAGCGCCCGGTGCACCGTTTTGATTGCAGCCTCATTGGCGATTTGCGACGCGTGGGTCAACCAGTTCCCGAACGTGATCTCACCAATTTTGAAGCCAGAGTTTCCGAGGTAGCGATAGTGCATGCCTCAAGGCTACCGAAAGCAGATGCGTCGGGCGCGGCATCCGCTCATCGACTCGCGCACTTCCCCCGCCGCCGCGCAGTTTCTCGGCGAGAAAGCGTGTGTTTGCGGGGGAAGTGCGCGGGTCAACGAAGAAACGTCAGACGGTCGGGGCCATCGCCGCGGCTTCGGCCTGCTCTTCGGCGGTTGCCACAAGCTGGCCGCACGCGCCATCGATTTCTTTCCCGCGAGTGTCGCGAATCGTGGTCGGGATGCCGGCTTCTTCGAGCCGGCGCACGAATTCACGTTGCGCCGCCTTGGTCGATGCCGTCCAGATCGAGCCGGGCGTGGGGTTGAGCGGAATCGGGTTCACGTGCACCCAACCACGCCCCCGCGCATTCAGCTTTTCGCCGAGCAGATCAGCGCGCCAGCCGTGATCGTTCATGTCTTTGATCAGCGCGTACTCGATCGAAACCCGACGGCCGGTCTTTTCGAAGTATTCGTAGGCAGCATCGAGGGCTTCGTCGACCTTCCAACGCGAGTTCACCGGAATCAGTTCGTCGCGCAGGGTGTCGTCGGGAGCGTGCAGGCTCAGCGCGAAGGTGACCGGAATCTCTTCGGCTGCGAGCTTCTTGATCGCTGGCACAAGGCCCACGGTTGAAACCGTAATGCCGCGAGCGCTCATCCCAAGCCCCTCGGGTTGCGGCGCAACCATCGAGCGCACCGATTGCATCACGCGAGCGTAATTCGCAAGCGGTTCACCCATGCCCATGAAGACGATGTTGTTGACGCGCTCGTCGGCATGCTCAGCCTTGCCGAGCTCACCGGCTCGGATTGCGGCATTCGCCCGCACGACCTGGTCGATGATTTCGGCAGCCGACATGTTGCGGGTCAATCCCGCTTGTCCGGTCGCGCAGAACGGGCAGTTCATGCCGCAGCCGGCCTGGCTCGAAACGCACAGGGTGATTCGGCC
>CAZTUC010000013.1:0-54885 GCA_964616805.1 uncultured Microbacterium sp. | reverse complement strand
GCGCATGAGCACCGACTCGACGAGGGCTCCGTCGTGGAGGCGCCACAGGAACTTGATCGTACGGCCGTCGTCGGTTTCGAGGCGGCGCACTTCAGTCAACAGATTGGGCAACAGTGCGGATGCCAATGCTTCGCGATCTTTCGCGGGCAAGTCCGTCATCTTCGCCGGGTCTGAGGTGTAGTGCGTGAAGTAGTGCGTCTCAAGCTGTTTCGCGCGAAAACCCGGTAAACCGGCATCCTTGAGTTTCGCTACCCGCTCATCGTGTGAAAGGTCGGCGAGGTGTGTTGGTGGCTTGCCGCGCTTCGGGCTCGCGAACTGCAACAGCGGACGCCCCTCGGCGTCTTTGGCTTGCGTCCACCCCTCGGTCTTGGGGCGCACCTGTTTCACTGCGCCCAATTCGGACTGTTTCGGGGTGGAGGTCATTCCTTAAGGGTACGCGCCCGCGGTTGTGAGGCGGGTGCGCGGCGGGCACGCGGCCCAAACTCAGGAAATACGCCCCCTTGGCGACCGCCCCACCCGTCAGCACCCGCCCGCACCTGAGTTTGGGCACCTCAGCGCTGAACAACAGGCAACCCAAGCCGATTTTGGGCAGCTCAGTGACGAAGAACCTCGGCCCCCGGCAACCGCTCGGCCATGATGGCAATCGCCTCCGGGTTGCTATCGACCAAGACGAAGCGCCGCGAGAGTTCGGATGCCGCAGCGCCCGTCGTACCACTCCCGGCGAAGAAGTCGAGAACCCAGTCGCCCCTGTTCGAGGATGCTTGCAGCATCCGCCGCACAATTCCCACCGGCTTTTGCGTTGCGTATCCGGTGCGGTCACGTGAGGCGGGCGGCACGATTGTGTGCCACCACACGTCGGTCGGTAGCTTCCCGAGCGCGGCCTTTTCGGGCGTGACAAGCCCTGGTGCCATGTACGGTTCCCGGTCAACATCCGTCGCGTTGAAAACGTAGTTTGCCGGGTCTTTGACGTACACGAGGATGTTGTCGTGCTTGGCGGGCCAGCGCGATTTGGTGCGCGCGCCGTAGTCGTACGCCCAAATGATCTCGTTGAGAAACGACTCGCGCCCGAAAAGCGCATCGAGGGCGACTTTTGCATAGTGCACTTCGCGGTAGTCGAGGTGCAAGTACAACGTGCCGTCGGGCGTCAGCAGTCGCCACGCTTCGACGAGGCGCGGCTCGAGAAACGCCCAATAATCGGTGAAGGTGTCGTCGTAGGAGTGCAGCGCACCTTTCACTGACTCGTAGGTTTGCCCCGCGTACCCCACCCGCGACCCTGCGGCCGAACGCTTGGTTTTCATCGACTGCAGCTTCTGCGTGCGTCCGGTGTTGAAGGGCGGGTCGATGTAAATGACGCGAAAGCACTCATCGGGCAGCGCGCGAATGATCTCGAGGTTGTCGCCCGCAATGATGAGGTCCGGGCCATCGAGATGAAACGCGGTATCTGCCCCGCTAGACAAGGCGAATACTCACTTCGGCGCCATGCGAATGGCGCCGTCGAGGCGAATCGTTTCGCCATTGAGGTAGTCGTTACTGGCGACCGCGAGCACGAGGTTGGCGTACTCGTCGGGTCGTCCGAGGCGTGAGGGGTTCGGGATCTGCTCAGCAAGCGACGCCTGTGCCGCTTCAGGGAGCCCCTTCATCATGGGGGTCTCCATGATGCCCGGCGCGATTGTGACAACGCGGATGCCGTCGCGAGCGAATTCGCGTGCGAGCGGCAATGTCATCGACGCGACCGCGCCCTTGCTTGCGGCGTACGCACCCTGGCCGACCTGGCCGTCGAATGCGGCAACCGATGCGGTGTTGACGATGAGCCCGCCGTTGCCGTCGGCGTCGCGGCCCGCGGCGCGCATCGCTGCGGCACCCTCGGCTGAGACACGCGCCGTTCCAACAACGTTGATATCAATCACACGCTGGAACGCCCCGAGGGTGGCGTGGCCGTCACGGTCGACGAGGCGGCCAGGGGTTGCGATTCCAGCACAGTTGACAACGACGCGCAATGGCCCTGCGGCGCTGGCCGCCGCAACTGCCTGCCGCACCGAGTCGTCACTTGTGACATCACCGGGTGAGAAGGTGCCGCCAATTTCGGCCGCCACCTCAGCGCCGGGCGAGGATTCCAGGTCGAGGATGACAACGTGGGCACCGGCATCCGCAAGCGCACGCGCGGTTGCCGCGCCAAGCCCACTGCCACCGCCGGTCACAACCGCTGAAGCGTTTTTGATCTGCATGTGTTTACGGTATCAACGGATGCCACGCGCCGGACGCTTGCGCGGCCCAAATCGCGAGCGCGGCGACCACGAGTGCGGCCACGAGTGCGCCGAGGTCGACCCATCCGAGACGTGATTCGCGCGCCCACGTGCGCTTGATCGGGGCACCAAAACCCCGCGCCTCCATTGCGGTTGCGAGGTTGGAGCCGCGGCGCACCGCAAACACGAGCAGCACGAACGCCATTGAGAAGAACCGGCTGAACTTGCCGGTGTCGTCGACGCCGCGAGCGCGTCGAGCGAGGCCCATTTGTCGCCAGTCGTCAACGAAGAGCCCGAGCGTGCGCGTGCCGGCGAGGGTTGCCAAAACGAACCGCGACGGGAGGTGCAGCACTTGCGCGAGAGCATCGGCCAGCTCAGTCGAGTCGACGCGTGAAAACAACACGATGACCGGTAGCGCGAGGGCAAAAACACGCACGAAGATTGCGAGCGCGAGCTGTATCGACCCCTGGGAGATCGTGATGAGCCCCCACTGCCAGAAGATCTCGCCGAAGGGTTTCGCATACAGCAGCATGCTCAAAGCGCTCAATGGTGCGACAAACAGCAGTGGCAACGTCCGTTTGAAAATCGTTGTGTACCCCACGCCCGTCAACGGCACCGCCAAGAGCGTGAACGCGATGACGACGGCTGATGAAACCCAGTCGAGACTGAACAACAGCGGCACGGTGAGGGCGATGGCCATGAAGAGTTTCGTGGCCGGGTTGACGCGATCAAGAATCTGCCATCGTGCCGGCGCGGATACCGCGGAGGCCGATGTCTGCGACCCACCCGCGACGGGCGTCTCGTCGACTGGGGGTGCTTGCAACTGGATGTGTTGGCCACCGAGTGCCGCAACCACTTCGGTGTCGTGCGTTATTGCGAGCACCGTGCGACCGGCGCGCACCTGGTCTTGCATGAGACCAACGAGGCTCTCCCAGCCGAGCCGGTCTTGCCCAAACGTGGGCTCGTCGAGCACGAGCACTTCAGGTGAGGCGATCAAGACTGTGCCGACAGAGAGCCGCCGTTTTTGCCCGCCGCTCAGGGTAAATGGACTCGCCTCGGCGAGGGGCAGCAAGCCAAGCCGGTCGAGCATTTCATCGACGGCGGCGCTGGTTTTTTCATCCGACCAGCCGAGCGCTTGCGGCCCAACGGCGAGCTCTTCGCGAAGCGTATTCTTCAAGAACTGGTGTTCTGGTTCCTGAAAAACGGTTCCGATGCGGGTGAGCAATTCGCGCGAGTCCCACTGCGACGGCCGCGACTGGATCCCATCGCGCAGCGTCTCGGATGCCACAACTTCGCCGGCCAGCTCGGGCGTCAGCCCCGCGAGCGTCAACGCGAGGGTTGACTTACCCGAACCGTTGGGGCCGGTCAGCACATTCGCGTGACCTGCGATGAGCTCGACATCCAGGCCCACCGAAACGGCAGTTTTGCCGTCGCGCGTGGTCGACAGCTTGGTGGCTTGCAGCACTGGCGTGCCCAAACTCAGGAAATCGGGTGCGCTGGCGGCCGAGACGCTCGCGAACGAGCCCGCTTTCCTGAGTTTGGGCGCACCGGCAGCTGCGACAACCGAACGAAGCACCGGCAGCGGCAAGATCGCGGGCGGATGCCCCGGCACCCACACGCCGAGGGCCGCCAGAGCGGCCCCTTGCGCCTGAAAAACCTCCGCGGGTGTGCCGTCGGCGAGCACCCCGCCCCCAGCGCCGAGCACGATGACGCGCGAGACAACATCTGCCCACACGGCAACACGGTGTTCAATCACAATGAGGGTTGCGCCGGTGTCGTCGGCCGCTTGAACAACGGCGTTGCGCACTTCGCGCACCCCGACGGGGTCGAGGTTCGCGGTTGGTTCGTCAAGCAATAAGGCACTGGGCTGCATTGCTAACGCCGAGGCAAGACCCAGTCGTTGCTTTTGCCCACCCGAAAGCGCAGTCGTTGGCCGATCGAGCGGCACGATAAGGCCAACTTCGTCGAGCGCTTCGGCGACGCGCGGCCAGATCTGCTCCCGCGGCACCCCGAGGTTTTCGGGCCCGAACGCGACGTCGTCGCCAACTTTCGAGAGCACAATGTTGCTCTCGGGGTCTTGTTGCACAAGCCCCACACGCCCACGCATTTCACTGCACGGCGCATCGTCGATTGTCAGCGAACCGGTGTGTTCGCCGTCATCATCACCACCGAGCACCCCTGCGATCGCACGCAGCAGCGTTGATTTTCCCGAGCCCGATGCGCCAAGCAACAACACGCGCTCACCGGGTTCGATGACGAATGAAACATCCGATACTGCGGGCAACCGGCGCCCGGCGTATCGCCACCCCCACCCGGTGGCGACGATACGCGCGGGGCCGGTAGCCACCTAGACTTCTCGCTTTGCTTCGCGGCCCGACGCGAACCGGTCAAGCGCGCCGGTTTGCGCGAGCGCTTTGACAAGCAACCAGCACAGCACACCCACGATCGCGCCCGAAAGCATGAATGCCGCAAGGTACAGCACGTTGTAGCCGAAGCCCTTCGCAGCGTAGGCGTAGAGCCACAAGTAGGTGAGCCAGCCGCCAACTGCCGCGAGTGCGCCAGCAAGAGCGGATGTTGCCCAGCCCCAACTGCGATACGCGAACAGCAAGAAGATGAGTTCTGCACCAAGACCCTGCGCGAGACCGGTCACAACAGTCGCGAGCCCGAAGTGGTTCCCGATTGCGGCCGAAATTGATGCGGCAACAACCTCAACGAAGATTGCAGCACCGGGCTTGCGGATAATCAGTGCACCGAGCACACCACCGGCAAGCCACACGCCACCAGCGAACCCTTTGATGGGCGGTGCGATCGCTGAAAGCACGCCCTCGAACGCTTCGCCGGCGCCGTTCCAGAACACGAACACCAAACCGCATGCAACACCCAAAACGGCGGCAACGACAATATCGACAACACGCCATTTCGGCGTTTTTTGCACAGCAAACATTTCTCTCCTTCCTGCGCTGGCATTACCCAGATCAGGTTCAACGGTCGAAGCCGGATGCTTCCTCTCAGCGCAACATGGCGCTCCCGTGTAGTTGGGAATTACTATACCGGTCTGGTTGCGGGTAAGTTGTTTGAGTGCCTGCCGATGAACCACTTGCCTGGGTAACGCCTGCTTCACTGCAGCAGCCCCCAACGGGTGGAGTGCGTGCCGCGGCGCTGCTGCCGAAGAAGCGTCGGCATCGTGGGCGCAACGCCGCGCTGCTCGCGCCGGTGGTGCTTGCGGGCACGCTGGGCCTCGGTTATGCCGGTACGACGGCCCTTTGGCCGATTGCTGAACAACCCGTCGTTGCCGAGCAGTATTTGGCGAACATCATCGCACCGCAAGTGAGTGTTCCATGGCCCGCCGAAGGCACTGCCGCCCTCACCGTCGAGGGGTTCGACGCGCTAGCTGAATCTGATGAAGCACTCCCCATGGCAAGTGTCAGCAAGACACTTTTGACCGCGATGGTGCTTGAGCGGATGCCTCTCCAGCCCGGCGAACGCGGGCCGCTCATCGAATTCGAAACCGATGACTATTTTGCGTATTTGCTTGAAGACCAGTCGGCACTTGAGGTGCCCGAGAGCATGACGATGCCGCTGTATGACCTGCTGCTTGGCATCATGCTCGGCTCGGCAAATAACTACAGTGATCTCATTGCTCGGCAACTGTGGGGCACGAATGAAGAATACGTCGAGGCGGCAAACGACTTCTTGAGCCGCCACGGCATCTCGGGTGTGAATCCGCACACACCAAGCGGTGCCGGAATTGAAAACACCGCAACCGCGCGTGGCCTCAACGAGCTCGGCCGAGTCGCAATGCAAGATCCGGTCTTTGCCGAAATTGTCGCAACACCCGTTGCAACAATCGAGGGTGTCTCCGAACCCGTCCAAAACCACAACGCCCTGTTGGGCGACCCGGGGGTGCTCGGCATCAAAAGTGGCACGGAACGTTACGACTGGATGCCGCAATTCGAATACTTCCGCAACCTCCTCGTGGCGAAAGAAATCACGGTTGACGGGCAAACTGTGCGTCTATTTACAACCGTGCTCGAACAGCCCAGTGAACAAAGCCGCAACGCGGCCGCACGCACGCTGCTCACGGCCGCCGAGGTTGCGTTGGGGCGCGACCAGTCGAAGGTTCCAGCTGGCACCGTCGTCGGCACGGTGACAACCGAATGGGGCGAAACCGCTGACGTGATCACGCGGGATGAGGCATCCGTTTTGGCCTTCAACCAATCGATCGCAACGATCACGGTCGACATTGACTTGGGTGAAGTGCGCGAGCAGGGTCAGAGCGTGGGCACGCTCACGCTCACCGGCACGCTCGGCAGCGAAACGGTCGATGTTGTCTTGTCGTCAACGATTGAACAGCCGAGCATTCTGTGGCGTTGGACCCACCCACTCGAGGTCTTCTAGCTGAACTGGGACTGGTACAGGCGGTAGTACGCACCCTCGGCCTTGATGAGCTGTTCGTGGTTGCCCTGCTCAACGATCGTGCCGTTTTCCATCACCAGAATGAGGTCGGCGTCACGAATCGTCGAGAGACGGTGCGCGATCACAAACGACGTGCGGCCCTTGCGGAGCGCATTCATCGCGTGCTGCACGAGCGCCTCGGTGCGGGTGTCAACGGCGCTCGTTGCCTCATCGAGAATCAGAATCGACGGCTCTGCGACAAACGCGCGCGCGATCGTGATCAGCTGACGTTCACCGGCTGAAATGTTCGACGCTTCGTCGTCGAGCAGCGTGTCATACCCGTCGGGCAAGTGGCGCACAAACCGGTCAACATACGTCGCTTCGGCGGCAGCTTGCACCTGCTCATCAGTGGCATCCGCATTTCCAAATCGGATGTTCTCGCGAATCGTGCCGGCAAAAAGCCACGGGTCTTGCAACACCATGCCGGTGTGGCTGCGCACTTCGCGGCGGCCAAGCTGGGTGATGTCTTGCCCACCGATGTTGATCGCACCCGCGTCGATGTCGTAGAAGCGCATGATCAGGTTCACAAGCGTGGTTTTGCCGGCGCCCGTGGGGCCGACGATCGCAACCGTGTGCCCCGGGTCAACATCGAACGAGAGGTTTTCGATGAGGTTCTTTTCAGGGTCGTACGAGAAGTCAACCTTGGCGAATTCGATGTCGCCGCGCGGGTTTTCCAGCTCAGGCCCATCGGGGTCGTCGAGGGTTTCTTCTTCGGCGTCAAGCAGCGCGAAAACGCGCTCAGCCGAGGCCGTACCCGACTGCACGCCGGTTGCCATGCCGCCGAGTTCTGAAAGCGGTTGCGAGAACTGTTGCGAGTACTGGATGAACGCTTGCACGTCACCCAACCGCAAGTTGCCGCTCGCGACGCTGATCGCACCGAGGACTGCGATCGCAACGTAGCTGAGTGAACCGATAAAGGCCATAATCGGCATCATGAGCCCCGACAAGAACTGGGCCTTAAACGACGCCCGGTAGAGTTCTTCGTTTTCAGCCTCGAACGCCTGTTGTGCGCGCTGCTCTTGACCGAACACCTTCACGAGCGAGTGACCCGAGAACGACTCTTCAACACGCGAGTTCAGACGCCCAACCTTCTTCCACTGCACGCCGAACGCCTTTTGCGAGCGCGGGCCGATAACGCCGAAAACAATGGCCATAAGCGGCAGGCTGATGAGCGCGACGAGTGCGAGCTGCCAGGAAATCGAGAACATCATGATGAGCACACCGATGACGGTGAGAATGCTCGTGACCGCCCCGGAGAGCGACTGTTGCAGCATCGTGGTGATGTTTTCGATGTCGTTTGTGACACGCGAAATCAGTTCACCGCGCTGTGTGCGGTCGAAGTACGAAAGCGGCAGTCGGTTGATTTTTTCTTCAACCTGCTGACGCAACCGGTACATCGTGCGCACCATGATGATGTTGATGACATAGCCCTGCACCCACGCCAGGAAAGCGGATGCCACGTACAGCGCCAAAACCCACAGCAACACTTGGGCGAGGCGGGTGAAGTCGATTCCCGCACCGGGCACAAAGTTCTGCATCGCCGCGATCATGTTGGCGAAGTCGCTTTGTCCTGCCGCATTGAGCATGGCGACAACATCCGCTTGCGTTGCGCCATCGGGGATGTCTTGCAACTGCCCCGAAATGAAACCTTCGAAGAGCACGTTCATCGCTTCGCCGAGTACCTTCGGTGCGGCTACGGCGAGCACAACGCTGATGACACCGGCCAGCAGCACCAAAATGAACCAGGTCGCGTAGGGCTTCAGCAAACCCAGAACGCGCAAGAAGCTCGGCCAGAACGTGGCCGCTTTGCCTGCGGGCGCACCCCAATCGCTGTCTTGGCGGGCGCGTTCGGCGAGTTCCGCCTCTTCCGTTTCGGGGTCGTGGACGCTTGTGGGTTCTTCGAAACTCATGCGTCTACCCCCAATTGGCTTTCGACAATCTCGCGGTAGGTTTCATTGGCTTCGAGCAGTTGCTCGTGCGTACCGTCACCGACAATCGCACCGCCTTCGAGCACGAGGATGCGGTCTGCACTCGTGATTGTTGAGACACGCTGCGCGACAACGATCTTTGTGGCATCCGGCAGTTCCGCCCACAGGGCTTTACGCAAGTTCGCATCCGTTGTGACGTCGAGTGCCGAGAACGAGTCGTCGAACACGAAGATATCGGGGTTGTGCGCGATCGCACGGGCGATACACAAGCGCTGGCGTTGACCGCCAGAAACGTTCGTTCCACCCTGGGCGATTGGCGAATCAAGCCCATCGGGCATTTGCTCGACGAAGCCTTTCGCCTGCGCAATTTCGAGGGCACGCCACAGTTCGTCATCGGATGCGTCGGGGTTGCCGAGCATGAGGTTGCTGCGCACGGTTCCGCTGAACAGGAATGCCTTTTGTGGCACGAGCCCGATGCGAGCCCACAGGGAATCGAGGTCGGCGTCTCGCACGTCGACGCCACCCACGCGGACTGCACCACCGGTGACATCGAACAGGCGTGAGATGAGCGAGACAAGTGTTGTCTTTCCCGCACCCGTCGAGCCGATGATGGCGAGTGTTTGTCCGGGGTCGACCGTGAAGGCGAGGTCGGTGAGCACCGGGGCATCCGCACCCGGATACGTGAACTCAACGCTGTCGAACTCTACCGAGGCATCCGCTGGGGTTTTGCCGTCAGCAGCGCGCACGAGGGAACTGGGGGTGTCAAGCACTTCGGTGATGCGCTCAGCAGAAACGGCGGCACGCGGGATCATCATCGCAAGGAACGACGACATCACAACGCCCATCATGATTTGACCGATGTACTGCATGAACGCCAAGAGCGTTCCAACTTCGGTCTGGCCCGCGTCGACTTGCTTTCCGCCGAACCACAGTACGCCGACCATCACGACGTTCAGGATGAGCATCATCGCGGGAAACAGCAGTACGAAAAGCGAACCGACCTTGCGTCCGACGACCATGATCTCTTCGTTCGCAGCCGCGAAGCGTTGCTCTTCGAGCGGCTCGCGTGTGAAGGCCCGCACCACTCGAACGCCCGTGAGCTGCTCGCGAAGCACGCGGTTGACGTTATCGAGTTTCCCCTGGTACGAGCGGAAAAGCGGCACCATTCTCGAGATGATGAGCACCGCAATCCCAAGCATGACCGGCACGAACACCGCGATGAGCCAGCTGAGCTGCACGTCTTGACGCACGGCCATCACGATGCCGCCGATCGCCATGAGTGGGGCTGTGACGAACATCGTCGCGCCCATCATGGCGAACATTTGCACCTGTTGCACGTCGTTTGTGTTGCGGGTGATCAACGAGCCAGCACCGAACTCACCAACTTCGCGCGCCGAGAAGTCTGTCACGCGTTTGAAAACGCCCGCGCGGATGTCGCGGCCAGCACTCATCGCGGCTCGTGCGGCAAAGAACGTGGCGACAACGGATGCCACAATCTGGCCGAGCGATATGAGCACCATCCACAGGCCATGGCGCCAAATGAACTCGGTGTCGGCGTTGGCAATACCCTTGTCGATAATGTCAGCGTTTAAGCGCGGCAAATACAGTTGTGCCATCGCGCTGACGAACTGGAAAACGAGTACGAGTACGAGCCACCATTTGTAGGGCGCAAGGTACTTCGTGAGAAGTCGAACGAGCATTGGCTCATTCTTTCACGGACGACTGTCATCGGGCCGGACGCGCAGGTTGCGCTCACCGCGGCTGCTCGTGATGGGTCAGGAGAAAAGCGGGCGGTCAGGGGTGTAGTCGCGTGCCCCCGCGCCGAGCGTTGCCCAGTCGGTAACGTCCGCGAACGCGGGTTGCCACGCCGGGTCGCCCGTGCGGTCGATCAGCACGGCACGAACGCCCTCCAGGAAATCCCCCGAGTTGTGCATCATCCACGCGGCGCGACGGTACTCACCGGCAAGCGCCTCGCGCAGGCCGCCATATGACCGAGCCTCCCGCACCCCGTCGAGCGTGACCGCAAGACCAATCGGCGAAAGCTGTTGAATCTGTGCGTACGCCTCTTGCGCGCGCGGTTCGGGTCGCTCAGCGAGCGCCGCAACGATCTCCCCGACCGTTTCACTCGCGAAAACCTCGTCGATCCAGGGCTGCTCGGCTGCAAGCGCAGACCGACCTGCGTCACCTGCGAAGCGGGCGACGGTAGCGGATGCCTCGGCATCCGCCTCACCGAGCGCTGCGACAAGATCGTCAAGCGATGAACCCGGAACAAAGAAGTCAGCGAATCCGCAATACAGCGCGTCAGCGGCGTTCATTGTCGCACCCAAGAGCCCGAGGTATTCACCCAATCTCCCCGGCGCCCGTGCAAGCAGCAACGTACCACCGACGTCGGGGGTGAACCCGATCTTGGTTTCGGGCATTGCGAGCTGCGCGGTTTCGGTCACAACGCGAACGCTCGCCGGACCGGCAAGGCCAAGACCGCCGCCCATCGATACGCCGTGCATGAGCGCCACGGTCGGCTTGGGGAACTCGGCTGCGTAGGCGTCAACCTGGTATTCGGCGTGAAAGTATTCCGTCGCACGAGCAACGTCGCCCGTCGCGAGCACTTCGTGCACGCTGCGCACATCCCCACCCGCGCAAAAGCCACGCTCGCCAGCGCCGCGCAGCACGACCGTGCGCACGTCATCGTCGTGGAGCCAACTCGCCAGAATGTCGTGCACGCCCTGCAACATTTCGCCGTTCAGCGCATTAATCGCCCGCGGCCGGTTGAGCGTGATCTGCCCAACACAGCCGACTTTTTCACCCAGAACGAGATCGTTTTCAGTCATCTTTTTACGATAGCCCGGTCCCACGGGCCGAAATGACCGCCAAATGTCCCAAAAGTGGGCGATGATCGCCGTATTCTCAGGTCACGTGAGTCAGGATAGAAGTGGAAGAGTGGTGAAAGGTGCCATATGTCTAATGGAGAGATACTCGAGTTTGCCGGCGTAACGAAACGCTTCGGCACGCTCACTGCGGTATCGAACTTTTCCGCGCGCATCGAGCCCGGAGTCGTCACCGGCTTCTTGGGGCCGAATGGCGCCGGCAAAACCACTTCGTTGCGGGTTCTCTTGGGCCTCACGCACGCGAGCGAGGGTAGCGCCACAATTGGTGGCAAACGCTACACCGAGTTGCGTCAACCCCTGCGCCACGTCGGCTCGGTACTCGAGGCCAGCGAATTGCGGCCACGCCGCACAGCTGCCCGCCAACTCGAACTGACGGCCCGCCAAAACCAGATCCCCTCCGGCCGCGTCGCAGACGTGCTGAACTTTGTCGGCCTCGGCGATGAAGCCGACGCCCGCGTCTCCTCATACTCGCTGGGGATGAAGCAGCGCCTTGCGATTGCGACCGCGCTGCTCGGCGACCCAGGTGCGTTCGTGCTCGACGAGCCCGCGAACGGGCTCGACCCGGAAGGCATCCGCTGGATTCGTTTGCTGATCCGTCGCCTCGCCGATGAGGGTCGTTCGGTACTGGTTTCGTCGCACGTGTTGAGCGAGATTCAACAGATCGCCGACGAGGTTTTGATCATTTCGCGCGGCGAATTGAAGTACGGCGGTCCGCTGGAACGCCTCGCTGACCCGACTGGTGCTCCGGTTGTTGTTGACGCGACCGACCGCGAACAGTTGCGTATCGCCCTTGCCGCTGCGGGTCTTGACTCCGAGACATTGCGCACCGGCCTGACCGTTCGCGGCAGCAATGCCGAACAGGTCGGCACGGTTGCGGCCAACGCCGGCATCGTGCTGACCACGCTGCAGCAGCGTGGCCCGACGCTCGAAGACGCGTTTATCGAGATCGTTCAGGGCACGTGGGTAGAACCTGAGGCACCACACGTCGACGAAGCTGACGCACTGTTTACCGACGAGACGTTTAGCGAAGACGCCACTGGCGAAGCGGATGTCGCTACAGAAACGCACGTCGAAGACATGCCGGCCGCTGGCGAGGAGGTAGCGGCTGACGTGGAGCTCCCTGAAGAGTTCGAGGTTGCCGCCGCCGCTGAAGCCGCCGCCGAAGCGGTGGAGGTTGCTGAAGACGCCGTGACATCCGAAGACGTCGCCGACGTGGCCGATGAACTCGCCGCCGAACTCGCGCAACTCGACGAAGCCACCGCCGAGGCGACAGAAGCCGTCACTGAAGCGGAAGCCGAACCGGCGCCAGAAACCAACGAAGACGTCGCCGAGGTCGTCGAAGATGGCGCCGACGCTGACGCTGGTGCTGGTGCTGATGACGTAACGACGCCCGAGGCTGAAGTCGGTGCGGATGACGACACCATCGTTGTTGAAGCTGTCGTCGAGGTCGAAGCACAGCTCGAGGTTGAAGCGGACGTCGACGAGTCAGTTCAAGCTGCTACCGACGAGACTGTCGCAATTGAGCTCGCGCCCGAAGCCGAAGAACCGCAAGACGCAGAGTTCGAAGCGCCCGCGGAAGCGGTCGCTGAAGAAACCGCAGAGGTCGCAGTCGCAGATGCTGCTCCGATTGAGGTTCCGCGTCGCTCGCGTCGTTTCTTCGGCCGTCGCACACAGGACGCACCGGCACCCGAAGCCGCGGCCGAGATCGAAGTTGTTATCGACGAGATCGTCTCGGGTATCGTCGGTGACGAGCCCTCGATCGAAGCTTCAATCGAGACACGCACGTTCGTGATTGAGTCGGACCCGGCAACCGCGATCATTGAAACACCCGTCGGCGAGATCGTTTTCGACGACGCAACAGTCGCGATCGAGATTCAATCAGATGTCACCGCGCCGACCCTCGATGAGGCCGAGCAGAGCGCGCCAGGTGATCTCACGTTTGACCTGCCAAATCTGTGGGACAACGCAGCAACCGTCAGCAGCACAATCATTGACGTTGTGCCCGTTGTTGAAGAACACGATGACGCCGATCTCGACGTGATTGCCGACGAGCTGCACCCCGACGAGGCACCCACATTCGATGAGGTCAGCGCGTCGTCGACACGCCGCAGTCGCCGCGGCTAGGGCGTGTCTGACACACCCTAGAGTTCGACGGCTTCGCCGGGAAAGTGCAACGCGCGGGCAAGCTCCGCACCGTTGACGCTCGTCAGAAGCAAGCGGTCAAACTCTCCGCCTTCGATGTCGATCACGACGCCGGGGCCTTTACGTAGCAAGACGAAGTCGGTGGAGTTGGCCGCCGTGAACGTGCCATAAGCGCTCAACGTACCGAGCTTCGTGCCGGGGGCAGGTTTGCCGCGCAACCAACTCCACGGGTCATCCGTGAGTTGCACACTCGAGATCTGCTCACGTGACACATACACGTTGTCGTTTCGGCGCGCGAACGATCGCTCAAGCTTCGAGAGCGAGACTTCAAGTCCGGCCGAGTCGACCAGGAGCACCACCATGCTCACAGTCTGCCAGTATGACGACCCGTTGCGCGAACCACTCCCGCGCGTCGCGGGCACCAAAACACCCCGTTCTCGACTCAGCCCCGCACCAAACTCAGGTAAACCCGTCGACTCAGCGGCAAAACCACCACAAACTGCGCGTCACTCCTGAGTTTGGGCACCTCAGTCCGCCGGAACGGCCTCCGCCGCCGCAGCGAACGCTCCTGGCAACGCAGCCTCGAACGCCGCGATGTCGGCATCAGTGTGCGCCGCAGTCGCGAAAAACGCCTCAAAGACGCTCGGCGGCAGGTTGAAGCCCGCGTCAAGCATCGCGTGGAAGAACGCCGGGTAGCGCCAGCTTTCTTGCGCGAGTGCTTCGGCGTAATTTTGCGGCGCAGCAGCAGCGAAGGCGATGCCAAAGAGGTTGCCCGCGCGCGAAACGCTCACCGTCACGCCAGCTGTTGCGGCGGCATCCTCGAGCGCCGCAGCCATGCGCGACGCAACCGTGTCGACCCGCGCGTACACGTCGGCTGTCGCCGCTTGCAGGGTTGCGATACCGGCCGCAACCGAGAGCGGATTCCCCGAGAGCGTTCCGGCTTGGTACACCGGCCCGACGGGCGCGAGTTGGTCCATCACAGCCGCACGCCCGGCAAGGGCTGCAAGCGGCATACCGCCACCGATGACTTTGCCGAACGTGAACAGGTCGGGCTCGTACAGCTCACCCGCGTCTTGTTGCAGCCCCCAATATCCGGCCGGATGCACCCGAAAACCGGTGAGGACCTCATCAAGAATCATCAGCGCGCCGTGTTCGTGCGCGGTTTCAGCGATCAACGTATTGAAGCCGGGTTGCGGCGGCACAACACCCATGTTCGCACCCGCAGCCTCGACGATGATGGCCGCGATCCGTGAACCGTGCTCAGCAAAAACCGCCGCGAGCGCAGCCGGGTTGTTGTATTCGATCACGAGCGTGTTGGCGACAACGGATGCTGGAACCCCCGCCGATCCTGGCAACGAGAGCGTCGCAACACCCGACCCTGCTGCCGCAAGCAACCCATCGGAGTGCCCGTGGTAATGCCCAGCAAACTTCACGAGCAGATCGCGTCCAGTGACGCCACGAGCGAGGCGTATTGCGGTCATGGTCGCTTCAGTTCCGGTTGAGACCAAGCGCACCCGTTCCAGTGGCGCGACCGATCCCGCCCGAACGCGCGCGATCACGACGTCGGCGAGATCAACTTCGGCCTGCGTTGGTGCCCCAAAAGAGAGTCCACGCGTGGCCGCTTGCTGCACCACTGCAACGACATCCGGATGCGCATGCCCGAGCAACGCTGGCCCCCACGATGCCACGAGGTCGATGTAGCTGCGGCCGGAAGCATCCGTTACCGTCGACCCGGAAGCGCTCTGGATGAACCGCGGCGCACCGCCGACTGAACCGTATGCCCGAACTGGGGAGTTCACTCCGCCCGGGATGACCTGCTGTGCGTGCTCAAAGAGCTCTTCGTTTTTACCCACGCGTCTATTCTCTCGCGCCCGGCTGCCCGCCCGAGTTTGCCAGTTCAATCAACTGATCGATCTGTTCCAGGGTGATGCCGTCTTCGGCACCCCCCGACATCGCGGCGAGCCGAACGAGGGGCATGCCACCGATAACGTCTGCTGTCGTTGTTCCCTCGACGGTCTCCGATGAACTGTCGCCCATTGCCGCACCCATCTGTTCGCGCACAATCGGCCCAATAATCGGGTGCGCGAGCGCTTCACCGAGCGTGCTTTCCCGGTTCAGCGGTGCCGGCACATCCTCACCGGCAACGACAACGGTCGTGGTCGATCGGATGTCGCGGCTCGACGCGGCTACTTCGACGGTGTACGTGCCACCCTCAACGGCCCAGCCCGGAACGCGCACATCCCAGTAGGCGAGGTCTTCACGGCGCACCGTCACCGTCACCGACTTTGTCTCGCCGGCGTCGAGCGCGACCGATGCAAAGCCCTTCAGCTCGCGCACGGGTCGCTGCACAACGCTATTGCCAGCACGGCTCGTGTAGACCTGCACAATTTCGCGGCCAGCGACCGAGCCAGTGTTCGTCAGCGTGAACGTCACCGCAACGTCGCCGTCTGCGGTAGCCACGGCGGATGCTTCACCGTACTCGAATGTTGTGTACGACAGTCCGTGCCCAAACGGGTAGGCAACATCGAACTTGCGCGCGTCGTACCAGCGGTACCCCACGAAGATGCCCTCACCGTAGTGCACCTTGCCGAACTCACCCGGGAAGTTGAGGTAGGCGGGGCTGTCTTCGAGACGGTGCGGAATAGTTTCGGTCAGCTTGCCGGATGGGTTCACTGCACCAAACAGAACATCGGCGGTCGCACCGCCACCAGCCTGGCCAAGCAGCCACGCTTCAACGATCGCGGGCACCGTGTCTTTGAACGGCAGTGCAACAACGCCACCGTTTGAAAGCACCACGACAACGTTCGGGTTGGCCGCCACAACAGCGTCGACCAGCTCGAGCTGCTCGATCGGCAGATCGATGTTCTTCCGGTCGAACCCTTCCGATTCGAGACGGCCCGGCAAACCCAGGAAGAGCACGACGGCATCAGCCTCGGCCGCAATCGAGGTGGCATCCGCCCGAAGCTGCTCGTTTTCACCCTCGGCTACGTCAGCGCTAATGCTGAACCCGGGCGCGTATGAAACATCACTGGCAACCTCACGAATCGCGTCGAGCGCGTTATCAAGACGCGTTGGGTTGATTCTGGAAGAGCCGGCGCCCTGGTATCGCGGAGTCTCGGCGAACGCGCCAATAATGGCAAGCTTGCGCGAAGCGTCCAGCGGCAGAATTCCGCCTTCGTTGCGCAGCAGCACGATCGATCGCCCCGCTGCCTCACGCGCGATCGCGTGTTGCGCTTCGACATCGAGGGGGCCGGCAACCTTGACCGCCGCGGCGGTCGCCTTTTCGACCAGGTCAACAACGCGCTGAGCGGATGTATCGACCACGTGCTCGTCGAGCGAACCAGCGTGAACGGCGGCGACAACCTCGGCATCCGATGCTCCACCGGTCGCCGGCATTTGCAGGTCAAGCCCGGCTTCAAGGGCCGCAACCCGGTCGGCGACGGCGCCCCAGTCCGACACGACAAGCCCTTCGAAGCCCCACTGATCGCGCAGCACTTCGGTGAGCAACCACTTGTCTTGCGACGCGTAAACGCCGTTGATCTTGTTGTAGGAGCACATGACGGTCCACGGCTGAGAGTCTCGGACGATGCGCTCGAAGCCGCGCAGGTAGATCTCGTGCAGCGTGCGCTCGTCGACCTCTGAGCTTGACCGCATGCGGTCGTCTTCTTGGTTGTTGGCTGCGAAGTGCTTCACTGAGGTGCCGATGCCTTGCCCCTGCACAGCGTTGATGTACGCCGCACCGAGCACACCCGAGACGATCGGGTCTTCGGAAAGGTACTCGAAGTTGCGACCGCACAGCAGCGAACGCTTGATGTTGACCCCCGGGCCCAACAGCACCGAAACGTCTTCGATCGATGCCTCAACACTCAGTGCCTTGCCGACCTTGGCAAACAGTTCCACATCCCACGAAGAGGCAAGACCAACCGCGGGTGGGAAGCAGGTTGCCGGCACACTGTCGTTCAGACCCATGTGGTCGGCTTCGCCGCTTTGCTTACGCAAACCGTGTGGCCCGTCGGCAACCATAATCGCTGGAATCCCGGCGGTTTCTACCGGCTTGGTGTACCAAAAACTCGCGCCACTGGTGAGGCCAGCTTTTTCTTCGAGGCTGAGATTCTTCACGTCGGTCATGGGTACTTCCTTACTGTCTTACTGTGCGATCGAAAGATCGGATGTTTCAACGTTGCGGTTCAAAAACCAGATTGGGCGGCCATGGTCTCGCTGCACCCAGGGCCAAAACGCCCACCACATGATGAGTGTTCCGCCGATACCGAGCACGAGACCCGCGAGGGTATCGCTGAGCCAGTGAGCGTTCGTGAGGGTGCGTTGCCACGCCATGCTGACCATGACGATGACCGACAACACAAGCCACACCGTTCGGGCGGTTTTGTGCGTTGCCCCGATGAGGGCGAAAGCGGTGAGCATCACAGCTGCCGCCGCAACGCTATGCCCCGACGGGAACGACCCGTGGTCGGTCTTGAACACCGGCCCCCACAAGCCAGCGGCGGCATCCACGGCGGGGCGGGGGCGCTCAAGAATCTTCTTACCAACCTGGGTCAACACGATACTTGTCGTGCCAAGACTCGCAAGCCAAAACAGCGCTGAGCGCCAACGGCCGAGTGCGACGAGCGCGAGCGGAATCACCGCCGCAAAAGCGATGTACCCGGGAAGATCACCGAAATTCTGGAAAAACATCGCATACGGGCTGTTCACAAGCGCATCGTCGGGGGCGCGGCCAATGAATGCACGCCACGCATCGTCGATACCCTGCGTCCACGGATGGCCTGGGTTCATCCCGACCGTGACGGCCATCAGAACGACGAGCGCGAGCAGGCTCAATCCGGTAATGAGCATCGCGATCGGTCGCTGGGTTGGAGCAACAGCCGATGTGGCATCCGATTCGTGCTCGCCGGGCGACGACATTGTCATTGGCTTCCTTCCACGGGTCTGGTTGCGCAATGTTGGCATCGAGAAAACCCTATGCCATTGGGCTTTCGTTGCGCTGGCCGGGCCGTAGTGTTGCCGTATGACCACCGAATCCGCCGCCGAGCGCTACACCCGTTTCGCCCAGGCGGAGGCGCCCGGGCGCTCGACGCGCTATGCCGAATGGGCGTCGGTTGCGGCATCCGATGCGGCTGTATTACAGGTGCTCGAGTCGCTCACGCCGATGCAACGCGAACCGGCGCTGGTCTTCGGTGTCACGCGGCTGTTGGGGGTTTCTGCTGACGCGTCCGGCGCTGTGTGGGCGACGTTTTTTCTCGAGCGCGCCGCCGCGATTACGGCGCAGTGCCGCGCCCGCACGGTGCAGACGAATGAACCGTTGCGGCTTGCTGCGCTGCTGCCCGCACTTTCGCGCATCGATGGGCCTATCGCGCTGGTTGAACTGGGCGCTTCGGCCGGACTGTGCCTCTACCCCGACCGTTACTCGTACCGGTACCTTTCCGCCGGGTCAGTCGTTGCAGCGCTCGACCCGCCAGGTGGGGTGTCGGATGTTGTCTTGGTGAGCGAAGCATCGGGCGCTGCCTTGCCCACGCTGCGCCACCCCGAAATTGTGTGGCGGGGCGGGATTGAGCGGCATCCGATCGATGTCACCAACCCGCACGACCTCGAGTGGTTGCGAAGCCTCGTGTGGCCGGGCGAGACCGAACGGGCAGCCCGAACGGATGCCGCGGTGCGCGTCGCCGCGGCCGATCCGCCGCTCATCGTCGCCGGCGAGATTACTTCGGAGCTCGCAGCCCTCGCCGCCCAGGCTCGGGCCGCAGCGGGGTCGGATGCGACGCTCGTGGTGATGACCCCCGGCGTGATGACGTACCTCACGTGGCCCGAGCGTTCCGCCGTGCTTGCCGAGATTGCGCGCCTGGGTGCGCGCTGGCTCACGATCGACCCACCGACGCTCTACGACGCGTTGCAGCCCGTGACCGATCGCCCCGATTGGCCCGCCACGCGCCCGGCTTTTGTGGTTGCGCTCGACGGCATCCCGCTCGCCGCCGCTGACCCTCTGGGTCGCTGGGTGCACGTACTGGGCTGAGGCGCGCGCCGAAGCATCCGCCAGATGGGGGCAGATCTGCCGAAAGTGACCCGTTTTCAGAGAATCGGGGTTACATCGGGCAGAGTTGGGTGCAACGAGCCGATCAGCGGGTCGCGAGCAGCGGGGCAAACTCCGTCGCCCAGTAGGTGAGAATCGCATCGGCACCGGCCCGGCGAATCGAGACGAGTGATTCGAGCACGGATGCTTCGCGCGAGATCCAACCGTTCGCGGCAGCCGCCTCGATCATGGCGTACTCCCCCGAGATTTGGTACGCCCACACCGGCACATCAACCGCGTCGCGCACCTCCCGCAGAACATCCAGGAAGCCCATCGCCGGTTTGACCATCACGATGTCGGCACCCTCTGCGACATCGATGAGCGCCTCACGCACACCCTCACGTCGGTTCGCCGGGTCAATCTGGTACGTGCGGCGGTCGCCCACGAGTTGTGAATCGACAGCCTCACGAAACGGCCCATAAAAGGCGCTCGCGTACTTGGCCGCGTACGCCAACAACAGGGTGTCTGTGTGTCCAGCCGCATCAAGCACGCCACGCACATGCGCTACCTGATGGTCCATCATGCCCGAAAGCCCCAACAGGGCCGCGCCTGCCTCAGCTTGGGCCAGCGCCATCCGACCATAGATCTCGAGGGTCGCGTCGTTGTCGACCGAGCCATCCGCGGCAAGCACACCGCAGTGCCCGTGGTCAGTGAACTCGTCCAGACACAAATCGCTCTGCACGACGAGGGCGTCGCCCACTTCGTCAGCAACCGCGGTTATCGCACGGTTCAAGATTCCGTCCGGGGCAGTGGATGCCGAACCCGTCGCATCCCGAACGGCGGGCACACCAAAAAGCATCACTCCGCCGATTCCGGCGGCGGCGGCATCCGCGACTGCCCGGCGCAATGAATCGAGCGTGTGCTGAACCTGCCCGGGCATCGATGTGATCGCGGCCGGCTCGGAAAGCCCCTCGCGTACGAAAAGCGGTTGCACAAGCTGCTTCGGCGAAACACTGGTTTCTTGCACGAGCGCGCGCACAGCGGTGCTCTGCCGCAACCGGCGCAGCCGAGTCGCATCACTCATATTCGACGTCATCCCGCACGTAATCGCGCACCGCGCGCACAAGCGCTTCGGCGCTTTGCTCGCCCGCAATCGTGTGGATCGGCAAACCAACCTTGGCTGCATCCTCGGCAGTGCGCGGGCCAATAGCGGCCAAGAATGTCTCGTCAGGAATGTCGGGGAATTGCATGCGAACCTGCTCCGCAACCGATCCCGACGTCACCAGAACAACATTGATACGACCGTTATTGACATCGCGGATGATGCGCTCGGTGACGGGAACCCCGACTGTACGGTATGCAACAACACTCTGCACATCATGACCTGCCTCGGCAAGCATGATGCTCAGAACAGGCTTCGCGATCTCGCTGCGCAACGCCAAGACGCGCTGCGGCTGATCCACAAGTGCCATCAGCTCGCGGGCAAGCCCGGCCGCGCTGTTCTCGCTTTGCGGTACGAGGTCAACCCGGTATCCGACCGCCTCAAGTGCGGTTGCGGTCGTCTCGCCGACAGCCGCAATCTTCGTTGCCACGGGAATCACGGCGCGGTGCGCAAATAGCACGTCGACCGTGGTCGCACTTGTGACGGTGACCCAATCAAATGCACCCTCGGCGAGGCGGCTTAAGGCATCCGATAAGACCTCGGGTTCGTTGGTCGGCGCAAAGTTGATGAGGGGAGCTACGACCGGTGTGGCACCGTGTGCTCGCAACGACGCCGAAACCGCGTCGCCCCAGTGGCCGCCCCGCGGCACAAGCACGCGGAAGCCGGCGAGCGGCTTCGGCTCGCTTTCCGCTACAAACTCCGCTGATTGAGATGGCAATGTGATGAACTTTTCTACCGTAGAACCAGGCCCCCCGCACCCCGGTCAAGGAGGCGGCGAGCGACGACATGCCCGATTTCGCGTGCTTCGGTCATCGGGTCGGATGCAGCGACGAAATCTGCACCATTGCCTTCGTCGTTTGCATAACCATACCCTGCCTGGCTGGAAGATGTCTTTTGGTCAATCAGTTCGCTGACGTCGGCAGCGATGCGATCGCCCGTTGCCGAGTACACGATGACCCGCAATCGCAGTGCCTGCTGGTCGAATTTGGCGTGTGCGCCGACGGGTGCTTGACAGCCCGCATCCAGGCCCTGCAGCACGGCTCGTTCGGCAGTCACGGCAAGGCGAGTTGCCTCGTCGTCGAGCCCGGCAAGCAGTTCAGCCGTTTCGGATACCGCGAGCGCTTCGACCGCGAGTGCTCCCTGTCCGGGTGCGGTTGGCCATTCGGAAAGCCCAAGGTACTCAACATGCAGCCCCTCGGTTGGGTCCCCCACAATTCGGCCGAGGCCGGCAGCAGCAAGAATCACCGCATCGAGTTCACCGCTGCGCACGCGCTGAATTCGCGAGTCAACGTTGCCGCGAATGTCAACCGTTTTCACGCGCGGAGCGTGTATGCGGGTCTGTGCAATTCGGCGCGGTGAGCCAGTGCCCACCGTCGCGCCCGGCTTTAACTGCTGCAGCGGCGTGCCGTCGCGAGTGATGACGACATCGCGGGCATCAACGCGCGTCGGGGTGGCGGCAATCACGAGACCTTCGGGCACAACCGTTGGCAAGTCTTTCAGCGAGTGCACGAGAAAATCGACCTCGCCGCTGCGCAATGCTTCCCGCAGCGCGGTCGCAAAAATGCCTTGTCCACCGATTTCGCTGAGCGATGCCCGGTTGGTGTCGCCCTCGCTTGTCAGCTCAACAAGTTCAACCGCGCGGCCGGTAAGGGCAGTCACTTGGTCTGCTACCTGTTGGGACTGGGCAACGGCGAGGGCGCTGCGCCTCGTTCCGAGTCGCAGCGGGCGCGGTTGATCCGTCACCGCAGCACCTCGAGAATTTCGCTGACATCAATGCGGCGCCCGGTGAAGAATGGCAACTCTTCGCGCACGTGCAGACGGGCTTCGGTGTAGCGCAACTCACGCATCATGTCGACAAGGTCGGTGAGTTCATCCGCTTCCATTGGCAGCAGCCATTCGTAGTCGCCGAGCGCGAAACTCGCGATCGTGTTTGCAACAACGTTCTTGAATGCGGCACCCTTGCGGCCGTGGTCGGCGAGCATGCGACGACGGTCTTCGTCGGGCAGCAGGTACCAGTCGTACGAGCGCACGAACGGGTAGACCGTCAACCAGGTGCGTGCGCGCTCGCCGCGTAGGAATCCGGGCACGTGCGCACGGTTAAACTCGGCGTCACGGTGCACACCCATCGCGTTCCAGGTTGGCAGCAGCGAACCGATCACACCGGTGCGACGCAAGACACGCACTGCTTCTTGCAACGCCTCGGCGCTCTCACCGTGCAGCCACACCATGAGGTCGGCATCGGCGCGCAAACCGCTCACGTCATAGAACCCACGCACAACAACACCGCTGGCCTCGACTTCGGTGACAGCCCGCTGCACGTCTTCGATTTCGCCACCAACAACCGTGTGCGGGTCGCGTCGCCACACCGCAAACAGTGCGTAGCCGTCGTGTGAAGAATCGGATGCAACGTTTTCAGTCATACCTCTAGTCTTTCACGCTGTCCTCGAACCCCACACCAGCCCGATCCTTGTTGGCACGCCCGCATGCCCCCACGTTTCGGGAGGACTGATGCGCTTCGGGGTGCTAGAACCGCAATGCGTCGGGTGACACGATCTGGTCTGCACTCGGTGCCGTAATCGTGAACGATTCGCCCCAGTTGCTGAAGAGCATGACGGTGCTCGATGATGCGGTGGTGCCGGCAATTTCGATGTCGAACAGCTGCTCGAGTTTCACAGGCAAACCGTCTGCGGTGACCCACATGCTCTGGCGGATGTCGTCGGGGACTGCCCCGCCCGCTGCAGTGATTTCGGCCGTCTGGTCGGTGAGTTCGAACAGCTTCGCGGAGTCAAGCACCATGTCGTAGCGGTACGCCTGAACACCGTCGTTGGTTTCCGGCTGGTCTGCGACCGCGATCGACTTGACCGACTGCTCAAAGATGTCGAACTGTGTTGACGTGTCGAGCTGATCGAACTGTTCGGCGAAAATCTCATCGCCGCCCTCGTCGGTCATGTCGACCCACTTGTTCTGTGTGAGTTCGCCCATGTTCATGTAGACGCGACCGTCAACAAGAATCAATTCGATTGTGCCACCGAGCGCACCGAGGTCCATCGTCATGTTCATCGCCGATTTCGTGGGGTCATCCGGCGTGATCGTGTCAGCGGTGATCGTGGTGGAGATACCGCTGAACGAGCTCTCAATCGTCACGGTTGATGACTTCTTGTCGGCTGTTGCGTCACCCACGAGTTTGAAGAACTCTGCCGCGTCAACCGAACCGGTAGCGGCGCCGACACTGGTCGACTCTGAGGGCTCCGGGGCCGGCGATGGCTCTTGAATCTGCGGCTGGGGCGCCGAGTCTGGTTGATCGACTGCAACATCATCCGCTACCGTGCTTGCACCGCAAGCGGCCAAACCAAACGTCGCAATGGTGGCAAACGTCAGGGCGGCAAATGAGCGTTTCAGCGAAATCTTCATGACACCGAGTCTACTGAGCGCGCATTGGGAGGCACCCAGCTTCGCGAAACGGCAGGTGCTACTTCGACAGCCCCTTGGCGATGAGCCACACGACTCCGCCGACAAGCGTTGCGGCGGCAACCGCGCCCGCAATGAACTGGACCGGCTTTTTGCCTGCGAAAATCGCAGCGCGGCGCTGCTGTTCGCGAGCCGCCTGATCAACGCGTTTCGGGATGTTGCCTTTTACCTCAAGCGCGGTCAACGCCGCCTTCAGTTCGGCACGAGCTGCCTGTACGGGGTCAGTGATACCGGCTGGGACTGCGGTCGCCGGAAGGGGGGTCGCGTACCCGGTCGCGTCGTCGTCGAACGTCGCGGTGTAGTCAGAATCATTGCCATGCGGCATCGCGGGCCTCCTTGACCAATTGGGCGTTCTCGTTCGCGGCCGAAACCGGGTCGGTGCGTTCTTGCACCTTCTTGAACCGTTGCAGACCAAGCACAACGAGCACGGCAATCACGGCAAGCGAGATCCCCAAGATGATGAGTGCGGATGCCCACACCGGCAACCAAATCGCGAGAACCGCGATGAGCACCGTGAGCACGACCGGAATCATCCAGAACAACACAAACAACGCCCCGATAAACCAGGCGCTGCCAACACCGGCATCTTTACCGGAGGTCGAGGCCCATGCTTTCGCGCGTGAAACCTCGGCGTTCACGAGATTGCGTGCGAGGCGCGGCAATTCGCCGACGATGCCGAGCAGCGATTCGTCGTTGTAGTCGCGGTAGGTCGAGGCCGGTTGCGGTTCGGGCTGGGGTTGTTGACGAGCGAACATTACTGCTTCTTGCGTTTCGGCGTTGCCTTCTCGGCGACGTCTTCAACAACATCCGATACATCATCGAAAACGTCTTCGACGCGATCGGCGACGGCATCGGCGCTCTTCTTTGCAGCGCGCTTGACTGCGGGCGTACTCTCTTTTGCGGCCTGAGCGACAGCGTCGAGCTTTTCGCCGGGAGTTTTCCCCTTGGCGGCTGAGCTGACGAGCTTTGCTGCGGTCTTGCCGAGTTGCTTCGGGAGCGCCCACGCTGCGTCGGCAGCGACCTTCTTGACACTGTCGACGCGATCTTGCACGATCGGCTGGTTCCAGAGCTTCAGCCACTGATTCTTGATCTGGTTGTAGCGTTCTTTTCCGGCGCGTGAGCCAAGCACGTACCCTGCGCCCAGGCCCAGAACAATTCCGAATTTGGTGCCCATGTTCGCCTACTTTCGTCGAGTGTCTAGTTTCAGCGTAGCGATGTATGCCTTGTTCGGCATCTGTTAATCTCTCAGGTTTCGTTTGAAGCAAAAAGCACGTGGCGTCGGATGCATTCAGCCTCGACTTTTGCGTCGGGAATCACCTGCGCCAAACCGGTTCCGGCTTGCCACGCACCAACCGCGGCGAGGGTCGGCGTTTTGTTGATGTGTTCGCGGGCACTGCGGCGACTTGCGGCCGCCCCCAATTGTGCTGCGGGTTGAGCGCCGATGAAGCGTTCTCGGTGACTTGCCTGAACGGCAGCGCGTGGAATCTCGAGGCCGAGCAAACCACCCGCTTCGGTGCGTGCGAGCTCGGCGGCCTCAGCATCCGACAGGTCTTCTGTCACTGGCGCCTCACCGACCGTGCCGAACGAAACCCGAACGACGTGGCGGTGCGGGGTGTGAATACGTGCTTGCAGCCACGGCCACTTCGCGCTCGAGTGCGTGAGCGCTTTCGCTTTCGCGGCGCCCGCGGCGGTGAGTACGCCCGTGCCGCGGGGGTGCTCGTCGAGCCGCTCGTCGTCGATCACGAGGGTGATGAGTTCGATTCGGGGCGCTTCGGGCGCGTCTTGACCGAGGCCTGCAACGTGGGGTGCAAGCAACGTGCGGGCGGTCTGCTCGTCGACTGCAACGATGACGGCATCCGCGGGGGCGAGCTCTTCCTCGCCCTGTGCTTCTGTTTGGGCGCCTGCCGGCGCCTCGGCTGGCGCCTGGGTCACAACCCGCCACTCGCCACCCGGAGCGTCTTCGATGCTCGTGACCGTCGTGCCCGTTTTGAGCGTCACACCGAGGGTTTGCAGGCGTGCAATGAGCGCCTCAACGATCGTGAAGATGCCGCCGTCGATGCCTTCAATGGCCGAACCAGGCTTTTTCGGGTCGACGTTTCGGGTGTTGCTGGCCTGCAATTGCGCAACACCGCCGCTGAGCGATCCGGCCCGCGTGTACGCGCCATTGAGCCCGGGCGCGGCAACGTCGGTATCAATATGCATCGGATCGGCCGAATACACTCCAGCCGTGATGGGGGTGACAAGCCGGTCAAGCACCCGCTGCCCCATGCGTTTGCGCACGAGCTCACCGAGCGAGGTTTCCCGACCAATCGTCAGCACCGGCAGCAACCGGTCAGCATACGCCCGCCAGGAGGCGCGCTTGCCAATAATGCGCTGCACATCGGGGGCGAACGCATTTGTCGGGATCCCCAACAGTGTGCCTTTCGGCAGCGGTGCCGCGTCACCATCAAAGACGAGCCAGGCCCCCGCCGGATTCGGTCTCACAATGCGATCGGCAAGCCCGAGTTCGTCGAGCAACGATCGCACGTGCCCGCCACGCGTGGCGTAACTCTCGGTTCCCGTGTCGATTGCGATACCGGCAAGCTCTGCCGTGCGGATAACCCCGCCGAGCCGATCGGATGCCTCAACAACCGTCACCCGCACCCCGAGTTTGGCGACTTCAAGTGCGCTCACGAGCCCCGAAATACCGCCACCGATGACGACAACGTGTTTCGTTGCCGCGAACTCGGCTTCGGCGGCGAGGTCGAGTGCTTCAGTCACGAGGTTGCCATTCGTGTGCAAACGCCACGATGCGAGTGAGCTGGTCAGGATCGGTCTCGGGTGGAACTCCGTGGCCAAGGTTCAAGATGTGTGCGCGAGCAGCGCATCCACGCTGCAGCACGTCATCAACGTGGGCGGCAAGTACGGGCCACGGCGCACCCAAGAGTGCCGGGTCGATGTTGCCTTGCAGCGTGAAGCCGGGCACGAGGGCGGCCGCTTCATCAAGCGGCATCCGCCAATCCACCCCAACCGCATCCACGGCACCGCCGAGCGTCATTTCGGGCAAGAACGGCCCCGTGCCAACACCAAAGTGAATCTTCGGTGCCACGACACCCGCGAGCGCTGCCTTCGAGTGCGGTTGTACGAACTGCACGTAATCGGATGCCGAAAGCGATCCAGCCCACGAATCAAACAGTTGCACGGCCCCCGCCCCGGCGGCGACCTGTGCGTTCAAGAAGCCGCGCGAAATCTCGGCGAGCCAGCCAGCCAGCTCGTGCCACGCGGCCGGGTCAGTGTGCATCATGCCGCGAGCACGCAAGTGCTCTTTCGATGGCCCGCCCTCAACGAGGTACGCCGCGAGTGTGAAGGGCGCGCCGGCGAATCCGATGAGTGGGCGTTCGCCAAGTTCGGCGACCGTGCGGGCGACGGCATCCGATATTGCTTGATAGTCGACACCGGCAGGGTCAATCGCGGTGATGCGACGCACGTCGGCGGGTGTGCGTACGGGCTCGGCAAAAACCGGTCCGCGCCCAGGCACGATCTCAACGTCGACTCCAGCGAGCTTCAGCGGAACAACAATGTCGCTAAAAAACACCGCCGCATCCACGTCGTGTCGGCGAACCGGTTGCAGCGTGATTTCGGCGGCCAGATCGGGGGTGAGACACGCGTCCAGCATCCGTGTGCCGACCCGCAGCTCGCGATACTCCGGCAGTGACCGGCCGGCTTGGCGCATGAACCACACCGGGGTCTGTTCAGGGCGATCGCCGAGGAGGGCACGAACGAGGGGTGCGGATGCTTGAGTCACCCCTCTATCTTGGCAAGTGCAGCTATGTCTGGGCGACTTCGGGGCAGGCGTACGATAGAGAGGTGCTGCTGTGTTTGACGGCGAGTCACAAGACCGCCACATTTGATCTCCTCGAGAGACTCAGTCGCACCCCCGAAAACGTTGACCAGGTTCTGCTCGATGCGGTGCCAGCGGCACGCGGCACGGTCGTGGTTTCCACCTGCAACCGTGTTGAAGCGTACGTCGATTACGACGAGACCGTCGCCGACATCACCCTGGTAGACACGCTTTCTGCAGCGCTCGCCGAGAGTGCCGGTGTCGACACCGACGCCCTCAATGGGGCGTTCGCGATTCGTACGGGCGATCGGGTTGTCGAGCACTTGTTCGCGGTTGCCAGCGGGCTCGAATCAGTTGTTTCGGGCGAAGGCGAAATTGCTGGTCAGGTTCGTGACGCGCTCAAAACTGCCCGCGCACAGGGCACAACGTCGACCGAACTTGAGCGACTGTTTCAAAAGGCCAGCCAAGCGCAACGAAAAGTGAAAAACGTCACGGCGTTGCAGCGTGCGGGTCGCTCGCTTGTGCGGCTTTCGCTCGAGCTTGCAAACAGTCGCATCACCGACTGGTCAGCCGAGCGTATTCTGCTGATCGGCACCGGCTCTTACGCGGCGGTCACTTTGGCTGCCCTGCGCGAACGCGGCGCACAACGCATTTCGGTGTACTCGCCATCGGGACGCCAAGAAGCATTCGCTGAAAAGTACGGCCTGTTTCCGGTTGATCCGGCGCACTTCGCTCACGGCGCAGCGGCCGCATCGCTCATTATTACGTGCACGAACGCCGAAGGGTTCGTGCTTGACCGCAGCCACATTGAAGCCGGGCTTTCGGCGCATCCGCTACGCGCACTGGCACCGACCGAGACCGTGCCGGGAGCGTGCCCCGTCAGCGGTGGCCCCATTGCACTGCGCCGCCGGTTGATCATCGACCTGGGGATGCCGCGCAACGTCAACCCCGACGTCAACGAAATCGAAGGCGTTGCCCTGCTTGACCTTGAAGTCATCAAGCTGCACGCCCCGCTCGAAGAACTACAGGCCGCCGACAACGCGCGCGCTGTTGTGCGCGACGCTGCCCGCGACTTCCGCACTGCGGGCGCCCGCCAACAGGTCACGCCCGCCGTTGTTGCACTGCGCTCGCACATCTTTGAACTGCTCGAAGCGGAAATCGATCGGGCACGGGCGCGCGGCGACGAAGACGGCCGCGTCGAACAAGCCATGCGCCACCTCGCCGGTGTTTTGCTGCACACCCCCACGATGCGGGCGAACGATTTGGCTGACCAGGGGCGGGCGCACGAGTTCGCTGCAGCACTGGAAACGCTCTACGGGGTGCGGGCTGCTGAGGCATCCGACACCGCCGCGTCGGCGTAGGAGCCACTCGAGGCCGCGTACGATCGAAGCATGACCAACGACGCCGAAAGCCCCGAGACACGCCTGGCCCAACGCGGGCAAAACATGCTGCTGCTCGTATCGATTTTGCTGGCGCTGCTGACGTGGATCTACCTGTGCTTCGTTGACCGCACCGGCCTGGTTTCTGAAGCCGCCGGCGCCGAGTCGCTCACGGCAAGCCAACTGGGCGCGTGGAGTGACATCGCACTCATCTCGATTCCGCTCGTGCTGACCCTCGTACCGTTCATCGGCCCCAAACAGTGGCGGCCAATGCTTGCGCTCGTCGGCGCGGCGGGCGCAGCGATCGTCGCAATGCTGCTGGCCCTCAACGGTGTCGGATGGTTCTACATCCCAGCAATCGCAGGGCTTGTCGCGGCCTATTTCACCCCGCTGGTCACCTCGGGTCAGCGCCCAGGGCTGGCACGCACAAACTGGAACCTCGTCGGAGCATTACTTGTGGCCCTTCCCGCGATCGTGCTTGTGGGTGCCATGGCTGCCGGAACCTTTGCGTGGCGCCCAGTACCCGCCGGAATCGCAATCGGGTGTGTTGCGCTCGCGGCCGTTTGCGCACGCGGCACCCGCTGGGTGTGGGCTGTCGTCGGGCTACTGGGCCTTGCCGCGATGGTGTTCGCCGCGTTCGACGGCACGTCGCTGCTGATGGCATTCTGGGTACTCGGCGGTATTTGGGTCGTGACGAGCCTGACCGCGCTCGTCGGCTCGGCCCGTGTCGTCCGCCGGCCCTGACGAAAACGCGAACGCTAGAACAACGGCTTCGGAGCCCCCGGTGGGAGCCCCTCATCCTCCGCCTCACGCGGGTCGTACACATCAAGCGCGCTTGGCTCTGGCTGTTCTACCGGCTTGGCCCGCTTGTTCAGTTTGCGGCGCCGCCCACGCACTTTGCTCGGCGGCTCGTTCGGTTCGCTGGGCTGCTCGTTCGATTTGCTGCGACGGTCGCGCGGTTCGCGCGGTTTGCGAACGGATGTTGCTGCGGCGGCATCCGCGACGTTCTCGCGGCGCGAAGCGATTGCCAGATCAATGAGCACAATCAGGATGAGCAGCGCGAGCCCCCGGCACACCCAGGCCAGTACCGTGCTCTCGACCCAGTAATTGCCGGGGACCCCAAGAATGCTCATGATTACTGAGCCAAACGAGCGCGGCCCCGGGTAGTCAAAGGCGAGCGGGGCACAAATGATAATGCCACCGATCGAAAGCAGCAGCACAACGGCGTACAGCGCGCGCGGTGACAGCGTGCCTCGCACGACTTTATCGGCGAGCGGAATCAGCAGGCCAAGGGGAAAGACAACAAACATCCACAGGATGGGGCTGAGTACGACCCCTGCGGCTTCCAGGAGGAGATGCCCGAACCACACTCCCACGCCCTCGCCGCGGTACCAGTCGGGCATGAGCGTGGTCAGGTATGCCCCGGCCGTGAATGCCCCCAACGGCATCAGCAAGAACGTGCACCAGTACAGGTGCCGTCGAATCGTGCGGTGGTTGTGCCATCCTTCACGCACCAATACTTCAATGCACAGGGCAGCAGCAACCATCGGGATGAAAAAGGTGATCAGCAGATCGGCAGTGAAGTTCGTCGGGTCATGCCGGTTTGTGATCGCGGTCGCCCACGCAACAACAACCGCCAAAACCGAAATGATCCCGATGAGCCAGCTCGGCAGTGCACGCGCCGGCAGTTTCGCTCCTGCCGGTGCTTGCCACGAGTATGACAGCGTCATGCTGTTGAGGTGTGCCCCTAAGCGTCGAGACGTTCGGCGAGGTACGCCTGCAGTTCGGAAAGCGGCACACGATCCTGCTGCATCGTGTCGCGATCGCGCACCGTGACGGCATTGTCTTCAAGCGAGTCGAAGTCAACCGTGACGCAGAAGGGTGTTCCGATTTCGTCGTGGCGGCGGTAGCGGCGTCCGATTGCTTGCGCGTCATCGAAGTCAACCGTCCACTTGCCCCGCAACTGGTCGGCAACCTCGCGCGCGAGCGGCGAAAGCGCCTCGTTGCGCGAAAGCGGCAGCACGGCAACCTTCACAGGCGAAAGGCGCGGGTCGAGCTTGAGCACAACACGCGTGTCGGTGCCGCCCTTCGCGTTTGGCACCTCTTCTTCTGTGTACGCGTCAACCAAGAAGGCCATCATCGAACGCGTCAAACCGAACGACGGCTCAATCACGTACGGCGTGTACCGCTCGTTCGAGGCCTGGTCGAAGTACGTCATCGACTGGCCGGAAGCATCCGTGTGCGACGAAAGGTCGAAATCGGTGCGGTTGGCCACACCCATCAACTCGCCCCACTCTTTGCCGGCAAACCCGAAGCGGTACTCGAAGTCGATCGTGCGGTCAGAGTAGTGCGCACGTTCGTGGTCGGGAACATCGAACTGGCGCATGTTTTCGGCGTTGAGGCCGAGGTCGATAAACCAGTCCCAGCACGCACTGACCCAGTGGTCAAACCACTCGGTTGCTTCAGCCGGCGGCGTGAAGTACTCGATCTCCATTTGTTCAAACTCGCGCGTGCGGAAGATGAAGTTTCCGGGCGTGATTTCGTTGCGGAACGCCTTACCAACCTGGCCGATACCAAACGGTGGCTTCTTACGGCTGGCGTTGAGAACGTTGACGAAGTTGACGAAAATGCCCTGCGCGGTTTCGGGGCGCAAGAAGTGCAGGCCCGATTCGTCGTCGACAACGCCGAGGTAGGTCTTCACGAGCCCACTGAACGACTTCGGTTCGGTGAACTCACCCTTCGTGCCACAGTTCGGGCAGGGCACACCCTGGAGCCCACCTTCGGGGGCACGGCCCTTGCGGGCCTCAAAGTCTTCGATGAGCGTGTCTTCGCGGAACCGCTTGTGGCACTTGGTGCACTCAACGAGCGGGTCGGTGAAGGTTGCGACGTGGCCCGATGCTTCCCAAACAGCCTTCGGCAAAATGATGCTCGAATCGAGGCCAACCATGTCGCCGCGGCCGCGCACGAACGTCTGCCACCACTCGCGGCGGATGTTCTCTTTCAGTTCGGTACCGAGGGGGCCGTAGTCCCACGCAGAACGGGAACCACCATAGATTTCACCGGCCTGGAAAACAAACCCGCGGTGTTTTGCGAGTGCGATGACTTTGTCGAGACGGCTTACTTCGGCCAATGTGGGGCTCCTGGGTGCGGGGCTTTTGCTGGCGCGCACGGCTTGCGCGGGCATCCGACCATTCTAGCCAGCCCAGTCGCACCCGATCTCTGGCCGATCTCAGCTCGATCTCAGCCGAGCGTCGCGGGTCGCTCCCACGTCTTGCCGTGCACGTGCTCATCGAGGAACGCTATGAACGTTTCGTACCAAACCTGCGCGTTGCCACGGCCGAGAATCCAGTGCCCCTCATCGGGGAAGTACAAGAAGCGATGACGGGTGCGACCGTCTTGATCGCGCGGGGTCTTCGAAAATGCATTGAGGTCGTACCACAGGTGATGGCCCTGCGCGATTGGCACCCGGTAATCCTTGTCGCCGTGAATAACGAGCATCGGCACTTCGATCTCGGCGACGAAATCAGCCGGGTTGTACTTGGCGTTCTGTGCGCGCATGGGCGGTTCCCAGCCGGCATTATCGGTCGTCGGACCCATAGATTTCGTGTCCCACAGCGACGCGTGCGTCACGATGCAGTTGAATCGGTCACCGGTGTGGCCAGCAACCCAGTTCGCCATGTAGCCGCCGTAGCTTCCGCCCGAGAAGGCGGTCTTTCGTTCGTCGATGTCTTCGCGGGCGATTGCGGCATCCGTGAGCGCCATGATGTCGGTGTACGGCGAGCCGCCGAGCTCGTGTTGCCCACGGTCAATCATTGCCTGGCCGTACCCGGTCGAGATCGCCGGGTCGGGCAACAGCACGGCATAGCCCGCCGCGACGAATGGGTTGGGGTTCCAGCGCCACGTCCACGCGTTCCATGAACCCCACGGACCACCGTGCGCCATCACGAGCAGCGGGTGCGGGCCGGCGCCATCAGGCAGGCGCAACCACGCACGAATCGGCGTGCCGTCTTCGCCGGTTGCGGTCACCTCGGTAGTCGTGCCCGGTGCCGCAACACTGTCTGCAGGGTTTTCCAGTTCGGTGATTGCGCCAGTGTGCGGGTCGATACTGACCGGCCTTGGGGCCACGTGAATGCCCGAAACTGCCGCAATGATGCGCCCGCCAGAAACGCTGAGATTGGTGAAAGTGAGCTCTTGGCCCGGGCCGCCGACAAGGCGCCTGGGTGTCGTTTCGTCGAGTCCGCCAATCCACACCGAGCCACGGCCGTGGTCGTCGGATGCCGCAACCAGCGTGTGCTCATCGAGCCAAATCGGGTCGGCCCAGAAATCGAACTCTGGCCAGAGTACCTGCACTTCGCCGCTTGCGACATCCAACACATGAAGGTCGGATGCGAGCGAGGCAGTTTCGCTCCAGTTCTGATGTCTTCCGACGGTCGCCTTTGTGCCATCGGGGCTGAATTCGATCGGCGCCCACTCATGCTCGGCTGTCGCGTCGAGGACGAGTTGCGGCCCAGTAGCACCCGTGAGGTCGATGAGGTACTCTCGGCTCACACCGAGCAAGTCACCCAGCGAATCGCCCATTGACACGAGCGCCTTCGCGCCCGCACGGTCGGCAATCCACGCGAGCAATCGACCGGGCGGCATCGTGAGATAACGCCAGTGCAACAACTGTTTTGCGCGTTCTTCGACATCTGCGGGCTCAGTTTTCGGATTTGCCTTCGCATCGGCTTTGGCGTCGGCCTGCACGTCGGCCTCGGGCGCCGCCGTCTTCTCGGCTGTGAAAATGTCGGCGGGAAGGTCGGCAACCGCAAGTACTTGGCGGGCCGGGCCGAGATCTTCATCCCAGTAACGCGTCGGGAAGCTCCCCGTGAGCGATGCGCTCACCTTTGCCTCCGTGCGCTTCTTGCTCAGCTCAGCATGCTCGGTCTCGTTACTTGCCTGCGAATGCACAGACAGCTCAGCGATGAGTCGGCCCTCGCCGAGGTGCAAGCCCCCAAACCCGCCGGTCCGCGAAGCCAGCTCGCGCGCCTCACCACGGTTGGGCAGCGCCCACAATTGTGCGTCGTCAGCCTGCTCACCATCTTCGCCAACACGCTTTGCTGTAAAGAACGTTGTGCCGTCTGCGGCGAGCGCAACGGCACCAACCGACGCGTTACCGCGCGTGAGCGGCACGTACGAATCATCCGCAAACTCAACCAGTTCGCTGCGATACGCGGTGCGTTTCGCATCCAGTCGCGTCACCTTCACTGCGATGCGGCCATTCGGGGTTGTGACGAGCCCACCCAAACGGGCGGCGTCGAGGAGCGTTGTGATCGGCGTTGCAGTCATGCCTCAAGCTTTTCACGCGCTCGGCACCCTTGGACCCAACGGCTGGGAGCCATCGGCCGAGCGTGCGCTTCACCTGAGAGACGTATCGGCAAGCACGAAATCACTCGTATACGACTATTGTCTAGAAGTTATCCACACCCTCCGGTTTTCGGGTTGAATTTCCAGCTTCGATTTGTTAACTGTCTCCACTGCGCGGGCGCCCCCGACCTGCGCACAAAGGAGCCCACAGTGACGATCGCATTCGCCCCGCCACAAAGCCTGCCCCAATCGCGCACGAGCGAAGCCGAACAGTTCGCCCGCATCATCACGATGAGCGTCTTCGAAGCACTCGCTGGTGTGCGCCGTGTCGAGCAACTCGCGACCTGGTTCGACCGCGACGCATATTTCGCCCTCGCCCGGCGCGCAACAATGACTCAACGTGCGCGGCTCGCACAGGGCGTTAAACCGAAACATCCGATCGAGGCCATCAGTACGATTCGTACGTCAAGCCCCAGATCGGATGCTGTCGAGGCGACAATCATTGTCGCGTGCGGTGCGCGAACCCGCGCAGTCGCTGTTCGTATTGAGCACACCACCGAAAAGTGGCGCGTGTGCTCATTTACGATTTTGTAGTTTTACTCGGCGAGGATTCCGTAGAGGGCCTTGCGAGCATTATTGACAACCTCGGTTGCACGTTCGCGCTGCTCAGCGTTTGCCGTTGCGCCAACCTGGCGGGCGGCCTGCATGAGGGCTCCGACAGCTTCGCGAAGGTCGTGTGCGTTTGCCGCGCGGTCTTCGGTACGTTGCCAAGCGGCATCGATTTCGGCCTTGTTTTCGGTGAGGAAGGTCGTGCCGGTTTCGGTGAGCTCGTACGTGTTGCCCTCAGCGGTGGCCTGGATGAGGCCCTCGTCAACGAGACGCTGCAGTGTGGGGTACATCGTGCCCGAGCTGGGCTTCCAAGTACCGCCGGTGCGCTGCTCGATCTGCTTGATCAAGCCAAACCCGTTTTCGGGGCCATCGGCAAGAACCGAAACGATTGCGAAGCGGATGTTTCCGCGACGGGCACGCTTGCGGTGCTGACCGGGGCCGAAACCTTCTGCGCCGGCGAATCCGCGGCGACCGCCACGTTCTGGCCGGGGGCCGAAACCTTCGGGGCGACCCAGGCGACCTTCACCGCGAACCGGACGGCCTTCGTGACCATGACCTTCGTGACGGTGACCTTCGTGGCTGTGACCCCGGCGAGCGTGCTCGCGGCTGGTGTGGCGGCGACCTTTACCGTGTGGGCGTTTTGCGTCAAAGTGGTAGTGATTTTCTGAAAAGTTCATGTCGTTCTCCTTGCATTATTTCTTTACGACACTTTAAAGATATATCGCTAACGACACTTTGTCAAGTCGAAACGAGAAATTTTTTTCGGAGAGCCCTATGCGCCCCGCGGAGGTTGTCTCCTCTGGCGGAGATTTCGGAAGCGGCATCCGCCGCCGAAGCGGCCCAAACTCAGGAAGCGGTGAGCCTTCACAGCGGTCGTCCACGCCAGCCTGCAGCTGTTCCTGAGTTTGGGCCAGCCGAGGCGGATGCCGTGCCGAGCGCGCGATGACGATCGCCGCGCCCGGCCGTGCACGGAGGGCGCGCACGGCGGGCACACGCGGGGGCGCGCAGAAGCGGCCCAAACTCAGGAAGCATCGCTGGTTCGTGCGTGGCACGCTCGCGAACGCGCGGTGTTTCCTGAGTTTGGGCAGGGTGGAGACGGATGCCTCAAGCCGAGGCGGATGCCGCTACCAAATAGTGACGCGGTCTTCGGGAGCGAGCCAGAGGGCATCCGCCTCGGTCACAGCAAACGCCTCATAGAACGCATCAACGTTGCGGGCGATCTGGTTGCAGCGGAACTCCGTCGGCGAGTGCGGGTCAATCGCAAGCAGCCGCACGGTCTCTTCGGGGCGGGAAATCTGCTGCCACACGTTTGCCCAACTCAGCAGCAGACGCTGGGTGCCCGTGTAGCCGGAAAGCTCGGGCGCATCGGCTCCACCAAGTGAGAGCGCGTAGGCCTTCAGCGCAATTCCGAGGCCGCCCAAGTCGCCGATGTTCTCACCGATCGTGAGCTCACCATTGACGGTCTTGCCATCAGCACCCGCGGGCGAAAGCGCGTTGTACTGCTCGATCAGCACACCGGTACGCGCCTCGAACGCGGCGCGGTCTTCGTCGGTCCACCAATTGAGAATGCGACCGTCGCCGTCGAACTGGCTGCCCTGATCGTCGAACCCATGCCCGATTTCGTGGCCGATAACCGCACCGATCCCACCGTAGTTTGCGGCATCGTCACGCTCGGGGTCAAAGAACGGATACTGCAAGATCGCTGCCGGAAAAACAATCTCGTTCGTCAGCGGCGAGTAATACGCGTTGACCATTTGCGGCGGCATGTGCCACTCGTGCTCATCAACCGGCTGGCCGATCTTGCCGAGCTGAAAGTCGTGCTCAAAGACACTCGCGCGGCGCACGTTGCCAGCCAAATCGGATGCGTCAATCTCAAGCTCGTCATAACTGCGCCACTTTTCGGGGTATCCGATCTTGGCGCGGAACTTCGAAAGCTTCTCGAGTGCCTTCTCGCGCGTTGCCGGTGTCATCCACTCGAGCTGCTCGATCGACTGTCGGTACGCCTCAGTGAGGTTTGCAACGAGTTCTTCCATGCGCGCTTTCGACGCCGCCGGGAAGTGCTCCGCAACATACGCGCTGCCAACAACGTCACCGAGGGCGCCTTCGGCGAGCGCAACACCGCGCTTCCAACGGGGGCGAATTTGCGGCACGCCCGAAAGAGCTGTGCCATAGAACGCGAAGTTCTCGTCAACGATTTCGTCGGTGAGATACGGTGCAAGTGCGTGCGCGGCGTGCACGCGCAACCAGGATTTGAACTCATCGATGCGCGAGTCGACGAGCAACGCGCCGAGGCCTTCGATGAAGCTCGGCTGGCTGACGATCACGTTGGCGAATGCGTTGTCGTTGCCGGGCACAACCGCACGCGCCCACGGGGTGAGATCAACGCCCACAAGCGATACGAGCTCATCCCACGTCATGGGGTTGAAGCTCGCGACAGCGTCGCGTGATTTCACGCGGTCCCAGTGCAGCTTTGCGATGTCGTGTTCGAGTGCCGTCGCAACCTGAGTATCAGACTCGGTGATCTCGACAAGCCCAGCGAATCGGTTCAAGTGTGCAGCGTACTGTTCGCGCACGGGAGCAAACTCGTCACTGGTGTAGTAGCTCTCGTCGGGCAGCGAGAGCCCGGCCTGCACAATGAACGCCGTGTTCGTGCCGGGGTTGCCGGGGTCGGATGCCGCGTAAACGCCAATCAAATGCCCGAGGCCTTCGCGGTCGAACTCGCCGAGCGCGGTCAGCAGTTCGGGTACCGAGGTGATCTGGTCGATGCGCGCAAAGATGGGCGTGAGCGGTGTTGTACCGGCGGCAATGACAGCATCCGTGTCCATAAAGCTTGTGTATGCGTCGCCGACCTTGCGCTCAGCGCTGCCCTCGGGGGCTTCTTGGGTCGCTTCAACAATTGCACGCACATCATGCTCGGCCTGTTCGGCGAGGGCGCGGAACGACCCCCAACTGGCCTTGTCTTCGGGAATCTCGGTGCGCGCGGCCCAATTGGCGTGCACGTGTCGGTACAGGTCATCTTGCGGACGCGTCTCGGAATCGAGGTCATTGAGCGGCAATCCGGCGGGCAAAACTGGGGTCTGTGGGTCTGTCATGCTTCAACCCTATGCGCGCGGCGCGGTAGCGTTAGCGTGTGACGGCAGATACCCCTGCGCCGCCAGCGAACAAGGCGCTCGATCGTGAGATTCTTGCGCTCGCCCTGCCCGCATTCGGCGCGCTCATGGCCGAGCCGATCTTCCTGATGATCGACGCGGCACTTGTCGGACACCTCGGCGAAGCACCGCTCGCGGGGCTCGGTATTGCGAGCGCGATTCTGCAGACGATCGTCGGGCTGATGGTTTTTCTTGCGTACTCCACGACCCCAGCCGTCGCGCGCTGGTTCGGCGCGGGCGACCCAGCCAAGGCCGTGCAAGTGGGCATCAACGGCATGTGGCTCGCCCTCGGTGTCGGAGCACTGTTGGCCGCGATCGGGGCGTGGCTTTCACCGTGGCTCATCAGCCTATTCGGACCGACACCCGAAGTCGCCACGGAGGCCGAAAAGTACCTGACGCTCAGCATGTGGGGGCTCCCGGCGATGCTCATCGTCTTCGCCACGACAGGGCTCCTGCGCGGTCTACAAAACACCCGCACACCACTGTTTATCGCGGTCGCTGGCTTCGCGCTCAACGCGGTGCTTGACGTCATCTTTATCTACGGTTTCGGATGGGGCATCACCGGTTCTGCCCTCGGCACGGTAATCGCGCAGTGGGTGATGGTCGCAGCTTACGTACTCGTCATCGCCCGGCTTGCCCGAGTGCACAGTGTTGGCGCACGCATCTCGAAAGAGGGGATGCGCTCGAACGCAAGCCAAGGTGCGTGGTTGTTTTTGCGAACCGTTTCGCTGCGCATTGCCCTGCTGGCAACCGTTGCGGTCGCAACCGGGATCGGCACCGCGGAGCTCGCTGGCTGGCACGTCGTGTTCACACTGTTCTCGGCGGCCGCGTTCGCGCTCGATGCACTCGCAATCGCAGCGCAAGCGCTGATCGGCAAATACTTGGGCGCATCAAATGCCGCCGAGGCCCGTCGCGTGCTCGCGCGCGTGTTGACGTGGGGAGCCGGCTTCGGCGTTATCGTCGGGGCACTCATCGGCATCCTCTCGCCCTGGATCGGGCTCGTCTTTACCGGCGACGCGGCGCTTGCGAAACTGATCTTGCCGGCGTTGCTCGTGCTTGCCGTTGCGCAACCGCTGTGCGGTGTCGTTTTCGTTTTTGACGGTGTGCTGATGGGCGCCGGCGATGCCCGCTATCTCGCGCTCGCCGGCGCGCTCAATCTCGTGCCCTACCTGCCGGCGATCGCGCTGGTGGCATCGCTCGGTGCGACTGGGGCGAGCGGGCTGGCCTGGCTCGCTGCGGCATATTTCTTTGTCTACATGGTTGCAAGGTTGCTCACGCTCGGCTGGCGCATCCGCACCGGTCGCTGGGCGCGCGAGGGTGCACTGTTGCAACAGGAGTAATCTTCAAGAGTGCTCGATACACTCACCGGCTTCGCAGTTGTTGCGCTCGCCGTTGTGGTCGGGTACATCCTTGGGCGCATCGGTCTGCTTGGCCCGCACGCACGCGAAGTACTCTCGCGACTGACGTTCTTTGTCTTGTCGCCATTTCTGCTGTTCGTTGTTCTGGCAAATGCAGATGTGCGGATGTTGTTCTCTTCGCTCCTCCCAGTTTCAGCGATTGCAGCACTGGCGATGTTCGTCATCTTCATCGTTCTTGCTCGCGTCGTCTGGCGGCGCAACCTCGGCGAGACCATCATTGGGACGCTGGCTTCCGGCCAGGTCAACTCGAACAACATTGGCATCCCGCTCTCGCTGTACTTGCTCGGGAACGCCGCCTACCCGGCACCCGTGATCATGATGCAAATGGTCATCTTCACCCCGATAACGCTCGCGCTGCTGGACTTCGCCACGAAGCGTGAGGGCTCGGTTGGGCGCACGATCTTGCGGGCACTGACGAACCCGATGATCATCGCCTCCGGGCTCGGCATGGCGGTGGCCCTTTCCGGGGTGACACTTCCGCCCATCGTGATTGAACCGTTCACGCTCATTGCAAACGCGTGTGTTCCGGTGCTGCTGATCAGCTACGGTATTTCGCTGTACGGCCAGAAGGTTCTGGGCGCGGCAGGTCATCGCAGAGACATTGTTGTGGCATCCGTTTTGAAACTGTTCATCATGCCGCTTGTGGCGTGGGCGCTCGCGCAATTTGTTTTTGGGTTGACTGCACAAGAAGTACTCATCATCACGGTTTTGGCCGCGCTTCCGTCAGCGCAAAACATTTTCAATTACGCCCAACGCTACGACGTGGGCGAGACCATAGCCCGCGACACAGTTTTCATTACGACCGTCGGATGCCTCCCGGTGCTATTCGTCATTACTCTGCTGCTGGGCTGAGCCGGGTGTCGGCGTACCCGGCACCAACGTGCCACGATTGAGGCATGAGCATTCAAAACGACCTACCAGCTGACTCGGTGGCGCTTGCGCTCAGCGCAAAGACCCTCACGTTCATCGCGGCAAACGCGGTGCAGGCCGCCGCGAACGACGCAGGGTTCAAGATTTCCGACCTCGCGGTTGATGTTGCGCCGTCCGCGAGCGGCAACGTGCACGTTCACGCCACCGGAACCGTGCACTGGAAAGTGTTGAAGGCACCAGCCGAGGTCAACGGTGATCTGAACGTTGCCCCCAACGGAGCGCTCGCGATCGAAAACCTCGAGCTCTCAAGCTCAAACCCGCTCGTCTCGGGCGTGCTGAAGCCGATCCAGAGCAAAGTCGCCGGGTTCAAGGTTTCGCCGCAGCAGTATTTGCCGGCCGGTTTTCCGGCGCTTGCGGATGTTGCACTCGACGCGACGGGCGGAGTGCTGCGCCTCACCGGTCGGCTCGCGAGCTGACTGATTGTGTGGTCAGTCGGCGTAGCGCCGGCACCACTCGTACATCACAACAGCCGCCGCTGCTGAAGCGTTGATCGAACGCGTCGACCCGTACTGGGTGATTTCGATGTGCGCCTCGGCGGCTTCGAGTGCGGCATCCGATAACCCTGGCCCCTCTTGCCCAAACAAGAACACGCACCGCTCGGCAAGCTCGGATTTGTCAACCGGAACTGAATCGCCCACGTTGTCGACCGCAACGATCGGGAGGTTTTCGGCCGCGGCCCACTCGGCGAACGCTTCGACCGTCTCGTGGTGCACAACGTGCTGGTAGCGGTCGGTGACCATGGCGCCACGTTTGTTCCACCGGCGCCGACCCACGATGTGCACCGTATCGGCCAGAAATGCATTGGCGCTGCGCACGATTGAGCCGATGTTCATATCGTGCTGCCAGTTTTCGATTGCGACGTGAAACGGATGCCGCTTCGTGTCGAGATCTGCCACGATCGCCGTCATCGTCCAATACCGGTACCGGTCGATCACATTGCGACTGTCACCGTTTGCGAGGAGTTCACGGTCGTACCACGGCTCCCCTGGCCACGCCTCTTCCCCACCCGGCCACGGACCAACACCGTGGGTACTCAGTTCAACCGACGGTTCTGGTTGGGGTGCGTTTTCTTCAGCAGTCACCCTTCAATCCTCCCTCACATCCGAGAGTGGTCACCTTTGGCCCCGAAAACCCGAAAAATCCGCCCAAAACACGTGATTTTGGGGCCAAAGCTGACCACTCTTGAGAAAAGACAGGGGAGAATCAGCGCAGCACGAGGGCGGCGGCGCCGATGAGGGGGCCATCGCCGCCCAGGGCCGAGCGGACAATCTGGGTGGTCTTGGCAAAATACAGTTGCGCTCGCTCACGCTGCGCTTGCTGCACGAGGTCGACATAGTCATCCGCAACAAACGAGAATCCGCCGCTGATTGCAACCATGTCGAGGTCGACCGCGTGAATCAAGTCGGCGAGCGCATGCCCGATCGCTGCGGCCGAGCGCTCGATCGCCGCGCGTGCGATCGTGTCGCCAGCACGCGCATCGCGAGCGAGATCTTCACCGTTCGCGCCCTGCCAGCCTTGCGTTTGGGCCCAGGCAACGGATGCCGGGCCGCACGCAGTCTGCTCAGTATTGAGCCCAGACGAGCGCATGCTCTGCCCCATGTGGCCTGCGTTTCCTGTGGCTCCCTGCATCAGGTGGCCGTCGATGACGAATCCTCCCCCGACACCGGTTGAAACCACGAACGCATACGATGCTTTCGCATTCTGCGTCACACCAAGCCACGATTCGGCAAGCGCCAACGCTTGCCCGTCGAGAGCCATTTTCACGGGTACGTCGTGACCCAACCCCGCGGCGATACGCTGCACCGTTTCACGGAGGTTGAACCCCATGACGCCGGGCATGTTCACGGGAAAAATTTCGCCCGTCTGCAGGTTCACCGGGCCAGCGGATGCCGCCCCAATCCCGATCACAAAGGCTTCGCTTGGCAATTGCCCGGCCGCGTTTGTGATGACCTCACTCAACCCTGTCGTGAACGTTTCTGGTGTGATGTCGGGTCCGGTTGGGGTGCGAAACCGCGACCCGGCAAGCAGGGCACCTTGCTCGTCGACAAGCGCAGCCTCGGCTTTGGTGCCGCCAACATCGATTGCAAGAACGTAGCCCGTCACTGCGGATCCAACCCCAAATCGTCAAGATCAATCGCGGCGAGCCAACGCAGGCCCGCGTCCTCAACGGCAGCTTGCGCTCCGGTCTTTCGGTCGACGATGACCGCAACGGCAACCGGCTCGGCGCCCTCGCGACGCAGTGCCTCGACAGCTTTGAGCGCCGATTGGCCAGTCGTTGAGGTGTCTTCAAGCACGATGACGCGCTTGCCAGCGACATCCGCGCCCTCAACTTGGCGACCGCGCCCGTGATCTTTCGGCTCTTTGCGCACAACGAATGCGTCAAGCGGGGTTTCGGTAGCAGCGGATGCGTGCATGACCGAATTCGCGATTGGGTCGGCACCGAGCGTCAGCCCACCGACAGCAGCAATGTCAGAGACGTCGCCGATGAGGTCGAGCATGATGCGCCCGATCGCGGGAGCCGCACGGTGGTCGAGTGTGAGGCGCCGCATGTCGACGTAGTAGGTGGCTTCCTTGCCGCTCGAGAGCGTGAAATCACCGTGGAAAACGGCCTCATTCTTGATGAGCTCGATAAGCGCTTGGCGATCGGCTTCGATTACGGGGGTACTAGCTGGGCTTGCAGTCACGCGTTACAGTCTATTTGTGGGGCACGCTCACGTGAAGGGTCTGCCCGCACGAATGCAGTCGCTGCGCTGAGAGGGCGAGTGGCAAGGTTGGAGTCGAGGATGTCACGAAAGAAGATGCGTGGGGCCGCCCTCGTCGTGCTCTCGATGCTCGCGGGCCTGCTTGTCTGGACCCCCGCAGCGACCGCCGAAGCACTTGACCCGGAAGCAACGCCAGTCGACACGAGCCTCGAACTCGTCGAAGCGACCGCTCTCGACGACGATTCCCTACAGTCAATGGCACTCTCGCTCAACGTAGCGCTGACCGAGACGCGCGCCGCGCGAATCGAACTTGAGGCCGATACTGCCGTGATCGGTGTGACGTGGGAGCTGAACTCAGCAGGCCCGCAAGAAGTGCAGTGGCGCTCACTCGAAAACGGCGTCTGGTCGGCATGGCGCACGCTCGATCATGCCCACCCCAACGATCGCGCCGAACGTGCCGGAACCGACCCCATTACGGTCGCGAACGTCGAAGCAGTTGATATTCGCGTGACCGTCGGCAACGCAGAAGTCCCTGGGCTCGCGGTGCACGTCGTGCAATCCCAAGCGTTCGACACCCCCACAAATACCCTCGCGGCCGACGGCGGTGGCCCCGTCAGTACGATGCCGACGCTTGTCTCGGCCGCGACATCCGCGCCACAACTCGCGACAGGGTTTCAAGGACTCGCAATCACAACCCGCGGCTCGTGGTGCGCCCAGATCGCCGAGTGCAACCAGTCAGCGTGGGAGCCGGAGCCGGCGACATTCAAGGGTGCCGTCGTGCACCACACCGCTGGTACGAACAACTACACCCAAGAACAAGTGCCACAGCAGATCCGCAACGTATGGAATTACCACGCGAAGACGCTCGGCTGGGACGACATCGGGTACAACCTCATCGTCGACAAATTCGGCGGTGTCTGGGAAGGACGCGCTGGTGGCCTCCTCAACCAGGTCGCCGGTGCTCACGCCTATAAGTCAAACTTCGACACCTTCGGTGTCGCGATCCTCGGCGATTTCCAGGTGACACCGCCACCTGCTGTGGCCCGCGAACAGTTGGCGAAGGTTATCGCGTTCAAGCTTGCAGCGCACGGAATCTCGAGCGCGTCGGAAACGATTACGATCCGCTCGGATCGCAGCGACACGTTGCAGGTTCCAACGGTTTCGGCCCACCGTGACGTGGGATTCACCGAGTGCCCCGGTGCTGCCTTCTACTCCCAAATGGGTCAGGTGCGCACCGCAGTGCAGAAATACCTGGACATCGCGACGGGGAACCCAACACCGGTCTACCGATTCTGGAGCCCAGTTTCGGGGAGCCACTTTTACACAACGGATGTCGCGGAGCGCGACCATGTGCGCAAAACCTGGCCGCGCGAGTGGAGCTACGAGGGCGAACGCTTCACGGCATTCTCAACCGAGGCGACACACGCCGTGCCCGTCTACCGCTTCTGGTCGCCCCGATATCACGCACACTTCTACACCGCCGACCCGGCCGAAAAGGCCGATGTCGAACGGCGCTGGCCCGACGTTTGGCACTACGAAAAAGTCGCCTTCTACGCCTACCCAGCCGATTTCACACCCGTGAACAGTGCGGATGTTGAAACCATCTATCGATTCTGGGGCCCCTACTCACACAGCCACTTCTACACCTCAAGCGCCACAGAGCGCGATCACGTACGCAAAACCTGGCCGCGTGAATGGAGCTACGAGGGCGAACGCTTCAAGGTTCCGGCGGGCTAGGTTCGGGCCGAAGCGGTTGCTGTTCCAAAAGCAGGGGCAACGCCTACGCAAGTGGCAAAACAGCCCGGAACCTGACGCTGCGACGCATTCGCCCCTGCTTTTGAACCACCCAGATGCCGCGACTACGCTAGAAGAATGCGAATCGCGACGTGGAACATCAATTCGATCCGCACCAGGGCTGAACGGGCCGTCGCGTTTCTGCAAAACAACGACATCGACGTGCTTGCCCTGCAAGAGATCAAATGCAAGCCGGAACAGTTCCCGTACGCCATCTTCGAAGATGCCGGGTATTCGGTTGAAGCACACGGCCTCAACCAGTGGAACGGTGTCGCACTTGTCAGCCGGCACCCAATCGAAGACGTCGAGACGTCATTCGCCGGCCAACCCGGTTTCGCGAAGGGCCACAATGGGCCAGACGCGCCCCTCGAAGCGCGCGCGATCGGGGCGACCATTGGCGGCATCCGATTGTGGAGTCTGTATGTTCCCAACGGGCGCTCGCTGACCGACGAGCACTACGACTACAAACTGCGCTGGTTTGATGCGCTGCGCGACGCGAGCGCCGCCGAGATTGCGGCCGAACCCAGTCGCCCGTTTGCGATCATGGGCGACTTCAACGTCATCCCGTTCGACGATGACAACGGCGACCCGACCATCGTCAAGGGTGTTTCGACGCATGTTTCGGATGCCGAACGCGAGCGCTTTTTCGCGCTCGAGACCGCCGGGCTGAAAGACGTTGTGCGCCCGCTGATCCCGACCGGGTACACGTATTGGGACTACCAGCAGTTGAAGTTCCCGCGGGATCAAGGCATCCGCATCGACTTCATTCTTGGCAACGATGTGTTTGCGGGCGCTGTAACCGGCGCCGAAATTGCGCGCGACGAGCGCAAGGGCGACCAGCCGAGCGATCACGTGCCGGTGATTGTTGACGTCACGCTGGGCGAATCAGATGCTGACGACGTCGACGCCCTTTCGCTGCTGTTCGGTTAGGTTTGTCGCATGCCATTTCTCAGCGACCCCGCCCCCGTAACGCTCAGCGGACAGCTGGTGTCTTTGCGTCCGCTTTCACTTGACGACCACGATGCGCTCGTCGACGCGGTGCAAGACGGCAATCTTGCTGAGAACTCCTGGTACACCCTGATTCCCAGCGTTGCGGGCATGCGCGCCGAAATCGAAAACCGTTTAGTGCTTGCCGAAAAGGGCGAGATGGTGACGTTTGTCGCCGCGGATGCCACGGGTCGCGTCATTGGTATGACGAGCTACTACGACATCGACCCGATCGTGCCGCGCCTGCACATCGGATACACCTGGAACCGCGCTTCGGCGCACGCCTCCGGCACAAACGCCGAATCGAAGTACCTCCTGCTGAAACACGCGTTCGAAACGCTTGGAACCTTTCGCGTGGGTTTTGCAACCCAGTGGCTGAATTTCCAATCGCGCGCCGCGATCGAGCGTCTCGGCGCGAAGCAAGATGGCGTTCTGCGTGCGATCACGCGTTACACGTCAAACGGTGCGCTGCGCGACACTGTTGAGTATTCGATCCTCGAACCCGAGTGGCCCGCCGTGAAGGCCGGGCTCGAAGCACGACTCAAGCGCCGCGGCGTCACGTTCGACTGAAGCCGCGGCTGCAGCTGCGGGGCGAAAACTCAGCCGCGCGGGCGAGGTATGAGGCGTTCGAGTTGTGTCACGTGGTGCGGTGCGAGTTCTGCAACTGACTGCACTTGCAGCAGCTTCATCGTGCGCACAACCTGCTCCGACAGAATCTGAATCGTGCGGTCAACACCTTCGCGCCCACCAGCCATCAGGCCATACAGGTACGCCCGCCCAATGAGCGTGAATTTCGCACCGAGCGCAAGCGACGCAACAATGTCGGCACCGTTCATGATGCCCGTGTCAATTGCAACATCAACATCCTTCCCGACCTCTCGGGCAACGTCGGGGAGCAAGTGGAACGGAATCGGCGCGCGGTCAAGCTGACGACCACCGTGGTTTGACAGCACAATGCCATCAACACCCCAGTCGGTGAGGCGCTTGGCATCCGCAACCGTTTGCACACCTTTCACAACGAGCTTTCCGGGCCACAACTCGCGGATGGTTTTGAGGTCGTCATAGTTAATCGACGGGTCCATTGCGCTGTCGAGCAGCTCACCGACCGTACCGCCCGTGCTCGAAAGGGAAGCAAATTCCAGTGGCGGGGTTGTGAGGAAATCCCACCACCACCACGGCCGCGGCAACGCGTCAATCACCGTGCCAAGCGTGAGCGCGGGCGGAATCGAAAAACCGTTTCGTTTGTCACGCAACCGGGCCCCCGCAACCGGAGTGTCGACCGTAAACATGAGGCTGTCAAAACCTGCCGCGGCAGCGCGTTCGACCAACCCGTACGAAATCTCGCGCTGCTTCATGACGTACAACTGGAACCAGTTTCGACCGGTCGGGTTTGCCGCCTTGACCGCCTCGATCGAGGTCGTGCCGAGCGTTGACAGCGTAAACGGAATGCCCGCGGCACCCGCAGCGGATGCCCCCGCGGTCTCGCCCTCGGTCTGCATCAACCGGGTAAACCCGGTCGGGGCGATACCAAACGGCATCGCCGATGAACCACCAAAAATCTCACACGAGGTGTCGACGGTTGAAACATCCGTCAAGACTCCCGGGTGAAACTCCACATCTTGAAATGCTTGGCGGGCGCGTGCCAGCGACAGCTCGCCCTCGGCTGCCCCGTCGGTGTAGTCAAACGCGGACTTCGGGGTGCGGCGTTTGGCGATCGCCTGCAAATCCTCGATCGTGAGCGCCGCATTCAAGCGACGTCGTTTGCCGTTGAAGTCCGGTGTTTTGAACTGCAGCAGCGAGAAGATCTCGCGCGGATTCGGAACCTGCCGTTTGACCATCATTTGCCTTCGCGTGGGGTGTACTGAACGATATCAGCGGATGCCGCAACGAGCGCCCGCAATTGTGCAAGCTGCTGCCCGGTGGCACCGGCGGCGCGCGCTTGTACGAGAACGTTTCCGAGTGCGGTCGCCTCGACGGGCCCGGCGAAAACCGGGAGGCCCGTTCGGTCGGCCGTTGCTTGACACAGGAGCGCATTGAGCGAGCCGCCTCCCGTGAGGTGTGCTCGCGGTGGGGGGCGCCGCGAGCACACCTGCCTGCGCAATCGCCGCAGCGAACGCGTGGGCGATGGATTCGACGACCATGCGGGTGAAACCGGCGCGCGACGCTGGAGCAGATGCGACCAGCGCTGCGATGCGCTCGGGCATTCCGCCCGGTGCGGCGAGTGTCGCATCGTTCGCATCAAACAGTGGCACTTCTGCTTCGTACGCGGCAGCTTCGGCGAGCAAGTCTGGTAGCGAAATGGTCGCGCCGTCTTCGGCTTCCCACGAGCGAACGCACTCGCTCAAAAGCCAGAGCCCCGTTACGTTGTGCAGAAAACGGATCGTGCCGTCGAGGCCGCGCTCGTTTGTGAAGTTGGCTTCGCGCGCGGCATCCGTCACTATCGGCTGCGGCAATTCCAGCCCGACAAGCCCCCACGTGCCACACGAAATATAGGCGGAGGTTTCGTTCGCGAGCGGTGTCGCGACAATCGCCGAGGCGGTGTCGTGCGACGCAACCGCAACGACCGTGAGGGCCGCGCCAATCCGTTCTGCGACTTCGGGGCGCACCGTGCCAAGCACGGTGCCGGGGTCGACAAGCGGGGGCAGCACGCGGGCGGGCACCCCAAGGTTGTCAGCAAGTTCGAGATCCCACTCGCCAGCACGATCGGATGCCACGGCAACGAGCCCCGTCGTTGAAGCGTTCGTGCGCTCAGCCACCGCGACTGAGGTGAGCAGGTATGCGATGAGGTCGGGAATCAGCAGCGCAAGATCAGCCTCGGCCAACCGGTCATCGGCGGCGAACTGGTACAGCGTATTGAACGGCAAAAACTGCAGGCCGTTTCGCGCGTACACCGCTTTGGGGCTGATGAACTCGTGCACAACTCCCGCACCGCGAGCACCGCGCTCGTCACGGTAGTGAAAAGGTTCAGCCCACAGAGCCCCAGCGCGAACGAGCCCGTAATCAACCGCCCACGAGTCAATACCGACGCTCTCGATCGTCGGTTCAAGTTCGACCGCGCGTGCAAGACCCACCAACACGTTCTCATAGAGCGAATCGAAATCCCAGTGCAAGCCATCGGCACGTTCGATCGGGCCGTTTGCAAAGCGGTGCACGACCTCGAGGTCAACCCTGTCTGAGGTGACCCGGCCGATGACGACCCGTCCGCTTGTTGCGCCCAGGTCGACGGCCGCGAAAGCGCGCGCGGTCATCTCCCGCCTCCGGAGTGCATACTCATCGCAAGAACGCCGCGGCGACGCCCGAGTCGACCGGGATGTGCAGGCCGGTCGTGCGCGAAAGCTCGGGTCCGGTCAGCACGTACACGGCATCCGCAACATTCTCGGGGATGACTTCGCGCTTAAGGATCGTGCGCTGTGCGTAGAAAGCGCCGAGGTCTTGCTCGTCGACACCGTACGTTGCGGCACGGTTCGCACCCCACCCGGCAGCGAAGATGCCGGAACCACGAACGACGCCGTCTGGGTTGATGCCGTTAACCCGAACACCGTGCTCACCCAGCTCGACCGCAAGCAGTCGCACCTGGTGTGCCTGGTCGGCTTTTGTGGCCGAGTACGCGATGTTGTTGGGGCCGGCAAAAACACTGTTCTTCGACGAAATGTAAATGATGTCGCCGCCAAGTTTCTGGTCGATCAGCACGCGTGCGGCCGCTTGCGAAACCAAGAACGATCCCTTGGCCATCACATCGTGCTGCAGGTCCCAATCCGCCTCGGTCGTCTCGAGCAGCGGCTTCGAAAGCGAAAGGCCAGCATTGTTGACGATGAGGTCGAGGCCACCGAAAGCGAGCACGGCTTCGTCGATTGCGGCCTGCACGGCGGTGGCATCCGCGACGTTTGCGGCGACGCCGATTGCAACATCCGTATTCCCCAGCTCGGCTGCGACGGCCTGCGCTTTTTCGAGGTCGAGGTCGGCGACAACAACGCACGCACCCTCGGCTGCGAGCCGCACTGCGATCGCCTTGCCGATGCCGCTTGCCGCGCCGGTGACAAAGGCAACGCGGCCCTGGTGCGAACGCGGTTTCGGCATGCGCTGCAGCTTGGCCTCTTCGAGTGCCCAGTATTCAATGCGGAACTTCTCGGCGTCGGAAATCGGCGTGTAGGTTGAGAGCGCCTCCGCGCCACGCATGACGTTGATCGCGTTGATGTAGAACTCACCGGCGACGCGAGCGGTCTGCTTGTTGGCTCCGTAGCTGAACATTCCGACGCCCGGAATCAACACAATCAGTGGGTCGGCCCCACGAATCGCCGGGCTTTCGGGCGTCGCGTGCGCGTCGTAGTACGCCTGGTAGTCGGCACGGTACTCGGTGTGCAATTCGTGCAAGCGAGCGATTTGCTCATCGAGTGTCGCCGTCGTCGGCAGGTCAAGAATGAGCGGCTTGACCTTTGTGCGCAAGAAGTGGTCGGGGCAACTGGTGCCCAACGCCGCGAGCACGGGCGCCTTTTCGGCAGCGAGAAACTCAAGCACAACATCGGCGTCGCTGAAATGACCCACCATTGGTTTGTCTGTCGAGGCAATGCCGCGGATGCTTGCAGCGAGCGCCGCCGCACGCGAGCGACGCTCGGCCGCCGGCAACGCGTCGAACCCATCGCGCACCGGGCCGAACGGCTCGGCGGAACCGTTTTGGGCGATGTATTCGGCAGCGGTTTCGATGATCCACAGGGAGTTAGCTTCGGCATCCGCACTCGTCTCGCCCCACGCAGTGATGCCGTGACCACCCAGGATGCAGCCGATCGCGGCCGGGTTTGCTGCCTTGATGTTTGCGATGTCGAGGCCGAGCTGGAACCCGGGGCGACGCCATGGCACCCAGACCACCTTTTCGCCGAAAATCTTCGTCGTGAGCGCTTCGCCGTCGGCGGCCGTCGCGATCGCGATTCCGCTGTCGGGGTGCAAGTGATCGACGTGTGCGGCGTCGACGAGCCCGTGCATTGCCGTGTCGATTGAAGGTGCTGCGCCGCCCTTGCCGTGCAGGCAATAGTCGAACGCGGCAACCATTTCGTCTTCGCGGTCAACACCCGGGTAGACGTTCACGAGTGCTCGCATGCGGTCGAGGCGCAGCACCGCGAGACCTTCGGGCGCCAGCGTGCCGAGGTCACCACCGGAGCCTTTCACCCACAGCAGTTCGACGGGTTCGCCTGTGACCGGGTCGGTCTCGGTGCCTTTTGCGGAGGTGTTACCCCCGGCATAGTTGGTGTTTTTCGGGTCTGCACCCAAGCGGTTCGAACGCGCAATGAGTTCTGCTGCGGTGGGGTTTGTCATCGTGACTCCAGGAGTGCGTTTTGGTGGTCAAAGTTGCGGGTACTCATCGTTTCAAGCACCCCAGCTGGCCTGTACGCCGCCAACGCGGTCGGCTGCGATTTGCTGCTGGTAGCCGGATGCCGCATACGCGGCCATGGGGTCGGCGGGCAGTCCACGGCCGGCACGCCACTCGGCGAGAGCGGGGCGAACATCCGTGTAGAACGCGTCCATGAACACCCCGTGGGCGGCAAGGACGTCGTTGTTGCGTTGCGCGTCGGCCAAAGCATCCGTGTCGACAAGCAGTGCCCGCGCGGTCATTTCTTGTACGTTGAGCACCGAACGGATCTGACCGGGGATCTTGTCTTCGAGGTTGTGGCACTGGTCGAGCATGAGCGCAACGTCGGGGTTGTTGAGGCCCCCACCACGGATGACTTCAAACATGATGCGGAACAACTGTGCCGGGTCGGCCGACCCCACAATGAGGTCATCGTCGGCATAGAACCGCGAGTTGAAGTCGAACGAGCCAAGCTTGCCGAGGCGCAGAAGCTGCATGACGATGAACTCGATGTTCGTGCCGGGCGCGTGGTGACCCGTGTCGAGGCAGACCATTGCTTTGTCGCCGAGTGCTGCGACCTGCGCGTACGAGGTGCCCCAGTCGGGAACGTCGGTGTGATAGAACGCCGGTTCAAAGAACTTGTACTCAAGCACGAGACGCTGCTCATCACCCAGACGAGCGTAAATCGTCTGCAGTGAATCTTGCAGGCGGTCTTGGCGGGCACGCATGTCGGCTTGGCCGGGATAGTTCGAACCCTCAGCGAGCCAAATCTTCAAGTCACGGCTGCCCGTTTCGTGCATGATGTCGATGCACTCAAAGTGGTGGTCGATCGCCTTTTGCCGGACGGCGTCGTCGGCGTGTGTGAGTGCGCCGAACTTGTAGTCGTCATCCTGGAACGTGTTCGAGTTGATCGTGCCGATTTGCACACCGTGCGATGCAGCGTGAGCGCGCAGGGCTGCGTAGTCGTCGACTTTGTCCCACGGAATGTGCAGTGCGACGAGCGGGGCAAGCGCGGTGTGCTTGTGCACCTGTGCGGCATCCGCAATCTTCTCGAACGGGTCGCGCGGCGTGCCCGGGGTCGTGAACACCTTGAAGCGGGTGCCCGAATTGCCGTATGCCCACGAGGGCACTTCGATGCTGAGTTTCTCGAGCTCGGCGAAGTTTTCTGGGGTGAGGTTGCTCATTGCGCGTCTCCGGTGTGATGTGCTGCGGCACGTTGGTCGGCGAGGTTGAAAACCTCGGTAAGGGTTGTGGCGCCCTGGTCGGCGCGGGTGTCGAGTCCAATGAAGAAGCGGCTCATTTCGGCTTCCCAGCGGGCAGCGACCGCGGATGTCGCGAGATACTGCCTGGCGGCTTCGTCGTCTTCAGTTTCGTAGTAGCCGATGAGTTGGCCGCCCTGTCCGAGGAAGATCGAGTAGTTGCTGCGGCCCGCGGCGGCGATTTCGGCGAGCATTTCGGGCCAAACTTGCTCGTGAGCGGCGACGTACTCGTCGATCAAGTCATCTCGAACGCGAAGTTCGAAACACACGCGGTTCACCATTGAATCCTGCTTTCGGTGTGACTGGGAGTTTGCTTCTGCCGCAATATTTCTGGAATCGGCAAATATGAATCGTTTCAAACGATAGCCTTTGATTGCTGTCTCGTCAAGATCTCCGACGAAATTGCAGCATTGCGTTCACCCTTGACTCAATCAGCGAAAGGAAGGCTATGACCGTCAGCGTGCGTGAAGTTGCGGCGCGAGCCGGCGTTTCGGTGGGAACCGTTTCGAACGTGCTCAACCACCCAGAAAAAGTCGCGACCACCACGGTCGAACGCGTGCAAGCCGCAATCGCCGAGCTGGGATTCATCCGCAACGACGCGGCGCGTCAGCTGCGCGCCGGCAGCAGCCGCTCGCTCGGCATGGTGGTACTCGACATTGGCAACCCATTCTTCGCCGACATCGCGCGCGGCGCTGGCGAGCGCGCCGCAGCCGAGGGTGTGACAGTTTTGGTGGGCAGCAGTGACAACGACGCGCAACGCGAGGCTAATCAACTCGAACTGTTTCGTGAGCAACGCGTCAAAGGCGTTCTGCTGACTCCGGTGAATGCCGATGAAGCACGCATCCGCCGGCTGTGTGACGCGGGCATCAACGTCGTTCTCGTCGACGTCGAGCCGAAGTGGAGCCACGAGCGACTCTCGGCGGTGACCGTCGACGACGTTGCGGGCGGCTACCTTGCCGGTTCGCACTTGCTCTCGCTCGGGCGCCGGCGTATCGCGTTCGTTGCGGGGCGGCTTTCGCTGCCGCAAGTCGCTGACCGCCTAACCGGGCTGCAACGCGCCGCCGCCGAAGTGCCCGGAGTGAGCGTCGAGGTTATCGAGCACGAAACGATGGGCGTGCTCGACGGCCGCGCGGTCGGCGAGCAACTTGCGACCCGCCCCGCCGCGATGCGACCCGATGCGGTTTTCTGCGCGAACGATTTGCTCGCCATTGGCGTTTTGCAGGGACTGTCGATCCTCGGTGGCATCTCGGTGCCATCGGATGTTGCCCTCATCGGCTACGACGACATCGACTTCGCTGCTGCAACGGTTGTGCCCCTGAGCTCGATACGTCAGCCCGCGCGCGACATCGGCGCGACCGCAGTCGGACTGCTGTTTGATGAGGGCTCGGGCTCGCGGGCCGGGGCTGACGATCGCGTCATCCGCTTCGACCCCGAACTGATCGTGCGCGCCTCGACCGCGGGGTAAGACGCGGGGTAGCACCTCTTCTTGGCGGTTCGCCTGGCGGCTTGCCTGGCGGCTTGCGGATATTTCTTCGAATGTCAGTGGTGCATGTTTGAATGAAGTATGTCTAATTTATTCGAGCTGGAGCAACACCTTGGCAGGGTGTTGACCGCGTTCGGGGGTGACCTTGATACCGCGCATCTCACTGGGGTGATGGTGGGTTGGGGTCCGGAACGGTTGCTCGAAGTTTTGCGGGCTGGTGAAGCGCTCGTTCGTGGGGTCCAGGTCGTGACGACGGCGGCTGCTGGGGTGATTGCTTCGAAATCTGGTCGTGAGTTTGGTCATGACGGGATTGCGCAGAAGAACGGGTTCCGTAACGCTGAAGCGTTGATTCAGGACATTACGGGT
>CAZTUC010000012.1:31799-86434 GCA_964616805.1 uncultured Microbacterium sp. | reverse complement strand
CATGCGCACCCCGAAGCTGCGCGGGTTCAAGAACCCGTTCCGCGTGGAGTACCAGGTTGTCAACCTCGACAAGCTGGCTGAGCTTTACCCGAAGGGTGGCGACGTAACAACCGCTGACCTCGTGGCGAAGGGCGCAGTTCGCAAGAACGAAAAAGTCAAGGTGCTGGGCGGCGGCGACATCGCTGTAGCACTGACCGTTTCGGTTGACAAGGTCTCGAGCTCGGCTGAGCAGAAGATCGTTGCAGCCGGCGGCAGCATCAAATAAATACACACGATCGGCCGTTGAGCGGGTTTGCAGGGTGGCGCGTTTCGACTGCGCCGCTGAAGCGGCTCCGCGGGGCGGCCGGCGACCAAGATCGGTGAACAATTTGCCGGTCGTTGAGCGAGCCCCGTAGGGGCGAGTCGAAACGCGGTACCTCAAGAAGACCGCGTTTCGACTGCGCTGGCTGAAGCCAGCTCCGCTCAACGACCGGTTTGTTGTCAGCGCTCGCAGGTTAAGACCAGGTAGTCTGGTAGACGGTCTTGTCTGTCGACAGTGCCGTTGTTTCAGGAGGACGTTTTTGTTTAGCGCCATCGGGCGGATTTTCCGCACTCCCGACCTTCGTCGGAAAATCGGTTTTACCCTTGCCATTGTTGCCCTGTACCGATTGGGTTCAGCGGTTCCGGCACCGTTCGTCGATTTCCCGAACGTGCAGCAGTGTCTTGCGGCATCGTCTGGTACGCCGGGCATGCTGGGGCTCATCAACATGTTCTCTGGTGGGGCAATGTTGCAGCTGTCGATCTTCGCGTTGGGTGTTATGCCCTACATCACCGCGTCGATCATTACGCAGCTTTTGCGCGTTGTGATTCCACACTTCGAGACGCTGCATAAAGAGGGCCAGGCTGGCCAAGCCAAGATCACGCAGTACACGCGTTACCTCACGATTGGTTTGGCGCTTTTGCAGTCGGCCGTTCTTGTTGTGATGGCACGCTCGGGCCAGTTGCTTGGTTCGATTGGTGATCCGGCCTGTGGCAACCTGCTGGTTTCGAACACGTGGTGGGTTCAGCTGATGATCATCATCGCGATGACCGCCGGTTGTGGTTTGGTGATGTGGTTCGCAGAGCTTGTCACCGAGCGCGGTATCGGTAACGGTATGTCGCTGATGATCTTCACCTCTATTGCAGCAACCTTCCCCGGTGCACTCGGTGCTATTTGGCAGTCGAAGGGTTTCGAGACCTTCCTGCTCGTTCTCGCGGTTGGTCTGCTCGTGCTCACGCTCGTTGTGTACGTTGAGCAGTCGCAGCGCCGTATTCCGGTGCAGTACGCCAAGCGGATGGTTGGGCGTCGCACCTACGGTGGCAGCAACACCTACATTCCGATCAAGGTCAACCAGGCGGGTGTTATTCCGGTCATCTTTGCGTCAGCCATTTTGTCGCTGCCGCTGATGATCGCGCAGTTCGCAACCCCGAACGATGGCGTCACCCCAGCACCGGAGTGGGTGCAGTGGGTTTCGACGAACCTTGTCAACGGCGACCAGCCGATCTACATGATCGCCTACTTCTTGCTGATCATCGCGTTTGCGTACTTCTATGTTTCGATCACGTTCAACCCCGATGAGGTTGCCGACAACATGAAGAAGTACGGCGGGTTTATCCCGGGCATCCGCGCTGGTCGTCCGACGGCCGAGTACTTGCGTTACGTGCTCAACCGCATTACGTTCCCGGGCTCGATTTATCTCGGCCTGATCGCTTTGCTGCCGCTCATTGCGTTTGCGACAGTTGGGGCGAACCAGAACTTCCCGTTCGGCGGTGCGTCGATTCTCATCATCGTTGGTGTGGGTCTTGAAACCGTCAAGCAAATCGATGCGCAGCTGCAGCAGCGCCACTACGAAGGGCTTTTGCGATGACGAGCAATGAACTAGAGCAGTCGGCACGTTTGGTTATTGTCGGGCCGCAGGGTTCGGGCAAGGGCACCCAGGGTGCATACATTGCCGAGTACCTTGACATTCCGACGGTTGTCACCGGTGACTTGTTCCGCAAGAACATCAAAGAGGGCACCGAGCTGGGCAAGATCGTTGAGGGTGTTATCAACTCGGGTGAGTTGGTTTCGGATGAACTCACGTTCGACCTCATCAAAGACCGCATGAGCGAGCCCGACACGATTGCTGGGTTCTTGCTTGACGGCTTCCCGCGCAACACGGCCCAGGTTGAGCTGCTTGACAGCTACCTTGACCCGCGTGGCGAGAGCATCAACGCGGTGATCAACCTTGATGTTCCGCGTGATGAGAGCATCACGCGGCTGAGCGCACGCGCAGCCGAGCAGGGTCGTGCGGATGACACCGCTGAGGCGATCAGCAAGCGCCTCGAAGTGTACGAACAAGAAACCGCACCGATTCTTGATGTGTATGCCCAGCGCGGCATCCTCGACGTCATCGACGGTGTTGGTACCGAAGCTGAAATTACCGAGCGCATTCTGGCAGCCCTTGCCGCGCGTGGTATTTCAGCGCCGCAGCGGTAACGCATGGGCGTTTTTCGCCGGCCGTCGGTTTATAAGTCCACCGCTCAATTGCGGTCGATGGTTGAGCCGGGGCTGATCACGGCGGCTTCGCTTGACGCCGTTCGGGCGCTGGCGGCGCCTGGGGTAACCACGGCGGCACTGGATGCTGCGGCATCCGATGCGATCGTCTCGCGTGGGGCGCAGTCGAACTTCAAGATGGTGCGCGGTTACAAGCACACAACCTGCATTTCGGTGAACGACCAGGTTGTGCACGGCATCCCGGGGTCACGCATTTTGGCGCCTGGCGACATCGTTTCGATTGACTCCGGTGCGCAGTACCAGGGCTGGAACGGCGACAGTGCGATCACGCTCGTGCTCGATGATGCGGATGCCTCACCAGAAGCGCTGCACCGCCTGGCGTTGCGCCGCGAACTTTCGCGCGTGACAGAGGGCGCACTGTGGGCCGGTATCGCTGCCCTCGCAACTGCAAAGCGCACGGGCGAAATCGGTGAAGCGATTGAGGCCTATCTGCACGAGCAAGGCCCGTCGCCGCTCACGGGGGAGCCGTACGGCATCCTTCGTGAATACGTCGGGCACGGCATCGGCCGCAAGATGCACGAAGAGCCCAGCATTTTCAACTACCGCACCGATTTCGACACCGAAAGCATCGACATCCGCCCGGGTCTTGCCATCGCAATTGAACCGATGGTCACGCTCGGAACCGAAAAAACATACGTCGAAGACGACGACTGGACAGTCACCACAACCGACGGATCAGACGGCTCCCACTGGGAACATAGCGTGGCCGTTCATGATGGAGGTATCTGGGTGCTGACGGCATCCGATGGTGGAAAAGCAAAACTCGCCCCGCTCGGGGTGCAACCGGAAGAGATTTGAAATGGCCGAGGCTAAGAAGAGCAACAAGTTTGCGATTTGGGTAACCATTGTTGCCGTTGCGGTTATTGCCGCGGTAATTGCCGCCGTTGTGCTGATGAACAACGCACTGCGCGGTGAAGTAAACACCCTCAACCAGGGCAACCAAACTGACGGCAAGCAGGTCGTACAGGTGTACGTCGACTTTATGTGCAGCCACTGCAAGAACTTTGAAGACACTTTCGCTGGCGACATCGAAGAGATCAACGCCGGCGACAGCACCGTTGTTGAAACCGTGCCGGTTGCGATCATGGACCGCGTCTCACCCGACGCCTACTCGACGCGTGCTGCAAACGCCGCGTTCTGTGTCGCAGACGAGAACCCCAGTGGTGTCGCGGGCTTCATGGCGAGCGTTTTCGCGGTGCAGCCGACGACCACGGCAGACCCGTTCCCCTCGAACGATGACCTCATCGCGATGGCCAGCGAGAACGGTGCCGAGGGTATCGCCGACTGTGTCAACAACCTCGAGCACGAAGCGGATGTCAAAAACAACACCCGCGCAATGCCCGCGAACCCCGAAACCGGCCAGCGCGGCACCCCGACGCTGACCCTCGACGGCGAGTACTTCTCGCAGCTCGACTTCCAAGCGCAAGTGGCTGACTTCAAGTAACGCGTTTCGTCTTCGTTCGCTTCGCTCACTCCGCTCAACGACCGTCAGGGGTATGCCTCTCCGGTCGTTGAGCGGAGGCGGCGTAGCCGCCGAAGTTCCCGGTCGTTGAGCGGAGGCGGCGTAGCCGCCGAAGTCGAAACGCGGTTGCAGGCCCCTGGGGCCCATAGCGGATGCTTTGCTAGCACATCGGCGCCACGCCGGTGTGCTAGCATAGATCTTTGGTGCTTTGTGCCCGCGTTTTTGCGTGCGCCGGTAGCATCCGACTCCCATTAAAATCCGCAGACCGACCGGTCTGTTCTACGTCAGCGAGGCTATGGCTAAAAAAGACGGTGTCATCGAAATTGAAGGCACAGTGACCGAGGCGCTGCCCAACGCGATGTTTCGTGTTGAGCTCACCAACGGGCACAAAGTGTTGGCAACGATCTCAGGCAAAATGCGACAGAACTACATCCGCATCATTCCTGAAGACCGTGTTGTTGTAGAGCTCAGCCCTTACGACCTCACGCGTGGCCGCATCGTCTACCGCTACCGCTAAGCGTAAACCGGTCGAGAAGTAACGTCCTCGCTCGCGAGGAACGAAGACAGCGAAAGAAAAAATCATGAAGGTAAACCCCAGCGTCAAGCCCATTTGCGATCACTGCAAGGTGATTCGTCGTCACGGCCGCGTCATGGTGATCTGCAAGTCAAACCCGCGCCACAAACAGCGCCAGGGTTAAACACGCAGAACCCCCGGTCCCTGAGCGAGCGTAGCGAGACGAAGGGCCGGGCTACGAAAATAGGCAGTCACAAGAGCTTCGCAAGAAGTGACACCTCGGGTTGGAGGCCCGGGCACCGTGACTGTTCCACACCTCCACCAACAAAACAGGAGACATCGCATGGCACGTCTTGCCGGCGTCGACATCCCGAGCGATAAGCGCGTGGTGATCGCACTCACTTACATTTATGGCGTGGGCCGTACCCGCGCTCAGGAGATTCTCGCAGCAACGGGCATTAGCCCCGATGTTCGCGTGAAGAACCTCTCGGACGATGAGCTGATCGCACTGCGCGACCACATCGACGAAACTTACAAGGTTGAAGGTGACCTCCGTCGTGAGGTTCAGGCTGACATCCGCCGCAAGGTTGAGATTGGCTCGTACGAAGGTATTCGTCACCGCAAGGGTCTGCCCGTTCGCGGTCAGCGCACCAAGACCAACGCTCGCACCCGTAAGGGCCCGAAGCGCACTGTCGCGGGTAAGAAGAAGGCCCGCTAAGCGCGGCTGTAGAGGTTAGGAAGAACACTTATGGCTGCACCAAAGTCGTCGGCGCGTAAACCGCGTCGCAAAGAGAAGAAGAACATCGCGCTGGGCCAAGCCCACATCAAGTCGACGTTCAACAACACGATCGTTTCGATCACCGACCCGACCGGCGCTGTTATCAGCTCGGCTTCGTCGGGTGCTGTGGGCTTCAAGGGCTCGCGCAAGTCAACGCCGTTCGCGGCTGGTCTTGCTGCTGAGTCGGCTGCCCGTCAGGCTCAAGAGCACGGCGTGAAGAAGGTTGACGTTTTCGTGAAGGGCCCGGGTTCGGGTCGTGAAACGGCGATTCGTTCGCTTCAGGCCGCTGGCCTCGAGGTGGGTTCGATCCAGGATGTGACGCCGCAGGCGCACAACGGATGCCGCCCGCCGAAGCGTCGCCGCGTCTAACGCATCAATTTTCCAAACTCAATACCCTCACCCACCACGTGTCAAATAGCGGGCACGTGATCGAAAGGAACCATAGTGCTTATTGCACAGCGTCCCACTCTCCACGAGGAAAAGATCGGCGAAGGCCGTAGCCGGTTCGTTATCGAACCGCTCGAGCCTGGCTTCGGTTACACGATCGGCAACGCACTGCGTCGTAGTTTGCTGTCGTCGATTCCTGGTGCTGCTGTTACCAGCATCCGTATCGATGGTGTTTTGCACGAGTTCAGCACGATCCCCGGTGTGAAAGAAGATGTCACCGAGATCATCCTGAACATTAAAGAACTGGTTGTTTCGTCGGAGCGCGACGAGCCCATCACGGCGTACTTGCGCAAGACGGGTGCCGGTCAGGTTACTGCTGCTGACATTTCGGCTCCGGCCGGTGTCGAGGTGCACAACCCTGAATTGGTTATCGCAACTCTCGGCGACGACGCTCAGCTCGAGCTTGAGCTTGTTATCGAGCGTGGCCGTGGCTACGTTTCGGCTGCTCAGAACCGTAACGAATACGCCGAAGCCGGTGTTGTTCCGATCGACTCGATCTACTCGCCTGTGCTGAAGGTGAGCTACCGCGTTGAGGCAACTCGTGCCGGTGAGCGCACTGACTTCGACAAGCTTGTGCTTGACGTTGACGTGAAGCCTTCGACGTCGCCCCGCGACGCGGTGGCTTCCGCAGGTCGCACGCTGACCGAATTGTTCGGTCTTGCACGCGAGCTCAACGTTGAAGCAGAAGGTATCGAAATTGGCCCGGCACCGGTTGAGCCGGTTCAGGCTGACGAACTGTCGATGCCGATCGAAGATCTCGACCTTTCGGTTCGCTCGTACAACTGCCTCAAGCGTGAGGGCATCAACACCGTTTCGGAGTTGGTTGGCCTCTCAGAGACGCAGCTGATGAACATCCGCAACTTCGGCCAGAAGTCGGTTGACGAGGTGCGCGACAAGCTCATTTCGCTCGGCCTTTCGCTGAAAGATGGCGTACCCGGTTTTGACGGTGCGCACTTCTACGGCGACTACGAAGACGAAGCCAACTGAAACGCTGATTTAGCAGGATTCCCAGGAGAAACACACAATGCCTAAGCCCGCAAAAGGCCCCCGTCTCGGAGGCGGACCGGCTCACGAGCGCTTGCTGCTGAACAACATGGCGTCACAGCTGTTTCAGCACGGCTCGATCAAAACCACTGAAACCAAGGCGAAGCGTCTTCGTCCGGTAGCTGAGCGTCTGGTGACGTTCGCAAAGCGTGGCGACCTTGCGTCGTACCGCCGTGCGATGGCTCAGATTGGCGACAAGCACGTCGTCGGTAAGCTCTTCAACGAGATTGCACCGCTCGTGCAAGACCGTGAGGGTGGCTACACGCGCATCACCAAGGTTGGCAACCGTAAGGGCGACAACGCCCCGATGGCTGTTATCGAGCTCGTTCTCGAGCCGGTCAACCCGAAGAAGTCGCCGAAGAAGGCTGCTGCCGCAAAGGCTGCCGCTGAGGCTGCTGTCGTCGAAGAGACTGTCGAAGAAGTTGTTGAAGAGGCCGCTGAGGTTGTTGAAGAAGCAACCGACGCCGCCGATGAAGCTGTTGAAGCGGTAGCGGATGCTGCCGAAGAGGCCGCAGAGTAAACAACTGCACCGTTTTGAACGGGGTCGTGAGCATTTCGCTCACGGCCCCGTTCGGCGTTTTCTAACCCTTGGCGTGCGACTATTAGACAATGCCCGATTCTGATTTCGATATCTTTGATGCCGCGTTCGGCAAGCCGCCCGCTAAGCCGGTGCAGCAACCAGCGCAGTCGCGTCGCGAGATCGCTGAACAGCGTGCCCGCGACGAGGCGGCAGCGCGTCAAGAACAGCTCGATATTCCGACGCGCGCTGTTCCGGTAGCGCCGCAAGCACCTGCAGGGGAGTGGGCTCCACAAGACACCGTGTGGTTGCCGCGTCAGCAGGCCGCGCAGGCGGCGCAGCCAGCAGCATCCGCACAGCCGCCGGCACCGCCGACCGCTGCATACCCGCAGCCAACAGCCGTATATCCGCAAGCGGCCGCGGCTCAGCCGCGCGCCAGTGTGCCAGCGGCACCGCGAGTTCAAGTGCAGGAGCCACCGATGACCTATGGATTCGCCGACGAGGCGTCAGCGCAACCGAAAAAGCGCAAGGGCAAGCGGATTGCGCTCGGCGTCATTGCGGCACTCCTGATCGCCATCTTGGGCGTTGGCGGGTATTTTGGTGCCCGATTGTTGGCGTCGATGGATGAAGCTCCCACGATGGATGACACAGAAGTGTTTCCGGACGAGGCTTTGCGCCCGCAGGAATGGACGCCGCCGGCATCAGATGAGTCTGGGGTCACAAGCCCGCCGGTAAACATCTTGCTGATTGGTTCGGACAGCCGCGGTGAAGACGGCGCGAACATGGGCAATCTGGGCGACCGCTCGGATGTGATCATGGTCGCGCACGTAGCTCCTGACGGCAAGACGGTGCACATCATGTCGATCATGCGTGACTCGTGGGTTGAGATCCCTGGGTATGGCTACGACAAGATTAACGCTGCCCTTGCGGTCGGCGGGGTGCCGCTGTTGACGTCGACCGTTGAGCAGATCATCGACCAGCGCATCGACCACGTTGCAATCATCGACTTTGAGGGCTTCAAGTCGCTGACCGATTCACTCGGTGGTGTGACGGTCAATAACGAGATCGAATTCACCGGTTCACACACGGGTGGACCCTATTACTACCCGCAAGGTGAGATTACGCTCAGCGGTGACGAGGCACTCGTCTACGTTCGTGAGCGGTACGTCTTCCCAGACGGCGACTACCAGCGTGTACGCAACCAGCGGGCGTACCTCAAGGGTGTCATGAACCAGGTGCTTTCGGCTGAGACGCTGACAAACCCGATCAAGCTTGCCGAGACGCTCGAGTCGTTCGCGCCGTATGTGAACCGTTCGTCTGGTTTGAACCCGACGACGCTTGCGAAGCTTGGCCTGCAAATGGGTGGCGTGCCGAAGATCGAAATGTTCACGATGCCGACGAGCGGCACCGGTTGGGAGGGCGAACAGAGCGTCGTCTACCTCAACGACGAAGGTGTCGCAGCAGTGCGTGAGGCATTCAAACGCACCTCGTTGCTCGACTGGACTGCGCCCGCGGCCTACTAATGGCTGACACCCCGGTTCACTCTGGCGGAAAATCCTCATCCTCGCGGAAAAAAGCGGCGGATGTTTCCGCGACAGTGGAGATTCTCCGCGACAGTGAACCCACCCCTTCCCCGGTCGTTGAGCGAGGGAGCGAAGCGACCGAGACGAAACGCGCCAGCCCAGAAGCCCCGCCAACCCGCCTACGCCTAGACATCGCCTACGACGGAACCGATTTTCGCGGCTGGGCACGGCAGCCGGGCCTTCGTACGGTGCAGGGCATTCTCGAAGCAGCGCTCGAACGCCTCACCGGTGCTCCCGCGCAGCTTGTGGTGGCTGGCCGTACCGACGCCGGCGTGCACGCCGCCGGCCAGGTTGCCCACGTCGACCTGACGCCCGCCCAACTCGAGCGCATCGGCGGATGCCGCCTCGCAGCGACCGACACCAGCCCGCTCCCGACCGACCCCAGCCCTCTCCCGGTCGTTGAGCGAGGGAGCGAAGCGACCGAGTCGAAACGCGCCAACCCCATAGACCCCGCCGCAGTGCTCCGCCGCCTGAACAGCATCCTGCGCAGAGACCCCGATGTCGTCGTCACGGCGGTAGAAATCCCCCCGCCCGGCTTCGACGCACGCTTCTCACCATTGTGGCGTCGCTACGAGTACCGCATCGCCGACGATCTCACACCGCTCAACCCAATGCGCCGCCGTGACACAACGCGCGTGCGTGGCACACTCGACGTCGAGCGCATGACGCAGCTCGGCCACGCTCTCGTCGGGCTGCACGATTTCGCCGCCTTCTGCAAGCCTCGCCCCGAGGCAACCACGATTCGCACGCTGCTGTCGTTCACGTGGCGGCGTGACACCGACGGCACGATCATCGCAGACATCGCAGCGGATGCGTTCTGCCACAGTATGGTGCGTGCGCTCGTGGGCGCGTCAGTCGCGGTCGGCGATGGCAAGCTCGACACCGCAACGGTTTTGCAGTTGCGTGAGGATGCCGAGCGCACGAGCGCGTTCAAAGTGCTGGAGGCGCACGGCCTCACGCTCGTCGAAGTCGCCTACCCGGCCGACGACGAACTCGCCGCTCGAGCGGGCCAAACGCGTGCGCGGCGCGCACTGTAAGTCGCGGTACGGGTTAGAGCCCGCTCCAACGCGAGAACGGCCACAAGATCAGCACGGCTTTGCCGACGAGTGATTCTTGTGAGGCCCAGCGCCAGCAGGTGGGTGGGGCTCCGGTCGCGCGGCAGTATTGGGCGCTGTCTGATGACGCAACGCGGTTGTCGCCGAGCATGAGGTAGCGTTCTTCGGGCACTGTCACGCTGGGGAAGCACCGTTCTGAGCGCGGGGTGGTGGTGCAGTCTCGTTCACCGGCAACGAATTCGAGGTTCGAGCCGAGATACGGTTCAACGAGGGGCACGTCGTTGACAAGGATCGCACCATCATCGTTGCAGCACTCGACCGTATCGCCGGGCAATCCAATAACCCGTTTGACGAGTGTGTGATCACCCGAGGGCCCGAAGCCTGAAACACGGCCGATCCAACGCATGAGTTCGATGAACGCGTCTTTGGGTGGGTTTTGCACGGTTTGCCATGACTCGTCCGCGTCAAACACGAAGATTTCGCCTGCGTCGGGTGATTTGTCGAGTCGATTGACCAAGACGCGGTCGCCGGGCATGAGGGTTTCTTCCATCGATCCGCTTGGCACGAAGTAGGGCTTTGCGATGAACGACAAGATGAGCCCCATAACGACAAACGTCACGAGCAGTTGAAACAGAAAGCTGTTGCGGATGCGTTGCCAGAGGCTTGCTTGTTCGACCGCTGATGTTGGCGCCGTCCAAACGGCGCCGGTGTTTTGCGACACTGGGGTGAGCGCGCCTGTCGAGACCGGCGCAGCAGGCCGTTGGGTGCGGGCGGCACGCCGCGGGCTCGACGCAGCTTCGGGCGGCGGGGGGCCCGGTTCGTCGATGGGTGAAGTCACGCGTTATAGCCTACCGGCCGTTGGCTGATTCTCTGGCTGGCGCGTGGGTGCTCGTGGCGTTCTCGCTGGTGACAGGCGCTAACGTTGAGCGAGGGTATTTATGAGTCAGATTTATGTGGGGCCCAAGCCTCCGCGCAGTTACGCGCGGTTGTATATCTCGACGGTGCTGTTGGCGCTGTACACCGCGTTCGTTCTGCTCATCACGATGTGGCCCAGCCCCGAGCAATTGGAGTTCGACTCGATTGCGTCACGCGTGCTGAACGTTCTGCATAACTTCGGGGTTCCCGAGCGGTTCGGCTACAGCGAGCTGGAGTTCACGGCAAACATCCTCTTGTTTGTGCCGTTGGGTTTTTTGCTGGGGTTGGCTCTTCCGCGCAAGGCGTGGTGGCTCGCACTGTTCTTGCTGCCAGCGTTCTCGGGCGGTATCGAGTTCGTGCAGGGTGTAGCGCTCGATGAGCGTGTCTCGACGTTGCAAGACGTCACCGCAAACACCCTCGGTGGGTACATCGGTTTGTTGTTGGCGATGATTCTTCGTGCGATGATTCACGCTCGTGACCGCACGAAGATCGAGCGTGAACTCTGGGAGCGACGGGCAGCCGCTGCTGCTTTCCAAAACAAGCGTGCCGCGCAGCAGGCGGCTGCGGGCGCCGCCGTGTCAAGCGCCGCGAACGACCCGGTAACGCGCGTTCTCGACGCCGACTTCTGGAATTCGAACGAAGCAGAGACGCTTCGCATCGACTTTCAGTAGGCCGCTGTCGCAGGCAGGGCACGCCCCACCGAGCAGCACAAGGCCGAGTTAGTGCGCGGTGTCACCGGGGGCGATGACCACGCGTGCAGTCTTGGCGAGAATCACCAGGTCGCTGATGAGTGACCAGTTCTCGACGTAATACAGGTCGAGGCGCAGTGCGTCTTCCCACGAGAGTTCGCTGCGGCCGCTGATTTGCCAGAGACCGGTAAGGCCGGGGCGGGTTGCAAGGCGACGGTGTGCCGCGTCGTCGTAGAGGGCGACTTCTTCGGCGATCTGGGGGCGTGGGCCCACGAGCGACATCGAACCGCCGATCACGTTGAACAGCTGTGGCAGCTCATCAAGTGAGTACTTGCGGATGAACTTGCCGATCGGTGTGATGCGTGGGTCGTCTTTCACCTTGAACAGGGGTGTTTTCTCGGTGCCTTGAGCCTCGAGCAGCTCAGACAGTTCATCTTCGGCACCGACGCGCATTGAGCGGAACTTCAGCATGCGGAATGGTTCACCGTTGCGGCCGATGCGCTCTTGCGAAAACAGCAGCGGGCCTGGTGAGGTGATTTTCACCAGGATGGCGACGATGAGCAAGATGGGTGACGCGACGATGAGCGCGAGTGTGCCGGCGACGATGTCGAACGCGCGTTTGGTGAAACGTTGGCCCTCGGTGAGTCGTGGGGTTTCCACGTGCAACAGCGGCAGCCCGGCAACTTCGCGGGTGTGCACGCGGGGGCCCGCAACATCGGTGATGCTTGGTGCCATCAGCAGGTGCTGGCGGCCGGGTTCGAGGGTCCATGAGATCTCTCGCACGCGGTTGGCGCGCATCTCGTCACTGCTGGTGATGCCGACGGTGTCAGCTCCGGTTGCCAGAATTGCAGATTCCACATCGTCGATCGACCCGGCGATCGGAATCTTGGTGCGACCAACGAGGGTGCCGGGCTTGCCGTCGGGGATGCAGGCGCCCACAACCAGATAGCCCGCGTCAGGGTAACGCTTCAGCTCACGGCCGATGGTGCGCACCGACTGTTCGCCGCCGACGAGCAGCACGCGGGAGAGATACTCACCTTTTTTGCGTTTGGCTGCGAGCCACTTGCGCGCAACCCAGCGTCCGAGGATCAGCAGGATGATTCCCAGCGGCAGGCTGAGTAAGAAGTATCCGCGCGCAATCTGAATGCTGCCGAGGTAAGCAACCAGGGCCAGCAGGCCGAACAGACGCAAACTCGCGTTGGCGACTTTTGTGTATTCGGTTGTACCGACACCAATGTAGCGATCGTGACGTGAGTCAACCCAGCCGAGCATCGAAACCCACGCAACGATGAGCAGCAACGACAAGATGGTGTACGAGATCGAAATTGGCAGGTCGCCTGTGTACGCAACATCCTGACCAAAGTCGAGCCAGATGATCTGCGTGAGAAAAACTGCAGCGGCGATCATGGCGGTGTCGACGAGCACGAGGATGCGTCGGAACATCTGTCGCCAATCATCACGCCCGACGGGGCGCCAAATCAGCAGTTGGCCACCGGTGGTGAGTGGTAGCTCGGACGCGGCCTCGCGCGTCTCTCGCGTATCACTACTCATTCGTCGAGCGTATCCCTCTGTTGTTAGGTGTGCGGGCGTCTGCGCGGGCAAGCCGCCGAAGTGGGAGCAACCCCTGGGTATTTTAGCGCGCGCGATGTCAGGGAAACACAACGGGAACCGTGATCACGCCCGGCGCTAACGCATGCTGTGGCTCAAATTGGTATACCCACTGCTTGGTCTGGCCACGTATCGGCGACGCAAGGTGCGCCTTGGGACCGATCAGGGCTAGAATAAGTGCGGCGTTTGCGTCGCTAGATCTGTGCGCCTCGCAATGACTGACTACGATCTGGAGCAATATGTCGATTCTCGAAGGCTCAAGCATCCTCATCACGGGCGGGACTGGGTCTTTCGGTAAGGCATTCATCCGTTACGCTCTCGACAATCTCAACCCGCGACGGCTTGTCATCTTCTCGCGCGACGAGTTGAAGCAGTATGAAGTTCGCCAGCTTTTCAATGACGACCCACGGTTGCGCTGGTTCATTGGTGATATTCGCGATGAACGTCGATTGGTGCGCGCATTGCATGGCGTTGACTACGTCGTTCACGCTGCGGCGCTCAAGCAGGTTGACACTGCGGAGTACAACCCGTTCGAGTTCGTGAAGACGAACGTGCTCGGCAGCCAGAACGTCATTGAGGCTTCGATTGACGCTGGTGTCAAGAAGGTCGTCGCGCTTTCGACTGACAAGGCCTCGAGTCCCATCAACCTGTACGGCGCGACAAAGCTCACCGCCGACAAGCTGTTCATCACCGGCAATCACTATGCGGCAGGGTATGACACACGCTTTGCCGTGGTGCGCTACGGCAACGTTATGGGCTCGCGGGGGTCAGTTATCCCGTTCTTCAAGAAGCTCGGCGATGCTGGAGAACCATTGCCGATTACCGATCTGCGCTGCACGCGCTTCTTCATCACGCTACCTGAGGCTGTGCAGATGGTCGTCGACACGTTCGAATTCATGCAGGGGGGCGAGCTACTCGTACCGCGAATCCCGTCGATGAAGGTTACCGACCTTGCGCATGCTGTTGTGCCCGGCGCAGAGCTTGTGGACGTCGGGCTTCGCCCGGGTGAGAAGCTGCACGAAGAAATGATCAGCCCCGAGGAGGGCCGTCGCGCCGTTGTGCTCGCGGGCGACAAGTATTTCGTGATTCAGCCTGATCTTGCGACATGGGGCTATCAGCAGCCCGCCAACTCAAAGCCTGTGCCCGAAGGATTTGCCTACCGCTCAGATAACAATGATCAGTGGTACACGCAGGCTGAAATCGCCGAGATTATCGACGCTGGCTTGTAGCGGCGGCTTCGGATCGTGGTTTGGTTAGTCACTGGCGCGACGGGATTGTTGGGGGCCAACGTCGCGCTTGACGTCGCGGCCGCTGGCATGCCGGTTCTGGGGATCGCTAGATCCACACCTGAGGCCGCACCCGTTGGATTTCGCGCTGCGAACTTGATGGATCGGTTGGCGCGGCGGGATCTGATCGAATCCACTCAAGCATCTGTTGTTGTGCACTGCGCCGCGATGGCCAGTCATGAGCTCTGTGAAGCGCATCCAGATTCCGCCGAGGAACTCAACGTTCACGCGTCGGCAGACTTAGCTGCTCAAGCCTTCGGTGCTGGAGCGAAGTTTGTTTATATTTCGACGGACGCGGTGTTTGACGGAGTTCGGGGCGGATACAGCGAGCTCGATAGCACGAATCCGACGAGCGTCTATGGTCGTACGAAGCTGGCAGGTGAGCGAGCGGTACTGGCCGCAAACCCGGATGCGCTGGTGCTTCGGGTGAACTTTTACGGCTGGAGTCCCAGCGGGAAGCGAAGCCTCGCTGAGTTCTTCTGGAACGCGTTTGAAAGCGGTAGGGGAGTCTTCGGCTTTAGTGACGTCACCGTCAGCACCATGTACGTGGGGCATCTGACACAACGGATCATAGGACTTGTGAAAGAAGACGCCAGGGGTGTCTTTCATGTCACCAATGACGAAGCAATCACGAAACTTGATTTCGCGAGATTGGTTGCGACGGTTGCGGGATTTGACACTGAACTGATCACCCCGAAGCTTTCGACGGATGTACTCCAGCTCGCGAGAGGCGCAAACCTGAGTTTGGATACGTCGAAAGTCCGGGCTGTGCTAGGAGACTTCTACTCGCAGTTTGATGGGGTCACGGCGTTGGTAGCGGATGCAACTGCCGATCGGCGTAGATTAGTTCGAGAGTTCGCGACCAGCGCGTGATAGGTATTGGAGAAACATGGACATCCGAATAGGAAATCGCGTTATCGGGGAACAACACCCGACCTACTTCGTTGCCGACATCGCTGCTAGTCACGACGGTGATTTGTCGCGCGCTGTTGACCTCATCGGGTTGGCGGCGGAGGCAGGAGCAGACGCCGCAAAGTTTCAAAACTTCACTGCGCCCAAGATCGTCTCTGACCGGGGTTTCGCTGAACTTGGTGCTCAAGTCGGTCACCAGGCTACGTGGAAGAAATCCGTTGTCGAGGTCTACGCCGACGCATCGATCCCTCACGATTGGACGCCGACGTTACGTCAGGCTTGCGAAGACGCCGGTATCGATTACTTCTCGGCTGCATACGACTTCGAGGCAATTGACATGCTGGCTCCGTACGTGCCCGCGTACAAGGTTGGTAGCGGTGACATCGATTGGATTGAGGCCATCGAGCTTTCAGCTTCCAAAGGGAAACCGATGCTTATCGCCACCGGTGCAAGCACCATTGGTGACGTTGCTCGTGCCGTTGAGGCAGTGTATCGGCACACTCGCGACTTGGTTCTGATGCAATGCAACACGAACTACACGGCTTCGCTCGAGAACTTCAAATATCTTAACCTCAACGTTCTCAAGTCATACGCCGCCATGTTCCCAGACGCTGTACTTGGACTTTCAGATCACACGCCCGGCCACTCGTCGACATTGGGTGCTATCGCGCTCGGTGCGCGCGTCATCGAGAAGCACTTCACTGACGACACACTTCGTGATGGTCCCGATCACAAGTTCTCTATGGATCCAAAGAGTTGGCGCGACATGGTTGATCGTTCACGTGAACTTGAGCTTTCGCTCGGGGACCCCTTCAAGCGCATTGTGGCGAACGAAGTAGAGACAGCGATCATTCAGCGTCGGGCCGTGCGTTCAGCTACCGCTTTGCCCGCTGGGCACGTGCTGCAGCGTGATGACCTGGTGGTAGTGCGCCCGGCGACTCCTGGAGCGGTTCCCCCCTACGAAGTGGACCAGCTCGTGGGCAGGGTGGTTGCTCGAGATATGGACGCGGATGCTGCTGTACGCTGGGTCGACATCGCTCCTAACTGAGCGAGACTAGTTGTGCGACTGCTTTATGTAAGCCGTTCGTCAGGTGGGCACGATTTGCGCTTCAAGCAAGCGTGGGAATCCGCCGGTCTCGAGGTGTGCGAGTTGAGTATTGGGCTCGATGACGCGGATGCTGAGTCTGCCATGAGGCACGCGCTCGACGACTGTCAGCCCGATATCGTGCAGGTTGGCCCTCTAACCACCCCCGGTGAGTTGGTAGCACGCCTGTGGGACGGCCCATTGATTGCCGCGTCCTGGGGCTTTGACCTTCTGCTCGATTCAAAGCGATCCTTGAAGGAACGTCGGCGCGCGGCATTTACCGTTGAACGCGCAGACGTAGTGTTCGTGGACAACGACGCTACGGCTGCTGCGGCAGTTGATCTCGGCGCCGCGCCCGCGGCGATAGTTCAGTTCCCATGGGGCCTGGAGTCGGACTGGTTCGCACCCGCCCAGGTGGGTGCAAGACCGTCACGAAGCGAGCATCCGCTGATTGTATCCGTGCGTAATCATGAACCGCTCTACCGCGTGGCCGACGTAATTCATGCGTTCGCCGAGGCAGCGGCTCGATATCCGGACGCGGAGTTGATTGTCACAGGTGTGGGGTCGCTGACCGGGGAACTCGGCGCCCTCGCTGAAGGGCTTGGCGTCGGTGAGCGCGTCAGGTTCGTTGGCGCTCAGACTCGCGCTGAGCTACGCGAGTTGTATGAGCGTGGCACGGTGTATGTGAGCGCGAGCGAGACAGACGGGAGTTCGATCTCGCTACTTGAGGCCATGTCAGCATCAATACCATGCCTCGTGTCTGACATTCCGGGTAATCGTCAGTGGGCGGACGCGGACACCGCGTGGACCTACGAACTTGGCGACGTCGACTCGTTGGCAATGCGGCTTATCGAGTTGATAGCGATGTCAGACGAGGACCAAGCGGCCCTGACTCGCAAGACCGAAGCGGCTCGCAAGCGTATCGTCTCCAATGCTAACTGGTCACTAAATGTCGAGAGATTTCCCGACTTTGCAAGTCAGGCGATTCGACGCGCGACAGAGAGGAAGAACCGACATGACGACGATTGCCATCATTCAGGCGCGATCAGGAAGTAGTCGGCTACCAAAGAAAGTGCTTCAGCTGGTGGACGAGCGTCCAATGATCCAGATGGTCGTTGACAGAGTTGGTCGAGCGCGCGAAGTTGATAAGGTGATCGTCGCAACTACGAGCGATCCTAGCGATGACGAGTTAGCAGATTTTGTTCGGCAGTGCGGGGCGGAAGTCGTGCGGGGTGACACATTTGACGTGCTTGCGCGGTACGCCCTTGTGCTCTCGGCGAATCCTGACGCAGACGTTGTTGTCCGAGTCACAGCAGACTGCCCGTTCATCGACCCAGAGATTATCGATGATGCTGTGTCACTTCTCAAGCGAGGAGAGTTCGACTTCGTGGCTAATCGCCTCCCGCCGCCGAGTCTGCGCACCTTTCCGGTTGGTCTCGACGTGGAGGTGTGCACAGCGAAGGCTCTACGCGGTGCAGTCGCGAATGCGACTGCACCGCACCATCGTGAGCACGTCATGCCCTACCTGTACGAAAATGGGGCGGATTTCAAGATACATGTGATGAATCTTGACGAAGACCTTTCGCAGTACCGTTGGACGGTCGATACAGCCGTAGATCTCGAAGTGGTGCGAACGCTTGCAGCCTTGTGCCCGGAGGAACCATATAGCTGGCGTGAGGTTCTCCGGGTTGCCCGTGAGCACCCTGAGATTGGGGAGCAAAACTCATCGGTCGCGCATAAGGTCGTGACCGATGTCGACGCCCGGTGGCAACGCAAGCATTAGCTCGCACGCTATTTGGCTGCGGCGAACGCATCGGGTACACGGCGAAGGGCGACTCCGCCTTTCGTCAGTAAGAGCGCGATGCTCGCGACGGCCAAGCCGACAACCACGCTGATAGCGGCGTCCGACGCCTGCCCAAGGCAGAGAGCGACTGTAAAAGCGAACGCGACGACCGAGACGACAGTCGAGACGAGTATCGCCCTGTCGGCATGTATTGCGTACAGGGCGAAGTGTGCCAGTAGCGAAATATTGTACAGTCCATACACGGCGATTGAGGCAAGGAAGAGCCACTCATACTGCGCGTAAATGCCGCCGCCGACAAAACTGAGCAAGAAATCACGCATAAGCATCACCGCTGCTGCCGCGATGACCACCAGACTGATTGTTTGCCAAGTCATTGCGCGCAATTCTCTGTTGAATGCGGGTCTGTCTTTCTCGTTGGCAGCAACGACCAGCTTGGGGTAGCTGAACTGGTGAACAGCAACTGCGATAACGCTTGACAGTCCAGTGCCGACGCTCATCGCAAGTGTGTACGCCCCCAGAACATCCAGACCATCAACAAAGGCGACGATTTGCCGGTCGACGGTGAACAGGACTCGCAAAAAAAGAGTACCGGTGAAAAAGAGAAGCGATACCTTGATACCGCGACGAATCCAGTTCCAATCAACGACTCCGGGGTCGCTGTCCTTGAGCCTGCGCGAGATGATGAACCAGCCAACGATAGTTGCAAAAATATTGAAGGCAACCCAAAGGGTCAACACAATCTGCAGGTCTCGCGCCGCTGGCACAAACGCCAGAAGCGGCACGACAACAGTGGGCAGCATCGCTTGGCGTGCGAAAATCACTACGCTGGCACCGAGCTGGTCTGACATGGAGATCAACATGCGGTCGATTTCCATGCTGACGTGCTCTGTGATGGCAATGAGGAAGAACCAGACTGCCACACTCCACGGCAGGAGATTGGTTGTGAACAACAGCAGCATGAATGGTAAAACGATCACGTAAACGCACGCAAGAAACGCGATGTGTGAGCGAACCGGGGAGCGCCATGTGCTTCGGTCCGCTTTCAAGATTTCACGTGTTGTGTAGGTGTACATATCGACGCCCAGCACATAAATCACGTAGCCTGACGTTGCTGCGATGAGGCCGTAGAGACCCACGTCAGCTGGTGCAAGATAGCGAGCGAGGAAGAAGACGAAGAAAAAGCGGGTCGCCAGCGTCCACAACCGAAGTCCGATTGCGGTGAGTCGTTTTGCGGGTAATTGCTTCACTCGGCTGGCCCGCCGGCCAGCTTGCGCTTTGCTAGGCCGATCGCTTTTTGCAACTTCGGTTCGCCGTCGGTGTTGACCACTTTGCGGTATCCGATTCTCAATTCTGTTGAGCGGTGGGCGGCCCACACGTTCAGCAAGCGCTCACCGAGGTAACCGTATGTGCGCTGCTGGTAGGCGCTACGGTTTTCGTTGTCGATGCGCTGCGAGACGTGATCGAGCAACTCGAACAGCCACGCACAGTACGCGTCGAACTCGCTACGGCGCATTAAGAACATGTTGTAAAGCGACAGCTTGCGCCCTCGGAATGTGGTGTCGTACGCAGGAATCATCTCAGGGCGTGAAGTCTCGAGCTCTTCGCGCAAGATGTCGAGGTCTTCGCCGACGTGCCCATTGCGGTAGTGCGAATCGATCGTCTCGATGTAATAGTTGCGTGGTTTCGCGAGAACGAGGTCGTGGTTCTTGAGTAGTTCGTCCGCCTCGCCGGCCGACAAAATGCCTTTGCCATCGGGGCCAAGCTGAATGCCCACAAAGTACCGGCGGTAGTGGCTGAGGCCAATGACGTCTGCATCGAGGTTCTTCCACGCCCAATATAGTGCCGTGAGTTCGCAATATGATCGGTTCAGGTGAGAGATGTTCTCGCCAGCATCATCTGGCTGGTACCCGAGCTGTGTCGGGTTGAGTGCGTGGCCGACATGAACGGGAAGATAAAACGCGTCGGACGGCACATCAGCCCGCTTATGGGAAGCAATGAGCATTCGACTCGTCATGCTCAATCCTTTCGTTCCTCTTCGCCAGCACGTAAGTCTACCTGCCCGACTGTGTCGGATGCGTTGGCCCTCCTTCGATCCAGGGCGTGTTCAGGCTCGCCTGGTGCCGCGCCCGATACGATTGCTCTGGTGTCTGGTGCCTGGTGCCAGCAACGGGGAAGGTTGACGATGAACCAAAACAGCGGTGTCCCGCGCGCGGCCGTCGTCATCGCAACCCACGCAATTGGTCGGCTCTACCTTGATGCGCTCGTGCGCACGCTCAGTGACGAGTACGATGCGGTCCACCTGATCACCTTTTTCAACGGGCCGTTGCTCCCGGCGGATGTAGTTGAGGGGCTCAGATCAATTGGCGTGATTGTTCGGCAGTATGGGCCAACCGCGAAGCTCGATCGCTTTCGCCAGCTAGCCACTGCGCACAGGTACCTACGCGGTATTCTCAGGGCTGGCCCCAGTGATGTCTTTGTCGCGAACCCAAACGAAGCGTTGACGAACTGGCTTGCCTTTGATGACAAAGCGCGCACCGATTTAGGTGCTTCGTTGAAGCTCGTGCCCGAAGGTATCTCGAACTTTTATCTGGCAACAGTCCAAGAGAGCGACCGTCAGTCCACGCTGTATCGCGTTGGCACGCGCGCCTTGGGCATCCGGCTTCGCGAGAACCGCGAGCTCGTGCTTGGATTGGGCGAAGTACCGTACGAAGAGTATTGGTATGCGGGCTCAGCCGGTCTCATGCCGGGTTACATGCCAACACGCCGCTTCGACGTGCCCAAGCCGAAGCCTGCGCAGCAGTTTCAGGCGGGCACTTGGCTTTTTCTGGGGCAGTCCCAACGCGAGCCCGGGTTCGACGGGGCATACGGTGATGTGCTGCGCGCGGTGGTGCGCGCTAGCGAAGGAGCAGTGCACTACAAGCCGCATCCACACGAGGCCCTGACTGACGATGAACTCGCCGCGTTGGCCGCCCTTGGCATCGAGATCGTGCAGACAGGTGAATCGAGCGAGCAATTGTCGTTGTCTTATTCAACGGTTGCAGGAATCCTCTCCTCGACCCTGCTGAATTTGGCCATGCTGGGCTGGCATGGCGATACCCGGGCAGTGTTCGACCTCGACAGCTTGCAGCAGCTCACGGGACGGCCGGCTGCTGAACTGCAGCAGGTCGTTTCTGCGCTGCGCGAGGCTGGGGTCAAGCCGCTCGAAGGAGTGCGATCGAATGAGTAGTCTCAGAATTCCGGTGGGCTTTCTTCGGCAGCCGCGCTGGGTCGCACAAAGCGAGCTGAGGAATGCGGAGTGGGTCTCGTTCGATGTGTTCGACACACTCGTGAAACGAGACGTACGGTCGCACAACGACTTATTGAGGATGGCCGCTTCCGAGATTGGGGTTGAAGTCGAAGCGTTTGTCCAATCGCGCGTACGTGCAGACGTCGAGGCCCAAGCAGTCGACCCTGACTATACGATCGACGCGATCTATGAGCATCTTCAGGGCTACGATGCGCAGACAACTGAAGCGCTCAAACACGCCGAAATGCAGCTTGAGGTGACACTTGCGACAGCAAGTCTGCCTGGGCGCGACCTCTACGAGAAGACTCTGGCAACGGGACGCCCGGTCGTGTTGATCAGTGACATGTACTTGTCGTCAGAAACCATCACCCAAATCTTAGAGCGAGCAAGTATCACAGGTTACGACGCCCTATACGTTTCGAACGAACACGGGGCAAGCAAACGCGATGGCTCACTCTTCCGTTTCGTCGCAGACCGTCAGGCGAAACCACTGCGCTCGCTGGTACATGTTGGTGACTCGCCGCGCCGCGACTTTTTGATGCCGAGGAGAGTTGGCGCTAAATCGATACTTGTCCGGCGTGACCTACCGGCCGTCGTTGCGGCTGAAGCCTCAAAGCCACGGGGGCTCGCACCGCTTGTTGAAGTGCCATCGGGCACCCCACGGTCAGACCAGGCGTCACGAACACTCGCTGCTTTTCTCAACAACCGCATGCAAGGTGTTGAAGACCAGTTCGAGCGCTTCGGTTACACGGCCCTTGGCCCGCTGCTGCTCGGTTTCGGCCAATATCTGCACGATGAAATCGCAGCGGGCAAGTACACCAATGTTGTTTTCGCTGCTCGCGATGGTCATATTCTGCGCCAAGCTTTCGAGCTGGTAGCACCCGACATTAACACGACGTACGCCTACATATCGCGAAAGAGCCTTCGCGCAGGTTTGCTGGCCGGTGAGGTTTCGTTCGCCGATCTCGCGCGAGAGGTGTTCTTTGCGCATCCATCGATCTCGGTAGGCAAGCTGCTCGGCGAGATTGGCCTCCCAAATGAGACCGTCGCGGCCCTGCTGCGCGAGGCGAATGTCGACCCAGAAGAGGTACTCAAACGAGAGTCATATCAGCGGCAGGCGAGTTTTGAGACGCTCATCCGTATCGCACCGAACTATGTGGCAGATGCCCGGGTGTCGGTCGGCGCCGCGGTGGCCGCGTACCTACGAACACTCGACTTAGGGGATCGGGTCGCGCTCGTGGATAGCGGGTGGAGTGGAACTGTTCAGGCCTACTTGGAGCGCGCCCTTGAGGGGGCTGGTATCGGGGCAAATGTCACCGGGTTTTACCTTGGTCTTGCGCGTGCGGGTCGCGCCCGTCTCGCAGCGCAGGCGCTGGACATGCGCGGCTACCTGGCTGATTTCATCACTGATGATCGTCCCGGCGAGACACTCGATGTACTCCTCGGTTTCCTTGAAGCCTGGCTGTATGCGCCACATGGCACGACAGTGGGTTACTCGCTGGAAGGTGAAGCGATCCTGGCGCCTTCGGACGCTGAGGGTGGCTCGCTGACTGATGGGGTTCTGCGCGCGCAGCGCGCGGCCCTGCGTTTTGTGGCCGAGTGGTCGACAGAGATGGCACCTCGCATTGAGATGCCGCCCCAATTGGCGTTCAGTGAGTTCGAGCGCTACGCGCTTTCGCCGTCGACTCGCGAGGTTGATGCGTTTGGTGATGTGACCAACAATGGCCAGCGTCTGGCGCCACATTCAGGGCTTGCAGCATACTTGCGTGCACCTCAGACGCTTATGCGAGACTTCGGTGAGTCGCGCTGGAAGTCAGGGTTCATGCGTAGGCTGCTGCGAGTGAACGCCCCATATGCCGCGGTGTACGCTCGACTCCTGCGCGGCGGGTATGGTGCGGCCGCGAACCGTCAGCTTTAGCCCGCGCCGCTTGCGTTGAGGGTGCCGGGCACCAGGCGTCGAATCAAGGTGAGCACCAGAATTCCGCCCACAGCAGCGAGCGTCATCGTGCCGTAGGCGACATCCCATCGCCCCATTTGCGTGGTTGCATTCAGCGTGATGACGAAAACGAGCGCCAACGTCATACGCAGTACATAACCTCTCGTGGCGAACCACAGAATCAACATGAACACAGCGGCATAGAGAAAGCCGAGTGCCCAAAAGATGAAGAGGCCGCCCGAGAAACCGAATGCCGCAAGCACTGATGGCGCGCCGCCCATCGTGAATGAAACGCCCTCTGCAATGCGGTTGTGTACAAAGTCGTAATCGGAGATCAGGTACGACAAGAAGTCGAGACCGCCGGGGCTGTTGAGCGAGTTGGGCCTGACCATTTGCCACACGGAGACACCGGTCGTGAGACCCAGCACATCAAAGATTCCGAACCAGACGTGGCCTTGTAGTGCAAGTCGTTGTCCGACAATTTCGAATACATTCGAGTAGCCAAGTCGTTGGTAGCCCAGCAGCACCGCAATCACGAGTGCAATACCGAAGCCGAACGCAATTCCAATGTGCTTGAGATTCACGTGAATCTCTTCATGTTGCAGGTGAGCTGCGATGCCGACGCCAATCAGTATGAACACGGCTATCGTGATGAATCCACCGAACTTCTCACCTGTGCCGACGAGCGCAAGCAATGGTAGGCAGATGACGAGCATCCATTTCTCGAAGCCGCCCTTCAGCTTGTACGCCATTGCGGTCAGTGCGAATATGATCGGAATCGCGTAACTCACGGCGGCACTGTGTAATTGGGCAACAAGGTCAGGCAGTGCATCGATCCAGTCGAATCGCGACGAATAGAGCAAACCCATCCCGTAAACGCTGAATACGACGACGTAGAAGATTGCGACCAGTGCGCTTCCCAGGGTCACGAGCTTGGCGAGATTCAGAATCTGAAGCTGTGACGCAGAGCGCGTGACCTTTGGCAGTAACCACTCGCATCCGATATGGGCGACGAGTAAGAACCCGATGGCATATGCAACAAGCCCCGAAGTTGACCCGTTCGCGAATCCGTATCGGAATTGCTCACTGATGACCGATCCGGATTCAATGACTGCAAGTGATGCGGCAACGCCAAGCAGACCGTAAACCGGGAATGCGAGCAGGAAAAGCGATCGCATGCTTGCGGCGGCAAGCGCACCCAACGCTGCAAGCAGAAGCGCTACGGCGAAGAGATGCCAGTGCCATGGCATCGTTAGCAATGCGAACAGCATGCAGACAAACGCGATCGACCAAGCGATGACGCGGCGATACGTAAAAAGCGCCTGCGGCGGAGACTGCTGGGCGAGAGGTCCCTGTGTCAGCAAACCGTTCCTTCCGCCCAGACCAAACACTGCAGTCTATCAATCAGGCGCACCGCAGCGACTGTAAAGCTATTTGGCAGCTTCGGTGGAGACGGTGTGCCACTTCGCGAACGTGGCCATGCCGTCGGGCCCAGCGGGGCGGTGTGGCAGATAGTTTGCTCGGGCGAATAGTCGCAGGCTTGGCTCGTTAGCCTGATGCACTGTGGCAAGCATTCGGATGTTTGCCGATGTTGCGCGACCCAACAGCGCTGCCTCGCCCGCGTGTAGTACGCGACTGCCAGTGCCTCTTGCGCGCGGCGACGGCGCCACCGTGATCGAGACCTCCCAGTCGGTTTGGTTCAGTTGATCCCAACGCACCGTGCCCACAGGTGCGCCATCGTCCTCCACGACGAGCAGCATTCGGTCGGTGCGCTGGAGCGTTCGAGCGAGCCACGCGACGTGATCTTCGTACACGAGTTCGTCGCTTGATCGTGAGACCGCTCGCGTGGCCGGGGCATTACGCCAGTTCAAGAGCAAGTCGGCATCGTCGAGCGTTGCCCGGCGGGTGGTCAGCGGAGCGGAGGCTTCGCTTGAATCTGATACCGTGGCGGTGCGGGCCTGGAGCATCCGCGTCCATGTTGAGACGATTCGCCATGCCCCGTGCCCATCGATCACCGCTTTTGCATGCTTGCCTAGTGCAGTGCGGGCTTCGAGGTCGTTGAGCAGAACCTGGAAGGGCAACAAATCGAGGTCTGTTGGGGTGCCGATGCCCACGGCGATACCCGCACCGAGAGCAGATTGGTACCCAGCAATCTGGTTTTCGACCACGCAGGTCAGGGCGAGAGGAACACCCAGGTGCGCGAAGTCCCACACCGAAGTGCCGGACGCCGACACAACGATGTCGTGTTCGATGGCAGTGCGAGGAAGATCTTCGACGAGCGGAACGATGGTGATCTGGTGGCTGAACTCACTCGGGGGGAGTTCGCCGCGCGGCATCACAACGGTGAGGCTGAAGTCATCTGGGAGTGTGTCGAGGGCGTGGATGAGTGCCTCGGTAGAGCTCCCTGGGTCAACGCCGCCGAGCACCACGAGTACCTTTGGTGGAGCGTTGGTGGCTGAGCCCTCGTCGGCCGCGCGCAAAACTTGCCGACGCAGAATCGTGTAATCAGCGCCGATAAGCGCAGTGGCATCGCTACCTACGAACCATGTTTCAGCCCCCAGATTTGCATCGATCACCAGATCTGCTTGTCGGATCCCGAAGCTCGCGTCCTGCATCGACGAGATGAGCGCACCAGTTTCGTAGATCTCTGCGGGAGCTTTCGCGTACGTGTCGATGTGGACAACGTCGACGTCGCCGAGGAACTGTTCTACGGCATCGGTGCTGGTGACCTCGATCGAGGGGAAGAGTGCGCCGGCGAGCTTCCCGGCATCCGCAGCGATGTTGCCAGCGACTCGCACCTGGAATCCTTGCGCTTGCGCTTCTTCGGCAAGGGCGCCCGCGCGAGCCAGGTGCCCGAAACCGTGTTCGGGGCCAGCGTGCGCGATTATCAGTACTCTGCTCATGCGGAACCTTCGGGGCGTGCGGCCGGCTTGCTGACCACTTTGTGCGTCGCTTCTAGTCTAGAGACGGCAGCGCGTGGTTATGGGTGGAGTGCCCAAGTGCCACTACATGTACTGGTGATAGCTCGCGATCTGCACACGCGACCCGGGCTCCTGCTCGACCACAGGTGGGGTCCGCGGCCCGCCGTTCGTCGGCTGGCCCGTTCTTTGATGTCTATTACTTGGCGTTCGAAGTCTGAGGGGGAGTTTGACGTAGCCCAGTTCTGTCGAGTACCGCCTAATCGCCTCCAGCTACTGTGCTCAATCTGTGAGAAGCTCGGTACCGGGTTGGAGTGAAACGGAATCTGGGCCAGTGCTCAACGGTTTCGGCTTAGGCATCCCTCTAAAGTGAAAGGAAGCAGTGGTTTTCAAGAACGCTTTTCATTTGACCTGACGGCACCCGGTGGGAACCTATTGTGGTCAACATGTGAAGTGCCCACACGTGATGCTCCGCTCGCGAGGACGCGGAGCTCGTTCACCGGATGTCTCCAGTGGTCCAGAGTTGAACTGTGGGATCAGGTGCGGAGAGCTTCGTGCCCAGGTTTCGGTTTATGCATCCATCTAAACTGGAAGTGAATGGGGCACTCGAGGAGAGCTTCCGTTGTGCTCGCCCAGAACAGCGCCGTGAGTTCACTATATGAAGCGTCTAGGCTCGAGATAGTCTCACCCTCATTGTCGGACTGATGGCCCAGGTCGATCGGGTTGAGCGCGTGCCCAACGTGCACCGGCAGGTAGAAGTCATCGGGAGGCATGTTTGCCCGCTTGTGGGTGGCAACCAGCATTCGAATGCTCACGAAAATCTCCTCGCGCTTCCGCTGCCCAGGTGATTCTATCCTCGTTGCCGTTAGCTTGGTTGGTCTGGATGCTTCACGGCGTTGGATTTCCGCCCTGAGCTCATCGCGACTACGCTGGAGTCTTGTCCGCTTTGATCGCGTTGATCGGATGCCACAGACTTGACCCAGAAGACACTTCTCATCCTTGGCGGTTCCCACTATGTGCTGCCGGTCATTGACGCGGCGCATCAACTGGGTGCTCGGGCTGTCACCTGCGACTATTTGCCACAGAACACCGCGCACCAGTACTCAGATGGCTATGAAAACGTCAGTATCGTTGATCGCGATGCTGTGCTTGAAGTTGCCCGCGCGATTGGCGCGGATGGGGTCACTTCTTTCGCTACCGATCCGGGTGTGCTGACCGCTGCCTACGTTGCAGGAGAACTCGGGCTAGCATTCCAAGCGTCATACGATGCCGTGCACATACTGCAAAACAAAGCTAGGTTCCGGGCATTTCTTGCTGAACATGGATTCAACAGCCCACTTGCCTTCGCCTTCGGTAGTAGTGACGCTGCGCTCGCCAAAGCGTCGGACTTGCCGTTTCCAGTTATCGTGAAACCGGTGGACTCGGCAGGGAGCAAAGGCGTGACCAGAGTGGATCATCCTCATACACTTGCCGACGCTGTCGATCACGCGTTGAATAACTCAATTTCCGGTGAGTGCATCATTGAAGAATTCATCGAGCTCAGCGGCTGTCAGATCGTTGCTGAGGGATTCACCGTGGACGGCAAGTTCAAGTGCCTGGCTTTCATGGATCACTACTTTGATGGCAGCGGCATTAACCCCTATGCTCCAGTGGGGCACACGCTACCTTCCGTGATCAATGAGCATCACCGAACCGCGATATCAAACGAGCTTCAGCGGCTCAGTGACATTCTTGGCTTGCGTAGCGGGATCTACAACATCGAAGCGCGAGTGGCTACGAACGGAACCGCCTACTTGATGGAAGTATCGCCGCGTGCCGGGGGCAACCGCCTCGCCGAGTTTGTGCGAGCCGCTTCGGGCGTCGATCTTATTCAAGCGGAAGTACAAGCCGCGCTGGGAATGCCGATAACGGGGATGAAGAACCCCGAGTATCGCGGAGTCTGGCACCAAGAGGTGCTGCATTCACGAACGCGAGGCGTCTTTGGTGGGATACAGTTTGCGGACGGCTTTGAACGAGATCACGTTGTGGCGGTGAATCCGTCGATCCGGCCGGGCACACAGGTCGAGGCCTTCAGCGCGGCTAACCACGCGTTTGGTACGCTGTGGTTGCGGTTTGAATCATTTGCTGGCCTTGATAGTTACTTGGCTGATAAAGAGAGGTACTCACGCATCGTTCTCGACGCCTGAGACCTCAAGGATTAGGATCGATCGCAATGAAGATGCTGGTTACGGGTGCGGGGGGTTTCCTCGGGCGCAATCTCGTGGGGTTACTTTCCGAGGCCTGCCACGAGGTTCTAGCAGTGTCTTCACAGCCAGAACAGACGCTTCGCTCGGGTTGGGTAAGAGACGTGCTGGGGCATGTTGATGAGCTGACCACTGTTGTACCCACCGATGAATTGTTTACTCGGGATGGCGTGTTTGAAGGTGTAGATGTGGTCATCAACGCAGGCTTCCCGCGTGCTCTCGGTGGCCATGACTTGGCTCGCGGTTTAGACTTTCAGGCGGCCCTCTTTGCAGCTGCGCGTGATTCAGGTGTGGGCCGTGTTTTGAACATTTCCTCTCAGAGCGTTTACGACAGTGCCCGCTCAACAGCGGCCACGGAAGATGACCCGATAGTACTTGACACGCCTTACGCAACGGCGAAGTATGCGGTTGAGCTCCTTGCTGATGCGATCCTTAGTCCAATCCCTACGGTGCACCTACGGCTCTCAAGTCTGATCGGTCCTGGGTTCGATCAACGCGTGGTGAACAAGATGGTCGCGGCTGCGATTGGTGGTGGTGAGCTTAGGGTCAGCGGCGGAGACCAAGTCTTCGATTTTATGGACGTCCGCGATGCGGCTAGAGCTGTGGCGCTGATGGCTGAGGCGCCTCTTCTCACCCGAACCGAGGTGCTCAACGTTGGCGCGAATGCTGCTGTGACCCTGCTAGAGATTGCTGAGACTGTCGCGCGTGTGCTCGGTCAAGCGTTTGATTTGAAAGTCGTGGTGAATGTCGAGGCCGGATCAACCGCCCCTCGATCTTCTGCTCTTCAGTGCGACAGGCTGCTTGATGCCTATGGCTTCGCGCCGAAGTGCTCGCGAGAAGACACAATCCGAGCCATCGCGTTCTCGACGCCATCGTCAATTGCAAACCCGAGTAGCGAATGCGCGGCTTCGAATCCACGTCCATGATTCTTCGACGGGTGTCGTCGAGCTACGACAGTTTCTTTTTGAGTTTCACCAACGCCTTGGTAGGCCAAGATTTCCACGAAACTAAACGTTGCGCCCAGCGGTAGCGTTTGATGTGCGGCCGCATAGCGACACGGAACGAGTCGTAGTCGCCTGCAGATCGCGCCGCCGCCCACGCTACTGGCGCCGCTGCTGTTGATAGCACGCGGGCAACTTGCACAAGCTTGCGTGGCAAAGGGATATCAGCGGTGTTGGTGCGCCGCTGGGCTGGCACATAACCGCCTCTTTGCGCAATATATCTGAACCGATATGGAAGCTCGTCGTAGTTCTGCCGCACCACCCCCGATTGGGATTGGATGACCTCAGCTTCGCTGAGCACTTCAAGGTGGAGGCGCCCAGCAGCGCTCGCCGCTTTGATCAGATCGTCAAGTTCTTGATTGCGTGTGATGATGAGATTCGTCCCACGACTATCTACTTTGTATCTTGGGAGCCAAGCATCTCCGAGAACGACATCAGCCGTTTCGTTGAGAGCATCCTCGGTGAAGTCGGAGAAGTTCGATTTGAACATGCCATGTCCCCAGTCGGAGCCGAACAAGACTCCCTGTAGCCCAGATACCGTCTGCAGCCGGCCATCGTCGGTTCTGAAAGTAACTTCGGTAGCATATCGATTTGCGGGTCGTGTTGGGATCTTCTTGCGAAACTCAACAGACTCCACCCTTTCAGGCTCAGCACCGAGCTGCCACGCCAGATTGAGTGCATAATTCGCAGTTTTCTGGTGCCCCGCAATCAGGCCGATGACGTATGGAATGAGTTTCTTGTACTCCGGCAGTTCGTGTTGGAGCAGACGAATCTCGTAGGCGAAGCTGGGAATCGCGGTGATCGCGTACCGACCGCCTAGTCTCTTGATTTCGACAAGGGCATCGCCCATTTGGCCAGGGTAGTATCGCGTTTTGGATCCGCCGCGTATTTCATCTTCGCTATGCGACACGCGGTACCCGAACAATCCTTCTCCATGAAGAGTTGGGGCCATGTGAATCACACCGTCGATTCTCCCCGTGCGTAGTAGCTCGACGAGAAGCCACGTTGCCACACCACCGGAACTGCCCAGCTCGCGATAGTCGCCCTCCGTCGGGAATCCAGCGAACAGACCGCGGTAATTGCCAATGACAGGATGCTTATTCGTCCCCGATGTGGGAGGGAACGCAGAATTCGCGAAATCCGTCTCGTTGAAGGGGGGTTCGCCAAAGGCTGAGATTCGGAGAATGCGTTCGAGGCTACCGTCTGCGCTTCGAGCAAGACCGTGATAGTCATACTCCCCATCGGCGTTCAGCGTCATGGTCAGGGAGGGGTCAATCGCGGTGTAGACGCCGCTTCTTACGCACAGGTCCGGTTCGAGTACCAATCGTCTCAGCCGATCTTCTGGCACCTCGCTCGTCGACATCCAACCTCCATCGCGTCCGATTGGACAGCCCCACACGTAAAAACTGACTCTATCAGTGTTGGTTACACGCGGCTAAACCTCACGCAGGCCTCCGAAGACTACACGCGCTGCCTCCGAGATCGTCGCGCGCCCGGTAGCGGAGAGCGCCGTCATGCCGATATACAGCACGACTGTGCACAGAATGCTAACAGGGGCGACTATCCAAAGGTTCTCGTCAAGGAATAAGCTCGTAACCACTGCCGAGGTGGTTCCAGTAATCAGTCCTGTAGCGAGGATCCGCCCACCATTGATCAGGAATCTCGACGTATGGATCCCGGCAGAGCGCCCAAGCCACCAGATATTGATGGGCCAGCTGATGAGCAGCGCCAGGGAGTACGCCCATGCGGCGCCCAACACCGAGTGTTGGCTACCTATCACGACTAGAGCAACGGTCATGGTCTTCGTGATGAGATTGTACTTGAGGAGTTCGCGACTGTCTCCTTCAGTGATAAACATCCAGTAGCTCACTTGGGAAAGACCGAGGGCCAGGCCGCCAACGGCCAGCACCTGGAATATCGGTACGGCCTCGGACCAGGCTGGCCCGAGGACCAGGGGCAACCAGGAAGCTGCGCTACCGGCAGCAATCGCGAAGATTCCGATGATTGCGGCGCCAATAAGTGATTGAATCCTGATGTACATTCGTTCAACATCTCCACCCTCGGTTCGGGTCGAGTTTATTGTTGGTACCACTACATTGATCAATGGTGAGAGCAACACTCGTATCGGCGGTGTCAGGAGCTGGAAGGCGCGATTGTAGATTCCAAGTGCCCCAGCCCCCCACAGAGACCCGATCATGACAGTATCGGTGTTGTTGGCAGCGAAAGTTAAGATTTGCGCCATACCAAAGTTCATTCCGGTGGTGATGAGACCTTTCGACCCAACGTTTCGCCGCGGTAACGAGGGCGCCCAGGCAGAAGCTAACCAACGCATCATAAGCAGGAGCAACGCTGTTGCCACTGGTTGCACCACCAGGGCCCAGTATCCCCAGCCCGCCAGAATGCAGGCGATTGCAATCAATAGGCCAACTAACTGAGCTGCAACGTCGGTAACCACCAGAGCCTTATATCTAAACGCTCGCGCAAGCTGGACTTGAATCTGCGCTTGCATCCCATGGAGGGGTAGTGCAAGTGCAAGCGCAGGAGCTATAGCCATCAGCCGCGGTTCAGCGTAGAGTGCGGCGAGCAGAGGCGCCGACAACGTGACGCCCAGACCCGCTACGAGTCCAAGTGCACTGCTTGCCCAAAACAGATTAGAGGCTTGCGCGTTAGATAACTGTGGCGCGCGTAATCCTGCGGTAGACAAGCCAAAGTCTCGTAGCAACTCGCCCAAGCTGACTGCCACCGCGACCATCGCAACAAGTCCGAAGTCTTCGGGAGATAGTAACCGCGAAAGCACGATAACTGAGGCGAGTTGTATCAGCGCCTTGATAACTTGCCCGCCCAGCACAATTCGACCGCCCCGACCGCCGGACGTGGCAGCAGAACTAGCCATCAGCGTCCATCCTTCAGCAGTTCTCCGGCCGGAGCGAGAGATGTTTTCACGGTGATTGGCAGGTTTTGCACCTCGGATCACCTCAAACGAGGTTAGCAGTACACGAGCCACGATCGTTGGTGGGTGTTCGTTGCGCCCACAATGATTAGACTGTGTGGAAATGAAGGCACGACATAGCCAGCATCTCCCCGCCGCGCCGCACGGGGTATTTCGGCTGATCCCAGCGCTGTTACTCGTCTACCCTATCCTGGGCACCGCTCTTCCTGTTTCGGGGGTAGCGCTAAGTTTCTTTCTCGCAGTGGCACTGATCTTTGTGTGGGCGGCCGTGGCGCCAGCTAGTGATAAAGGGCCACTCTCTTGGGTGTGGCTCGTCTGGTTGCTGCTTGCGCTCGTAACCGCATTGACAATGCTCTTCCCCTCCCTGCCGGTGACTCAGGGTCTAGGGCTCATGTTGGTGTACGTCGCCGCGATCGTTGGCGCAGCACTCTTGAGTGTTCTGCCTGGATGGCATCGTTCGATGATTCTTACATTGTTGCTCTTCTTGAGTGTGCACGCGGTGGCTACCATATTCTTCTACCTTTTCCCCGAGGTCTATTCCGGTGTAGTTCGGCCGGCACTCTTTCCGAACGCTTTAGCCCAAATGGACTATAGAGACGCGCTGACCCCGCAGTACAACCAAAATGCAGTGTTCAACGGGGTGGGGCTCGTGTTGTCCGCTGGGATGCTTTTCACCGGCAGACAAAGCCGGTCCGACGTGGAGAACAAGCGTGCACGACATGTGTTGTTGGTCGCGCTGTTTCTCGTGGCGCTTCTGCTCACCACTGGCCGTGGCGCACTACTCTATGCAATTGCGACCGTTCTGCTGGTCTATAGTCTGTTGCAAAAAGAGGGGGCCGTCCGTCGTACGCTCCTGGTCACCTTCTTCGGCGCAGTGGCCCTCTTCGTGGCCGCACAAGCCTTCTCGGGCGTGAGCGATTCGTTCGACAGGTTGTTTGGTACGTTCGAGGGCGACGACTTAGGCTCGGCGACTAGTGGCCGAGTTGTCCTGTGGGAACAGGCGCTGGCGGGCTGGCGGGAGCATCCTTGGATTGGCAACGGATGGCGAACCTTTCAATACACGTTTCCCAGTGGCCTCACGAGATACCTTGCGCACAACCAGGTGTTAGGTTCGCTCTACGAGACGGGGATCGTCGGTACGGCGCTCTACGTTGTTGCGGCGATTGCAGCACTCGCTATCGCTGTGCGGCGCTTGAGGCGGCTCGTGGTTGCGGAAGAGTTCTTTGGTGCTCAACATCTCCTCGCGGTCGCAATCGGACTTCAGGTGTTCTACTTGCTTTATGGCAACACAACGGGCCAGCTACTCTCAAAGGAGTACACGTTTGTGCCGTACTTTGTCGCCATCGCCATCGGCCTTGGCGTCGCTCTATGCCCTGATCCGCGACGCTTTGAATCCGAGGCGCGACATTCCTCTTTCGATTCTGAGTCTCGGCTCCATGGCTCACGCCGACCATGATTCATCATGTGTGACTGCCTGAGTGGGCTATACCGGAGCGTTGTAATCAGTAAGAAAGGATTCTGAGTTCAGTGGAAAAACGAGCTGCAATTGTGACCCTGCATGGTCTCTACAATTACGGGAACAGGCTGCAAAACCTCGCGGTGCAGGAAAGCCTGAAACGCAGAGGTTACGCAGTGGAGACGCTCGTGGTCAAGACCACGTACCCGACTGAAACCCTCCGTGACATTGTGTTGAAGTATGGGCACAGGCTCGGATTGCGTGGGCGTGTCTCGCGCAAGTACCGTGCGTTTGAGGAGTTCGACCGCAAGGTTGTAACGCGCCGCGTCTGGGGCGAGAGCCACCTTGCGCGTTTGGGGCGACGATTTACCCTCGTAGCCATCGGCAGTGACCAGATTTGGAACTCCCACCGTATCAATCGTCACGGTGCCGAGTTCGGAGCGTTCGTGCCGAACGCGACGAAGGTCGCAGTTTCCCCGAGTATGGGTACGACCTCCATCGCGGACGACAGGTTGGAAGACTACAAGGCTGGGATCGGCGGAATCGACTTTCTCTCTGTTCGTGAGTTTTCAGGGCAAGAACTGATTCACCAACTGACTAGCCGAGAAGCTCTCGTGCTAATTGATCCGACTATGTCGATGACGGCGGATGAATGGCGGGAACACTCCAGCAGCAAGATGGTGCCGGACGCCGCATACGCACTGATCTACCTGCTGGGCTCGACCTCCGCGGCGGCAAGGCAAGGCGTTCTTGATTACGTTCGCTCGAAGAATCTTGCCCCGGTTGTGATTATGGACCGCAATGACAAAGAGCACTTCCATGCTGGCCCACAAGACTTTCTTGGGTTGATCGATGGCGCTTCCATCGTTATTACCGATTCCTTCCACGCGGTCGTATTCTCGCTGCTGTTTGGCACAGACAGCGCGGTCGTTGAGCGCGAGGACCGACCTATGAGTACGCGCTTCGACACTTTGGTACAGCATTTTGGGCTTGTGTGTGAGGAGATCGAATCCGATACGCCTATACGGAGGATCGTGCGCGATGACACGAACGTCGCCGATCGCTTGCAGGTTCTGCGCGCGCAGTACGACCAGTTCTTAGACCAGGCAGTAGCGGATGTGAATACCGTGGCGTCGACGTGAGATGCTGTCGAGAATGGGATCGTGCACGCTGCTCATAATGTGTATCTCACCGCTCGAACTGACTTTTCCCCGGGAACACCGAGTCAAACGCTCCGTGCAGTGAGGAAATCGCTGACGTTGCGTCGCCCACAAACCGATCGTTCAGGCAGTACTGTGGTGTTCTCTTAGCTCGGATGAGCGCTTCTGCCTGTGACATATTCCCGGCATCAAGCCACAAGAACTGGCCGATTGCACGCCGCGGGCGGCCCCGGTACCGCCCTTTTGCGAAGTGCCACTGGCGTGCGAAGTACATTGGTGAGATCTCGTTTCTCGAGCGGAACACCGTCGTACGCGCCTCTTCGATGTGGTCTGCGCCGGCAGCGAACGCCTCTTCCACAACGGATTTCAAATACGGTTGCGGCAAGTGAGCGTTGATTGTCGGTGGTATGCCTTTTGCCGCGTAGAAAAGTGGGAGCCGCAGTACATCGCTGGAAAACAGCAGATGGGCGCTGCGCGCTAACGCGGTCCGGCGATATTGTTTCAACCCGAAGTGCTCGTTAATCAACCCGGTCGAGTGCAACACGGCATGAGAGTGTTCTGTATCGAGGTAGCTGATCACGGGAGCGTTCAACCCATACGGCAAGCCGTTCGCGAAGTAAAACTCCGGTCGCAGTGGCTTGCCGATGAAGGTGTCATCGTTGAAGTAGACGTATTGTTCGGTCAGCCCAGGAATGGTGTGGAGTCGTGCCTCGATTGAGTGAGAGTTGAATGTGTCAACGTCGCGGCCAATGAGGTCGCGAGCTTCCCAGACAGCGAGTTTCGGGTGTTGAACATCGAGCCAATCGGGTATGGCCCCGGAGTGTACGAAGTGCACACGGTTCACCCAGGGGGCGAATTCTGCGACGGCACGGAACCAGTACTGGAGGAAACCCCAGTCGCGAAAGCGAACATCGAACGTCATGAAGTCGTCTTCTGAACGTTCGCCCATGGCCTTGCGTCGACGTTGCTGCCATGAAGCATCCGCTTCGTTCACCCAGGTGACCACGAAATCGATCGGACCGACGCTCATACGCTTAACTCTTCTCCTGCTTCTGCCTCAAGGTGCAGCATGTTGTCCCGAATGGTGCAATTCTATTGGTGCCTGATGGGACATGCGCGGCCGCACAAGTCGAGCTTGCACCCCGTGAGTTCGTGCGCTGCACCACGGCCGTTGGACTGGCAAAGCGCAAGGGGGGGCAAGTCGCGAGAAGTGCTCAGAGTTGCGTGGAATCGAACTTTTCGACCAAAGAAGTCCCTGTATCGTCTAAGAAATCGACTCGACTATTGATCTCCTCAATCACCGCTCGCAGCTGCTTCCGGGTCTTGCACACCAATATGAAGCGGGCCACAATTTGGCGGAGCGTTCCGTCTGCGCGAATCTGGTCGCCCTCCTTGTAACGCACCTCGCTGTCGACTATGTGTGTGATCGATTCGAGTGTCTCCTCGAACCCGATGATGCTCGCGACTCTGCCGGGCTTTCCGATGAACGAAAGGATCGCGCACGCTTTGCCCCCGAGCTGCGGGTCATCTTTCGTTAGATCGTAGTCGCTTGCCTTGCCGAACGACGCGTGGACGAGATGATGCAGCGGATTGACGCCGTTTACGATCTCAAGGAATCGATAGGGGGCTTCTCCCGCTAGCCGGAGGCCAGCTTCAAAGATCACGATACGGTTTGGTGTGCGAATGCCCTGCACATATAAACAAGCATTCGACAATCCCACTCGGCGCACGAGCTCGTGCACCGATTCGTCACAAGTTGAAATGAATTCGTCAAGGTGTCTCGACGGGTATACCCGCAGAATCGGAAAGGTGGTCGTGATTCCAGGCGCGGTGAACGGATGTCGATCATCAATCGATGAGAGCGAGGCAACGCCATCCTTGACGACGTAAGCCGCAGTGAACTCGTCGCCTTCTACGAACTCTTCAATAACTATTGCCCCACGACGCGAGGTCGCAATCGCTTGCGCAATCGCTTGCGGGAGCTCATCGTGAGTGCGGCACACTGAAATTCCACTCAGCGCGCTGCCATCAACCGGCTTTACGATACACGGCAACACAACCGTACTGATATCGATTGGTGTCGCTTGAGCATCCCCGACAAAGTACGTAGCGGGCGACGGCACACCAGACTCAATACTCAGTGTGCGGAAGCGCTCTTTGTCCATGAGCTGGTCCCATTGCTCGCGGGTGCAATAAAACGGGAGGTCTAGTGCTTCGGAGACGTCGAGCGCAGATCTGATGCTGTCTTCGCTTACGCCTGTGAACACCCCGCTGATGTGTTCATCGCGGGCGAACTCGACAAGCGCGAGGACATCTCGCGTGCTAATCGAAGCTACCTCGTCGGCAATCGCCTTTGCCCCGTATGACTCTGAATAGTTATCTGTCACGATAACTCGGTACCCCTGCGATTGGGCATACTGCACTGCGTCGAGAGAACCGACGTTCGTGCCAAGCATCAGCACTGCAGGTTTATGGGGCATCTGGATTCCTGTGCGATTTCGCCGTTTGGTTCGCTGCTTCGGCAGGCAGACTATGCCGTTTGAGGACAGTATCTAGTATCGTCTCCGGCACCGAGTACGAGTCAAGGACACCACCGTGCTCGTCATAGCCCATGAAGGACCCTTTGAGTGCTCCTGAGCGCCTGTTCGCGTGTTGGGTATTGAGCGCGAGGGAAACGAGTCTGAAAAGCAACTTGACATCCGTGAGAAAAGAAGCATTCTCGACGTACCAGACATCATTCTCGAACTGCTCTTCCCAGGTTGCAACGGAGTGTTTACTGGAGCGCGGTGGGCACTCGATCCCAGGCTTCACTGCCATGCGCTGCCAGTGGCGATCTGAGTAGCGCTGATCGTACTCGGGCACGAGTGGGCGGGGCCCGATGAGTGACATGTCGCCTTTGAAGACGCTCCAGAAATTCATCAACTCGTCAAGGGACGCCTTGCGCGCGAAACGCCCAGCTTTGGTGACCCGGTCTTTTCCGGGCAGTAGATGACCATTCTCGTCATAGACATTTCGCATGTTCCGGAACTTGTAGAGCGTAAACAGCTCACCCTGCTGGCCAAGACGCTGTTGCTTGAATATCAACGGGCGTCCAACATCGAAATAGGTAACGATTGCTCCGATGAGGTTGAGTGGCAGTGTGAGTATGAGGGCAATCCCAGATAGTGCTACGTCAATGCCACGCTTGAAATACTGCGTATACAACGTGTGCTTTGGGCGAGCCGTTGGGAGGGCTTGATTGGTATGAGCGAGATTACGTTCTCGCAGAAGGTCAGCGACTTCCCATCGCATGTTGCGATTGAGGAGAGCGAACTTTGCTTCGTATGTAAGCTCTGGAGTTTCACTCGATGTCATGGTGCCCTTCTTTCACAGGCGAGGATGACATCGCAAATACGGTCCACTTGGTCCGCATCGAGGTCTGCATACAACGGCAGCGTGAGAACCTGAGTGGCGACTTCGCGCGCCACCGGTGTCGCAGCACGATCGAAGCGTCCTTCGTAGCACTCGAAATCCGAAACGAGCGGGTAGAAGTATTTGCGTGCGTGAATCCCATCTGCTGCCAGCGCCGCGAAAACGGTGTCACGGTCAGTCCCGAATTCATCCGCTACGAATCGCACAGGCATATACGCGTGATTCGCTGCTATGCCAGTTTGTTCGGGTACCAGGTAGATACCGGGGACACCGGTCAGCCGTTCGCGATACTTGGTTACAGCTTCTGCCCGGCGGGCAACCTCGTCGTCGAAGTCGCGAAGGTTCAGCAGACCCATGATGGCCGAAAACTCGTTCATCTTCGCGTTGCCGCCGACGGCGTGTACGGACTCGGGTCCGGTGATGCCGAAGTTTTGGTCTTCCAGCAGAGGTCGCACCAGGCGTTCGTCCTTTACGAACGCAGCTCCACCCTCAATCGTGTGAAACACCTTCGTAGCGTGAAAGGAAAACATGGATGCATCGCCAAATGAAGCCGAGCTCGTGCCTGCCCGAGTCACACCGAATGCGTGGGCAGCATCGTAAATGACTCGAAGGCCGTGCCTGTCAGCGATTGCTTGGATCGCATCGACGTCAGCAAGGGTCCCATAGACGTGCACCGGCATGATTGCAGAGGTCTTGGGTGTGATGAGTGCTTCGATTTGCGCCGGGTCGAGTGTGTAGTCGTCGTGCAGGATGTCCGCGAACACCGGAGTGATCCCTTTACGAACGAGGGCATGCGTCGTTGATGCAAAGGTGAATGGGGTCGTGATGACTTCGCCACTGAGCTCAAATACGTCGATCAGTGACTCGAGGGCAAGATGGCCGTTTGCGTAGAGAACCGCATGAGGACTATCGAGCTTCTCCGCGAGGGCGCGCCGTAACTCCTCATGCTTTGGGCCGCGGTTCGTCAGCCATCGGGAGTCCCAGAGTTCTCGGACCTGTTCGACGTAGTCTTCGAAGCGTGGCATCGATGACCGTGTAACGAGTATTGACTCCTTAGCAGGCGCCGACTCTGCTGACTCGGATCGCATCAAATCGAGGGCCTTCCCGTTCTCGTGACAAATCTTGTGCGCGCGCCGCGCAAACGGATCTTCGGAGAGGCGTCTATTAGCTGCGCATGCGAATGCGGTCTGCGCAAGTCAGCTCCACCCCTCACGGGAGTATACCGGGTACCTAGAGCGAGGTTAACTGCCTGCGTCCAAAACAGAAACACAACACCTCGTAGTGTGTGGTCGTTTGTACCAAGGGACGGAGGGAGAGTTGCTCTCTCGCGGTTGCACGCACTTGCCGCTTGGCCACTGACGCTCTGAGCGAGGTCGCGCTAGCTGACGCGACCTGGGTTGTGGGGGTGCGAGGCGTTACTTCGGGCGATGAGCCAGCACGCTGTGGAGACGTGTGAGTACACTGCCAAGCCACGAGAGTCGGGCGGCCGCACGTGCGCGCACAGTGTCCGGTAGGCCCGGGTACTTGAACTCTAGATCTGCCTTGCTCGGCCAGAGCAAGCGTGCCAGCACCCGCGGCCGATCGTGCAGCGGAACAGCGTGGATTGCAATCGCGCGAACATACATGGCGCCTCCCCTCGTGACCTGAAATGTGACGCGAATGCGCCATTCTCGCAGCCGAACGGGATCAATCGCGGTGGAGTTTTGTAACGGCCCGAGGCCCATGGTGTCGAAGAATTCTCTGAGCGGCCCAGTCGAGGCAGTCCTCGCGGCGAGCGCCCTGAATTCCGCGCGTTCTGCCGCAGGCCACGGCACATCTACGAGGTACGCCAGCTCGAGCGCATGACGCGGGTCGTCCGCCCTACTGCGGATCGCGTGTAGAGCCAGCACCATCGCAGCGCCCGCTCGATTCGGCACCGCGCACCGTCGGCCGGCAAACTCCAGGTCGATGCGCGATTCCCACAGCGCATCAAACGTCACTTCTGGGTCCGCGAGGAATCCTGGAAAACCTGAGTGCACATCAAGGTCGCATGGCCAGTGATCGGTTAAGTAGGTCCGTGAGTGATGAGGAATACTCGCCCACACTGTTCCAGCTCCGCGCTGCCGCCAGCCCGCCGCGGCGAGCGCCTGGCACAGCTCATCAAAACGGGCAGGTTCAACAAGCACATCGGCATCTGAAGATACTCTCGGGCGCCTCAAACCAAGTTTTTGCAGCGTGAGCCCTTTGATGAAGAGCACACGAATACCCAGCGAATCGGCGACGGCTTGCACCCATGCGTACGCAAGTTCTACTCCCTCGCTCAGCGAGAGGCCCGCGCTATTCGGGCCAGGTGACGCTGTGACTTGAGACAAAGCCATCGGCCTTTCGAGTGCGACGAGTGGCATCCGCACCTATTGCGAACCAGTCACCTCAAGTCTAATCGTGACTTTGTGCCGTGTCTGAGGGCAGAGCAGACAGCACGGCGCCGCGTGTACGCTGGTGGGCAGAGGCTTTCGCCTTGTGATGGCGGTAATGCAAGGGCACCATGGAACTTCGTGACTACATGCGCATTGCGCGCGCGCATTGGATTGGGATCACCCTTTCGATCCTGCTCGGCCTGCTGGTAGCCCTCGGTGTCTCGGCGCTGCAACCCCGTGTCTACACTGCCGACGCAACCGGATTCGTCGTGGCGGTTTCTGAGAGTGGCGACGCCAGTTCGGCGTTTGCCACGAACAGCCTTGCGATGTCGCGCGTCAAGTCGTATGTCGAGCTTGGTGGGCTGCGCTCCGTCGCCGAGCATGCTGCTGAACAACTCGGCAGCTCAGCCTCGCCCGAATCGCTCGTGCAGCGCGTGACCGTCTCTAACCCTGTTGACACCGTGATCATCAGGGTGCGGGCCACCGGCCCCACGCCCGAAGAAGCACGCGACTTGGCAAGCGCCTGGGTGGTTGGGATGCAGGCCGAAATCGAAGCCCTGGAAACAACCGCGGGCGGTGATACGGCGGCCGTGCAACTTGTGCCAGGCGATTCGGCGCGCCTGCCGTCAGCGCCGTCGTCACCCAACGTGCGACTCAACGTGATGCTCGGCTTGCTGCTCGGGGCAGCGCTTGGGGCTGCCTACGCACTGGTGCGCCATACCCTCGACCGCCGTGTTCGCAACAGCTCGGCTGTTGAGCGCGAAACCGGGCTCACCGTGGTCGGTGCCATCCCCGACGAGAAGACCTTCAATGACGCGAACCGGCTGATCCCGCTGAGTGGTGATGGGGCTGGGCTCGGGGAACAGTCGTCAGAACTGCATGCGATTGCCGAAGCGATGCGGGAATTGCGCACCAACATCCAATATATGGATGTCGACAACCCGCCACGTTCGTTGGTTGTAACAAGCTCGCTTCCGGGCGAAGGAAAGTCAACCACCGCCTCCAACCTTGCTATCGCACTCGCCGCGAGCGGCGAACACGTTCTGCTCATCGATGGCGACCTGCGCCGCCCCATGATCCACACAATCTTCGGTCTACCGGGAGAAGTGGGGATCAGTGACGTTCTCGCCGGCCGAGTGCAGATCGCTGATGTGGCGCATCCGATTGGCAGCCAACGCAACCTGCTGGTGGTGCCCGCTGGCCGGATACCACCAAATCCGAGCGAGCTGCTCGGATCACAGCGCATGCGCGAGCTCGTTGCACAACTCGCAAAGCAAGCATTCGTCATTATTGACACCCCGCCACTCATCCCCGTCACCGACGCATCCGTGCTCACCCACAGCACCGATGGGGCACTGCTCGTGACAGCCGTGGGCAAGACCACCTTCGACGCCCTGCACAAAGCACAGAGCAACCTCGAACGCGCTGGTGGGCGTGCGCTCGGTGTGGTGCTGAACCGTGTACCACGCAAGGGTGCGGGCTCGGCATACTACGGGTACCAATACACCGGCGAGTACTACTCCACCGGAGACGGGGCTGGCGCGGCGCGATTGGCGCCAGAGGATTCTGCGCCGGCGTTGCGGCCAGCCAGCAGTGGCGAGCAAGTGCCATCAGACTCACCGCGTCGCACCCGTAGACAGTAGCCCGCTGGGCGGGGCAGAGTTGTCGCTCGATTGTCGGTTCACGGCTGGCGAGTGTATGATGGAGGGTTTGGGGGGCGTGGAGCATCGTATCCACTGAGCGTTAAGTGAGACAACAAGTGAACAGCATCAATTCGACTTCGGGGACATCGCGTCGTAGCGTGCTGAAAGCGTCCGCATGGGCGGTTCCGGTCGTAGTCGCAGCTGTTTCGGCCCCGATGGCCGCCGCGTCAACAGTGGTTCCGTTAACCCCAACCGCTTCCTCGAGCAAGCTGCGTTGGCACAATACCAGTGCCTACAACTCGATTTCGCGAGGTATTCAAGGCAATACCCAGATCGGTTACGAGTGGATCGCTGGCGGGCTGCCGGTGACATTCGTTTTGGTGATAACGATCGGTGGCGAACAGGTCTACAACCAAACACACACCGTGAACACTCCCGCGTCTGACACCGGAACGATCAGGTTCTCATCGACGACACCGTTGACCGCTGGCCAGACCTACGATGTTGTTTTCACCATCCTTGGTGCCGTCGATTCGAATGGGCACACAGTTGAGATCGTTGGTGGCAACCCGCGCACCGAACAGGTCACGATCGGCAACTGGTAGCTAACCGGGGCCGGGGAGGACACTGTAACTCGCCTGGTTTCGGCTTGCCTCACGTCGTATCTTGTATCGGCTCTGTCTTGGCTCTGTCTTGGCTCTGTCTTGGTCAGTTGATGGTGTCGACGAGGAGCTGGGCTTGCAGCGTGGTGAGAAATTCGCGTACGTCGTGATCGACGTCGGTTGGCGTTAAGCCTAGGGAATCAGCGATGGTCTCGACCAAGCTCGTGGCGGTGATTTCGCGGGCTTTGGCCAGCGCTGCCCAGATCGTGGCGGCCGTGCCCTGAAGGGCGAGCGGCGTTGGGTTCATTAGGTCGGACAATGCGAGTGCGACATAACGCTCGCCTTCGCCGGTGAACGCCACATCCTCACGAATTCGCCACACCGGCTCGCTTGCCAGCACGCCCTCGGTGACAAGTTCATCGAGGGCGGTGTCGACTGCGGCTGGGATGTCGATGCCCTCGGGGGTTCCGAAAGTGTCGGTTGCGGCTTCGATGAGTTGATCGGTCGTGGCGCCGCTTGCGGCCCGCCACAGCGCCGGGCCAATACCGGCAATGATGCGAAGGGTGGTGCCGCCATTTGGCTCGGGCTGGAGGAGCGCGATGCGATCGGGATCGTTGAGTTGGAGGGCGTCGAGGAAGGGGCCGCGGTAGATCGTTTTTTCGTTTGTTTTCTCGTTCGTTGCCGGCTCGGCTTTGACGAGCTCGGGTGCGAGCTGTGGTGACGGGGTGTCTCTGAGTACCGGTTTGAGCGTCGCCGCGAGCGTGCTGGCCTCGCTGTACGTCACCTTGTGGACGCCACCCGTGGCGTCGGTGAGTGCGGCGATCGTGCGCAAGGCATGCGGCAGATCTCCGATGTAGCTGGTTTGGGCGACAAGCTCCGGGAGCACCTCGCCCAGATCACACGGTGTGAGCGTGGCCGTCGTGGGATCGTGCTGAGGGTCGCGATCGAGCAATATCAACGCTGCGACCCGCAGCGGGTTCTCTGGAAGCTGCTTGAGCCCGAGTTCTGCGGGGGAGCGTTGCGACTTGGCGGCATCCGACTGTTCGATCACCGAGAGCGGCTTGCGGTATGCGAGCACTTCGCCGTCGGGCGTGATTGCGACGGTTTCATCGGAGACATAACTGAACTCGGTGCCGAGCGTTCGGGCAGCCGTGGTCTTGCCCGTGCCAGAGGGGGCGATCAGCACGAGCGTGCGGCCCTGTTCGTCTGCGACGCCAGCCGCGTGAAGCATCCAAAGTTCGCCACGGCGCGCCTCAATCGCGGCCAACGTGACCTCTTGTGAGAGCGACGAGAGTGCTTGTGGCAGCGGAACTTCTGCGTTTACCTTGACCGTGAGGTGTGTTTTGGGGAGCGGATCGCCTGCCTGTGAGATCGCCCCAGACCACGCCTGCTCAACCGCCTGCGCGCTGCTCGCCGGAAGGCTTGTCGTGTCGATCGTCACGGCACACCCGAGGGCATTGACGATCAGGTTCTGCGGCGCACGGTTAGTTTAAGGGGTTGGGGGTGGTGGTAGCGGGCGGTCCGAGGGTGTGGGTGAGTTTCCGGCCGAGTGGATTAGTATGCCGTAAGATTGCGTATACGCACACAGGGGAAGGTGGTGATGATGGACGCCGCATCGATCGTTCGGCGAGTCCGCGCACTCGCCGGAATCACCCGCAAGGAGCTTGCCAAGCTCGCAGAGGTCTCTCCGTCGACGATCAGTCGAATCGAGCGGGGAGAACTCGACCCGACGTGGGGGACGCTATCTCGAATACTGGACGCGACCGGTTACCGGATCAGTGGTGATTCCCTTGTCTCCGCGGGAGATCCGAACGCCATTGCCGCAGCGCGCTCAGTGCTCCAGCGCGTTCTTGTCGAGTCATACCCAAATGTTCTCTCCGTGGTCGGGAAGGAGACGGCTTCCATGGAGACCGGCCGGTGGCTGGCCCGGTGGGTTCGCGCTGGTTGGCTCTCCGACCAGGCTAACGCGGACGATTTGGTGACACTCGCCGTATCGGCTGGTAATGCGGCGAAGCTCACCAGGCGCAACGTTGCTCGACGAACCGTTGTCGCAGAAGATGGCTGGCGCTTTCTTGCCCGAAAACTCGGTGACACTGGAATTGACTACGCGGTCTCTGGTCTTCTCGCTGCACGCGATGACCGTGCCACAGCAACGTCGATCAACCCCGTGATCTATGTCGAAGATCCGGCCCAAGCCGTGGAGACGCTGGGCCTTCGGGAAACGAGCCCGGGGGAAGGGGTGCTCCTGATTGCTTCGACGGGCTCAGAGCTAGAGGGCACTCAAACCGATGGCGGCATCCGATTCGTCTCCAGCGCGCAAGGCGTGCTGGACGCCTTCGCTGGGTCTGGGAGAGAACCAGACAAAGCAGAAGACACACTCCGTCATCTCCTGGCCGTGAGCGCATGATCGGTCGTGACGAGAACCTCGAGATCGAAATCGTCACGTCCCGACGAGCGCTCATCGACGTTATCATCGGCCTTGCCGATCATCGCGAGGCACTCACCGTTCTCGGAGGCCATGCAGTCATCGAGGTCACCAGGGATGTGCCAGCCCTCCCGCCAGAGGACACGACGCGCGACGGCGACCTCGGAGTGACACCCGAGCTGCTTGGTGACGACCCGACACTGAGTGAGCGAATGTGTGAGCTCGGATACGAGACAGCACGACCGGAACGGCCGGGCGTCTGGTCGCCCGTCTCGCAACGTGATCGCGATGTCTACATGCGCGACAGTGTTGATCTCATCGCACCCATGTCGCTCGCAAGAGACGGCCTCACGTCCGCGCGAAAAATCAGGTCAGCCCGAGTCGGCACGCACGGAAAACACGCCGTATCAGCAACCCCCGGAACTGAACTGAGTACTCTGGACCGGCGACTCATCACCCTTCGAGCGTTCGATGGCGGGCCAACCGTCGACGCCTACGTCGCTGGCCCGACGGCGCTGTTGTGTGCCAAGGCCTACAAGATTCATGACCGTCTGGATCCCGCTGAACGCCTGCGCAACGCCGCTAGACTGCGCCCTAAGGACTATGCCGATATGTATCGCCTTTTGTTGGCTGTTTCCCCTGAAGAAGCCGCGGCAGTGTTTGATCGAGGCGTGGCGGATGCTCGTATCGGTGAGGCGATCGCGCTTGGTCGAACGCACCTGCTTGAAGTTCTGACGGACTCTGCCAATGCGGCGACCATGATCGCAGATGCCTGGGGAGATCCTTCCAGGGAGAGCGAGCTCCGCGCGACAATCGACCGATGGCGCCGAAGGTTCGTTGATGAGGTGGAACGATGATCCCACGTCGCCGACTGCCGCTAATCGCCTGCTGCGCAGCGCTGGTGCTCACGGTGCTCGTGCTGCTCGGCGTCTGGCTCGACGCAGACTGGTCAACATTCATCCCGGATCTCATCATCGGTGTCGTTGGGGCTGCTGTGATCGGCCTGGTGCTCTTGATGGTTCAGTTCTCAACTGAGCAGCGAAGATCACACGCGGCCGATGTCACCGCCGCGTACAATCGGCTCCTTGACTCGCTCACGCCTCTACGAACGCTCGAGCTCGCTACCGGCGACGCATCACATGTGAGTGTCATGAGAACCCGGTTAGTCCAACTTTTCGAGGCCGTGGACGAAGGCGAGGAGCGGCGGGCCTTTGGCGAGTGGCTAAACGCAGAAGGACAGCTTTGCTTACACCGCGCTACAAAGTCGCTCGATGCGCTCCGAGTTCTCGAAGATCGATCAAATGCACGCTCCATCTTGGATGCCAACGCCCCATTCCATCGATGGGTCGCCGAGTTCTCGCACAACATTCGCTTCTGGCGCACGGGCAATATGGATGAGGCGACCATGCGAGAACAAGCCGAGGCAATTGAGACGGCTCTGCGAGGCGAGGGCGTCTGGGTCGAGGACACGATGCCGTGGAGCGACGCCTAAGCCGAAGGTCGGTGGTGGGTACACGGACAGCCGTGAAGGTACGTTAGCACTCGTGGCGCGTCTTTTTCGTCTTTCTCGGTTTCGGGACGGTCTGGGAGCGCGTCGAGTTTCGTTGCTCTGTGAGTATGAATATTCAGCAATCGCCACCCCTTCTTGAGTCGCAACTTGTTGCCGAGCGCGGACTCCCAGGGGATATACGCATCAACGATCGACGGCTCCAAGTCATAGCCAAGATAATCCAGGAGCCCTCGAACGCGCCCCAACTCGGATGCTTGCCAACCTGGCGTGGCGAACAGATCCACATAAGTTTGTGCGAACGAGGTGTAGGCATCCCAAGAACGTGCAGCACGCGAATCCGCGCGGAGGAACGTGACCTTTACGCGGTCGTCGCCAGAGCCCGTTTGGGGATCGCACAGAGTCAGCATCTTCTCCGGGTTCACGACGGTGAACCCGGCATGATGCTGTTGAATGGCACCGATCTCGATCGGGTGAAGCAGCGCGCGTGCACAGTGGTGCATCCGATCTCATGAGCACACCTGTGTTGCGTGGGCGCGTTTTGCGGACGATGTCTCGCGGGGCGGATGCTTCACCCCCGAGGCATCCGCGGGGTGAGACTTTTTCCGACGGGCGCGCCAGCGACATCCGATTCAATGAGTGTGCCACGCCTGTGGTAAAGTAGACCCTTGGTGCGCGCGCCGCGTGTGCCACGAACGTGAGCCCTCGAGTGGTTCGGTTGCAAAGCAACCGCCGAATGAGCGGGATTCACGAACACCTCCGTTCGAAAAGAAAGCAGTTCACTGTGACTCGCACTTTTACGCCCAAGCCGGGCCAAGTTCAGCGCGACTGGGTCGTTATTGACGCAGAAGACGTCGTACTCGGCCGCCTCGCAACCCACGCAGCAGCCTTGTTGCGCGGCAAGCACAAGCCGACGTTTGCACCCCACGTTGACACCGGTGACTTCGTCATCATCATCAACGCCGACAAGGTCGCACTCACCGGTCAGAAGCTTCAGCAGAAGAAGGCCTACCGTCACTCGGGTTACCCGGGTGGTCTCTCATCGGTCACCTACGCCGAACTTCTCGAGAAGAACCCGGTACGCGCCGTTGAAAAAGCTGTACGCGGCATGCTTCCCAAGAACTCGCTGGGCCGCGACCAGCTCACCAAGCTGAAGGTATACGCAGGTGCAGAGCACCCGCACGCCGCACAGCAGCCCAAGGCATTCCAGTTCGACCAGGTCGCCCAGTAAGCGCCGGCAAATACAGATTTTAAAAGGACAAACTCGTGGCGAACACTGAAGAAGAATTCCCGCAGGAATACACGACCGAAACGGTCGCTGTAGAAGAAACCGCAGTTGCAGCACGCCCCGTGCTGAGCGTTCCCGGCGCGGCCGTTGGCCGCCGCAAGCAGGCAATCGCCCGCGTGCGCCTGGTACCAGGCTCGGGCGTTATCACCGTCAACGGGCGCACGCTCGAAGACTACTTCCCGAACAAACTGCACCAGCAACTCATCAACGACCCGTTCACCGTGCTCAGCCTCGGCGGCGCATACGACGTTATCGCCCGCATCTCGGGTGGTGGCCCCTCGGGTCAGGCCGGCGCACTGCGCCTCGGCATCGCACGCTCGCTCAATGGCATCGACGTTGAAAACAACCGTGCAACCCTCAAGAAGGCCGGCTTCCTCTCGCGCGACGCACGCGTGAAAGAGCGCAAGAAGGCTGGTCTCAAGAAGGCCCGCAAGGCTCCGCAATACTCGAAGCGTTAAGGTTCGGCATTACCGATGCCGCTCTTCGGCACCGATGGTGTTCGTGGGCTCGCTAACGGCGCGCTCACGGCCGACCTCGCGTTATCCCTGGCCCAGGCAACAGCAGTTGTTCTGGGTCAGGGTCGTTCTGCGGAACAACGCCTTGGTGAAGGCAAACGCCTCACCGCAGTACTCGGGCGTGACCCGCGCATCTCGGGTGAGTTCATCGCTGCAGCTGTTGCAGCTGGACTCGCCTCAAGCGGTGTGGATGTGCACGACGCCGGCGTTTTGCCAACCCCTGCATTGGCGTTTCTTGTCGCCGACCGCGACGCCGACTTCGGCGTCATGATCTCGGCATCACACAACCCGGCGCCCGACAACGGCATCAAGATTTTTGCCCGCGGCGGTGTGAAGCTACCGGATGTGGTTGAAGCGCGCATCGAAAAAGCGCTCGCAGGCGAAATGCTGCGACCCACTGGGGCGGGCGTTGGACGCATCCGTCGATTCTCTGATGCAGAAGACCGGTACCTCGTTCACCTCTTGCAGTCTTTGCCGAACCGGCTTGACGGAATCAAGGTTGTGCTCGACTGTGCGCACGGCGCTGCGGCTGGCGTCTCGCCAGAAGTGTTCCGTGACGCAGGCGCTGAAGTTATCACCATGGGCGCCGAACCCGACGGCATGAACATCAACGACGGGGTCGGGTCGACCCACCTCGATCGTCTCGCGGAAGCCGTTGTGCGTCTGGGAGCGGATGTTGGAATCGCCCACGATGGGGATGCTGACCGCTGCCTTGCAGTCGACGCTGACGGCAACATCGTTGACGGCGACCAGATCATGGCCATCCTCGCAATCTCCATGCACGAGCGCGGGCAACTGAAAGACTCGACACTGGTTGCCACCGTGATGAGCAACCTTGGGTTGCACCGCGCGATGGCATCGCACGGGATCGCGGTTGAACAGACATCCGTTGGCGACCGGTATGTGCTTGAACGCATGAACGAAGGCGGATTCTCACTCGGCGGTGAGCAAAGCGGGCATGTCATCATGAGCGAGTTCGCTACCACTGGTGATGGGCTGCTCACGGGGTTGCACATTGTTGCCGAGATGGCACGCCAAGGGAAGACACTTGCCGAGCTTGCTGGACAGATGACTGTCTACCCGCAGGTTTTGACAAACGTGCGCGGGGTTGACCGGTCGCGAGTTTCTTCGGACCCTGGTGTTCTAGAAGCTGTTGCTGCAGTTGAGGCCGAACTTGGAGACTCGGGGCGGGTATTGCTTCGGGCCTCGGGGACGGAACCGCTTGTGCGCGTCATGGTTGAGGCCGCTTCGGGCGACGTTGCGAGGGCCTCGGCCGACCGGCTGGTTGAGGTTGTTCGGGAGCGGTTGGCGCTTTAGCGGTCTGCTTGGGTCGCCGCCCTTCGTCTCGCTGCGCTCGCTCAGGGACCGGCTGTGTTCGCTCAGGGACCGGGGCGCTAGAGGGCGGGGGAGATGCCGCTGCCACCGTCGATCGGGAGCACGTGGCCTGTGACCCAGGCTGCATCGTCGGAAAGAAGGAACGCTACCGGGCCGGCGACATCCTCTACCTCGCCCAGACGCTTCAGGGGATACGGTGCGGCAGCCTTTGCCTCATCTTGTGCGTAGAGCGCCTCGGCAAACTTCGTCTTGATAACCGCCGGAGCAACAGCGTTCACACGAATCTTCGGTGCAAGCTCAAACGCAAGCTGCTTCGTGAGGTTAATCACCGCACCCTTCGAAGCGCCGTAGTAGCCAATGCCCGGGCTCGAGCTCAAACCAGCAACGGATGCCAAGTTCACAATGCTCTTGCTGAGCCCAGCCGCAACAGCGCCGCGCGTGAACTCAAGCATCGCCAGCACGTTGACCTCCATGATCTTGCGCGCAGCATCCGGGTCAAGCTCGAGCAGCGGGCCATACGCGGGGTTGATACCGGTGTTGTTTACCAAGTGGTCGAGGCGGCCGTGTGTCTCGGTGATGTGCGCGAAAACCTCAGCGCGGTGGTCAGCATCGCCCGAGTTACCCGCAACACCTGTTGCCTTCGGGCCGAGCTCGGCAACAGCCGCATCCAATGCGTCCTTCTTGCGGCCGGTGATAATCACCGACCCACCCTCAGCAATCAGCCGTTGAGCAATACCGAAACCGATACCCCGGCTGGCACCCGTGATGAGCGTAACTGTGTCTTGAAACCGCGCTGTTGTCATAGGCAAAACCCTACTACGGATGCAAAACGGTGATTGTCGCCCTACTCCCAGGTCGCGCCGCGGTCGAACGAGGTGACGAAAACGTCGCCTGCCCAGACATACAACGCATCGCCTGCCGCGGCCACTGCAATCTGATCGGCGAGCAACCCGTCAACGGGAACGCATGTCGACGCATCCGCAGCAACACCTGCGTCAATGCTTCGCACCTGCACGCCTGCGCACTCCGGCTCATTGGCGCTTGCAACCCAGAAGGTGTCAGCGCCAATGCCGACGGCGGAGGCATTCGCAACCGCAACCGGTGTGGTCCACGTCACTCCGCCGTCATCGGATGTCGTCACCGTGGCATCCGCACACAAGACCACACCACTAGGCCCCGCTCCAACAACGCTCACTGCAGTGCACGGCACCTCTGCCACACCATCGGACACATCAATCATCGGCTGCCCTGCGGTTTGCAGTGCCCACGCGCCCGTCACTGCAGGGGCGAGTTCCCAGTTCACGCCACTGACATAGCTACGAATCGACTGCGACTGACAGTATTCATCGAATACAGCCGCGGTCTGGAAGAAGCCATCGCCGGCGTCTAGGGCACGAAAGCTCACGTTCGTAACACCATCAAAGGTCGGTTCTACCCAGCTGGCGCCCGCATTGGTCGAAGCCTCAAGCCACCCTGGCGCGCCGCAGGCACCCATGGTTGCCCGCAACAAGGTGCCCGGTTCGGCGCCCGCACTCAACAAAACCGTCGGGGCGGATGCCGCGCCGGGAACACTCGGTGACGGGGCCGGAGACGGTGTCTGCGTCTCGGTCGGAGCCGGCGTCTGGGTCACCTGCGGTTCTTCTGTCGGCGAAGCTGTGACAGTCGATGTGACAGCGGGCGAGGGTGCCGTGGTGTAGGCGCCCTCGGGTTCTACGGCCGGGCCCCGAAGCGCCAGGTACACCAGAGCGAGCGTCAAGGCGGCAAGAGCCGCAAGCCCGGTGATGACGAGAGCCTTCGGTGTCGACCCGTGCGAAGGTCGCTTTGCCTGTCGCGTTGCAGGCGAAGTGCGACGAGCCATTACGCTGCCTCCGTGTTTGCTGCTTGCCGCAGCAGGGAAGCAATCGACGAAATAGCCGGTGTCATCTCGGCAACAGACTCGTCGTAGACGTCGTCTGCTCGCTGGTACGGGTCGATGACGTCATCGACCCCGGGATCTTCGAGCGGTGGCAACGTGCCGCGCTCACGAGCAAGCTCCAACAGCGCTGCCCGCATGCGGGCGCCCGGGTCAGCCTCGGTGATCGAATGCAAATCAATCGGCACATGGGTGATGAGTCGGCCGAGTTCGCGCAGTGTGAACGTCTTGCGGATGACGCTGGGTGACAGCTCAGCGATGAACTTGCGATGCTCCCGCGTCAGGGCGAGCACCAGGTCTGCGGCCGCCAAGTCTTCAACCGTCAACCTTGAGGCCACGTGCAAGGCAGCATCCGAAACTCCCGAGGCTTCAGCGCGACGCTGCATCGACTCGGTCATGGGGTGGCCGACCATCGCGTGGGTTCCCGCGCTGCGCACCGAAACAGGCAGCCCGGTTAGCTGCTCGCGCAGCAGCACCTCAGCGAACGGTGAACGGCAAATGTTGCCCGTGCAAACCGTCAGCACAGTGAATGGACCCTGCTGCACAGCAACGCTGAACAGGTCATCCATACCCACGTGCTAGGCCTGCGCCTTCTTGCGAACGACGCCGGGGTTCGCGCCGGTACCGGCAGGGTCGACAGCGATGGCCTGCGTCGTGTTGTGGCCATATCCGCCATACCCATACGCACCGTAGCCGTAGCTGTCGGGGCCCTTCGTTGGCAGCATCGTGACGATCACACCGCGCAAGTGGCCGCCCGCGGTTTCGAGGGCGCGCACAGCCGAGCCGAGATCTTGACGACGCGTCGAACCGGATGCCGCCACCAACATCACGCCATCGGTGTACTTGCTCAACACCGCGGCATCCGTGACAAGCAACAGCGGGGGAGCGTCAATGATCACGTAGTCGACGTGCTTGTGCAACGTGTCGAGCAACTGACGCATGGCCTTCGAACCCAACACTTCGCTGGGGTTCGGCGGAATCTTTCCCGCCGGAAGCACGAGCAAGTAATTGCGACCCCAGCGCTGTAACGCCTCGCTCAATTCAATACGGCCGATCAGCACATCGGTCAGCCCTGCGCCACCCTCGATTCCCATCTTGGTTGCGACGGTCGGAATCCGCAGGTCGCCATCGATCAGTGCGACACGAGCGCCAGTTTCAGCAAGCGCAATCGCAAGGTTCGCCGCTGTCGTTGACTTTCCTTCGCCGGGCCCGGCCGATGAGATAACGAAGCTGCGACCCTTGCGGTCGGTGTCTGCGTTGACCGCAAGAAACTGCAGGTTGGTGCGCAACGTTCGAAACGCCTCGGCGCGCGGGCTGTGCGCATCGGCGTGCACAACGAGGGGGCGCTTGGTGGCATCCGGATCAAACGGAATCCCGCCCAGCAACGGGGCATCCGTAATCGCCTCAATGTCGTGCAACGAGTGGATGCGTGTGTCGAGCACATCGCGCAGGAGGGCAGCACCGATCGCGAGCGCGAGCCCCAAGAGCCCACCGAGGGCGATGTTCAAGGTCGGGCGAGGCGAGACCGCCGACGTCGGGGCGACAGCTGACTGAACCGTCGTGATCTTCACCGGGCTTGCACCATCGGCGGTGGGCGGTTCAAGTTCATGCTGCACGAGGTCGGCGAAGCTGGTACCGATTGCGTTCGCGAGAGCCGCGGCGTTGTCGGGGTTGCCGTCTCGAACCGTGATGTCGATGACCGAGGTGTTCGGTGCAACCGTGGTCGTCACCTGGCCTGCGAGAGCGGCCGCGCTTTGCTCGAGGCCGAGTTCTTCAACAACGGGCTGCAAAACGCTGTCTGTCGCGACGATTCGCGAGTAGCTCTGCACGCTCTGACGCGCGAAGTTTGACCCCTGCACGAGTTCACCGACGCCACCGCTGTCGTTTTGAACCGACACATACAGGCTCGTCTTGGCGGTGTACTCGGGCTTCTGCAAGAGGGTCAGGCCCGCCGCTGCAGCGATTCCGAGCAGTGTGATCGCGATGATCAACACCCAGTTCTTGTGCAGGATACGGAGGTAGTCACGCAGTTCCATCGAGTTCTGTTCCCTAGCTTTTTGGCATGAGCGACTCCCGTAAAGGGGCACACAACAATTGGTGCCTATCTTAGAACACTGAGTTGTACGTGCGCAGGCGGATGGCGTGGGTGTGGGCGTGGGTGTGGGCGTGGGGCGTGGGCTTGGCGTACCGGGTGCGTCTGGCGCTTCATGAGTTGAATGGAGTTTCATGGCGCCTCGTGAAGCGTCATCTGAAGCGTCATCCGAAGCGTCATCCGCAGCGTCATCCCACGGGTACGATTGACCCGTGGCTTCAACGACCGAGGGTGCGCACTCCCTATACCGCGAGATCGATCGCGACGATTGGGCGCGCCTTGCCAA
>CAZTUC010000012.1:23162-31789 GCA_964616805.1 uncultured Microbacterium sp. | reverse complement strand
GCCGCTCACCGAAACCGAGATCGTTGAATTGCGTGGCATCGGTGACCGCCTTGACGTCAGCGAAGTCAAAGAAGTGTTTCTGCCGCTTTCGAAACTGCTGAACCTCTATGCAACGAGTGCACGACAGTTGGGCACCGAGGTCTACGAGTTTCTGCAGGAGGAAGGCAGCCCCACGCCATTCGTGATTGGTGTGAGCGGGTCGGTGGCCGTCGGCAAGTCGACGGTTGCGCGACTGCTGCGCGAGCTGATCAGCCGCTGGCCGGGAACCCCACGCGTTGAACTCGTGACGACCGACGGATTCTTGTACCCCAACGCTGAGCTCGAAAAACGTGGGCTCATGCAGCGCAAGGGCTTTCCGGAGTCGTACGACCGGCGCAAACTCGTTGAATTCGTCACCAACATTAAGAGTGGTACGCCCGAGGTATCCGCCCCCTTCTACTCGCACACGAAGTACGACATCGTGCCAGATGCGCGCGTTGTTGTGCGCCAGCCAGACGTGCTGATCGTGGAGGGGCTTAACGTTTTGCAGCCGCCGCCGCATCCGAATGATGTTGCTGTCAGCGACCTGTTCGACTTCTCGATCTTCGTCGACGCCGATGCCGCCGCGATCGAGAATTGGTATATTTCGCGGTTTCTGGCGTTGCGCCAGAAGGCGTTTTCGAACCCCAACTCATACTTCAATGTGTTCGCAAACCTGTCGGATGCCGAGGCGCAAGCAGCCGCCAAGGGGTACTGGAACGACATCAACCTGCCAAACCTGACCGAGAACGTGCTGCCGACGAAGCACCGCGCCACACTGATTCTCGAAAAAGGTGCCGAGCACGAAGTGAGCACGGTTCTGCTGCGCAAGGTGTAGCGGCTTCTTTGGGGTGGCGGCTTTGTGTGGTGGTGTCTTGGGGCCGTGAGGCCTTAAGGATAGAACCTTCACAAAATCAGCACCCTACGCTTTAACCCATGTGTGGAATTGTGGGATACGTTGGGTCGCGCTCGGCTGAAGAAGTTCTGATCGGCGGGCTTGCCCGGTTGGAGTACCGCGGTTACGACTCGGCCGGTATCGCCGTTGTCGACGATGCGGGTTCGTTGGTGTCGCGCAAGAAGGCCGGCAAGCTTGCCGCTCTGCGCGGGTCGCTCGCGGATGCTGCGCTGCCCGACGGCCACACCGGAATCGGCCACACCCGCTGGGCAACCCACGGCGGACCAACCGACGAAAACGCCCACCCGCACCTCGGTGACGACGGCAAACTCGCGCTCATTCACAACGGCATCATCGAAAACTTCGCTGCATTGCGTGACGAACTCGTTGCCGACGGCTACTCGTTCACCAGCGAAACCGACAGCGAAGTTGCAGCGCTGCTTGTTGGGCGTGAATACGCTGCGACCGGCGATCTTGAGGCCGCGTTTCGTGCGGTCGTGAACCGGCTCGAAGGTGCGTTTACTTTGCTGGCTGTGCACCAAGATTCGCCGGGCGTTGTTGTTGGGGCTCGCCGCAACTCGCCACTCGTTGTGGGGCTCGGCGATGGCGAAAACTTCCTCGGCAGCGACGTTGCCGCCTTCGTTGCGTACACGCCTCGCGCGCTTGCGATCGGGCAAGACCAGATCGTTGTGATCACCCCGTCTTCGGTTACCGTCACCGACTTCGCTGGGGCGCCGGCCGAAGCTGAGCCGTTTGAGGTTTCGTGGGATGCGGCATCCGCCGACAAGGGTGGCTGGCCCTCGTTCATGGCCAAAGAGGTCGCCGACCAGCCCGAAGCCGTCGCCAACACCATCCGCGGTCGCGTGCGCGACGGGCAAGTGGTTATTCCCGAGCTGGAAGGCCTCGACGAACTGCTGCAGCAGACCACGCGCATCATCATCATCGCGTGCGGCACCGCAGCCTACGCCGGCATGGTCGGCAAATACGCGCTCGAACAGTGGGCGCGCGTGCCCGTCGACGTTGAGCTGGCGCACGAGTTCCGCTACCGCGACCCCGTGCTCGACGCCAACACCCTGATCGTTTCGATCTCACAATCGGGCGAAACGATGGACACCCTGATGGCCGTCAAATACGCCCGCGAACAAGGCGCTCGCACGCTTTCGGTGTGCAACACGCAAGGCGCGACAATTCCGCGCGAATCGGATGCCGTCGTCTACACCCATGCCGGGCCCGAGGTCGCCGTCGCGTCGACGAAGGCCTTCACCGCGCAGATCACCGCGCTCGAACTGCTCGCCCTGCACATGGGACGCGTGCGCGGAACGCACCCCGACGCTTCTGTGGAGGTTGCCGAGCTTTCTTCGCTTCCATCGAAAATTCAGAGCGTCATCACGGCCGAGAGCGAGCACGTTGAGCAGCTCGCGCACTGGATGGCTGACACGCGTTCGGTGCTGTTCTTGGGGCGGCATGTGGAGTATCCGATCGCGCTTGAGGGTGCGCTGAAGCTCAAAGAAATCTCGTACATTCACGCTGAGGGATTCGCTGCGGGCGAGCTCAAGCACGGGCCGATCGCCCTGATCGAGCCGGGGCAGCCGGTGTTCGTGCTCGTGCCATCGCCGCGGCACTCTGCGTTGTTGCACTCGAAGGTCGTGTCGAACATTCAAGAGATTCGCGCTCGCGGCGCGCGTGTGATTGCTGTCGCTGAAGAGGGCGACGTCGCTGTTTTGCCGTATGCCGACGAGGTTATTCGCATTCCTTTGGCGCCGGCGCTGTTCGAGCCGCTGCTGTCGGTTGTTCCGCTGCAGATCTTCGCAATGGCACTCGCGACCGCCAAGGGGCTCGACGTCGACCAGCCGCGCAACCTCGCGAAGTCGGTCACGGTCGAGTAGGCGCTTCTGCCTCTTCTCTTCTTCTTCTCCTCCTTCTTCCTTCTTCTTCTTGCGGTTCAGGTGACAGTTTCTACCGTTTTTTCGCGTCTTTTTGGTAGTTACTGTCACCTGAAGCATCCGTGTTTTGTTTCCCCTTTCGTTCGGGTGACACTTTCTACCGTTTTGGGGTGGTGGTTTTGGTAGTTACTGTCACCTGAAGCATCCGTGTTTTGTTCTCCCTTTTGTTTGGGTGACACTTTCTACCGTTTTGGGGTGGTGGTTTTGGTAGTTACTGTCACCTGAACCGGGGGCGAAGGCTCCCGAAAGGCCGCGCCGCTAGGTATCGTGGAGGCATGATCATTGGGGTAGGTCTCGACATCGTTGACATCATGCGGTTTCGCGAGAAACTCGACGAAACGCCAGCGCTGCTTGAGCGCCTGTTTCACGCCAACGAAGTTGAGTTGCCGGTGCGATCGCTCGCAGGTCGTTTCGCCGCAAAAGAAGCGCTTGCGAAAGCGCTCGGCGACCCGCGCGGACTCAAGTGGATCGAGCTCGAAGTGCAAGAATCCGAACTCGGCGCCCCCATTCTGGTCGCTCACGGTGACTCGGCCGAGACGATCGCGGCACGGGGCATCCGCAACCTGCACTTGAGTATCAGCCACGACGCCGGCATCGCCGCCGCGGTGATCGTTGCCGAGGGCGACGCGCTGTGAGCGGGGTGTTCCGCGAAGCCACGATCGACACCACCGCGATAACCGAAAACGTGCGCGCAATCGGGCGCGCAACCGGCGTTGACGTTATCGCAGTCGTGAAATCGGATGCCTACGGCCACGGCTACGCCATCGCAGGCCGTGCTGCCCTCGCGGGCGGGGCAGTCAAGCTTGGCGTGACCGACCTCGGGGAGGCCCTGACGCTGCGCGCCGCGGGAATCACCGCACCGGTGATCTCGTGGCTGCACCCGGCCGGGCAGCGTTTTGACGAGGCGGCTGCTGCGCACATCGAAATCGGCGTCAGCACACTTTCGCAGTTGGAGGCCGTCGCGGCAACGTCTACACCCGGCGTTGTTGTGCACATCAAGATCGACACCGGCCTTTCGCGCAACGGTGTGCCGCGTGCTGAGTGGGGGCGCGTTTTTGCCGAAGCCGCCCGGCTCGAACGGATCGGCAAGATTCAGGTGCAGAGTCTGTTCACGCACCTGTCTGGAACCTCGCGCAACGATGACTTCGCCCAGTTCGCGGTGTTCGAAGAAGCGACTTCTGTTGCCGCGCTCGCTGGGGTGACGCCTCGGTTCCGGCACGTTGCGGCGACCCATGCCGCGCTGAACTACCCCGAACTGCGGCTCGACGCGATACGTACCGGAATCGGAATATATGGGTTGGCGCCGGCATCCGACACCCCGGCATCCGACTTTGGACTGCGCCCCGCGATGACGTTGCGCGCGGGCGTGATCAACGTCAAACGTGTGCGGCCGGGAGCGGGCGTTTCGTACGGGTTCGACTACCGTGCCCCGCGCGAGACCACCCTCGCCCTGGTGCCGATGGGATACGCCGACGGAGTGCCGCGGCACGCATCGGGCGTCGGCCCCGTGTCAATTGGTGGGAAGCGCTACACGATTGCGGGGCGCATCGCGATGGACCAAATCGTCATCGATGTCGGCGACGACCCCGTTGCGATCGGCGACGAAGTCGTGTTGTTCGGCGACCCTGCGGCCGGGGTGCCGTCGGCCGACGAATGGGCGGCCGCCGCCGGAACAATCAACTACGAAGTTGTCACCCGCATCGGGGCGCGTGTTCCTCGGGTGGTGCGGTCGTGACTTCCGCCGACCAAACTCAGGAAGAGGGGGCCGCTGGCGACGGTTTTGCTCGTGAACAGCCGCCATCTCAGGAGTTAGGGCACGAAACGGCGGGTAGAGAGGCGGATGCCCCAGACAGCCCGGCTGCGGACGCGGGGGTTGCTGCTGGCACCGGTGTATCGGCTTTTGCCGGCCAAACTCAGGAAAATGGGGCTGCTGGCGATGGCTCTGTTCGCGAAGTGTCGTCGTCTCCTGAGTTTGGGCAGCAAACCGGGGGTAAAGAGGCGGATGCGACGGCCGGAACAGCAGCCGCCCTCGCGGGCGAACACCACGTCGCAACGGCCGACGCAATGCACGAGCTTGGCCTCGCGCTCGGCGCCCAGCTCACCGCGGGCGACATTCTGGTGCTCACCGGCCCGCTCGGAGCCGGAAAAACCACCCTCACGCGCGGAATCGGCGAAGGGCTCGGCGTGCGCGGCCCCGTGCAATCACCAACGTTCGTGCTCGCCCGCACGCACCCCTCACTCGTCGGCGGGGCGCCACTCGTGCACGTTGATGCCTACCGGCTCGGTTCCGCCGCCGAACTCGACGACCTCGGCATCGACTTCGCCAGCAGCGTCGTTGTCGTCGAATGGGGGCGCGGCATGGTCGACGCCCTCGCCGACACGTGGTGGGACGTCGAAATTGAGCGGCCGGTTGCGGCATCCGACGACCTTGACGCAGACGAGCTCGACGCCGACGCGCCGCGCATCGTGCGCATCACCCCCGCGGCCTACACAGGCACGCCCCGGTAGCCTAGAACCGTGATTCTGGCCGTCGACACATCGCTCGGCACCGCGGTCGCCATCGTGCGCGACGGGCAGGTGCTCGCTTCGCGCAACGAACCCAACCCCCTCGGGCACGCCGAAGTCATCGGCGAACTGTTGCAACAGGTGTTATCGGATGCCGCAGCAACCCCCCGCGACATCACCGCGGTTGCGACCGGGATGGGGCCGGGGCCGTTCACGGGCTTGCGGGTCGGCATCGCGACAGCGCGCGCATTTGCGATTGGGGTCGGTGTGCCGGTTGTTCCGGTTCCGAGCCATTTCGCGCTCGCGCTTGCGTCGGGTGGGGAACCGGTCACGATCGTGACGGACGCTCGGCGCCGCGAAGTCGCCGTGACCGGTTTTGCCGGGCTCGACGCCGACGGGATTCCGCAGGTTGCGGTCGAAACACACCTCACGGCGCGCGGCGACCAAACGTGGGACGAAACTGCCGCGCTCGACGCCGGCGAGCTCGGCATTGTTGCCGAGCGGGCGCTGGCCGCCGGTCGCGTGCTCGCTCACGGAGAGCCGCTCTACTTGCGTGCGCCTGATGTTGCGGCGCCGAAGGTGGTTGCGCTTCCTGCGCCGGCCGCACCGGTCGCACCCGGCGCACCTGCGGCACCCGCTGCGCCGGCCCCGATCGCCGCCGCACCGACAGCACCCGCCTCGATCGCCGCCGCGCCGACCTCGCCCGCCGCACCTGCGGCACCCGCGCCCGCTGCGCCCGCCGCACCCGCCGCACCGGCCGCCCCCGCACCAGCAACGCCCCCCGAAGCCGCCGAAGCGAATGGCGGTGTGCGGCCCGCGACATCCGCTGACATCGACGCGATTATGGCGATCGAGAAGGCGTCGTTTCCGACCGACGCGTGGAGCCGCGAAATGATGTCGGCCGACCTCGAGTCGGTCTTCACCGCCTATTACGTCGCCGAACTCGACGGGCAGATCGTCGGCTACGCGGGGCTGCGCCACCTCGACGGACAATCGGATGCCGACGTGCAAACCATCGCCGTCATCGAGTCCGCACGTGGCCGAAGCCTCGGCCGCAGGCTCCTACAAACGCTCATGGGGGAGGCGCGCGGGCGGCGGGCTCGCGAGATGTTCCTCGACGTGCGCGACGACAATCCGGTCGCGCAAAACCTCTACGAATCGCAAGGGTTCGTCGAAATCGGACGCCGCGCCAAGTACTACCAGCCAGACGGCGTCGACGCGATCGTGATGCGGGCCCCGCTGCACGGCGCGAGCAGTGCACCCAAGGACGGCGCGAAGTGAACCGCCCGACGAACCGCGAAGCCCCCCTCGTGCTCGGCATCGAAACGAGCTGCGACGAAACCGGAATCGGCATCGTGCGCGGCCGCACCCTGCTGTCAAACACGATCGCCTCGAGCATGGCCGAGCACGCCCGCTACGGTGGCGTCGTGCCCGAAGTTGCCGCCCGCGCGCACCTCGAAGCGCTACAACCGGCGATCGACCAGGCGCTCGCCGAAGCCGGCGTCACGGTCGACGAACTCGACGCGATCGCGGTCACAAGCGGACCCGGACTCGCCGGCGCCCTCATGGTCGGCGTTGGGGCCGCGAAAGGGTTGGCTGTGGCATCCGAAAAACCCCTCTACGCCGTCAACCACCTCGTCGGGCACATCGCCGCCGACACCCTCGAACAGCCCGTGCAAGAAGAAACCATCGCGCTGCTCGTGAGCGGCGGACACACCTCGCTGCTGCACGTGCGCGACCTCACAAGCGACGTCGAACTGCTCGGCGAAACCCTCGACGACGCGGCCGGCGAAGCATTCGACAAAGTCGCCCGCATTCTTGGGCTGCCCTACCCGGGCGGCCCCGAAATCGACCGGGCCGCAGCGACCGGCGACCCGAATGCGATTCGCTTTCCGCGCGGGTTGTCGCGGGCATCCGATCTGGCCAAGCACCGCTACGACTTCTCGTTCTCGGGACTCAAAACGGCTGTCGCCCGCTGGATCGAACAGTGCGTCGCCGACGGCCGTGAGGTTCCCGTGGCGGATGTTGCAGCAAGCTTCCGCGAAGCCGTCGTCGACGTGCTCGTCACAAAAGCGCTCGCCGCATGCGCCGACCGGGGCGTGCCGCGCCTTCTTTTGGGTGGGGGAGTCATCGCAAACGCGCGCCTGCGCGAAGTCGCTCTCGAGCGCGCTGACGCCGCCGGTGTAACCGTGCGAATCCCGCCGCTTCGCCTGTGCACAGACAACGGAGCCATGATCGCAGCCCTCGCCGCCGAGCTCATAATTCGCGGCCACGAACCCTCGACGCTCGAGTTTGGCGCCGACTCGACGCTGCCTGTCACCCAAATCCAGGTAAGCCCGCGTCATACTTAGGGTATGACCACGCGGCGAGAGGTACGCGACGCGCGGCAGGCTGTTGAGGCGCTGCCGCTGCCCGACCCCGCCGAATTCGAAGTGGTCACCGGCGAGATCCTCACGAGTCTTGCGCCGCTGCCGGGCCAGCCGCTGGGGTTTGTTGGGCTGCGGAGTTCGGTTGCGGAATCGGATGCTGCTGCTGGTGGTGGTGCTGGTGCTGCTTCTGCTGAGGCATCCGCGACCGGCACCACACCGACCGACACCGGCGCGCAGTGGACCGAACCGCAAACACGCCCCGTTCGCGTGGCCGGCTTCGCCTTCATCGCATCGTTCTTGTCGCTCGTGCTGTCGTGCTTCGTCGGGTGGGCGCTGCCCCTCGCGCTCATCGTTTTGGCGCTCTCGCTGATGGCCGTGCGCCGCCCCGACGAAAGCCGCGTGTTCGCCTGGTGGGCGCTCGGGATGGCAAGCCTCGCGTGCGCCTACAGTGCCGGCTGGATCATCTGGGCCCTCACGCGCTGACTGCCGCTGCAGCATCCGTTGCCGCGCGACCTGCAGCTGCGCGAATGCCTCTATCCCGGTTTTCTGCCCAAACTCAGGAAGTGGCGGCTCTTCGTTCACGCGTCGCGTGCAAACCCGCTTCGGTTCCTGAGTTTGGGTGGCAGTCGGCGGTGCACCCTTGTTGTTGGGCGCTCGGCGACCGGTGTTCGGCGTTCGGCGACCGGTGGCCCGGCCGTCGCTGGTCGACTATCAGGTGGATCGGGTACGCCGTATTTTCTGCCCAAACTCAGGAAGTGGCGGCTCTTCGTGCACGGGTCGCGTGCAAACCCGCCTCGGTTCCTGAGTTTGGGTGGCAGCCGGCGGTGCACCCGTTGTTGTTCGGCGCTCGGCGACCGGTGTTCGGCGTTCGGCGACCGGTGGCCCGGCCGTCGCTGG
>CAZTUC010000012.1:5607-23062 GCA_964616805.1 uncultured Microbacterium sp. | reverse complement strand
TCGACTATCAGGTGGATCCGGTACGCCGGTTTTCTGCCGAAACTCAGGAAGTGGCGGCTCTTCGTGCGCGCGTCGCATGCAAACCCGCCTCGGTTCCTGAGTTTGGGCGGCAGTCGGCGGTACACCCGTTGCGTGAGACCGCCGCTAAACGCGCTCCGCGAGGATCGCGGTGCGGCGGGCGGATGAGCCGCTGCCGAGGCGCGTCAAGAACAGCGTCGCGCTGTTTGGGCCAGCGAGTTTCAACTGCTTGCGCAGCGTTGCCGGGTCAAGGTCAACCCCGCGCTTTTTGATCTCGAGCGTGCCAATGCCGCGCGCCTTCAGCTCACGCGCGAGCGCCTTCGTGTCGGCCGGCAACACGTCGACGACGCGGAACGCCTGCGCAAACGGAGTGTCAATCAGGGCATCCGAAGTCAGATACGCGATGTGCTCATCGAGCATTCCGGCACCCAACTGCTCGGCCAGCAGCCCAATCAGCCGCGCGCGAATCACAGCCCCGTCAGGCTCAAACAAGTACGCACCCAGGGGTGCGACGGGGGCATCGGATGCATCGGATGCCCCAGTCAACTCGTGCGCCTCATCGCCCCGCAGCACGAGCGCCGCCCGCCGCACGCCCGGCCGCGCCAGCGCACCGGTGTAAACGACGAGCTCGACGACGCTGCCGTCGGCGCTGATCCACTGGGTCTCAGCATCCGCAGGCACCTCGTCACGGTCATGAGCGGGCCCCAGCTTCACTGCGGCCGGCTTCTGCGCCGCAACCTGCCACACCCACTCCAGGGGTGGGGAGTATTCGGCGGCAGCCACCCGCCGCGTCTCGCGAACCCCGCCTGTGCGGCGCGCCGGATCGAGCCACACCGCGTCGAACTGGTCAAGCTCAACAGCCTGCGCCTCGGCGCACGCGAAACGGGCGTTGGGGTACGGGGAGCCGTTGAGCTCGGCGAGCGCCGCGGTTTCGGGGTCGGCGTCGACGGCGAAGACATCAAGGCCAGCCCGGGCGAAGGCAAGGGCGTCGCCGCCGATTCCGCAGCCCAGATCGGCGACCGAACGCATGCCGGCTTCGACGAGCCGAGACGCGTGATAGTCGGCGACCGTCGCACGCGTGGCCTGCTCAAGCCCGGCCTGGGTGAAAAACATCCGATCGGCTTCGGCACCAAACTTGGCCCGCGCCTTCAAGCGCAGACGTGCCTGCTCAACGACAAACCGCACCGTTTCGGGGTCGAAGCCGGTCTTGCGCAGGCGCTGCACTTCGCCGGTCGGGTCCGCACCGTCGACCGTGTCGATGAGCGCGAGCGTTTCGGGCGGTGGCATTTGCACCGCTTCAGCCTACGGGTCTCGGCCCTAACTCCTGAAGGGGAGCCTGTTCGCGCCCGCTGCGCCCGGGACGAGCCACCTGGTCAGGAGTTAGGGCTGGAGTCTCGGCCGTTTCGCTTCCCAAACTCAGGAAGGGAGGCCTCTTCGCGGCGTCGGCGCCCGCCAACCCCCCGCCGTTTCCTGAGTTTGGCCCGAAATTCGAAGTAGACCCCGCCGCGTCGGCCCGCCCGCCCGGCAACCCGCGACCGGCAACCCGCGTCCTTAACTCCTGAAGGGGAGCCTGTTCGCGCCGGCTGCGCCCGGGACGAGCCACCTGGTCAGGAGTTAGGGCTGGAGTCCCGGCCGTTCCGTTGCCCAAGCTCAGGAAGGAAGGCCTCTTCGCGCCGCCCGCGCGCGCCAACCCCCGCCGCTTCCTGAGTTTGGGCAGAAATTCGGACTAGCCCCCGCCGCGCCGGCCGGCCCACCCGGCCGCTCGCGGCCCTAACTCCTGTACGGGAGCCCGTTCGCGTCGGCCGCGCGCGCGTGCGCCGGCGTTTTCAGGAGTTAGGGCCAGAGACCCGCCCACCCCGCACCCCCGCCGACACGAATTAGCACTCTGGTTGCACGAGTGCCAGCGCAAGGCCTAAACTAGAAACGCTCCAATCAAGGCGCCCAAAGTTCTCCAGCGCCACCGAAGAAAGAAGAGGTAGACCGTGTCGGTTTCTATCAAGCCGCTCGAAGACCGCATCGTTATTCAGCAGGTCGAGGCAGAACAGACCACCTCGAGTGGTCTGGTTATCCCTGACACCGCGAAAGAGAAGCCGCAAGAGGGCGCTGTTGTTGCAGTCGGCCCGGGTCGCTTCGACGACAACGGCAACCGCGTTCCGCTCGACGTCAAGGTCGGCGACCGCGTTCTCTACAGCAAGTACGGTGGCACCGAAATCAAGTTCGGTGTTGACGAGTACCTGGTGCTCTCGGCTCGCGACGTGCTCGCGATCGTCGAGCGCTAAAACGCAAACCAAAAAGAGGGGGCGGATGCATCAAGCATCCGCCCCCTCTTGCGTGCCCACCCGTCGCCCGGGCCATAGACTTGTGCGGTGACACAACCCCTCACCGAGCAGCGCAGTCGCGGCCTGCTGTACGCCGCAGGTTCGTACGTTCTGTGGGGGCTGTTTCCGCTCTACTTCCTGCTGATCGCAGCGGCCAGCCCGTGGGAAATCGTCGCGGCACGAATGATCACCTCGCTCGCGGTTTGCGCGATTCTGGTGACGTTCCTCAAGCGGTGGTCCACGGTGAAGGCGTTGTTGGCTCATCCACAGACGCGCATCGCAACGCTGCTTGGCGGCATCTTTATCGCGATGAACTGGACGCTCTACATCGTCGCCATCACCTCCGGCCACGTGCTCGAAGCAAGCCTGGGTTACTTTATGAACCCCATCATGGTTGTGGTCGTTGGTGTCGTGGTGCTGCGCGAAAAGTTGCGGATGTTCCAAATCATCGCCGTCCTCCTCGGCACCGCCGCGGTGCTCGTGATCTGGTTCGGGTACGGGTCGGTTCCGTGGATTGCCCTCGCGATGGCGCTCTCGTGGGGCGCCTACGCGTTCGTGAAAAAGAAAACCGGCGACCAAATCGGGCCACTCGAAGGGCTCACCCTTGAGACGATGTGGTTGTTCCCGGTTGGCATCGGCATTCTCGTGTGGATCGGGATGACCGGCCAATCAACCTGGTTTGAACTCGGCGGCCTGCACGCAACAATCATGACACTCTCCGGTTTGGTGACAGTCATCCCACTCGTGCTGTACGCCGCGGGCGCGAGGCGCCTCGACATGGTCACAACGGGCATGCTGCAGTTCATCGCCCCCATCATGATCTTCCTCATCGGAGCCTTCGTCGAACACGAACCCATGCCGCTCAGCCGGTGGATCGGCTTCGGCCTCATCTGGCTCGCAGTGGTCGCATTCACGATCGATCTGGTCATTTCAACGCAGCGAAACCGGGCCGCAAAACCGATCGTTATCACCTCGTAATCGGATTGTTTCGCGACAGTAACCCGGCGAAACGATTTCGAGCGCTTCGGCATGTACGGTAGTCTCACCGGTCCGAACCGCGTGCACCGGTGCTTAATGAGTAATAAGGAGCACAATGAGCGTCCTCACCACCAAGCGCAAGCGTCATGTAGCGGCATCCGTCGCCGCAATCGGCGCAGCCGCACTCGTCCTCGCTGGTTGTTCGTCAGGAACCCCCGGCACTACCGACAGCGCCGCACCGACCGCAACCGACGGCGGAGCCGCAGCGTTCGAATTCCCGATCGACTGTGCAGAAGCCAGCCCCGCTGCCTACACGCCGGAGTACATCACCACTTCGGGCCCCAGCGCAGACCCGCTGACCTACAAGATCGGTACCGCGCTTCCCGTCACCGGTAGCCTCGCATTCCTCGGCCCGCCCGAGATCGCAGCAAGCGACTTTGCAGCAGAGACCGTGAACGCCGCCAACAAGGGCATCACGATCGAAATGATCCAGGGTAACTCGGGTGACACCACCGACAAGGCATACGAAACTGAAGTTCCGCGTGTTCTTGCAGCTGGCGCAACCGCAGTTGTCGGCGCCGCATCCAGTGGTGTTTCGCTGCAGTTCATCGACCAGGTCATCGCAGCAGGCGCTGTGCAGATCTCGCCGGCCAACACCTCGGCAACCTTCACCGGTTACGCAGACGACGGCCTGTACTGGCGTACCGCTCCGTCAGACGTTCTGCAGGGTGAGGTTCTCGGTAACCTGCTCGCAAACGATGGCGCTGAGACCGTCGGTATGATCATCATCAACGACGCATACGGCACCGGTCTTGCCTGCTTCACCAAGGCAGCATTCGAAGCCGCTGGTGGCGAAGTTGTTGCAGCAACCCTCTTCAACGACGGTGACGCAAACTTCACCTCGCAGATTGACGAAGTTCTCGCAGCAAACCCCGACTCGATCGCCCTGATCACCTTCGACCAGGTAAAGACGATCGCACCGGAGCTCACCGAGAAGGGCTTCGACAAGACGAAGCTCTACTTCGTTGACGGCAACCTCGCCAACTTCGAAGCAGACCTGCCCGCAGGCGCACTCACCGGCGCACGCGGTACGTACCCGGCAGTTGACCCGGCATCGATCGAGCAGTTCCGCACCGACCTGGCAGCATTCGAAGTTGGTCGCGGCAAGCCTGCACTGACCGAATTCACCTACGGCCCTGAGTCGTACGACGCAGTTATCCTGCTTGCCCTCGCGGCTCTGCAGGCTGGTGCAACTGACGGACCGTCGGTCGCAGCAAACATGCAGTCGGTATCGGGTGGCCTCGGCGGCACGAAGTGCTTCAACTTCGCTGACTGTGCAGACCTCATCCTCGCAGGTGAAGTAGCTGACTACGACGGCGTCTCGGGCCCGATCACGTTCAACGAGGTCGGCGACCCGACCGAAGCAACGATCGGTATCTTCGAGTACGAAGACAACAACAACTACGTCTTCAAGGAGATCGGCTAAGCGCTAGCCTTCTTGTAACGTACGAAAGGCCCCGGGTTCGCCCGGGGCCTTTTTCGTTTGTGTGAAGCGGATGCTGCGGAAGGTAAGCCGGTCCCTGAGCGAGCGGATGCTGCGGAAAGCGAGCCGGTCCCTGAGCGAGCGTCAGCGAGACGAAGGGCGGCGACTTCGTAGAACGGGGGCAGCGCCGTTGGCGGCTGCTTTAGGGGCTGGCGGGCAGCGCCTTTGGCGGCTGCTTTCGGGGGGACTCCGCCTGACGGCGGCGGCATTGCTTCGCTCGCAGAGCGGGGACCCCTGCGCCCCGATGCTCGCTCTCGCAATGCCGCCGCCGTCAGGCTCACTACGGGGGCGCGCACGACACGGGGTGGAGTGGGGTGCGTAAAGGCCCCGGGCATCGAGCCCGGGGCCTTTACCTGCCGTCTTCGAGGGTGGGCGCGGTGGGCGGATGAAGGTGCGCCTCGCGGAGCGTTCGGAGCGGGGCATCCGCTGGGGGAGACATTCTCCGCTAGGGGCGCCCCGTAGCGCTACCGAGCGCCTACTGGCCGAGGGTGCCTAGGTACAGACCGATCACCTTTGGGTCGTTGAGCAGCTCGCGGCCCGTGCCCGTGTACGCGTCTTTGCCCTGATCGAGCACGTAGGCGCGATCGCAAATCTGCAGACAGCGGCGAGCATTCTGCTCAACCATGATCGTGGTGACACCCGCCTGGTTCAGCTCAGACACACGCACAAACGCCTCATCCTGACGCTGCGGTGACAGGCCAGCGGATGGCTCATCCAACAGCATCACACTCGGGTTCATCATCAAAGCGCGCCCCATCGCGACCATCTGCCGCTCACCACCAGAAAGCCCGCCAGCACGCTGGTTCAGTCGGCTCTTCAGGTTCGGAAACAGCTCGGTGACAAACGCGGTGCGCTCCTCGATCAGCGAGGGGTTCTGGTACGCGCCCATTTGCAGGTTCTCAGCGATCGTAAGAGACGGGAAGACGTTATTGGTCTGCGGAACCATCCCCACGCCCTTGGCGACCAGTTTGTCGGCCGCAAGACCCGTGATGTCTTCGCCGTGCAGCTTGACCGCACCCTCGCGAACCTTCACCTGGCCAAAAATGGCCTTCAGCATCGTCGACTTACCGGCACCGTTCGGGCCAATAATTCCGATCAGCTCGCCCTGGTTTGCATACAGGTTTGCACCGTTGAGGATGTTGACACCCGGCAGATACCCGGCGTGCACATCGACAAGCTCAACAACTGGGGTTTCGCTTTTTTCACTCACTTGGTCTCCTCGGGTGCGTAGCGTCCGGTGACAACACCCAGATCAACGTCTTGGTGCGCTCCCAGATAGGCGTCGATAACCGCCTGATCTTTCATCACGGCATCTGGCGGACCCTCGGCCACGACCTTACCCTCGGCCATCACAACAACCCAGTCGGCGATGTGACGCACCATGTGCATGTCGTGTTCCACGAAGACAACCGTCATGCCCTGATCTTTCAGGTTGAGGATGTGTTCGAGCAGCGATTGTGTCAACGCCGGGTTGACACCTGCCATCGGTTCGTCGAGCATGACCAGTTGCGGGTCGCTCATGAGGGCGCGTGCCATTTCGAGAAGCTTGCGCTGACCACCCGAGAGGGAGGCGGCGAAGTCTTTCTCTTTCGCGTCAAGCTTGAATCGCTTGAGCAGCTCGCGAGCCTTTTCGGTGTTCTCGTTTTCTTGCTTCTTCCACAGCGACGGGATGAGGCTCTGAAAGAACTTCTCACCCTTCTGGCCGGTAGCGCCCAGCAGCATGTTCTCAAGCACCGTGAGCAGCCCCAGTGACTTCGTCAGCTGGAAGGTACGCACCTGACCCATGCGGGCCGTCTTGAAGGCAGGAATCCCCGAAAGGTTCTTGCCGTCAAACGTCCACGACCCACCGTTGGGCTTGTCGAAGCCCGTCAGCAGGTTGAACAGGGTCGTCTTTCCGGCACCGTTCGGGCCGATGAGGGCCGTGATGGCGCCCCGCGGAATCTCAAGGTGGTCAACGTCAACAGCACGCAGACCGCCGAACTCGCGGTGCACACCGTCAACTGTGATGATGGGGTCGACTTTCGGGATACCGGGGAAGATCGAACCATCCGCTTGCTCAACGTGCAGGCCCGTGGTCTTCTGACGAACGACAGGTGCCGAGGCAGCCTCGGCCGCCACGGCCTCGACGCCCTCTGGGGTTTCAGCGTTACTTGACAAAGGTCAGCTCCTCTTTGTTTCCCATGATTCCCTGCGGGCGGAAGATCACGATGAGCATGAGCGCGACACCGATGAGCACGAGCACGAGTTGCTGTGCTTGTTCACCGGTCATGAATGGCAGCCAGCCGGCGTTGACCATTGCGGGCAACAGGCTCGACAAGAATGCGCGCACAACCCAGAACAGCACGGCGCCAAGCACCGGGCCGAAAATGGTTGCGGCGCCACCGAGCAGCAGGGCCGTCCACACGAAGAACGTTTGCGCTGTGACGTAAACGTTCGGGGTGACGTTGGTACCAAGGGCCGAGATCACACCACCGGCGGCGATGATGACACCACCAATGATGAGCGCTTGCATCTTGTACGAGAAGACGTTCTTGCCGAGCGAGCGCACAGCGTCTTCATCTTCACGGATGCCGCGAATGACGCGTCCCCACGGGCTGCGCATGAGCAGCCACACCACGATCATCGCAACGGCGACCGTTATGAGACCAACGATGATGACCCACCACTGGTCAGAGGTGTACGTCCACGGGCCGAAACCGTAACGCCCGGGCGGCAGCGGGTTCGAGGCACGGAAGTTGCCGTGGAAACCCGAAATACCATCGGCCGAACCGGTGTACTTCCGAAACGCGGTGGTCAAAAACAGCAAGCGCACAACTTCGGCGGCAGCGATCGTCACGATAGCCAGATAGTCACCGCGAAGCCGCAGTGTCGGAATACCGAGGATGAGCGCGAAGACGACCGCCCCGAGCAGACCCACGAGGGCTGCCAGCGGCCACGAGAACCCGAACGACATCGTCGAGATGGCGAAACCGTACGCGCCGATTGCCATGAAGCCTGCGACACCGAAGTTCAACAGGCCGGCGAAACCGAAGTGCACCGCAAGGCCGATTGCAGCAAGCGCGAAACCGATTGTGGTCGGCGCGAGCATTTGCGCGGCGGTGTTGCTGAGGATTTGCATGAAGTCCATCGGAGTTAACCAACCCTCTCTTTACGCCCGAGGATGCCCTGAGGCCGAATCAGCAGCACGATGATCAGCACCGCGAGGGCACCAACGTACTTGAGGTCGGACGGAATCCACAGGGTCGAAACCTCAACCATGAAGCCAACAATGAGCGAGCCAACCAGGGCGCCCCACGCGCTGCCGAGACCACCGAGGGTCACGGCCGCGAACATCAGCAGCAGCACTTGGGTACCCATGTCCCAGCGCAAACCGGGGCGGAACCACGCCCACAGCACACCAGAGAGACCAGCGAGCGCGCTTCCGATGATCCAGACGATGCGGATGACGCCATTGACGTCAATACCACTCGCGGCGGCCAGCGACGGGTTGTCGCTGACGGCGCGAGTTGCCTTCCCGATGCGGGTGCGTAGCAACCACCAGGTCAGTGCGAGGATCGCAACGATCGAGATGGCCATACTGATGAGGTCGGTGTACGACAGTCGCACAGGCCCCAAGTGGATCGCTTGCGTCAAGCGCCCCGGCAGCTGGTGGGTGCCACCGCCGATGACCATTTGGTAGGCGTAGCGCACGGCGAGTGACAAACCGATCGAAACGATCATCACTTGCACGATGCCGAGGCCCTTGGTTCTGAGCGGTTTCCAGAGCCCCGCATCAAGCGCCCACCCGGCGGCCGCCGAGAGGGCCACGGCAAGCAATATCGCCACCACAATCGGCAGGCCGATGTTGCTCAGCAGCAATGCTGCGATCGCACCAAAGGTCACCATCTCACCGTGGGCGAAGTTGGAAAGGCCCGTCGTGCCATAGACAAGTGAGAGGCCAACGGCGGCAAGCGCAAGCATCAGACCGAAGTTCAAGCCGTTCACGGCTCGAGATGCGAACTGATCCCAGAAACTCGTCACAACACGTTCGGCGGCGCTCAACACGAAGTTTCTTGAAACGGCCGCACCGGCACCGAAGGCAACGGATTGTTCGAACGCGAAGCCGTCAGGGGCTTGGATGTCGGCGGGAAGTGAGCTTGCGATGAGCTCAACTGTCCATTCGCCGTCTTTCGAGGGCACGCCGAGAACATAGCGGCCGGTGGCATCCGTTACCGCCGAGTTCTCAAACGGGGTGCCGTCAACCGTGCCGTGTACGACAACTTCGACGTTTTCAATGGGTTCACCCCCCGCACGCACGTTGCCTTGCACCCGGAACGGGTGCGAAGTGTTCTCGTCGGTGCCTTCGGCTAAAGCCGGAGATACGGTACTCGCGAGCGTAAAAAAGGCGAACATCAAGGCAAACAAGGTCGCCAAGATGGTTCGCCGCCTGCGCGCAGGTGTTATTGCGGTGCTGGTCACGGGTCCTCCGTCGGGTTATGCCCGGGTAGGTTGCAGAAAATCGCGTGTGTATGAGCGTAGCGCGTTCTTGTGCATTTCCTGAACCCTTTAAGTTGCGGCCGTGTTACATCTGGCGAAGTAGAATTGGAATACGCCGCCGCCACCGCCCCCACAAGGAGCCCCTCTTGACCCAGCACGACCCGTTTGCCTTTACCGGATTGACTTACGACGATGTCTTGCTGTTGCCGGGGCACACGGATGTTATCCCGAGCGATGCTGACACTTCATCTCTTGTCACGCGTCGCATTCAGGTTGCAACGCCACTGCTGTCAAGTGCAATGGATACCGTGACCGAAGCGCGGATGGCAATTGCGGTCGCGCGCGCGGGTGGCCTGGGGATTTTGCACCGCAACCTTTCGATCGAAGAGCAAGCGAAACAAGTCGATCAGGTCAAGCGCAGCGAGTCGGGCATGATCACCGACCCGGTTGTCACACACCCGGATGCCACGATCGAAGAGGTTGACGAACTGTGTGCGCAGTACCGTATTTCGGGTCTGCCGGTTGTTGATGAAGGCGGCAAGCTCGTTGGTATCGTCACCAACCGCGACATGCGTTTCGTGCGCGGAGCCGCTCGTGCCACCACGAAAGCGCGCGACGTGATGACAAGCGAAAACCTCGTGACCGCACCCGAAGGGGTCGCAGCTGAAGACGTTATTGCCCTCTTCGCGAAGCACCGCGTTGAGAAGCTGCCGTTGCTGCACCCGGATGGCACCCTCGCGGGCCTCATCACGATCAAAGACTTTGACAAGAGCGAAAAATACCCGCTCGCAACGAAAGACGAACAAGGCCGCTTGCGCGTGGGTGCGGCCATCGGATTCTTCGGCGACGCGTGGGAGCGCGCCGAGGCCCTGCGTGACGCTGGCGTTGACGCACTCGTTGTCGACACGGCAAACGGCCAGTCAAACGGTGTGCTCGAAATGATTCGCCGCCTCAAAGCCGACCCGACGTTCGCACACATCGACATCATCGGCGGCAACGTCGCCACCCGCGAGGGCGCCCAGGCGCTCGTTGATGCGGGTGCGGATGCCGTCAAGGTCGGCGTTGGCCCGGGCTCGATCTGCACCACCCGCATCATCGCCGGTGTTGGTGTGCCCCAAATCACAGCCGTCTACGAAGCTTCGCTCGCGGCCGGGCCCGCCGGTGTTCCGGTTATCGCCGACGGCGGACTGCAGTACTCGGGTGACATTGCGAAGGCACTGGTTGCCGGGGCATCCGCTGTCATGCTCGGCTCACTGCTTGCCGGAACCGACGAATCACCCGGTGACATTGTTTTTCAGGGTGGCAAGCAGTTCAAGCAGTACCGCGGCATGGGGTCGCTCGGCGCGATGCAAAGCCGCGGCAAGCAGACGTCGTACTCGAAAGACCGTTACTTCCAGGGCGATGTCGCAACCGACGACAACCTCATCCCCGAGGGCATTGAAGGTCAGGTTCCGTACCGTGGGCCCGTCTCGGCGGTTGTTTTCCAACTCATGGGTGGCCTGCGCCAAACCATGATGTATGTCGGTGGCCGTACGGTTGAAGAACTCAAGGCACGCGGCAAGTTCGTGCGCATTACCCCGGCCGGCTTGAAAGAGTCGCACCCGCACGACGTGCAAATTGTTGTTGAAGCCCCCAACTACAAGCACTAAGTGCTCGCCTGTGTTTCAAATGCGTTGTGGATAGGGTGAGAACGTGACTTCAGAAATCGAGATCGGCCGCAGCAAGCGCGCACGTCGTGCTTTTACGTTCGACGACATCGCGGTTGTGCCGTCGCGCCGCACACGCAACCCCGAAGACGTCTCAACCACATGGTCGATCGACGCCTATACGTTCGACATTCCCGTGCTCGGGGCTCCGATGGACTCGGTCGTCAGCCCGCAAACGGCGATCGAACTCGGCAAACTCGGTGGCCTGGGGGTACTCGACCTTGAAGGGCTGTGGACCCGGTACGACGACCCCGAGCCGCTGCTCGCCGAAATCGCCAGCCTGAGCGACAGCGACGCAATCACGCGCATGCAAGAGCTGTATGCCGAGCCAATCAAGCCCGAGCTCGTGCGCGACCGCCTCGCCGAGGTTCGTGCGGCCGGCGTCACCGTTGCGGGAGCCCTCACGCCACAGCGCACCGCCGAACTGTACGAAACGGTTGTTGGTGCCGGCGTTGACCTGTTTGTCATCCGTGGCACAACCGTTTCGGCCGAACACGTTTCGAAAACCGCGGAACCCCTCAACCTGAAGAAGTTCATCTACGACCTCGACGTACCCGTCATCGTCGGTGGCGCGGCAACCTACACCGCGGCCCTGCACCTCATGCGCACGGGTGCCGCAGGTGTACTCGTCGGTTTCGGTGGGGGAGCAGCCTCAACAACGCGTGCGACGCTCGGCATTCACGCGCCGATGGCAACGGCAGTATCGGATGTTGCCGCAGCCCGCCGCGACTACCTCGACGAATCGGGTGGCCGCTACGTGCACGTCATCGCCGACGGCGGCGTTGGCACCTCGGGTGACATCGTCAAAGCCATCGCAACCGGCGCCGACGCCGTCATGCTCGGTGTTGCGCTCGCGCGGGCAACGGATGCTCCCGGCCGCGGATACCACTGGGGTGCCGAAGCACACCACGCCAAACTGCCACGCGGCAAACGCGTCGCGGTCGACGGCGTCGGAACCCTCGAACAGGTGCTCTACGGGCCGGCCCAGGTTTCTGACGGAACCGCAAACCTCATCGGTGCCCTGCGCAAATCGATGGCAACAACCGGCTACTCCGACTTGAAAGAGTTTCAGCGCGTCGAAGTTGTTCTTGCCCCGTACCCGCAGCACTAGAGCATCCGATTTTGTCTGTTGTAGGTCAGTTTCCGCCAACGCTGCGCGAAGTCATGTTTCGCCCGCGTTGGATCATGGCGCTCTTGGCGTGCTTCGCACTCGCTGGCGGTTTCGCGTGGCTCGGGCAATGGCAGTTGTCGCGCTCAATCGACTTCGCGCCACCCGAGGCGGGCATCAGCGAGGTCGAACGGCCCATCGCTGAGCTGCTCGGACCGGGTGACTACCTGACCTCCCGGCAAGAAGGCCACCGCGTCACCGTCGCTGGCAACTTCGTGCCGGGCGACTTCCGCATCATCACGGAACGTGACGACGCCGGAACCGACGGCTACTGGGTTGCCGGGCAGTTCCGCCTGGCTCAAACGGCTGAACCAACATCCATCGCCATCGCGCTCGGGTTCACAACCGACCTCGACGTCGCACAAGAAGCCGTGCGCACCGCGTCCACCTGGCAGACAACGCTCACCGGACGGCTGTTTCCCGATGAGGGCGTCGGAGTCCCGCCCGCGCACGACCCGTACGAGCTGACGAGCATGTCACCCGCCGGGCTCTTGGGGATCTGGCACGACACCGAAAACCTGCACGTCTACCGCGCATTCATGTTGAGCGACACCGCCATCGCGCCGCTCGAGGTCATCACAACCTCCCCGCCAGATGAGGGTACACGCGTCAGCTGGATCAACATTTTCTACGCCGCCGAATGGATCATCTTCGCCGGATTCGCCCTGTACATCTGGTACCGACTCGCGAAAGACGCGTGGGAACGCGAAACCGAAGACTTCGAAGAAGCTGCCGCGGCGGCGGCATCCGGTAGCCTCGACTAAACTTGAGGGCATGGCAGAACCAAAGCTCTCAACATTTCCGCAAATTCGAAGAGCGCTGAAGTTTTTCCAGATTACGGCCATCGTCACCGGCGTCATGCTGTTGTTGTTGGTCACCGAAATGGTGCTGAAATACTCGCCGATCCACGTCGAACTGTTCGCCGGCGGAACCCGTGGCGGGCTCTACTTCGCCGATGTCATCGTCGGCGACACCTGCAAGTGGTACTCCAAGCCACTCGTGTCGATCGACGATTGTGAAATGACCTCGGTCGGCGACGGCGTCAACATCTCGTTGCTCATTCTGATTTCGCACGGCTGGTTCTACGTCGTCTACCTGTTCGCATCCTTCAACCTGTGGTCGAAAATGCGTTGGGGCCTCGGCCGCTTCCTCACGATGGCGCTTGCCGGTGTCATCCCGTTCCTGTCGTTCCCGATGGAGTCGAGGATCGCTCGCGAAGTGAACGCCTACCTGGCCCGCCGTGAAGCCGAAGCCGGCATCACTTCTTCTGACTCCTCTTCCCCCTCTGAAACTGTGGAGACGCAAGCATGAGCGACCCCCGCCCCGTACTCGTCGTCGACTTCGGCGCCCAATACGCGCAACTCATCGCGCGTCGCGTGCGCGAAGCTGGCGTGTACTCCGAAATCGTGCCGCACACGGCATCCGCCGCCGAAATCGCCGCACTCGAGCCGGTCGGCATCATTCTCTCGGGCGGGCCCTCATCAGTCTACGAAGACGGCGCACCGCGGCTTGACCCGGGCGTTTTTGAGCTTGGCGTGCCGACACTTGGGATTTGCTACGGCTTCCAGGTGATGGCGCAAACCCTCGGCGGCGAAGTCGCCAACACGGGGCTGCGCGAGTACGGTGCAACGGATGCCACGGTTGTCGGATCAGGCGGAACCCTGCTCGCCGGTCAACCCGCAGGCCAAAACGTGTGGATGAGTCACGGTGACCAAGTTTCGCGCGCTCCCGAAGGGTTTGAGGTTGTTGCGTCCACGTCTGCGACACCCGTTGCCGCCTTCGCCAACGACGAAAAGCGGTTCTACGGCGTGCAGTGGCACCCTGAAGTGAAGCACTCCGACCACGGACAGCAAGTCATCGAAAACTTCTTGCACGTGGGGGCGGGGCTGGCATCCGATTGGAACCCCGGCAACGTCATCGCCGACCAGGTTGCGCGCATTCGCGAACAGGTTGGCGACGCGCGAGTCATCTCGGCGCTTTCGGGCGGTGTTGACTCGGCCGTTTCGACCGCGCTCGTGCACGAAGCGATCGGCGACCAGCTGACAGCCGTTTTTGTTGACCACGGGTTGCTGCGTCAGGGCGAGCGCGAACAGGTCGAGCAAGACTACGTTGCCTCGACCGGTGTGCGCCTCATCACCGTCGACGCTGCTGACACGTTCTTGGGGCACCTCGCCGGCGTGACCGACCCGGAAGAAAAGCGCAAGATCATCGGCCGCGAGTTCATTCGCGCGTTCGAACAGGTGCAGCGCGACCTCGTTGAAGAAGCGCGCGTCTCGGGTGGGGCGCCGGTGAAATTCTTGGTGCAGGGCACGCTCTACCCCGACGTTGTTGAATCCGGTGGCGGAACCGGCACGGCCAACATCAAGAGTCACCACAACGTCGGTGGGCTTCCCGACGACCTCGACTTCGAACTTGTCGAACCCCTGCGCACCCTGTTCAAAGACGAAGTGCGCGCCATTGGTCGCGAACTGGGTGTTCCTGAGCCGATCGTCGCGCGTCAGCCGTTCCCCGGGCCGGGACTTGGCATTCGCATCATTGGTGAAGTCACGCGTGACCGGCTCGACCTGCTGCGCGAAGCAGATGCAATCGCACGCGAAGAACTCACGGCTGCGGGCCTTGACACTGAGATCTGGCAGTGCCCGGTTGTGCTGCTCGCAGACGTTCGCTCGGTGGGCGTTCAGGGCGACGGGCGCACGTATGGGCATCCGATTGTGCTGCGCCCCGTTTCGAGCGAAGACGCCATGACCGCCGACTGGACGCGCTTGCCATACGACGTGCTCGCACGCATCTCAAACCGCATCACGAACGAAGTGCGCGACGTCAACCGCGTCGTGCTCGACGTGACCTCGAAGCCGCCGGGAACCATCGAGTGGGAGTAGTGCCGCTTCGGTGGCACAAAAAAGCGGGGGCGGATGCTTGATGCATCCGCCCCCGCTTTGTTCTTTACGAACTAGTTGTTGTTGTTCTGCAGAATCGCGAGCAGACGAAGCAGCTCGACGTAGATCCAGACAACCGAAACGAGGATGCCGTGTGCGGCAAGCCAGCCGTACTCACGCGGGGCGCCGTTTGCGGAACCGTTTTTGATGAGCTCGAAGTCCATCACGAGCGAGTAGCACGCCATGAGGATCGCGACGGCACCGATCACGAGGCCGAGGGGGATACCGAAGAACGTCTGGCTGTAAACACCGAACTGGGGCAGAACGCCCGTCCACACCAACACGAGGTTGACGAGGCCGAAGATCAAGTAGCTGACAGCAGCAATCATGAAAATCTTCGTCATCTTCGGCGACGTGCGCACCTTGCCGCTCGAGAAGAGGGCGAGCGTTACACCGACGACGATGAACGTACCGAGCACGGCCTGCATAACAACGCCCGGCCAGACCACCTGGAAGAACGCCGAAATACCACCGACGAACAGGCCCTCAAGAGCGGCGAAACCGAAGATGAGGCCCGGGCGCACCTTCGTGCGCGAGGTGAAGCTGATAACAAGGCCGAGACCCAAAGTGCCGAACATGCCGAGCAGCCACGGGGCCATCGAAACGTTGCCTGCGGCAGCGTTTGCCGTGTCGAGGCCGCCGAGCGTCCAGACCCAGCCGACGGCTGCGAACGCGAGCATGATGCCGAACAGCACGATGGTCTTGTGGATCGAGTCTTCGACCGTCATGCGGCCGGTGTCAGTCGAGCCTGCAGCGGGGGCAGCATACGCGCCCTCAAGCTGTGCGTGCAGGGCAGCGTTCTGTGCCGCTTGTGCCGCCTGTGCCGCCGTCACTGTTGACGCGGGCGGCGGAGTCATTGAGGGGTACGTTGACGGGGCCTGTGCCACCGAACCGTTTGCTTGCGGGGGTTGGAAGGCCGGGTTGTTGAACGCGGGGTTCTCAAGTGCCATGGTCTTTCTCCAAAGGTCAGTGCCCCCATTGCGGGGCGCTAGATCTAGAGTATCGGTGGCTGCGCGTTTCAGGCTATGAATTACGCTAGTGGCGTGATCGATCAACCACTGGTTATTGGGCATCGTGGGGCATCCGCTTATCGCCCCGAACACACGCGTTCGGCATATCGGTTGGCTGTTTCGTTGGGGGCTGATGCCGTTGAGCCAGACGTTGTGATGACGCGCGACGGGGTGCTTGTTGTACGGCACGAAAACGAGATTTCGGGCACGACGAATGTGGCGGATGTTGCAGCGTTCGCCGACCGTCGCACGACAAAGGTTGTTGACGGGGTAACGCTGGACGGCTGGTTTACCGAAGATTTCACGTGGGCGGAGCTTGCTGTGCTGAAGTGCCGGGAGCGGTTGCCGGCATTGCGGCCGGGGAGCGCAGCGTTCGACGATCAAGAGCCCATTTTGCGGTTTGACGAGTTGCTTGCGCTGCTGCGGGCAGAATCGGATGCCGCAGGCCGCCCCATCACGCTCGTGCTTGAGGTGAAACATCCGACCTATTTTGCGTCGATTGGCCTGCCGATGGCCGAGACGATTGCGCGCGACCTTGCGGCGGCCGGTTGGAGCGGGGCTGCGGCGCCGCTTGTTGTCGAGTGTTTTGAGCTGGATGTTTTGCGGGAGCTTTCGGCGCACGTTGCTGCCGAGTACGTGTTTCTTATTGAGAACGAGGGTGCGCCGGCGGATTTCGTCGCGCGCTCGGGGGATGCTGCGCCGGGCTTTGACTGGTTTGTCACACCGGCGGGGCTTGATTCGCTTGCGGGCGTTGTGCAGGGTGTGAGCGTGAATAAGGCGCGACTGCTGCGCCCAAACACGATCGTGGCCGATGCTGCCGCGCGGGGTTTGCAGGTTTTTGTTTGGACGCTGCGCCCCGAGAATGCGTTTCTCGAAGAGCGTTTTCGGCTTGGTGACGACCCCGCCGCGTGGGGCGACTACGCGGCCGAATGGCGCGAAGTGCTGGGCAGCGGCGTTGCGGGCGCGTTTGCGGATCATCCGGATTTGCTGCGCAAGCTGCTGCCACGGCCATAATGGTGCCGCTGCTGCTGCCCTAACTCCTGAAAGCTGTCCAAACTCAGGAAGGCTGGCCCCCACGCGACGTGTGCGCGCGTCAAGGGGCGTCTGTTCCTGAGTTTGGGTCGGTGACGGGGTTTCAACTGGTGACGTTCGCGCTCAGCCTTGACTCGGCACGCGTCTGTGTTGACTCGGCACGCGTCTGCGTTGTTCGGGCTTGTGCTGTCCAAACTCAGGAAGGCCGGTCGGTTCGCGACGTGTGCGCGCGTCAAGGGGCGTCTGTTCCTGAGTTTGGGTCGGTGACGG
>CAZTUC010000012.1:0-5507 GCA_964616805.1 uncultured Microbacterium sp. | reverse complement strand
GGTTTCGACTCGCTTCGCTCGCTCAACCTTGACCCACGCCGGGTCAATTTCGCTGCGCGAAAGTGACCCGGCGCGCGTCAAGTCAGTGGTGCCGCGTAGGCTGGTTTGCAAATGGCAGACCTCATCATTCACGACGCACCCGGCGGGCAATCGGATGCCCAAGACCCGCTGCTCGACGGCCTCAACGGCCCACAGCGTGAAGCCGTCACGCATCGCGGCCCCGCGCTGCTGATCGTCGCGGGCGCCGGCAGTGGCAAGACCCGTGTGCTCACACACCGGATTGCGTCGCTGTTGCGTGGGGGTGAGGCGTGGCCGAGCCAGATTCTGGCAATCACGTTCACGAATAAGGCCGCGACCGAAATGCGCGAGCGGGTACACGCCCTTATTGGCGATGCCGGTCGCGGCATGTGGATTTCGACGTTCCACTCGGCATGCGTGCGTATTTTGCGCAACGAAGCTGAAGCGTTTGGTTTTCCGAAGACGTTCACGATTTACGACTCGGGTGATTCGCGCGCGCTCATCAAACGTCTCGCGAAAGAACACGGCGCCGACGGTTTTGGCATCACCCCGGCGCAGATTCAGGGTCGCATTTCGAAGTCGAAGAACGAGCTCGTCGATGCTGACGCATACGCGCGCAGTGCCAACTTCTCGGATCCCAGCGAGCGCACTTTCGTTGAAATCTTCGCTGACTACGAACGCCAGTTGCGCAAGGCCAACGCGTTCGATTTCGACGATCTCATCGCGCAAACCGTCTATCTGTTCCGTGCGTTTGACGACATCGCCGATAAATACCGCGAGCGGTTCCGGCACATCCTCGTCGACGAATACCAAGACACCAACCACGCCCAATACGCGCTCATCCGCGAGTTGACCAAGCAGCCGGGTTCGCTCGCGGATGCCGCATCCCTCACGGTCGTCGGCGACAGTGACCAGTCGATTTATGCGTTTCGCGGCGCCGACATCCGCAACATTTCGGAGTTCGAGCGTGACTTCACGGGTGCCAAGGTTGTGCTGCTCGAGCAAAACTATCGCTCAACACAAAACATCCTCTCGGCCGCCAACGCGGTTATCAGCAACAACTTCGACCGCAAAGCGAAAAAGCTTTGGACTGACGTTGGTGCGGGTGAGCCGATCGTCGGCTACACGGGGTATTCGCAACACGATGAAGCCCAGTTCATCGCCGACGAAATCGATGCGCTGCACACGGCTGGGGTGCCCTACCGCGAGATGGCCGTTTTCTACCGCACGAACTCGCAATCGCGTGCGCTTGAAGAAATCTTCATCCGTGCCGCGCTGCCATACAAGATCATTGGCGGCACGAAGTTCTACGAACGCGCCGAAATCAAAGACGCCCTCGCGTACCTGATTTCGGTGGCGAACCCGGCCGACGACATGGCCATCCGTCGCGTGCTCAACCGGCCCCGGCGTGGCATTGGCGATGTGACCGAGACGACGATTGCTCGGTTCGCGACCACCCACGGCATTTCGTTTCGCGATGCACTCGCGCACGGGGCAGACCTTGGCGTCGGGCCGAAGATTGTTGCGGCGATCGCCCAGCTCGATGCGCTGTTGCGCGAGGCATCCGCTCTGCTTGCTCCCGCCGACGGCACCGTGCCGCCCGCGACCGCGGTTTCAGAGGGCCTCAAGCTGCTGCTGGAAAAGAGCGGCTACTTCGACATGCTGCGCAAGAGCGACGACCCGCAAGATGAGGCGCGGCTCGAAAACCTTGACGAGTTCGTGGCCGTCGCGCGCGATTTTGCCCGACACAACCCCGAGGGAACCCTCGTTGATTTCTTAACGGATGTTGCCCTCGTCGCCGACTCCGACGATCTCGACGACGAATCGGGTGCGGTGTCGCTCATGACGATGCACACCGCGAAAGGCCTCGAGTTCGACACCGTGTTTCTGACCGGCGTCGAAGAAGACCTGATTCCGCACCGCATCTCGGCGGGCGAGCCGGGTGGCCCGCAAGAAGAGCGACGCCTGTTTTACGTTGGTGTCACGCGGGCTCGCAAGCGGTTGTACCTGACGCTTGCGATGACCCGTGCGCAGTTTGGTGAGATTTCACCGTCGATCCCGAGCCGGTTCCTCGAAGAGATTCCGAGCGAACTGATCGACTGGCGCCAATCGCCCGAACAACTCATGAGCCGCAGCATCACTCGTTCTGGCGGGTATGGCGGCGGCTACGGCAATGGGCGTTTTCAGGCGACGCGCGGCGGCGGCGTTGGTGGCGTTGGCGGCGCTGGCAACGTTGGCGGTGGCACGGGTGGCGACAGTGCTGGTCGGTCACGCAACTTGCGGCCGCTCAAGCCCCTCGGGGTTGCACTCGACAAGTTCCCTGGCGCCATCACGGGCAAAATGCGTGACAACAGCGATCTCGAACTTGCCGCCGGTGACCGCATCCGCCACGACGACTTTGGCGAGGGCCGGGTCGAACTCATCACGGGCATCGATGCGAAACGCATCGCGCACGTGCGCTTCGACAGCGCCGGTCAAAAAAAGCTGCTCATCAAAGTGGCTCCGATTGAGAAACTGTAACGGTCTGGTCTGCGACAACCGCTCGCGCATACCCGCACCGTAGGCTTAAGCCGTGGCTCTCTTCTCACGTGGCAAAAAATCTGACGACGCAAACGTCGCAAACGAAACCGTCGACGCTGTCGAACAGGTGGCTGCGTCAGTTGACGCTGCCGAAACGGCCGCTGCGGCATCCGAACCGCAAGCACCCGTGCCCAACGTCAACGTGAGCGTTTCGACGTTCCAGGGTCTCGGCGCGACTCCCGCTTCTTCGCTCGGTGAGCGCGTGCAACCCGCGCAAACCCACGTTGAACTGCCACGTTCGCCCGCGAACCCGCCCGAGAACACGCAATCGATGACGGGCTACGAAGACAACGTTTTGCTGCGCGAAACGCTCGCCCGGTTGACAGCGGATGCCACGGGCGCCGAACTCGTTGGCGTGCTGCGCAACGCCCTGCAGGGTCTGCTCTACGTGCGCATCCCCGCTGATGCGAAAGAACTCGTCGAGGCCGGAAAGCCGGTTCCCGTTGGTGTTGCCCGCAATGAAAACGGTGAAAGCTTCCTGCTGGTGTTCAGCTCAGCGAAAGCACTTTTCGATTCGGTCAACGCACTGTCAGACCCGAAGGCTGCCGCCGGGATGGCACAGCCCGCCTCAGCCGTGCTCAAGCAGGTCGTTGACGGCGAATACGCCGGCATCGTGCTCGACAACGATTCCGCACCCCACCGCGCGGTTTTCCCACGCGACCTCATCACCCGTGCACTCAGCGAAGGCGAACCGAGCTTCCGGATCAAGACCCTCCTGGCCCAGCCGCGCACGCCAGAAATGGTCGCCGGTGTGGCACTCGCACTCACCGAACTACCCACGTGGGTCGCCGTCGGAAAAGTCGAAGGTGGCAGCGGAATCGCCGAAGCACACCTCAGCAACGGCAAACGATACGTGCAGATCTTCTCGCACCCGGTCGAGGTTGCCGCGATGGGGCGCGGTGAACAACCCGCCCCACTCACCCCAGCGAAACTGCGCAAAGTGCTCGAGGTCGCCGACCACACCGACGGTCTGCTCATCGACCCCGCGGGGCCAACGTTTATCGTGCCGCGCGACCTCATGATCGCCGCATTCAACAAGGCCGGCATCGAAGCCGAGTAACACTCGCGCGGGCCGAACGCGCCCGAATACCCCCGTTTGTGGCCACATTCGAAACGTGCTCCCGCAACGCGGTAGGCTAGGACACTAGGCGTGCGGCGTCTGCGCGCCACTTTTCACCGCAATGATGTGAAGGAAAACCCTCAGTGGATCTTTACGAGTACCAGGCACGAGACCTATTCGAATCTTATGGAGTGCCGGTGCTACCCGGCATTGTTTGCACCACCGCCGAGGAGGTGAAAGCAGCAGCCGAAAAACTTGGCGGCGTCGTAGTCGTCAAGGCCCAGGTGAAAACCGGTGGGCGAGGTAAAGCTGGCGGCGTCAAGGTCGCCAAAACCCCAGACGAGGCATTCGAGGCAGCACAGAGCATCCTCGGCCTCGACATCAAAGGCCACGTCGTCAAAACGGTGATGGTCGCCGGTGGCGCCAACATCGACAAAGAGTTCTACTTCTCGGTACTGCTCGACCGCGCGAACCGCTCATACCTGAGCCTCACAAGCGTTGAGGGCGGCATGGAAATTGAGCAGCTCGCGGTCGAAAAGCCCGAAGCGCTCGCCCGCATCGAAGTAAACCCGCTCGACGGCATCAACGAGACAAAGGCGCTCGAAATTGCGCGCGCCGCTGGTTTCGACGCGGATGTTGAAGCATCCGTTGCCGACGTCATCGTCAAACTCTTCGCCGTCTACAAGGGTGAAGACGCAACGCTCGTTGAGGTCAACCCCCTCGTGCAGACGAAGGAGGGTGACATCATCGCCCTCGACGGCAAGGTCTCGCTCGACGAGAACGCTGCGTTCCGTCACCCGAACCACGAAGCACTCGAAGACAAAGATGCCGCCGACCCGCTTGAGGCGAAGGCAAAAGCCCTCGACCTCAACTACGTCAAGCTCGACGGTGAAGTTGGCGTCATCGGAAACGGTGCAGGCCTTGTGATGTCGACCCTCGACGTTGTTGCCTACGCCGGTGAAGGCCACGGTGGCGTCAAGCCCGCGAACTTCCTTGACATTGGTGGTGGAGCATCCGCTGAAGTTATGGCAAACGGCCTCGACATCATTCTGGGTGACCCGCAGGTCAAGAGCGTTTTCGTGAACGTTTTCGGTGGCATCACCGCGTGTGACGCTGTTGCAAACGGCATCAAGGGTGCGCTTGAAACCCTCGGCAGCACCGCATCGAAGCCGCTCATTGTGCGCCTCGACGGCAACGCTGTTGAAGAGGGCCGCGCGATCCTCGCCGACTACAACCACCCGCTTGTTACCCTGGCCGACACGATGGACGACGGCGCCGACAAGGCCGCCGCCGCAGCCAACGCGTAAGCGTCGCGAGACTGAGAGAGAAAAACAGATGTCGATTTACCTCAACAAAGACTCCAAAGTCATCGTGCAGGGCATCACCGGCGGTGAAGGCACCAAGCACACCGCGCTGATGCTCAAGGCCGGCACCCAGGTTGTTGGTGGCGTCAACGCGCGCAAGGCTGGCGAGACGGTTTCGCACGTGGATGCATCCGGTGCTGCTGTCGAGCTGCCCGTTTTCGGTACCGTCGCTGAGGCGATGGCCGCAACCGGAGCTGACGTTTCGATCGCATTCGTACCGGCCGCGTTCACCAAAGACGCCATGGTCGAAGCGATTGACGCCGAGATTCCGCTGCTCGTTGTGATCACCGAAGGTGTGCCCGTGGGCGACACCGCTGAAGCGTGGGCATACGCCGGCAAGAAGGGCAACAAGACCCGCATCATCGGACCGAACTGCCCCGGAATCATCACCCCCGGTGAAGCACTCGTTGGCATCACGCCTGCGAACATCACCGGCAAGGGCCCGCTCGGCCTCGTCTCGAAGTCAGGGTGCCTGACTTCGAGAC
>CAZTUC010000011.1:92506-95275 GCA_964616805.1 uncultured Microbacterium sp. | reverse complement strand
CACCCGGTCGTTGAGCGAGCCGAAGGCGAGACGAAACGACGAGCCGACGCGCACCGCGCGACGGCGGACACCGACCTACTTGCCAACCATCTCCGCGGGTTGGCCCGTTTCACTTCGACTCGCTGACGCTCGCTCAGTACAGGCGACTTCGGCGCTGCGCGCCTCCGCTCAACGACCGAAGAAGGGCGTTAGCCCAGCACCATCGCGAGCATTGAGATCGTCAACACGTTGACGAGGGCGGTTATCGCGAGGGCAATCGTTCCGCGGAAGCGGCCCGGCGGTTTCGTCACCGCGTACACGCCCACCCCAATCACGATGAGCTGCAAGAACAACATTGCCCGACCCCAAAACGCCTCGGGGCCGGCGGTGAAGACCATGAGCACCAGCACCGCCGCGAAACCAACGGCGATCGCGAGCGCAACGGTGCCGAGCGCACGTTGTGCACCAATGAGTTCAGGGGTGGGAGCAGCCGCTGTGGCTCGACCGCGCTTCGTGCTTGGCGCAGGCGCGGGCGCAGCTACAGACGCAGCCGCCGGCGTAGAAACACTCTCAATCAGTTGCGCCGCGGTCGGGGCAGCAACCGGTTGGCTGCGCCGCATGATGTCAGGGTTGTACGAACGTTTACGCCCGCGGTATCCACCCGGCGGCGGAACGGGCGGCGCCCCAGCATCCGCCGGTACGTATCGGTCGCGATCTAAACTCACCATGGTTTGTCGGTCACCTGCCCACCACCGGTCGAGTTTTGGTCGTCGCGCTCTTGTTGACCCTGCTGCATTTGCTCGCGCAGTTCTTGTTCAAGCTCGCTCTCACCGTTGCCCCCGCCCGAGGGCTGTTCGTCTTCGCCCTGTTCGCCCTCGTCAGGGTTGTCGCCCGAACCACCTTGGTCTTGCTCATCTTCGCCCTCACCGCCAGCATCAGGCTGTTCACCCTCACCAGAATCCTGCTCCTGCTCCTGCTCCTGGTCGTCGAGCTCTTGCTGGGCTTGGTCGGCCTTGTCGTGATCGCGTTGGGCAGCATCCGGAAGCGACTCAGAAAGATCCCGCTCAGAATCGGATGACTCGTCGTTCGCACTCGACGAGTCGGCGCATTCTTCGGGAGCCTCCTCGGCGATCTTCTTGGCTTCCAAGTAGAGGTCGCGTGCGACGGCGAAGTCACCCGCGGCAAACGCATCATCACCCTGGGTCTCAACAACGAACGAGTAGTTCGCGCGCACGGGGCACTGCTCGGCACCCTTGGCGAGCGTCAGCGCGTTTTCGTATTGCTCACGCGCCTCGGGCCACGCGCCACCCAGTGCATACGCCGTTCCGGTGTTGAACGGTGCTTTCCACGACTCGAAAATATTCAAGAAATGCTGCGAGCGCGAAGCATCAACCGCGAGCGTGTACTGCACAGCGTCGTAGTGCTTGATCGTGTTGTAGGCGGCGTGATAGTTGAAGAACACTTTCGTGCCGAACGCGACCGCAAGAATCGTCAGCGGCACGAGCACCCATCCGAGCACGCGACGGAGTTTCACTTTCCACGTCACGATGCACCACCTCCCGCCTTCACGGTCGTGCGTGCGGGCCGGGCGAGCGAACGCAATTGCACAATGCGCATCGTTGCGCGTGCGATTTCGAACGCGAGCAGTGCCGCAACGAGAATCGCGATCGTCCACGCGAGGGAGCCGGCCACCTGTGTCGACGATGTTGACGAGTAATCGATCGTTGTTGACGGTGCCGGCGGTGGAACAAAGGTGCCGCCCGCGCGGTGCTCGTACGTGATGCCGAGTTCGGCCGCGATCTGTTGCAGGTTTGCCTCGTCGATAACCGAGAGTGCGTCCTTGCCCTGGTATTGGATGTAGCGATCTTGCGTCTGCGTGTAACTGGTGCGGTCTTTCATCGGTCCGCCAGTCGCGGTACCGTAACCCAAAACAGCACCGCCATCGACGTACGGTTGCGCTTCGCTGAACGACTCCGGTGCACTCGATGCGGTTTGCTCACCGTCGCCGAAATAGAACACCATGCGGGCACGGTTCCCGTCTACCTCAGCTGTTGCACGCAGTGTGTCTTGCACGAGCTTGTTGGCGATGCTGATCGAACTGCCCGAGGAATACACTCTGAACTCGGGCTGCAAAACCTGCATCGCCGAGTCCACCGCAGCGGTGTCGTTCGTGAACGGCATCCGCAAGACGGCGGCGGAATCAAACGCGATGAGCGCAAACCGGGCGCCCGGGTAGGCTTCGACAACCGCTTCAACATCGGCGCGCACACCGTCGAGGCGCGGGTTTGTGCCGTCGTAGTCTTCGGCGACGATGCTCGATGTTGTGTCAACAACCAGCAGAACATCAACGCTCGTTGCGGCGACACGCGCGTATTGGCCGGCAACTGCCGGACCGAGCAACAGAACCGCGCATGCGCCCACGAGCACGAAACGCACAATCCACAGCGTGCGCCGCCCCCAGTCTTCCGACTGCCTGAACCCGCGCACAACGAAGTACGCGACAACACCGAAGATCGCGAGGGTAATGATGGGGGGAATGAGCGGCTCGAAGATCACAGTTTGACCCTTTCGAGCACGATGATGAACGCACCAGTCGCGAGCAGCAGTGCCACAATCCACGGGCCAGGAACGTCGGTTGAAACCGTTTGCGGCTTCCCGCGCAGCTCAGCGACGGCTTCTTTGCGCACATCGGCGGCGATGTTCGTCACGGTCTGCGAGTTCGTCAGCTCGTAGATCGCGCCGCCGGTTGATTCGGCTGCCTCGCCCAACTCGATGCTTTCACCCCACGTG
>CAZTUC010000011.1:54463-92496 GCA_964616805.1 uncultured Microbacterium sp. | reverse complement strand
GAACACTCGTACGTCTTTTGCGGATGCCATGTCAGCCGCATCTTGCAACTGCACGAGCGGTTCGCCAGCGAGCTGGTTATCGGTTGAGAAGACGATCGACCGGGAGCGCTCTTTGTCGGGGTGGTCAAAGCTCAAAACGCATGACGCCAGGCCATCACCAATGAGCGATGACCCGGTCGAGGTTGGCAACCACGTACCGGCCGTCTGCTCATAGGTGTTGCCCTTCCAGGCAAGCGTCAGTTGCTCTTCGATAAACGCATAGTCGCTCGTGAGCGGAAAGACCTGCACGGCATTCGAGTTGAAGATCGTCAGGCCCAAGCGTTCGCCCTCGAACTCTTTCGCCAGATCAACGAACGTCTTCAAAACCTGTTCGTTCGTGTAAATCATCGAACCGGAAACGTCGAGACACAGCACGATGTCACGGTGTGAGGCAACCTGGTCGACCGTTCGCAAGTCTTGTGGGCGCGCCGCAACGACACCGGCGAGCGTCAGCGCGACGATGCCGAGGCTCAAGATGCTGGCGAGTCCCAGCATCCGCTTATTGACCGCCGCCTGAAACGCTGGCAACGAGCGCACACGTTCGGCGCGTGAGACACCAACCCCGTCGGCGCCGACGCGCACCTGACGGTTTTTGAGCACACCAAGAATGACACCGATGATGAGCGCCAGCACGACGAGCCCGAGCGCGGCGTAAATCACCCACGGGTATTTCACTTCCATGAGCGCACCACCCTTCGCGCGACCTCAACAGAGCCCGGAACCTGCACCTTCGCGCTTTGCGAAAACGCCCCTGGATACAACCGCCCACGCATCGCTTTAATCAATTGTGGCGAAAGCCCGTGCTGTTCCATTTGGCGCAGCGTCAAAACCGGTGTCTCGATGCCCGATGCGTCGCTGACGAACTGGCGCAGGGCCCGACTGAGTTCAACGTGCGCGCGCCGCGCAGAAAGCTTGCCCGCTGCGGCATCCTGTTCGATCCGGTCGAAAACGGCCAGGTATGCGTCGCGCAGCGTTTGCGGTGCAACCAGCACCTCTTGCTTTGGCGCAGCTGGCTTCGGCGCGGGTTGGGGTTCGGGCGCCTTCGGTGGCTTGAGCCACAAATACGCCAACCACCCGGCGATGAGCAACACCAGCAGCCCCAGAAGCACCCACAACCACAGCGCACTGTATTGCGCCGGCGGGTAAAACTCCTCGGGCGGTGGGGTGGGCATCAAGAATCGGATGCCGCTAAGCGCGTACATTCGCCCTCCGATTCAACATGTGCAAAAGCGCAGTGATGCCCGACGCAGGCTCGGAAACAACAACATCCGTAATGTTGCGGTTTTTCAGCACGTGCGCCCGAAAACGCTGCTCGGCGACATCGAGTGCGTGCAATTCGGCAATCAGGTCTGGATCGCTCTGCGCAAAATCGGGCACAACCCAGTTCGTGTCAATGTCGGCAAACGTGGGGCCGGGTTTATCGGAACGAATGGGGTCGGCATCCGCAACCGTCACCCACAACAGGTCGTGTTGCACCTGTAGCCGCTTGATGAACCCCTCGGTTGCGGGCGTGAAGGGCGACTCGTCAGTGACAACAACAACGACGGCGCGCGACGAAATCGTCTTGATGGTCTGCTGCAAGAGCGCGTCGAGGTTACTCGCGCCGTCACTGTTGTCGATCATCGTGTCAACGGTGCGCAAGAGGAATTCCAAGCCGCCCTCGCTACGGCTCGGTGGCAATCGTTTCGTGCCTGCCGTGTTGCCAGCGAACAGTGCGACGGAATCACCGAAGCGCTGCGCAAGATCGCCGAGCACACCAATCGACAAAATGGCCAGGTCTTTTTTCAGCACGCCACTGGGCGCAATCGCCTTCATGCGACGGCCCGTGTCAACAACAAAAATGAGCGTGTGCATGCGCGGCACATGTGAACGCTTAATGACCGGCTCGCCCAAACGTGCCGTCGCTCGCCAATCGATATCGCGCGCCGCATCGCCCGGCTGGTACTGCCGCAGGTCATCAAAATCGTGACTGCGGCCGTGCTGCAGCGACGGGTGCGAACCCTCGACATGGTGAATCGACTTCAGGTTCGAAGCGATGTAGAGCTTGCTGCGCACCTTTCGCAGCAGGCTCTTCCCCGTGGTGGTCATACGTTCTGCTTTGCTGTTCTGACCTTGGCGTTACGGGGTCGGAACCGTGGCGAAAATGTCGTCGATGATTTGTTCTGAACGGATGCCTTCAGCATCCGCTTCAAACGTCAACAGCACACGGTGACGCAACACTTCGTAGCGCAACGCCCGCACGTCGTCGGGGGTGACGTAGCCGCGGCCGTCCATGAGTGCCAGCGCTCGAGCTGCAGCCATGAACGCGATCGACGCACGCGGGCTCGCCCCGTACTTAATAAGGCGCGCCTTGTCGGGCCCAATGTAGGGGGCCGGGTTTCGGGTTACGTAAATGAGTTGCACGATGTATGTGCGAACCGCTTGGCTGACGTACACCTCGCGGGCGTACTGTTGCAGCTGCTCAATGTCTTCGAGTGTGACGCGCGCCTTTTGGTGCGCTCCAACATCGAGCACACCCGAGTCGATGCGGTCGAGAATCTCGATCTCTTCGAGGGGGCTCGGGTACTCGACGATCTCTTTCAACAGGAAGCGGTCCATTTGCGCTTCGGGCAGTTCGTAGGTGCCCTCTTGCTCAATGGGGTTCTGTGTTGCGATGACGAGGAAGGGCTTGGGCAGCGGATGCACCTCGCCACCGATCGTGGTTTGACGCTCTTGCATCGCCTCAAGCATCGCGCTTTGGGTCTTGGCGCTCGAACGGTTGATCTCATCAAGCAGCACAATGTTGGCGTGCACGGGACCAAGCACCGTACGGAACGTGCCGCTTGAGGCGTCGTAAATCTGGTTGCCGGTGATGTCACTCGGCATGATGTCGGGCGTGCACTGAATGCGCTTGAAGTCAGCGTGAATCGTGTCGGCAAGCGTCATCGCGGCGGTTGTTTTCGCAAGACCCGGAACCGACTCGAGCAGAATGTGGCCATTTGCCAGCAGTGCAATGAGCAGGCTCGTGCGCAGGCGCTCTTGACCAACAACCTTCGCCGAGTACTCTTTCGTGATCAGCTCGACGAGATCTTTGGCTTTTTTCAGCTCGGAACGCCCGAGCGTTGCGCGCGAGGCTTCAGCCGAGGCGGGTGCCGCTGGGGTTGCTACAGGCGGGGTCGCGGCCGCCTGTTCTGGGGCCGGGGGTGCGGGCGCGGTTTGCGGGGGAAACGCAGCATTCTGAGCCGAATCAGTCATGACGAACCTTTCATTCGCGTGCGTGCGGCGCCCTCAGGCACAGCACGAAAAACCCTATCGCGCCTTGCTTGCGTTGCGCTGAGACGACAGCGGATGCTCCGCGCGTCACACCTGGGGGGCGACGGCACACCATGACGGGTTGAACCCGACATGGCTCGCGACGAGGGGTGTGCCATCCGATCGCAAGTCGAAAATGTCGGTGAGGAGACCAGCCGGCAGCGGCAACAGGGTGATATCGGTGGGGTTGTTGACCACATCGGGGGCCGTAACAACCGCGGCATATTGACCGCTTGGCGAAGCGCACACTTGAATGACCTGGTCGCTCAGGGGTACTTCAACGATCGTCTTGGGTGTTTCGCCCGGCAGCGCCAGCGCGATACGAGACCCGAGCGGGTCACCGATCGACGTTCGCTCGACGAGCCACTGCAGACTTCCGGTTGGCAGGGCAACGAGTTGGGTGAGCGTCTCGTTTTCGGCGAAGTCGAGTTTGCGCTCGTCGCCAGTTTCGAGGTTGACCGCGAAAACACCGTCATTGCGGTCGATGTATGCGATCGGCTCCCCGCGGCCGATACCGAGAATGCCGCGCGCGTTGCCGAGTGGTTGGGATTGGGCATCCGCTGCGCCCGCGTCCAAAAGCATGACCTCACCGGCATAGGTCACAAACAGCAGCGAACGGCTATCGGGGATGAACTGCCACTGCACCATGCCCACTTCTGCGCCAGCAACCGTCACGATGCGGGGCCCTTGCGTGGGTGTTTCTGTTTCTGCTGCTGTCGCTGTCTCTGTCTCTGTTTCTGCTTCTGCTTCTGCTGGTACGGCTGCGTCGAGGCTCTCCAGCACGAGCACACTGCCGCGCTCCGACGTCTGACCGATCCCGGCATCGGTGAACAGGTAACCCGCGAGGTTCCCACGATCAGAAACCTGCAGCGATTGCACCCAACCCGCTGCCGGCAACGGCAAATCGCGGCGCTCGGTGCCGTCGGGGTTCATCACGATCAGGCGCGTTTGCTCGTTTTCTTCAACACTGACAACGACATGGTTCGTCGCCTGACGAAAGTCGAGAATTTTCGGATGACTGAAAACACTCTCTTCTGGTTCACTCCCGAGCGTCAGCGGGAACAGACCATCAAGCTGCGTGCCGTACTGACGCTCAAGCAGCAACAGCTCTGCGGCAGGGGTGCGCCACTGCGTTTCAAAGGTGCTCGCTTTGCTCGCGCCGGGTGTTTTGACGCCGTCGACCCGCAACGTGTAGTCGGTTTCGGTGTCGAGCGGAACAGTGAATCGGATGCCGATGTCGCGCCCCGCCACATCGAGTGTGAACGGTGTCGCGGGGGTAATCGTCACGTTCTCGGGGGTGATCTCATCGACGGTTTGGTTGGCGGTGAGGATGACGCGCGAGCCGGAAGCTTGCGTCGCACTTTGGGCATCGACCCGCACATCAAGCAGTCGCGGGCCCGTCATGAGGTTGACCGCCGCGAGCACAATTGTGACAAGCGCGAGCACGCCGATTGTTAGCGCAACGCGGGAGTTCCAGCGCTTCTTCGGCAACTGCGTTTCGTCTTCGCGTCGGCTGACGCCGTCGCTCCGCTCAACGACCGGCAAAGGAGTTTCTGCAGCGTCTGCTCGGTCGTTGACCCGGGGCGGCACCGGTGTTTCCACCTCTACCCCTCGGTCGTTGAGCGGAGGCGGCGTAGCCGCCGAAGACGCCTGTACTGAGCGAGCGTCAGCGAGTCGAAGTGAAACGCGGTTGCCGTCGCCCCCCGCCCCCTCGCGAAGCGCCCGAAGCTCACGCCGCGAAAGCGGCGCATCCGGCTGCTCAGAACTCATACGGATCACTCGGTTCGTCAATCGCCGTCACACTCACGGGCTCGATTTCGAGTCGCCCGTCTTCGGTCGCGCGCACGACACCGTCAATCTGCACCCACTGCCCAACCTCGTATTCGCTTTCCCACGCCGGAGCTTGCACCGGCAGGGCGACAGGCTGGGCGTCGATAACGCAGTGCGTAACGACCATGCGGGTCAGGGCGGCCGTGTCATCCGATGCTCCCGGGGTCAAAAAGCCCACGAGTTGCACGGGTTTGCCGTCGAAGTTTTCGGGCTGGGTTGTTGTGCGAAAAACGGTTGACCATTCGCCGAGGCCGAAGTCTGAGACATCCGCTGCCCCGCCGAGCGCACGATCGTCTGCGCCCGCGAAGAGCACGGTCGTGGCCGGGTCGCGTGACATCGCAAGCTCAACACTGAGGGTCCTGGCGGGGAGCACAAACGCAAGCAGTACGAAAGCGGATGCCACAACAGCCGCCACGGCAACGCCGATCGTGCCCCAGCGCGTGCCCGCGGTGTGGTCATGAGCGTGCCCGTGATCGTGGGCGTGATCTTCACGGCCGAGCGGAAGCGCAAACGACGCAACGGCGGCAATCAGCAGTGCAACCGCGGCCGGTACGGCGTACCAAACCGCTTCGGGCGCGATGTAGAGATTGAGTCGCCCGGTTGCGGCAAGCCATAGGGTGAGGATCGCGATGAGCGAGGCGAGACCAACACCGAGCCAGCGGGTGAGCGTGCCTTCAAAACGGTGCGCCACCTCCGGTCGTTGAGCGGAGCTCGCGTCAGCGAGCGAAGACGAAACGCGGTTGTCGCGAACAACATTCACTCCGGGGTGCCGCGTTTCGTCTTCGGCGGCTGCGCCGCCTCCGCTCAACGACCGAGAAGAAGCTACCGCGCCTCCGTCTAACGGAGATTCGATTTCAGCCGACAAGGTTCACCGCCAATCCGAGGGCGAATGCCGCGGCAATGACGACCCCAACGATGCCCGCGATCGTGCGGGTCGTGAAGGTTGTGCGCAGCAGGGCGATCATTTTGACGTCAACAAGTGGGCCGACAACCAAGAACGCCACGATTGCTCCGGGTGCGAAGGTCGAGGCGAATGACAGCGCAAAAAACGCGTCAACGTTTGAACAAATCGCAACGATGATCGCGAGCACCATCATGACCGCGATTGAGGCGACCGGGTTTTGTCCGATCGTGATGAGCCACGAGCGGGGCACGAAGACCTGCACGATTCCGGCGAGCGCTGAACCGATCACAAGCGCCGGCATGACGGCGCGCAGCTCGATGACGAGTTGGCTCAGGCTGCGTTGCATGCGGGTGCCAGTCTCGGCCTCGAGCTGTTCGCACGTGGCAACGAAGTTGCGGGTGAGGAGCGTTTCGGGGTTGGGGTCGCGGCTGTAGAGCCATCCGATCAGGTTTGCGATCACGAACCCGCCGATGAGGCGCGCGACGAGGATGCCGTCGTTGAACCCGAATGCGGCGTGCGTTGTGATGATGACAATCGGGTTGACGATTGGGGCGGCCATCAAGAACGTGAGTGATTCGGCGGGTGAGAGCCCGCGCATCATGAGCCCCCGCGCGAACGGCACGTTGCCGCATTCGCACACCGGGATGAACATCCCGAGCAGTGACAGTTGCATGCGGCGCAGCCACCCGGGCCCGCGCAACACTTTTTCGATCGTCGACGCTGGCAGCCAGACCTGCACGACAATCGACAGCAGCACGCCGAGCACAATGAACGGCAGCGCCTCGATGAGTACCGAGAGCCCCAGGGTGAGGGCGTCTTGTGCCCCGGTTGGCAGGCTTGGGGTGTCTGGCGCGAACGCGAGCACTGCAAACAGTGCGGCGACCGCGACAAGCCCGATCAGCACGCGAAGCGTCGAGCGTGTGGGTGCTTCGGTTGTGGTGCTCACGAGCCTGCCTCGGCGCACGAATCGCACACGCCGAAAATGTCGATCACGTGCTGGGCGTCGCTAAACCCGTAGCTTGCGGCAGTCTCGCGCGCCCACTGTTCGACCGGTTCGGCCGAGATCTCGACGGCCTTTCCGCAGGTCGTGCAGATCAAGTGGTGGTGGTGCGTGTCGGTTGCGCATGCGCGGTACAGTGTCTCACCGCTGGGTGACTGCAAAGCATCCGCTTCACCATCGTCGGCAAGCAAGGCCAGGTTGCGGTAGACGGTCGCGAGGCCGATCCCGGTGTCTTCGCGCATTGCGGTGTGCAGTTGTTGCGCGCTGACGAATCCGGGCGTGCTCGCGAGCACATCGCGAACCGCGTCGCGTTGTTTCGTGTTGCGCCTAGCCATCATTCGACCTTACCCAGCCGGGCTGGCAGTCAGCCGGGTAGTGCGATTGCGGATGCCGCTGACCGCCCAGCACACGAGGTAGATCGTGAACGACAGGGTCGTAATGAACGGGCTGATCGGCAGGGTGCTGCCGAGCGCGATGAGGATGCCGCCGACCGCGGCGATGAAGCCAAACACTGCGCTGAGCACGGGAACCGTGACCGGTCCGCTGGCAACTTTCATGGCCGCCGCGGCGGGGGTCACGAGCAGTGCCATCACCAGCAGTGCACCGATGATTTGTACGCTGACTGCCACAACGAGCGCGAGGAGGAACATGAACACAATGCCGAGTCCACGCGTCGGAATGCCGCGGGCGGCGGCGGATTCGGGGTCGATCGAATCGAACGTGAGGGGGTTCCAGATCAGCACGAGGGCGACGAGCACGACCAGGCTGATGCCGATGAGCCAACCCAAGTCGGGGTTCGAAACCGATGCGATTTGTCCGGTGAGCAGGCTAAATTTGTTCGCACTGCGCCCCGGGTGCAGGGCCAAGAAGAGGATGCCGAGGCCCAACCCGAACGGCATGAGCACGCCCACGATCGAGCTGCGGCTTTGTGCCTTCGCTCCCAGGAGCCCAATGATGAGCGCCGCAACGATCGCGCCGCCGATTGATCCTGCGACAACGCTTGTGCTGAACAGCACCGCAAATGCGGCACCCGCGAACGAGAGCTCAGCGATGCCGTGCACGGCAAATGCGAGGTCGCGCCGCATCACGAAAACACCGATCAGGCCGCCGACGAGACCGAGCACCGCCCCGGCGATGATCGAGTTGTGCAGGTAGCCGAGCAGTTCGCCGTAGTGTTCGAAGCCGAAAACATCCGACCAATCGATGTCGGGCCACGCAATGGTCGGGCGCATCAGTGACCCACCTCGTGAATGTGCGCGTCTTGGCCTTCGGGTGCGGTCAGGTGAGCGCCGTGCAGGTGTGCCTCGTGGGCATGCACTTCTTCGGCGAGACCAACCACAACGATGCGTCCGTCGTGGTTGAGCACCTCAACCCGGGCGCCGTACACCTCGCTGAGCACTTCGCTCGTGAGCACCTCAGCGGGCGTACCGATCAGCACGTGGCCGTGCGCGAGGTACACGATCCGGTCAACGCGATCGAGGATGGGGTTGATGTCGTGCGTGACAAACAGCACCGCGGCCCCCCGTTCAACCTCGGCATCGATGATCTCTGTGACACCGCGCTGGTTGGCGAGGTCGAGGTTGGAAAGCGGTTCGTCGCACAACAGCAGATCGGGGTTGTTCACGAGAGCCTGGCCGATGCGCAAACGCTGCTGCTCGCCACCGCTGAGATCGCCAACTGGCCGGTGCGCGTAGGCTTGCGCGCCCACGGCTTGCAACACGGTATCGACGCGTTCGCGTGTGCCTTTCGGTGGAAACGGATTGCCCCAACGAGTTCCGGTGACGCCGAGGGTCACGATGTCGCGACCGCGGGCGGCGGTGCCTTTCGCAAACGGATGCTGCTGCGGCACGTAACCAATGTCGGCGCTTCCCCGCGTGACAGGTTTGCCGTTGACCGCAATCGTGCCCGCGCTCAGGGGCTGCAAGCCAAGAATTGCGCGCAAGAGCGTTGTCTTGCCAGCGCCACTCGGGCCGAGCACGGCGATGAACTCACCTTTTTCGACCGTGAGGTTGAAGTCACTCCAGATCAGGCGGTCGCCGCGCTGCAGGGCAGCGTCACGGATCTCGAGGAGAGGCATCCGAACATCCTATCGTTATTGAGAATGATTCGCACTACCCCGCGGTTGCGGGGCTTACCCGGCGATAGCGGCTTCGAGCGCGTCGATACCCGCGTTCAACCACTCGAGGTAGGTCTGACCAGGCGCCAGCAATTCAGTGAAGCGTGCGATGGGGACGCCAGCGGCTTCTGCCTCAGCAAGAATTTGGGCGGTTGCGGCATCCGATGTTTGTTCGTTTGCCAAAACTGCGGTGACTCCACCGGCCGAGATGAGATTTGACGCGGCGAGCATGACCGCGGGTGCCACATCGTTACCCGCCTCGACTGCTTCGGCGAAGCCCTCCGGCGTGACGTCGCTGAGTCCAGCGGAGGTCACGAGATATCCGGGCAGCGGCTCAGTCAGAAACACCGCCGTGGCCGATTGCGAGCTCAGGTTCTCGACGCGAGCTTCAGCCGTCTCGAGTTCGACGATCAATGCGGCCGCGTTTTGGGTGAAGAAGCTGGCGTTCGCGGGGCTCAGTTCGCCGAGCTCTTCCGTAATGGCTTCAACAACGTGAATCATCGTGTGCGGATCAAACCAGACATGTTCGTTGAACCCCTCGATGTGTGAGTGCCCGTGGTGGTCGTCATGATCAGCGTCGTGATCGTCGTGATCGGCATGGTCATGGTCATGGTCATCGTGATCGTCATCGTCGCCGTGCGCTTCATGAAAGGCATGCGACTGCTCCACAGCGATGACGCGCTCCACGTCGCGATCACCAACGAGTGCATCGACATAGGCGTCGTATCCGCCGCCATTGCTCACAACAAGTGCGGCCTGCTCAAGCGCGAGCCGGTCGCGAGCGGTGGCTTCATAGGTGTGCGGATCAACTGTTACAGAGTCAATGATCGAGGTCACGGAAACGTGCTCGCCGCCGATTTGCTCGACGATTTGACCATAGATGTTGGTTGAGGCGACGACTTCGATCGCACTCGAGGCGGCGGATGCGGATGCTTCAGGCGCGCCGGCTTCGGTGGCCGTGCCGCATCCGGCGAGCGCGAAGGCCCCGATCACAGCGGCGGCAAGCACGCCTGATTTGCGAACACTGAATTTCATGTTGACCTCGATCTTGTTGGCAATGATTCTCAATAACGAGGTTACGCCTATTGAGAATGATTGTCAAAACGTTCGAGATTGTCCTGTTCAGTCGAGCAGCAGCGCAGGCTCCTCAAGGACCGCCGCAATGTCAGCGACAAAGCGCGAAACCTTGTCGCCGTCAACGATGCGGTGATCAAACGAACCCGAAACGGTTGTGACCCAGCGTGGGCGCACCTCACCGTCAACAACCCACGGCTTTTGGCGAATCGCCCCCATCGCGACGATCGCGGCCTCGCCGGGGTTGATGATCGGGGTTCCGGCATCCATACCGAAAACGCCAATGTTCGTGATTGTGATCGTGCCGTCTTGCTGATCAGCCGGCGTCGTCTTGCCTTCGCGGGCTGTGATCGTCAGGCGTTCAATGGCCTCGGCGAGTTCGCGCAGCGAGAGGTCTTGCGCGTCTTTGATGTTCGGCACCAGCAGCCCGCGCGGGGTCGCGGCGGCGATCCCAAGGTTCACATAGTGGCGCACGGCGATCGTGTCACCATCTTGTCCTGCCACCCACGAGGCATTGATCATCGGTGTGCGCTGCACTGCCCACAACACCGCCTTCGCGTAGACGAGCAGCGGTGAGATTTTCACGTCGGCAAACTTCGGTGAGGTTTTCAGGCGCTTGACGTAATCCATCGTGCGGGTTGCATCCACATCCGTCCACACCGAAACGTGTGGTGCGCTGTACGCAGACGTGCTCATCGCCGAAGCGGTCGCCTTGCGCACACCCTTCACGGGAACCGCCTCAACACGCGAGTCATCGAACGCGCGGGCGGGCGCGGGCACAGTTTCTTCGCGCACTTCACCCCACGCGGGCGTTTCGATATTGCGGAAAACGGATGCTTGCTCAGCATGTTTCAGCACGTCAGCGCGCGTGACTTCGCCAGCCGCGCCGGTCGGTTGCACGTGTGCAAGGTCGACCCCGAGTTGGCGGGCCAACGCACGGATCGGCGGCTTCGCGGCAACACCCGACGCCTGTCGCACGGGCGCGGATTGCACCTTGCGTCGACGGCTGACCGCGCCCTCCCCCGAGCCGTAGCCAACCAAGACCGAGCCGCTTTTGGGCGTATCGGCCGAACTCTGCTCCGCAGCGTGTGCTTCCGATGCATCCGCCCCGGTCGGGCCGGAACTCCCGGTGGTGTTTCCCGCGGCGACCGCGAACGAGATAATCGGCGCGCCCACCTCGACGGTGTCACCCTCAGACACGAGCAGCCCCTGCACAACACCGGCGTACGGCGAGGGCAGCTCGACAATGCTCTTGGCGGTTTCGATCTCGCAAATCACATCGTTGATTGCGACAGTGTCGCCCACTGCGACCTTCCACGAAACAATGTCAGCCTCGGTGAGACCTTCGCCCACATCTGGCAGGTTAAACAGTTGTGTCATCGCGAGCTCCTTTACGGCTTGTGCGGCGGCTAGTGCTAGTACGCCAGCGATCGGTCAACGGCTTCGAGCACCCGATCAACGTCGGGCAAATAGGCACTCTCAAGTTTCGCGACCGGGAACGGCACATCAAAACCCGACACTCGCAAAACGGGTGCTTCAAGCGCATAAAACGCCCGCTCGGTGACGGTTGCGGCGATTTCTGAACCGAGACTCGTGTCACCGGGGGCTTCTTGCACGTAGACCAGACGCCCGGTTTTGCGCACCGAATGCAGCAGCGGGTCGTAGTCGACGGGCGACAAGCAGCGCATGTCGACGACCTCGCAACTGATGCCCTCTTCTTCGGCGAGCGCTGCCGACTGCAAAAGCGTGGTCACGATCGCACCGTGTCCGGCGAGGGTTACTTGGTCGCCCGTTCGCACGACGCGTGTGGCGTGAAGCGCTGCGGCCGGCTCGGCAAGGTTCACTTCACCTTTGACCCAGTATTTCGCTTTGGGTTCCATGAAAATCACCGGGTCATCGGATGCGATGGCTTGCTGAATCATCCAGTACGCATCATTCGGGGTGCTCGGCGAAACCACGCGCAGCCCAGGGGTGTGGGTGAAATACGCTTCCGGGCTTTCCTGGTGGTGTTCAACCGCACCGATGTGGCCGCCGTATGGAATACGAATCACGACCGGCATCTTCAGCGCGCCCTCGGTGCGGTACGTCAGACGCGAAAGCTGTGAGGTGATTTGGTCGAACGCGGGAAACACGAACCCGTCGAACTGAATCTCACACACAGGGCGAAACCCGGTCAGAGCCAGACCAATTGCGGTTCCGACAATGCCCGATTCGGCAAGCGGCGTATCGAGCACGCGCTCGTCACCGAAGTCGCGGTGCAAGTGTTCGGTGACACGAAAAACACCACCGAGTTTGCCGATGTCTTCACCCATCAACAGCACACGATCACTGTCGAGCATTGCTTTGCGCATGCCCTCGTTGAGAGCCTTCGCGAGCGTCATCGTCTGCACGGTTGCGGATGCGGCGCTCATGAGTGCTCCCCCTCAAGGGTCGCGTCGAATGCTTCGAACCAGCGCGCCTCGGCGGCAACTTGTGGGTTCGGTTCGCTGTAGACGTGGTCGAACATCGATGATGTGGGCGGCTTTTGCGCCGCAACAGTGCGCACGCGCAGGTCGTCGGCGGCGGCTGCGGCATCCGCTTCTGCCCGATCGAAAACGGCCTGCTCGGTGCCCTGACTTTCGAGATAGGTGCGTAACCGGGCGATTGGGTCGCGTCCTGCCCAGAGCTGCTCTTCTTCGGCGCGTCGGTACTTTGTTGGGTCGTCGCTCGTGGTGTGCGCACCCATGCGGTACGTGACGGCTTCGATCAGCTGTGGCCCCTTGCCTGCACGCGCGTTCTCAAGTGCGTAGCGGCTGACGGCGTAACTTGCGAGTACATCGTTGCCGTCGACCTGGATACTCTCGATGCCGTAGCCGGCACCACGCTGGTACAGCGGAACCTTCGATTGCGTCTCGAACGGCACCGAAATCGCCCACTGGTTGTTTTGCACGAAAAACACGACGGGGGCGTTGTAGCTCGCCGCGAAAACCATTGCCTCGTGCACATCGCCCTGGCTTGAGGCTCCGTCGCCGTAATAGACGATGACGGCCTCATCGGTTTGGGGGTTTCCGGTCGCGGTGCGCTTGTCGAATACAAGCCCCATGCCGTACCCCGCCGCGTGCAGCGTCTGTGAGCCGAGCACGAGCGTATAGATATGTACGCCACCGTTGTTTGTCGGGTCCCAGCCGCCGTGGCTGTCACCGCGCATCACGCGCGCAATGTCGACCGGGTCGACCCCGCGCGTGACAGCAACGATGTGCTCGCGATAACTGGGGAAGAAGTGGTCTTGCTCGCGTGCGGCCCGCACACTGCCAACCTGGGCGGCCTCTTGTCCGCGACTCGGCGGCCACAGTGCCAATTGGCCCTGCCGTTGCAAGTTTGTCGCTTGCGTGTCGAGCGCGCGTGACAGCACCATGTCGGCGTAGAACCGCTCAAGGTCTTCGCGCGTGAGCTCGTCAACGAACGTCTGAAACGCGGCGGCATTCGAGGTGGGAGCAAAGGTACCGTCGGCGGTGAGGAAGCGCACGATGTCGGCTTCGTCACCCGTCTCGAGGGGAGCATCAGCTGGTGTGGGGGTCACGTCTCTTACGCTACTCGCGGATATATGCCGTTTGGGTTCGTGGTGCCGAAAACTCTGCAAATCGGATGCCGCTCGTCGCGTTACGCGCGCGCTTGGCCGAGCACGGATAGCACTCGTTCGATCGACTCCGCTTCCCCAACAGAGATTCGGATGCCACCCGTATGAGGCGTATCCCCGGGAAGTGGCCGCACGATGATGCCCTGTTCCGCGAGGTGCTGCGCAAGCGCTGGACCCTCGGCACCGACCCCGAGCCACACGAAGTTGCCTTGCGCATCCGGTACTTGCCACCCCTGGGCGCGCAGGCCCGCAACGAGCGTTTCGCGGCGCTCGACAAGTTCGGCGACCTGGCTTTGCAAAGCCGTGAACACTTCGGGTTGCAGGCTCGCTTCAGCCGCCGCAACCGCGGCGCCTGTCACGGATAGGGGTATCGCGGTGACGCGAGCGAGATCGAGCACCTCGCTTGTGCCGATCGCGTATCCGACGCGCAAACCGGCCAGAGCGTACGCTTTCGAGAACGTTCGCAGCACAACAACGTTTGGGTGCTCGAGCCAAATTCGCTGCTGTATGCCGTTTACGGCATCCGCTGCTGTGACGAATTCGCTGTATGCCTCATCGAGAATAATCAGCACATCGCTCGGCACGCTTGCGACAAACGCGGCGAACTGTTCGCCGGTAACAATGGGGCCGGTGGGGTTATTTGGTGTGCAGACAATGACAGCGCGCGTGTTTTCGTCGATTGCCGCAGCCATCGCATCCAGGTCGTGCCCGGCTGTTTCGGTGAGGGGAATCTGTCGGGAATCAGCACCGGCAATTTGCGTGAGCATCGGATATGCCTCGAATGAACGCCACGCATACACAACGTTGGTGCCCGGCTCACACACGGCGCTCAGCAGTTGGGCGATGATCGCAACACTGCCGGCTCCGATGTGCACTTCGTCGGGGCTGATGGGGTGCGCTGTCGTGCCGTAGAAGTTTGCGAGAGCTTCGCGCAGTGTGTAGGCGGTCGCGTCGGGGTAACGGTTCGCTTGTGCGGCACCCGCTATCGCCTGCACGACCGCGGGGTGCGATGCAAACGGATTCTCGTTGCTCGAAAGCTTGAACGCGTCGGGGCTGGCTTGCGCACCCTGGCGGTACGGGGCAAGGCCAGAAAGGCTCGATCGGATGCTGACAGTCACGGTTGCAGTCTACGACCGCCCGGCTGACGCGACCGCGCATGAGGCAGACTAGAAGGGTGAAGCTTCTGATTCGGATCGTCTTGAACGCGTTTGCGCTCTGGGTTGTAACCCTGATTCCGCAACTGAACGTTTCTGTGATCCCCTTCGCGCCGGGCGAAACCGGTCAGCGCGTTTTGACACTGCTCGCGATCGCGGCAATTTTCGCAATCGTGAACACCATCTTGGGCACAGTGCTGAAGGTTGTGACGTTTCCGCTCTACATCCTCACGCTCGGGCTGTTTTCGTTCATCGTCAACGGCGCTGTGCTGTGGGTCACGGCACAACTGACCAGCGGTTGGAGTTGGGGTCTTCGCATCGAAGAGTTTTGGTACGGCGTACTCGCGGCAGTCGTTATGTCGCTCGTCAATTGGGTGGGCGGCATCATCTTGCGCCCCCAACTCAAGCGGTAACTGCGCGTTCTTGGTGCTACTTGGTGCGCTCGAGTTCATAGTCGCGTCGCGTCACTGATTCGGCATCGCCGAAACGCTGCCACTGCTCGTGCAGTTCTTCAACGCGGGGGTCACCGGAGCCATCCGCTTTATCTGCCGTGTTGCGATAGTCGCGCGGGCCGTGCCCACCCGGCGCGCGAATCGTAATGTCACGCTGCGCCAACCCGGAAACACCCCAGCCGCCGATCGCGAGCATCGCGACCGGGTCGTTGTAGTGCGACAGGTCAACGTGCTGCACATACTCGGGCAACCACGCGTCTTGCGGCGACCCGACCGTGATGACCTGCGTGATGTTGAAACGCTGATCGGATGCCTCAGCCAACACCCCCATCGCCCCCTGCGAGTACCCAATCTCGGTGATGCGCTCAGTTTCGAGCACGCCTGCCGCAGCCATCGCGTGCCCCACCGCTTCGCGCAGTGACGAGTCACCCGCGAGATACAGCTCGAGGTTGCTCGTGAGATCGAGCACGTGGGGGCTATCGATGGGCCACCAGTTCTCAGTTCCGCCGATCGCAAGCACGTGCTCACGCTCGCCGCCCGCGTACTCGTAGGTTGTGATGCTCACGTCGGCGCCGCTGGGGAGGTGCGTCAGCATCGACCCGATGTCTTGCGCTTCAGCGTTGGGATTCGTTTCACGAACCAGGCGCGCTTTCACGTTGCCGTCGGAGCGGATGTTTGCGACGTATCCCGGCGGCATCCGCCCCAAACTGCCCAGCGTTGCGGCACCAATTTCTTGCCACCAGTACGACTCGACGGGCGGGGCCAACCCATCGGCCAGATGGCCGAACACGGCACCGTCGGCAAGCAGTTCGCGACCGATTTGCGAGAGTGGGTCTTCTGATCGGTCGCCATCGCGCAACCACCACATGTGCACGAACGCGGCTTCGTTGTTGGCCGCCACTTCGAGTTGGCGCTGCGCGTACACATCGGCGAGCTGCGGGTTCGCTGCCGCATGGGCGAGCCGGGCTGCCTCCCATTCGACACACTCATACGTGTCGGCAACGTACCGCAAACCGTCGCCGAGTTCTTGGCTGCGGATGCTGCTTCGGGTGGCCGCCTGGCTGGCGCTCAGCGCCGTACCCACTTCGCCACCCGCATACGGATTTGCGGCGAGCGCACCCGTCGCTCGCACAAGCGCATCGTGCGCATCGGCAAGCAAACTGCTGGCACGCATGAGCGCGTCAGCTTGTTCGCGCAACAGCGGTGCGCTCACCGAAATGAGTCCGCCCGAGGTGATGTCGACGTCACTCACAACCCCGCCTCCCACCCCAGTCGCGACACTTCGCGCTGCAGCGACTCGACCATCAAGACGTGATCGTACAGTGCCCAGCGAAACGCGCGCGCGGCTGGGGCATCCCAACCGGCCTCGGTGCGCACCTGTTGCAGAACACCAAGCGCGTGGTGCAACGCGAACTCGGCATCATCAACGTGCGGCCGCGCGTTTGCCCGCGCCTGTGCGGCGGCGAACTCTGGGTCGGGCATGAACACGATGACAGCATCCGCTTTTTGACGCTGCTCCGCTCGCGGCACAAGGAGCATGGTACTGATCGACGCAAAACTTCTTGGCGCGGGCGATTGTGGGTTTGCCTCGGGCACGGCGGTGGGTGCTCGGTAGACTGGATGGGTGAGCGAACAACTTCCTGATCTGCCCCCGCAACCCATCAGCCCACTCGATGGCCGCTACTTCTCGGTTGTGCAGCCGATTGGCAATTACCTTTCTGAAGCGGGTCTGAACCGCGCCCGCGTCGAGGTTGAGGTTGAGTGGCTCATCGCCCTCACCGACCGCAGCCTCTTTGGCACGTCACCGCTCGACGACGCGAACAAGACCGCACTGCGCGGGCTCTACCGCGACTTCGGCCAGGCCGACATTGACTGGCTCGCCGAAAAAGAAGCCGTCACCCGCCACGACGTGAAAGCTGTTGAGTATCTGGTGCGCGACCGGCTCGCCACGCTTGGCCTCGATGCGATCGCCGAGCTCACGCACTTCGCGTGCACGAGTGAAGACATCAACTCGACCGCGTACGCCCTGACCGTGCAGCGCACCGTCAACGAGATCTGGCTGCCCGCGCTCGATGCTGTGCTCGCCAAACTCACCGAGCTTTCGCTCGAGCACGCCGACGCCGCAATGCTCTCCCGCACCCACGGTCAGCCGGCAACCCCCTCGACCATGGGCAAAGAGATCGCAGTTTTTGTTGGCCGGGTGCAACGGGCTGCGCGCGGCATCCGCTCAAGCGAATTCTTGGCCAAGTTTTCGGGCGCGACCGGTACCTGGTCGGCGCACCTCGCGGCCGACCCCGATGTTGACTGGCAAACCGTTGCCGGCGAGTTCATCACCTCGCTCGGGCTCGACTTCAACCCACTGACGACGCAAATCGAATCGCACGACTGGCAGGTTGAACTGTACGACCGCGTGCGGCACGTCGATGGCATCCTGCACAACCTTGCATCGGATGTTTGGACCTACATTTCGCTCGGCTTCTTCTCGCAGATCCCCGTCGCTGGTGCGACCGGTTCTTCGACGATGCCGCACAAGATCAACCCGATTCGGTTCGAAAACGCCGAAGCAAACCTCGAGATCGCGAACGGTCTGTTCTCGACGCTTTCGACAACACTGGTCACCTCGCGCATGCAGCGTGACCTGACCGACTCGACAACACAGCGCAACATCGGCGTCGCCTTCGGTCACTCGCTGCTTGCGCTGGACAACCTGCGCCGCGGGCTCGGGGAGATCGCGTTGGCACCAGCGGTTTTGCTGGGCGACCTCGACGCCAACTGGGAAGTGCTCGGCGAAGCAATCCAGACCGTTGTGCGCGCCGAAGTTGCCGCGGGCCGCTCTTCGATCGAAGACCCCTACGCGCTGCTGAAAGAGCTCACGCGTGGACGCCGTGTTGGTGCGGCCGAGCTGGCCGAATTCGTTTCAGGGCTTGAGATCGGTGACGCCGCCAAAGCACGCTTGCTTGCGTTGACCCCGGCGACGTACGTCGGCAAGGCGGGCGAGCTGGCGCGCAGCATCCGCTAGCGCTGCCGAGAGGATTTTCGGTAGCCCGGGTTCAGGCAGGCTATTTTTCCGGGTCGGATGCCTCGGCCGCGGCCGCTTCGGCGACTTCTGCAACAACCGACTCGCCCGCGGCATCCGATTGCGCGACAGCGACAGCCTCGTCAGCTGGCGCTTCGTCGAGCAAAATGCCGCGACCGACGGTCTTGGTCACGTCAACCGGGTCGACCGCGAGCATCAACAACGCCATGATCAGCAGGGTCGCAATAAATGCGATGCCGCCAAAAATGAGGGCGAGCTCGAGGGGCGTCGGGCCGTTCCACTGCCCGTGCTCAATGGCCAGCAGTGTGTCGCGGCTGAAGCCGCCGGTCGAAAACAGCGTCACCACAAACCCGAACAGCGCGATCGCCGCTGAAATACCCAGCAGTTGCGCCGGCTTCAGCAAATCGCGTCGGGTTGGTTTCTTGTCGCTCACGTTTTCGTCACTCACGCCATCGTTCCTTTTGTTCCATCAGTATCGGATGCCCCGGGGGCAAGCTCAGTGACCGGCAGCGGTCGATCAAACGAGGCGATCGCAAGGTATACCGCGGCGATCGCAACGTAGCCGCCGAAAATACCCACGCCAAGCGAAATGCCCGTCAGGGTGCCGGTTTGGTCGTCAGCTTGCCACGGCCAGGTGCCATGCCACGGCACGATCGCAAGCGCAATTGCAAGCATGCCCGTCAATCCGCCCATGAAAAACACGTCACGTGTGCGACGCGAATCGGTCTTCCGTAACTGCCGACCCCATGCAAAAAACACGATCGCAAGCAGTGCCGCCCACACGATTGTCACGACGAAAAACCCGGTGACGTTCGTGACCGCTGGCATCGAAGCGACCGCACCGCACACCATGTTCACGGCCATGATCAGCAGCCACGGCCACCGCCAGCCTGGCTTCGCCACAACCCACGCTGTCGCAATCGCGACAAGACCCGTCGTGGTGAGATATCCGCTCAATGAACGCAAACCAATGAACGCGGAGTGGTCAGACGAAAACGTGATGAGTATCGCGGCGACAGCCGACAGCGCCGCAAAAGCCCACAACACTTCGCGCACGGTGAACGTGCTTGGTTGTTTCGCTTCGGACATACGTCAAGTTTAGTTCGCGCGGCTAGGCGGCAAGTGACAGGGTGTTCCCCTAGCGTTGGCTACGCGGCTTCGGCCTGCGCGAGGTCTGCCTCGGCGCACACCCATGCGAGCATCGCGCACTTGATGCGCATCACGAATTTCGCGACGCCCTGGAATGCGGCGGCGTCTTCGAGGTCATCCGATGGTTCGAATGCTTCAGCGGTCGTTCCTGCTCGCAGCATGTGCCGGAACTCTTCGATCAGCGCGTGTGCGTGTTCGACGGTTGCGCCCTTGAGGAGTCCGCTGAGAACGGATGCCGAGGCCATCGAGATCGAGCAGCCTTGGCCCTCCCACAGCACATCGGTCACAACACCGTCGGCAACCGACAGCCCAAACGTGATTTCGTCACCGCACGACGGATTCAGCTCGTGGTGGGTGAAGGGAAGGGTTGTCGGGTCACCTTTGCCCTCGGGGTGCTTCGAGTGCACGAGCAGCACTTCGCGATAGAGGTCGTCGAGATCGCTCATTCTTCTCCAAAATAGGCGCGTACCCCCGCGAGCGCTTCGGCGAACCGTGCGACGTCATCGAGGGTGTTGTAAACGTAAGCGCTCGCGCGCGTTGTTGCCGTGATGCCGAGCGCGCGATGCAGCGGTTGCGCGCAGTGGTGGCCGGTGCGCACCGTGATGCCGCGGTCGTCAAGAAACTGGCCGACGTCGTGCGCGTGTACGCCGTCCACGGCGAATGCCGCAAGCCCGGCGCGTTCGGCACCCGCGGGCGGGCCGACGAGTGTCACGCCAGGTGTCGCTTCGATTGCTTCGGCGAGCGCTTGGCCGAGGATTTGTTCGTGGGTCGCAACATCCGCCATGCCCAGCTGTTGCAGGTACGCGGATGCCGCACCAAACCCAACCGCTTGCATGACCGGTTGTGTGCCGGCCTCGAACTTGTGCGGGGCGGGCAAGAACTCGGCGTCGGTCATGGTGACGGTTGTGATTGTGGAGCCGCCCGTGCGTGCCGGGGGCAGTTCGGCGAGGAGATCTGCACGACCCCAGAGCGCGCCGATCCCGGTTGGGCCGAGTGCTTTATGCGCCGAGAACGCTGCGAAGTCGACCCCGAGCTCGTCGAAGTGCACCGGAATGTGCGGCACCGACTGCGTTGCATCGAGCACGACAATTGCGTTTGGTGCTTTCGCGCGAATGTCGGCGACGAGCGCTGACACATCGGCGATGAGGCCCGTGACATTCGAAACGTGCGCGAACGCGACAACGCGGGTTTTGGCGTTCAGATGCGCCGCGAGATCGGCGGGGGCCCACAGCCCGCGCGAATCAACGTCGACCCAGCGAAGCGTTGCGCCGGTGCGCTTGGCGAGGCGTTGCCACGGAATGAGGTTCGCGTGATGCTCTGCCTGCGTGATGAGAATCTCGTCACCGGGGGTGAGCGCGAAACGGTCGGTTGTGGCAAGGCCGGCTGCGGCATCCGCGATCCCGAGCGAAATCATGTTGAGCGCGTCGGTGGCGTTTTCAGTCCACACAATTTGGTCTGGGTTTGCACCGACGAGGTTCGCGACCTGCACACGGGCGGTTTCAAACGCGGTTGTCGCGCTTCCGGTCGCGACGCTCGAGCCGCGATGCACGGCCGCGTAATCGGATGCCGCAAACTGCGCTTGCGCCTCAATCACCTGACGGGGGTTCTGCGACGTCGCCCCAGAATCGAGGTACACCCGATCAGGGTGCGCCGCAAGAAAAGGAAAGTCGGCGCGCACAGCGGATTCGTCAAGGCTCACGGTTCTATTCTCTCGCTTCGGGCTGTGGGGTGGCTCCGCTTTGTGTCGCACCCGCGGCGCTCACACTGCTGGCGTCCACCCGAAGAACATCGCCCAGGGCAGCAAACGCCACCGCAGCCGACACGCCGACGAATCGGCGTTCGCTGAGAACCGGGCTACGGTGGGGCGAAAGACATTGCGCGGGCAGGCAAGACCCACAACCGAGGTGAGCTCGGCCCCGTGCGGGAAGACCCCTAGTGAATTCGAAGAATCATGCCACCGGCTTGGCTGCGGCAAAAAAGGCCAAAGAATCCTCCCAGCGGATCTTCCGGGAGGTGACACACCCAGCCTTGATCCCGGGAATCGGCGTCGAAGACACGGGCCGAAAATACTCCACCAACTGGCTCGTATTCGGGATCGCGGGGGCGCTTGTTCTCGCCGTTGTGCTGTGGGGTTTTCTTGCGCCCGACAGCATTCGTACGGTGGGCTCGGCATCACTCGCGTGGGTGATGGAAACCTTCGGTTTCTTGCTATCGCTGCTCGCGGTTGCGGTGCTGATCTTCATGTTGATCGTTGGGTATGGTCGCACTGGCGGCATCCGACTGGGTTCCGACGAGGAGACCCCCGAGTTCTCGACTGTCTCGTGGATCGCGATGCTCTTTTCGGCTGGCATGGGAATCGGATTGTTGTTTTGGGGGCCCGCCGAACCGCTTGCGCATTTGAACACCGTGCCACCAGGCTTTGCCGCTGAGGCCGGCTCACGTCAGGCGATGCTTGATGCGCTCGCACAATCGATTCTGCACTGGGGCCCAATTCCGTGGGCGTTTTACGCACTCGTCGGCGGCGCGATTGCCTACGCCGCGTATCGTCGCGGGCGGGTTCCGCTCATTTCATCGGTGTTTTATCCGATCTTTGGTGAGAAAACTGAAGGACCGCTCGGCTCAATCATCGACATTTTCGCGATCATCGTGACGCTGTTCGGCACCGCCGTGACCCTTGGCATGGGCACGCTGCAAATTGCGAGCGGGCTTGAGATCGTCTCAGGTTGGGGGCCACTCGGCAACGGCACCCTCATCGCGATCATTATGGTGCTGACGATCGCCTTCGTGGTTTCGGCTGTTTCGGGTATCAAGCGGGGCATCCGATTACTGTCAAACATCAACATGATTCTCGCCGGGATCATCGCACTGTTTGTCTTCATTGCCGGACCGACGCTGTTCTTGCTCAACATCATTCCGGCGAGCATTTCAGAGTTCTTCAATGACCTGTTCACGATGCTGGCGCGCAATCAGGAGTTGGGGACGGATGACGCAACGTTCATGGCCGCGTGGACGAACTACTACTGGGCATGGTGGATGAGCTGGACGCCATTCGTCGGCATGTTCATCGCGAAAATTTCGCGGGGTCGCACGATCCGCGAATTCGTGACCGTTGTAATCGTCGTGCCATCGCTTGTGTGCACCTTGTGGTTCGGCATTCTGGGCGGCACCGCGATGTTCGGCGAGGAAAGCGGCCTCGGCATCAGCGAAGCGGGCGGAAATGAAGCAATCCTCTTCGCCGTTTTCGACATGTTGCCAATGACCGGCGTGCTCTCGATTGTTGCCATGATTTCAATCGGACTGTTTTTTGTGACGTCGGCCGACTCGGCGGCGCTCGTGATGGGCTCGATGAGCCAACGCGGCAAGCCCGAACCGTCAAAGTGGGTCTCGATCACGTGGGGTGTCTTGCTCGGCGCCGCAGCTATGGCGCTCTTGCTGGCCGGTGGCGAAACCGCCCTGTCGGGTCTGCAGTCGATCATGGTTGTTTCGGCCCTGCCGTTCGCGTTCATCATTATTGGCATCATGATCGCGTGGGCACGCGAGTTGCGCACGGATCCGTACATCATGCGCCGCTCATTTGCCGCGGCCGCGATTGAACAGGGTGTCCGGCGCGGTATCGCAGAGCACGGTGACGACTTCGTGTTTGGGGCCACCGAAGTGCCCACGGCAGAGGGGGCCGGTGCCGACATCGAAACCGACGACCCCGCCTTGACTGATTGGTACGAGACCGCAACCGGGCAGATTCCGGTTATTGCGGATGCCGCTGGCGACGACTCTTCAACGCCACCGTCCTAAGTGGCTTCACGGCCCGGCCGCACTGTGACGGCCCTAGACTGAATTGGTGAATCACTCCTCGACGCTCTCGAGGGGCGCGGCAACGGTGGCGCTGCTCTCTCTCGCCATCGGCTCATTCGGCATCGGTATGACCGAATTCGTCATGATGGGCCTGCTGCCTGATGTCGCCGCAGACCTCCTGCCGGATTTGTGGGCAATCAGTCAAGAAGCAGCGATCGGCAAAGCCGGTGTTCTCATCTCGATGTACGCGCTCGGCGTCGTTGTCGGAGCACCCACAATCGCGGTTGTCGTTGCAAAGTACCCGCGCAAACCGGTGATGATCGGGCTCGCGATTGCGCTTGCGGTATTCAACGCACTCGCCGCTTTCGCACCCACGTTCGAGCTGGTCGCTGCCGGCCGTTTCTTGGCAGGTCTGCCACACGGCGCCTACTTCGGTATTGGTGGGCTCGTCGCCGCTGGGGTTCTCGGTCCGGGAAAACGGGCACAGGGCGTCGCCTTTATTCTGACCGGTTTGACGATCGCAAACGTTGTCGGTGTGCCGCTGGGCACTTGGCTCGGACAGCAGTTCGGATGGCGCGTGAGCTTCTTCGTTGTCAGTGGCATCTTCGCCATTGCGGCACTGCTGATTGCCTCGTTCGTGCCGAATAGCCCTGGCGACGAATCGAGCACGATTCGCAGTGAACTGCGCGTTTTCCGCAGCGGACAACTGTGGCTCACGCTCGCACTCGCTTCAATCGGCTTCGCCGGCTTCTTCGCCGTGTACAGCTATATCGCGCCGCTCGTGACCGATGTCGCCGGTCAACCGCGAAGCGCCGTACCGCTCACACTTGTGCTGATGGGTGTCGGTATGACGGCCGGTAACCTCGTCGGCGGATGGTTCGCTGACCGCAACCTCGAACTGACCCTCAAGGTCGGGCTCAGCGCGATGGCCGCAGTGCTCGTCGTGATGGCGTTGACTGCCGACTCGATCGTAATGATCTCGATCTGCGCGGTGCTGTTCGGTGCGGCCGGATCGGCGCTCATCCCCTCAGTACAGACGCGTTTGATGGATATTGCCGGCGAAGCCCAAACACTTGCCGCCGCCCTCAACCATTCAGCCCTCAATGTTGGCAACGCACTCGGTGCAGCCCTCGGCGGCCTCACGATTTCACTCGGGTTCGGCTACACGTCGCCCGAATGGGTCGCCGCGCTCTTGGCGCTCGCGGGCGTATTGATCGTCGCGGTGTCGTTTCGCCTCGAGCGGCGCGGAACGGTCCAAAAGCAGGGCCAGTCGAACTGAACTTCGTCGTGAAGCCCGGTTTCGGCCGCGCCCACGCGGTTGCCCCTGCTTTTGGAGCACCGGACACCGCTGACGGGGCCCGAAGGTGAACCAGCGGCGCACGCCCTAGTTAAACGCGCCGGGCTCGTCAGTCGGCGCGAGATCTTTGAAGCGCGAGAAACCGCCCTGGAAGGCCACCGCAACCGTCGCCGTGGGGCCGTTACGGTGCTTCGCCAGAATGATGTCAGCCTCACCGGGACGCGCTTCGTGGTTGTAATACTCCTCGCGGTGCAGCAGCATCACCATGTCGGCGTCTTGCTCAATCGAGCCAGATTCACGAAGGTCGCTAATCGCGGGCTTCTTGTCGGGGCGACCCTCGGGGCCACGGTTCAGCTGCGAAAGTGCGATAACCGGAACGTCCAACTCTTTCGCGAGCAACTTGAGTGCACGCGAGAACTCGGAAACTTCTTGCTGACGTGATTCGACCTTCTTGCCCGATGTCATGAGCTGCAAGTAGTCGATCACGATCATGCCGAGACCATGCTGCGCCTTCAGTCGCCGGCACTTCGCACGAATCTCGACGAGCGTCATGTTGGGGCTGTCGTCAATAAACAGCGGCGCATCGTTGATCGAACTGCGCGCATACGAAAGGGCCGTCCAGTCGCGTTGGTCAACTTGCCCCTTGCGCAGCTTCGAAAGAAACAGTGAGGCTTCAGCCGAAAGCACACGCATCGCAATTTCGGTCTTGCCCATTTCAAGCGAGAAGAACACGGTCGAAACCTTGTTGCGGATCGCGGCCGACCGCGCGAAGTCAATCGCAAGCGTCGACTTACCCATCGCGGGGCGGGCTGCGATGACGATCATCTGCCCGCCGTGCAAGCCGTTTGTGACCTCATCGAGCTCACGAAAGCCGGTGGGAACGCCCGTGAGCACGCCGTCGCGGCCCGCGGCCTGCTCAATCTCTTTCGTAGCCGATTCGAGCGCGTCGCTCAGCGCAACATAATCGTCGTGCTCTTTGCCGCCAGCAACCGCGTAAATCTCGGCCTGCGCATTGTTGACCAGGTCAACAACCTCGCCGGTTCCGTCGTAACCGAGTTGCACAATGCGTGTTCCGGCATCAACGAGTCGGCGCAGCATCGCCCGCTCAGCAACGATCTCAGCGTAGAACCCCGCGTTCGCCGCCGTTGGCACAATCGAGGTGAGCGAGTGCAAATAATCGGCGCCGCCGACACGCTGCAAGTCCCCCGTCTTGAGCAGCGCGTCGGTGACGGCGATAACATCGGTCGGTTCACCGGCCGAATACAGATCGACAATTGCGTCGAAAACTATTTCGTGTTTGGGCACATAAAAGTCGATACCGCGCAGTGCCTCGGTAACATCCGCAACAGCATCCGCTGAAAGCATCATGCCGCCGAGGGTTGATTGCTCAGCAATCAGATCGTGCGGAGGGGTGCGAGCAGCGGATGCTTCACCCACGCGCTCTGCGGGAAGATCAGCGATCGTCATACGCCCCTCATTCTTGTTGTACCAACCCACGTTGGTGGCACTTTTGCGCCGATGCGTTCCAGTAAACGCCCGACCTCTGACATTGCGGATTTCTCGCTGTGTGCAAGTGGTGCTTGGAAGGCTCCGACTAACGCTAGACACCCACAGAAACCACCCAAAACTTGCCTGTGGATAACCCTGTGGGAAATGTTGCGCGAAACGCCTATACCCATGTGGATAACCCCTGTGGAAAACTGTGAGTTCGAAGTATCCGAACAACAAATTTATATGCGCTGACCTGGGAAATTCACAAAATAATCCTGTGCGAAATCAGCACGCTTCAACCACAACCTTAAGGTTACGACTTGACAAACACTGTGTAGAACTTGTCGAGTTTCCCAACACATTTTCGAATTAGCGCGATGGTACAAAAAAGCGCCAAAAACACGCCCCCGCGCATGGGGAATCACAGCAAAAGTGGGTGCTGAGTCAAGCGAAAACCCCGGGTGCGCCGATCCGAAAATCGGCCCACCCGGGGCATCCGTAAGGCAAAGGTTTCGACTTCGATCGTGCAAGCACGCTCTCCGCTCAACCTGAGCCGATCACGCGTCAACTTTGCTACGCAAAATTGACGCGAGCCGGCTCACTTCGCGGCAACAACCTGCAGGTTCAGCAGCGCCGAAACGTCGTCGTGCAGTTTCACCGTTGCGGTGTACTTGCCGGTCGACTTGATTGCGCCGTTCAGCTCAACCTTGCGCTTGTCGATCTGGCCGAGGCCAGCAGCTGCAACAGCCTCTGCGATGTCGCCCGTCTTGACCGAGCCAAACAGGCGGCCTTCTTTACCGGCCTTGACAACAACACGAACCGTTGCTTCTTCAAGCGTGTTCTTCAGTGCCACAGCGTCATCGCGGTTTGCAATCGCGCGAGCCTCGCGCGCAGCCTTGATCGCGTCAACCTGCTTCTGGCTTCCGCGGGTCCACCGCACAGCAAAGCCCTGGGGGATGAGGTAGTTGCGGGCGTACCCGTCTTTTACCTCAACAATGTCGCCCGCGCTCCCAAGCCCGGTGACCTCATTCGTCAGAATCAATTTCGACATTTTTCCACGCCCCTTAGCGGCCAGCGCCAGCGTAGGGCAGCAGGGCCATTTCGCGAGCGTTCTTGATTGCCTTGGCAATCAGACGCTGCTCCTGCACCGAAACACCAGTGATACGACGGGCACGGATCTTGCCGCGCTCCGAAATGAACTTGCGAAGCGTTGCGACATCTTTGTAGTCGATAACGCCAACGCGGATCGACTTTGCCGGCGCGAGCGGCTTCGCGCCCTTGCGTGGCTTGCGGCGGTCGCCGCTTGACTTTCCAGCCATGATTATTCCTTAGGTTTTATGTGACGGATGCCGGGGGCATCCGCGAGATCTTTCTAGAAAGGCGTGTCGTCGCCGAACGAACCGGGGGAGCTCCACCCGTCGGCGCTGCCGCCAGGAGTGCTCCACGGGTCATCGACCGGGCCGGTCTGCTGCGGGCGAGCGGCAGGGGTGCCCCCACCGAAGTTGCCACCCGAGCCACCGCTCGACTGCGCACGCGTTACCTGTGCGGTTGCGTACCGCAAGCTTGGGCCGATCTCGTCGACCTCAAGCTCGATGCTGGTGCGGTTGTTACCTTCGCGGTCTTGGTAGCTGCGCTGACGCAACCGGCCCTGCGCGATAACACGCGAACCCTTGGTGAGCGAACCGGCAACGTGCTCAGCAAACTCACGCCACACCGATGCGCGCAAAAAGAGGGCTTCGCCGTCTTTCCACTCGTTCGATGCGCGGTCGAAGTTGCGCGGAGTCGAAGCGATCGTGAAGTTCGCAACCGGCAGCCCGTTTTGCGTGTAACGCAATTCGGGGTCGGCCGTGAGGTTTCCCACCACGGTTACGACGGTTTCGCCAGCCATACGACTTACGCCTTAACCTTGCGTGCTGCCTTCGCAGCGGTGCGTGCTTCTTCAGCCGCAACGCGAGCCTGTGCCTCTTCGGTGCGCAGAATCTTCGTGCGGAAGACAAGCTCGTTCAGACCAAGTTGACGGTCAAGCTCGTTGGTGACGTCAGACGTAGCGGTGAAGTTCACAACCGCGTAGATGCCTTCGGTCTTCTTGTTGATTTCGTAGGCGAAACGGCGCTTGCCCCAGATGTCGATGTTCTGAATCGAGCCTTCACCATCGGTGATGACCGTCAAGAACTTATCGAGGGTGGTGCCTACAAGGCGCTCGTCAAGCTCGGGGGTCAAAATGACCATGAGCTCATACTCGTTTTGGTGCGTCACTTACCCACCTCCTTCGGACTAGATCGGCTACCGGGCATTTCCCAGTAGCAGGAGGGTGTGTTGCACGTGCCCCGAGAGAATCAGGGCAACCTGTCTAGTGTAGCGGATGACGCAGCATCCGTAAACCTGAGCCTGACCGGCTCCGCGCGTTACCGAAGGTCGATCAGGCCAGCACGCGCGGCTGTAATCAAGAGCTGAACGCGGTCACGAACATTCCACTTCGCCATGATGTGTCCTAGGTGCGCTTTGATCGTTCCTTCAGAGACGAACATTTCGCGAGCCATTTCAGCGTTCGACTGGCCTTGGGCGAGGTGTTCGAGCACCTCGGTTTCACGATCCGTGAGCTCCGGGAGCTGGTTCGTGCGAGCGGGCGGTGCCGTGTTCGTGCGCACGTGCTCAACTAACAGTGCGGCCACCCGTGGCGAAAGCGAGCTGTCGCCCGCGTGTACTTGGCGCACGGCCGTGGCAAGTTCGTCTTTGGTTGAACCCTTCAGCAGGTACCCGGTTGCGCCCGCTGCCAGCATCTCGAGAACCGCATCGCTCGTGTCGAGTGTTGTCACGGCAAGCACCTTGGTGTTCGGCTGCTCGCTCGTGATGATCCCGGTCGCCTCGACGCCCCCCATGATGGGCATTTGAACATCCATCATCACAACGTCAGGGCTCAGTTTCGAACAGAGGTCAACCGCCTCTGCGCCGTGCTCGGCCTCACCCACAACCGCAAGCCCATCAACCATCGAAACAATCTGGCTGAGCGCGAACCGCACGATCGGATCGTCATCGGCAATGAGCACCCGAATGTCGTCGTTCATGGCAACAGCTTAACGGCACGGAATTGAACTCGTACTTTTGCCCAGCGCAAGACTAGACGAAAGCCCAAGTGGATTCGACACGTAAGGGGAATGTGAAAAAAGTCAATCCGCTTGAGACTAGAAGTATCTAGTGAATTCGGATAGTACGAACGAGGTGAAAACGATGTCTTGGCTTTTGTGGATCTTCCCTTGGTGCCGCTAAGTACCAACAAAGAGTGATGCACCCATTGTACGATTGACGTACCCGAAATGGATCGCTCTATGACTGACTTTCCGCACGTCGTTCCGACTGACGCGACAGCGGAATCGCCGCGCTTTCGTCGCTCCGAAGTGATCACGCTGGTGAGCGTTGTTGCAATCCTGATCACGCTCGAAAGCACCCAAGTTTTCACCCAGGGAACGCTGACACTGGGTTCAATACTGAGTGTTCTCACCGCTCTCGCGATGTTGCTGTTCCTTCGGTCGCCCGTGGTGGCCGTCGTCGTAATGGCGGCGATCGTGGTGGGGTCATTGTTTGTTCCCTTGGCCGAACCCGCCATACCGTTCATTCCATGGGCGGTTGCTGCCGCATTTGTCGTGCGTTACGGCAGCGGCCGTTTGATCGGCGCATACGGTTTGATATCGCTGTTGTCCCATGCTGTCCTCGTCTCACGAGCGGACGCTTCCAATGCAATAGCGGTGCTTATCGTCGGCGCACTGGCGGCCGTTACCGGTCTTGCCGTGCGCAACCTTGATCAGCGCAGTCACTCGCTCACCAGGGCCCTCGAACGCGAGCAGCTCGACGCCGAAGACAAAGCGCGTCGCGCCGCGCTCGAAGAACGCAAGTGGATGGCGGCTGAGTTACACGACAGCATCGCGCACCACGTAACCGTTGTCGCGCTGCATGCCCAGCTACTCGACGACAAAACCGGGCCCGCCCTTTCGCATCAAGCCATCCGCGATGCGGCACGAAAAGCACTTTCCGACATCCGCTACATGGTTCAACTCTCGGCCGACCCCAGCGAAACGGGCCACGCTGTGTCGGGTGACCTCGCCGCCACCGTGGCCGAGGCTGAAGTCGAACTCAGCGCGGCAGGGCACACCGTAACCGTGACGGGTGACACGAGCGACGAACGCATGCCGCGAGGCATCGAGATTATTCTGGCCCGCGTTATGCGCGAGGCCACCACGAATACGCTCAAATACGCCGGCCCCGGGCCAGTAACAATCTCGCTGGCCGTCAACGAAACCGATGTCAGTCTCACCATTTCAAGCCCCCTGGCGAAATCCGCACGTGAGTCTATTTCTTCGACCAAGACCGGAGTGCGGCGGCTGACCGATCGCGTCCGCGAAGTCGGCGGCGTCTTCAGCGCCGAGCCACGAGCAAACGAATGGGTCGTGTTTGCGAAACTGCCCATCGTTCAAACCAAAACCGCAATAGAACTAGACGAAAGTCTCACCTGAACTGGAGCTTCGTCGCCAGCTCTCCAGGCGACTGTGTCGTAGCGTAGAACTGTAGCTTTGAACATTACGCAATGCGCGTCCTCCACGCGAGTAAGGTTCGAACGGATTTGCCCCCAGCGGTCCTTCGATCAGGCTTCAGCCCGGTAGTTCCCCCGATCTACCGGGCTTTTTCTTTGCTCGCCGTCTTCCGGCTCACCGAGTCAGTACCAACCGCTCGATTCACTCAAACGTGATGACTTGGCGCAACGCCTTGCCATCGGCGAGGGTATCGAGCGCTTCGTTGATGTCATCGAGGCCAAGTCGGCTCGAAATGAGCTTCTCCACTGGCAACCGACCTTCGCGCCACATCCGCTCAAACGCCGGAATATCGCGCGCCGGCACCGCTGACCCCAAGTACGAACCGATCACGGTGCGGGCCTCGGCGGTGAGTTTGAGTGGGTTGATTTCGCTGATCGCGGACGGTGCAGGAAGCCCAACCGTGACGGTCTTTCCACCAACAGCGGTTGCATTGAAGGCAGTTTCAAATGCTTTCGGATGCCCCGCACACTCAATCACGTGCGTTGCCTTGATGCCCTGCTCGGCAACCTCAGCGGGCGTGTAGGCGGCGGTCGCTCCGAGCGTCTTCGCGAGATCAAGCTTCGCCTCGATCGCGTCAACCGCGATGACGTCACCCGTTTGCAAACCGAGTGCGATCAAGAGGGCAGCCATGCCGACACCGCCAAGTCCGACGACCATGATCGAGTCACCCGGCTGCGGATCGGCGGCGTTGAGCACCGCCCCACCGCCGGTGAGCACTGCGCAGCCCAGGAGGGCGGCAACATCCGCCGGCACATCGCTACCAACGCGCACAACCGACGCACGGTTTGTCACGACGTGCGTTGCGAAACCCGAGACACCGAGGTGGTGGTTGACCGTTTCGGTACCGGTTTCGGTTGAGCGGTGCAGACGAATATGATCGCCCAATAGCGTGCCGGCATTGTTTGCTGCAGAACCGACCGTGCATGGCAAACGGCCGCCGGTGAGGCAATTGGGGCACTGTTCGCAGCGCGGTAGGAACGTCATGACGACCCGGTCGCCGACGTTGAGGTCGGTGACACCGTCACCGAGTTGCTCGACGATACCGGCTGATTCGTGCCCGAGCAGCATCGGCAGCGGGCGCGGGCGGTTGCCATCGACAACGCTCAAGTCACTGTGACAAAGCCCTGCCGCTTCAATGCGCACAAGCACCTCACCTGCACCCGGCGGATCAAGCTCAAGCTGCTGGACCCGCATCGGCGCTGACTGCGCGTATGGGCGAGCACGCCCCGATTCTTCAAGCACGGCACCACGAATTTGCATATCGTTAGCCTAGTCACCGCACGCAGCCACATTGCAAGCAGCTCAGTCGCGAGTGGCCCACCACGCGCGCAAGCGCTGCTCAGCGGCATCCGCCCCAATCGGCCCCTCATCAAGCCTGAGCTCGAGCAGGAAGCGGTATGCCTCACCAACCTCTCGGCCCGGGTTGATCGCCAGAATCTGCTGAATCTGATTGCCGTCAAGCTCGGGTCGGATACCGTCGATTTCTTCTTGCTCACGCAAATCAGCGATGCGCTGTTCGATGTCGTCGTACGCGCGGGCGAGCCTGGATGCCTTGCGTTTGTTGCGGGTTGTCACGTCTGCGCGCGTGAGAATGTGCAACCGCTCGAGTTCATCGCCCGCGTCACGCACGTAACGGCGCACTGCCGAATCGGTCCACGCGCCATCGGAATACCCGAAGAACCGCAAGTGCAGCGCAATCAGCTCGGTGACCGAATCGATGATGTCGGTAGAAAACTTCAACGCTTGCAAACGCTTCTTTGACATGCGCGCGCCAACCGCGTCGTGGTGGTAAAAACTCACCGCACCGCCCGGCTCAAGTTTGCGCGTTTTCGGCTTTCCAATGTCGTGCAGCAACGCCGCAATGCGCAGTGCAACATCCGGATCGGCGCCAGGGTTTCGCTCCTGCTCAAGCGCGATCGCTTGCTGCAGCACCGTCAGCGAATGCTCATACACATCCTTGTGGTGATGGTGCTCGTCGACCTCAAGTTTGAGCGCCGAGACCTCGGGCAAGAACTCATCGATGAGCCCCGTGTCAACGAGGGTGCGGATGCCGTCCGTTGGCGCGTCGGTACAAAGCAACCGCACGAGCTCGGCTTGAATGCGCTCGGCACTGACGATCTTGAGCGTGTCACGCAGTTCGACAATCGCGGTTTTTGTTGCCGAATCGAGGGAGAAGCCGTCGAGCTGGGCGACGAAGCGGGCGCCGCGAAGCATCCGCAAAGGGTCATCCCCGAAACTCACATGCGGGTCGATCGGGGTCTTCAGTGTGCCAGTGAGCAGGTCTTCGATACCGCCGGTTGGGTCGACGAGTTTGATTTCGGGCACTTGCAACGCCATCGCGTTGACGGTGAAGTCACGACGGTTGAGGTCACCTTCGATCGAGTCACCGAATTCGACGACGGGCTTTCGGGTTTCGCCGTCGTACGTGTCGGCGCGGTAGGTGGTGATTTCAACCTGCTCACCGTCGATGCGAGCGGCGATTGTGCCAAAGGCGCGGCCGACATCCCACGTCGCACTCGCAAGGGGGGTAACAATGGCGAGGATGTCGTCGGGGTGCGCATTCGTTGTGAAGTCGAGGTCGTTCACATCTCGTCCAAGCAGTGCGTCGCGCACCGGGCCGCCAACAACGGCAAGCTCGTAACCGCTCGAGCTGAATGCGTCGGCAAGTTTGGCGACCACGGGACGCTTCGCAAGCACTTGCAGCCGCGCGAGGCCCTCCGCCATATTCACCATGTGCTTAAGCGTATCGGGGCGTGGGCAACTCGTTCGTGCGTGCCCAAACTCAGGAAGCGGCGGCACTTGACGAGCCGGCTGCCCGCGAACCGCCCGATTTTCCTGAGTTTGGGCGCTGGCTACGACCGAACCAAGCGCGCGATCGCGTCGGATGCCTCGGCGAGTTTCGCTTCGGCATCCGGTCCGCCCTGCTGGGCCGCATCAAGCACGCAGTGCTTTAGGTGATCGTCGAGCAACCCGAGCGCCACCTGCTCGAGCGCTTTTGTCGCGGCCGAGATCTGGGTGAGAATGTCGATGCAGTAGCGCTCTTCCTCAACCATGTTGCCGATGCCACGAATCTGGCCCTCGAGACGCTTCATGCGATTGCGGTACTTTTCTTTCTCAGAAATGTAGCCGTGGTGGTGTGTCGTCGTCATCCGATTACTCCTTCGGGCTGGCGCGTTTCGTCTTCGCTCACCTGCGGCTCGCTCCGCGGGGCGGCCGTCGAGTTTGTAATGCTCTTGAAGCCGCGCAAGCGCAAGCTGTTGCCAACAACGAAAACCGATGAGAACGCCATTGCGGCGCCAGCGAGCATGGGGTTCAGCATCCCGAGCGCGGCGATCGGAATCGCGGCAACGTTGTACGCAAACGCCCAGAACAGGTTGCTCTTGATTGTTGAGAGGGTTTTGCGCGAGAGCCGAATTGCGTCGACGGCGCTGCGCAAGTCACCGGTGACGAGGGTGAGGTCGGATGCTTCGATTGCAACATCCGTTCCCGTTCCCATCGCAAGCCCCAAATCTGCTGCCGCGAGCGCGGGAGCATCATTGACACCATCACCGACCATTGCCACGATCTTGCCTTCGCTTTGCAGTCGCCGCACAACATCGACTTTTTCTTGCGGCAACACTTCGGCGATGACCTGATCGATGCCAACTTCGGCGGCGATTTGCTGAGCGACGGCCGTGTTGTCACCCGTGAGCAAGATTGGAGTGAGGCCCATCTTTTTGAACCTGGCGATTGCTTCGGCGCTTGAGGGTTTAACGGTGTCGGCAACGATGAGGATGCCGCGCGCTTTGCCATCCCAACCGACCGCGACGGTGGTTTTGCCTTCGCTTTCAGCTTGCGCTTTTGCCTGCGCGACCGCGGGGGAGACGTGCATGGCCCAGTCGGCGAGCAGGCTCTCACGGCCAACGACAACGGCGGTGCCTTCGACAATGCCCTGCACACCCTTGCCTTCAACGTTTCTGAAGTCTTCGGGGGTTGCAAGCGGGCGGTCCTCACCGGCACCGCGGGCGATCGCTTGCGCGATCGGGTGCTCTGAGGCGCCCTCGAGTGAGCCGGCGTAAAACAGCAGGTCGGCCTCGGCGACATCCGCTTCGGTCACAACACCAACGAGCGTCATCTTGCCTGACGTGACGGTTCCGGTTTTGTCGAGCACGACGGTGTCGACCTTGCGGGTTGACTCGAGCACTTCGGGGCCCTTGATGAGGATGCCCATTTGGGCGCCGCGGCCGGTTCCGACGAGTAGGGCCGTGGGGGTAGCCAGACCAAGCGCACACGGGCACGCGATAACGAGCACGGCAACGGCCGCTGTGAAGGCTGCGGATGCCGGGAACCCAGCGCCCAACCAGCCGCCGAGCGTCGCCGCGGCGATAAGAATCACGATCGGCACGAAAATGCCCGAAATGCGGTCGGCGAGACGTTGTACTTCGGCCTTACCGGTTTGCGCATCTTCGACGAGCTTGGCCATCTGGGCGAGTTGCGTGTCAGAACCAACCCGGGTTGCCCGCACCACAAGGCGACCACTCGTGTTGACGGTCGCACCAACAACGGTGTCGCCCGTGACAACATCGACCGGTACTGATTCGCCCGTCAACATTGAGGCGTCAATGGCCGATTGGCCGTCGACGACCACGCCATCGGTTGCGATCTTCTCACCCGGACGCACAACAAATTCGTCACCGGCAGCGAGCTGTTCAATGGGCACCTGCACCTCGACGCCGTCACGCAGCACCGCAACATTCTTCGCGCCAAGCTCAAGCAGTGCCCGAAGCGCCGCCCCGGCCTGCCGTTTCGACTTCTTCTCGAAGTAGCGCCCCAGCAGGATGAACATCGTCACCCCGGCAGCAGCTTCGAGGTAAATGTTGTTCAAGCCATCCGATGGCGCAATCGAAAAGTCAAACCCGTGGGTCATTCCGGGTTCGCCGTCGGTGCCAAACAGCAGCGCGTACAGCGACCACAAAAACGCGGCAATTGTGCCGATCGAAACCAGGGTGTCCATCGTGGCGGTGCCGTGCTTGAGGTTTTGCCACGCCGCTTTGTGGAACGGCCACCCACCCCACACGACAACCGGTGCCGCAAGTGTGAGGCTGATCCACTGCCAGTACGTGAACTGCAGCGCCGGAATCATCGCCATCGCGATAACCGGCACCGTCAGCAGCGTTGAGATGATCAGGCGTTGGCGCAGGCTTTGCAGCTCGACGTCACGGGGGTCATCGGATGCTTCGCTCTCGGGCGGAGCCGGCAGAGTTGCGGTGTATCCGGCATCCGCTACCGCTTGCACAAGCTGTTCGGTGTCGAAGTTTTGCGGCACGTACACGCGCGCCTTCTCGGTTGCGTAGTTGACGGTCGCTTCGACGCCATCGAGCTTGTTGAGCTTTTTCTCGATGCGGTTCGCGCACGAAGCACACGTCATACCGCCGAGGATCAGTTCGATTTCTTGCGAAGCTGGCTTCGCGAGCGGCGCTTGGTCAGTGGTTACCATCGTTGTGCTCCGCTCGGTCGAGCCAGTTTTGCACCACGGTTTCGGGCACGAAAATGTTCGCAAGCCCGTACGCGGCACCAAAAGCCAGCACGATGGCAACACCAAACGATGTCAGTTTGGCCCAGGGTTTCATGATTTGTCTCTCAATTCGGGAGCCTTCTGCAGTACGGGAAGTGAAATCGGATGCCGAGGGCTCCCGTTTTACAGATCACTCCCGTTCTGCAACGTCGGTTGCGGATTACGCGTGAACCGGCTCTGCGGTGTAACCGGCCTCTTCGACGGCTGCGAGCACACCTGCGTCGTCGGCTGCACCATCGAAGGTGACAACGAGCTTGCCGTCTTTCGCGCTCACTTCGATTTCGGTCACGCCGGCGAGGGTTTCAACTTCTTCGCGCACTGACTGCTCGCAGTGGCCGCAGCTCATGCCGGTGACTTTGTACTCGTTCGTGGTCATTGTGGTTCCTTTCGCGGATGCTTCTCCTTGCATTAACCGTATACCCCTCAGGGGTATTCCTGGTGGCCGATTGCCGACCGGGAACCAATTGATTGGTTCATGCGGCAAGATAGGGATACACGCCCGGCTCGACCGAAGGAGCTCGATGTCTGAGTCAAAGTCCACCCCCGCGAAAACGCCTGCTGCAAAACAGCCAGCCGCGAAAAAGGCCCCGGCAAAAGCCGCTGCAAAAGCACCGGCGAAGAGCACCACGAAGAGCGCCAGTAAGCCTGCGGCAAAGACTCCGGCGAAACCCGTTGCAAAGAGCACGGCAAAGACACCGCGCAAGACAGCGGCGAAGACGCCTGCCAAGCCGGCCGCGAAAGCATCCGCATACCCCGAACTCGACCGGGCAATCGCCGAACTCCACGTCGGCTCCGAGAAGTGGGCCGCACTCCCACTCGCCGCGCGCGCACAACTGCTCGATGACACGCACGCCACAATCGCGCAGACCGCCGAGCGGTGGGCGCGCACCGCAGTCGACATCAAACGCATCGACGTTGACAGCCCCCTGACGGGGGAGGAGTGGCTCAGTGGACCATACGCGACACTGCAGGGTTTTGCTGCAGCATCCGAAACACTTCGCAAGCTCGCCGACGGCAAATCTCCCCTCGACGGTGTCAAACTTCGCTCGGCTGTTGGTGGCCGCGTTGCTATTCCGGTTTTGCCACACACTGCCGCAGAAGGCATGCTGCTCAACGGCTTTTCGGCCGAGGTTTGGATGCCCCCGGGCACAACCGAGCAGCTCATTCACCGCCAAGCGGGCCTCGGCCAACTGACCCCGACCGAGTCAGCCGGTGTCGGACTCGTGCTGGGCGCGGGCAACATCACCTCGATCGCGCCGCTTGACGTGCTGTACGAACTGCTCGCGTTCAACCGCGTTTCACTGCTGAAACTCAACCCCATCATGGAGCGCATGCTCAGCGTCTACTTGCCCGCGCTGCAGCCGCTCATCACGGCCGGCTTCTTGCGCGTCGTGCAGGGCGGTGCTGCCGAGGGCGAGTACCTCACGCAGCACCCGGGTATCTCGCACGTGCACATCACGGGAAGCGCGGCAACCCACGACGCAATCGTGTGGGGTGTTGGGGCGGATGCCACCAAGAACCGCAAAGCCGGCAAGCCGAAACTCCACAAGCCCATCTCAAGCGAGCTCGGCGGCGTTTCACCAATCATCGTCGCCCCCGGCAAGTGGACGGCAGCCGACCTCGCCTACCAGGCCGAGCACGTTGTCACGAT
>CAZTUC010000011.1:0-54453 GCA_964616805.1 uncultured Microbacterium sp. | reverse complement strand
AACTGCATTGCTGGCCAAGTGGTGCTCCTCAGTAAAGACTGGCCGCAGCGCGCAGCATTTTTGACCGAACTGCGCAAGGCATTCGCCAACGCGAACACCCGACCCACCTGGTACCCGGGTGGTGAAGCACGAGTCGACGCTGCCGCAGCCGCTTACCCGAAAGCGCAACGTATCTCGGCGGCCGACCAAGACCGTCTGCTCGTCACGTTAGGGCCGGGGGATGATGCATCCGTTTTGTGCAACACCGAGTTTTTCGCACCCGTCTTGGGTGTTGTTGAACTGCCTGGCGCAACTGCAGAAGCGTTCTTGCGCGGCGCGATTGACTACGCCAACACTTCGCTGGTCGGAACCCTCGGTGCAAACGTGCTTATCTCGCCCGAAGACCTCAAGAAGCTCGGCTCGACGTTTGATTCACTGATTGCCGAGTTGCGCTACGGCACGGTCGCGATCAACTCGTGGACTGGACTGGGGTTTTTGACCCCGCACGCAACCTGGGGCGCCTACCCGGGCCACACGCTCGAGGATGTTGGCAGCGGGCTCGGCGTGGTACACAACGCGTTCTTGCTCTACGAGCCCGAACGCACCATCGTGCGTGGGCCGTTCCGCGACTTCCCACGGTCGATCCGTGGGGGCGAAAAGGCACTCTTTCCCAAGCCACCGTGGTTTGTCACCCGCGACAGTGCCGCCACCACGAGCGAGCGTCTCTCGGCGTTTGGTGCGAAGCCGTCGCTTGGCAAGATGGCCGGGATCTTCGCATCCGCGTTCCGCAAGTAGCCCGTCGGCTGCTGACATCCGCTTTCAACCAACCTGGAAAGGCTCACTGATGAGCGAAACCGCAAAGCCGTCCGGCGCATTCGACTACGTCATCGTCGGCGCGGGCACAGCCGGCTCGGTGCTGGCCGCGCGACTCAGCGAAAACCCCACCGTCTCGGTACTGCTGCTTGAAGCCGGCGGCGAGAACACGGCCCAAGAGGTCACAATTCCCGCGGCGTTTAGCAAGGCGTTCAAGTCGAAATTCGACTGGAACTACGAGACCACCTCGCAGCCCGCGCTCGGTGGCCGCACCGTGTATTGGCCACGCGGCAAAGTGCTCGGTGGCTCGGGCTCGATCAACGCAATGATGTGGGTGCCCGGTTTCGCGAGCGACTACGAACGCTGGGCCGAACTCGCAGGCGAGGCATGGGGCCCGGCCGAAATGCAGCGACTCATGGGCAAGAGCGAAGTTGTTGTCGCAAAGCAGCGCTCCCCGCGCGAGTGGACGGATGTCTTCCTGCAAGCCACCGAGCAGGCGGGGTTCAAACCCGGTGGCAACACGATGGTTTCATCTCCCGACGGGTTTGTTGAGACATCCGTCATGCAAGAAAACGGCGTACGCTCAAGCACCGCAACCGCCTACCTCACGCCTGCGCGCAAGCGCCCCAACCTGACGGTGCGCACCGAAGCACAAGCCACGCGAGTTGTTTTCGACGGCACCGCTGCGACCGGCGTCGAATATGTCCAGGGCGGTCGGCGGTTGTACGCTTCCGCCCGCAAGGAAGTGGTGCTGTGCGGCGGTGCCGTCAACACCCCGCAGCTGCTGATGCTTTCGGGCATCGGCGACCCTGACGAGCTCGGCAAATTTGGCATTGACGTTGTTGCGGCATCCGCTGAGGTCGGAAAAAACATGCGCGACCACCTGGTGTGCCTGTATGGCATTCCGGTCGAGGGCGGCACGCTGAAAGATGCCGAGTCGCTGCCACAAGTGGCAATCTACTTGGCCCGCAAGCGCGGGATGCTCACCTCGAACATCGCCGAAGCGTACGGCTATGTGCGCACATCGCCCGAACGCGCCGAGCCCGACATCGAAATCATTTTTGCGCCCGTCGGGTTCGTGCAAGAGGGCTTGGTTGCACCTCCCGCACACGTGATCGGATGCGGCACGGTGCTACAACAGCCGAAGAGCCGTGGCTTCATTGCGCTAGCCTCAGCAGACCCGCTCGACAAACCAATTATTGAGCCGGCCTACCTCAGCGACCCCGAGGGCGCCGACCGCGCAGCCGTTCTGCGCGGCATGCAGATTTGCGATGAGATCCTGCAGGCACCGGCGCTTCGCACGCGCGCACTCGGCGGCTACTACATTCCGGCTGGCGGCGAGAACATGACGTCGCAAGAGCGGGCAGAAGCTGCCGTGCGCGACACCGCCCACACGCTGTACCACCCGACGTCGACGGCGCGCATGGGAACCGATGCGGCATCCGTCGTCGACCCCGAATTGCGAGTGCGCGGGGTTTCGCGGTTGCGGGTCGCGGACGCATCCGTTTTCCCCGAGATCATGCGCGGGCACACAAACGCACCGGCGCTTGCCGTCGGCGAAAAGGCCGCCGAGTTGCTGGCTCGCGGCTAGCCGCTAGCGCACCATCCGGATCACTTCAGCAGTAGAACCCTCGAAGCCAACTGGCTGACGGGCACCGTCGGCGACAAAACCGTTGCGTTCATAAAAGCGACGTGCGCGCGGGTTGTCGTCAAGCACCCACAGGTAGCACGGGCGGTCGCCAACGACCTCGTCGAACAGTGCTTGGCCTGCGCCCGTGCCCTGCTCTGCTTGCAAGAGGTACACGAACCAGAGTTGGTAATCGCGCGGCGCATCCGCCTCACGCGCCGGGCCGGCGCCGGCAAAGCCCGACAGGCGACCATCGACATCAAGGACCGCATAGCGGTGCCCTTCTTGCGGGTCGGATGTGATTTGCTGCCACATCTGTGTGCGGCGCTTGTGGGCCCCGGGCCCCCACGCAACCGCCGGTAGCTTGTCGTGGTACGTCTCTTCCCACGTGAGTTGGTGCAGGTCGGCAATACGGGACGCCTCTTCGGGCTGCGGCTTGCGCACAACGATCTCGCTCATGCCGCCACGCTACTCCCACTCGCTGTGCGGCTCCACTTAGGTAAACCGTATTTATCCCGGATGTCGCAATACCGTGGTACTGTGTATAACGTAGTAGTGTGTTTCGCGTAGACGGATGCTGCGGCATCCGAAACACAGAAAGAAGTGCAATGGATACCACCCAACTCCTGAAGGGCGTGCTTGATGTCGCCGTGCTCGCGGTGCTGCGCGAAGGTGACGGATACGGCTACGACATCGTGCGCCGCCTACGCGAATCGGGGCTCGGCGAAGTCGGCGATGCGTCGGTGTACGGCACGCTGCGACGGCTGTATACGTCTGGCGCGCTTTCAAGTTACGTCGTGCCGAGCGACGGCGGGCCGCACCGAAAGTACTACGCCATCACCCCAAGCGGCCGCACAACACTCACCGAGCAAGCACACACCTTCACGGCCTTCGCCGATGCAATGCGCGCACTGTTGCGCGCAACCGAGACGCCGCCAGCGCCGCCGACCTCACCCAAAACCCAAACACAGCGCACGAACGGAGCACAATCATGAATGACATCACCTCGCTCAGTAGCGCTGATTACGAACGGATCGAAAAGTTTGCTGCCGCGGTGCGCGCGCACCTCGACGACCTTTCCTCCGACGATATTGATGACCTCACCGACGGGCTGATTGGCGATTTGGCCGATCAGGCGGCGGATGCTGCGGCGCAGCTCGGCACGTCTGCTGCGGATTCCTTCGCCCTCGGTGACCCGATTGCGTACGCAGACGAACTGCGCCAAGCCGCCGGTCTTGGGGCGCGGGTTGCGGCATCCGATACGGCACGCACTTCGTTGCGACAGCGTGCAGCAGCCCTCGGCAACTCGGTTGCTAACAAGATGCGCGGCAACGCCTTTGGGGCATGGTTGCTCGACTTTCTTCCTGTGCTGCGTCCGGTGTGGTGGGTGCTGCGCGGGTGGTCAATATGGCTGCTGGCCGCGTTCATCTTCGGGAATGCCCCCGGCATGTTTGCGTTGCCGTCAAGCTTTTTCGGCTGGGTGACACTGATCGTGCTCGGCGTCATGAGCGTGCAGTGGGGGCGTGAAAAGTGGCTGCCGCACGCCTGGTTGCGTATCGTGCGCACGATCTCGAGCATTATCGCGATTTTGATGATGCTGGTCGGCGGCACCTGGGTCATCAACCAATTGCAGTCGCACCCCTCAATTGATGTGCCACGAGATGAGGCATTCCCCGGACTCTTCTTCAACGGTGACCGGGTCAACAACCTCTTTGCCTACGACGCTGATGGCAACCCAATCGAGATCTTCCAGCTGTTCACCAGCGACGGCGAACCCGTCAACTTTCTTGGACCAAACGTGTGGGAAGAATTCTCAAGCTACAACCCGTGGAATGGGTCATATCTCTCACCGCTGCTGAACGAACAGGGTGTGCAGCTTTGGAATGTCTACCCACTGCTCGAATCTGAGGATCTCTCGTGGGAAGACGACATCGCGCGGCCGGCGCACCCACAACCCGCACAGCCGCCATTCGTGCGGGCTCCCGCGCTCGGGCTGCCTGCTTCGCCCGAGACCGGATCGTCTTCGGGGCCGGAGCCAACCGCGACGCCGGTTCCCGAGGCATCCGTGACCCCCGAGCCGTCCGTCACACCCGAGCCGTCCGTCGCGCCCGAGCCGTCTGTGACGCCCACCGAAACTGAGGGATAGCCCTCGGCCCCCTGACTGACGGCCAACCCCGCGCCAAGACACGTGCTGATTCGGGTTCTCACGTTTCGAGCGCTCCGGGGTTGGCCGTCACACTTTTGCCTCGCTGTGCCCGCTGCCGTGCGGGGCGGCTGCTGCAACATCCGCTTGTGTGAACTCGTCGTGACCTTACAGAGATATTTGTGGAAGATCCACAAAGCAACAGGCTCGAGGTGTTCGCTTTTCGTGCACTGGCACCTGCCGCTTTCGTCGCCATGAACCGGCACCCCAAAATCGACCAGGGGACTGCGCCATTTGTAGCGCAGCCAACAACGCCGTTCGCCGATTTCGGCGCCACAAAGGAGAAACTCAACGATGAGTGAAAACACGCACGCGCGCAGCCGCGGGCTCGGCTCGAAGATTTCGATTGGCGTGCTGGCACTTTTGCTCGCTGCCATGACCGGTCTGTTCTACTTCACAAACAGCAAGGTCGCAGACGGCGCCGCACAGCTACACGACGGCACGTCGCTGACAAATGATGGTGCGACTCAGCTCAGCTCGGGTGCTGGCGATTTGAAAGAGGGCGCCGCAACACTCTTCGGCGGCACCACCCAGCTCAAAGACGGCTTGGGTACGGCAGCGGATGGCTCGAAGAAGGTCGCAGCAGGCACCGGAACACTCGCCTCCGGCGCGAAGCAACTGGCAGACGGCACCGGAACGCTCACCGACGGGAGTGCGCGACTCGTTGATGGTGCATCGCAATTGCACGACGGTCTCCTCACGGCAAACTCGGGTGCCAGTGAGATTGCCGCCGGCGCAAACACGCTGCACAACGGCACCGGCACTCTGGCTTCGGGTGCCGCAACCGCTGCTTCCGGCGCCGCACAGGTGAGCGATGGTGCCGCCAAAGTCGACGCCGGTGTACAACAGCTCAACGATGGTGCACAGAAGCTGGCACCTGGAGCCGCACAGCTCAGCGACGGCGCTGCTCAGGTTGACGCCGGGGTACGGCAGCTCAGCCAGGGACTCAGCGGCTCGCTTGCCCCTGGGGCTGCGAACCTGAAGCAAGGTGCAGCAGGCCTCAAGGCTGGCGCAGACCAAGTTGCTAGCGGTCTGAACCAGATCACACCTGGAGCCGGCAATATTGCCGCAACACTCACCAATCAACTTCTCCCAGGAGCACAGAGCCTCTCCGGCAACCTTGAAGGACTCACTGGCTCGACTGCGGCGCTCGCGCAGCTGGTCTCGTCACTGAACGCGACTGACCCGCTGACGGTCGAACAGCTCGGTACGCTTCAGGCGCTCGCGAACGGTATCAACGCCGGCGCATCCGACCTCGCCGCTGGCGCCGGAAACCTAGCGTACGGCCTCGGTCAGATCGAACCTGGCGCAGGGCAAATCGCGGCAGCCCTTGCGGGCCAAATTACCCCGGGTGCCGCGAGCGTTGCCGGTGGAGCAGATCAACTCCTCACGGGTGCAACGAACCTCAGCGCCGGTGTCGGCCAGCTCGTCGACGGTGCGTCAACGCTTGCCCAAAACACCCCGGCCCTCGCCGCAGGCGCACAAACCATCGCTGACGGTGCCGCACAAGTTGCTGGCGGTACGTCCGAACTCGCCAAGAACACACCGACGCTCGCGGGCGGTGCGTCACAGCTCGCCGGCGGAACGCAGCAGATCGCCGATGGTGCTAGCCAGATCAACGCTGGGGCGGGCACACTGTCGAACGGCACCGCGCAGCTCTCCGCTGGCACACAGCAGCTTGCTGACGGCGCAGGCACGCTGCAAGCAGGCCTTGTCACGCTCGACGAGGGTGCGGCCCGTATCCATGACGGAGCAACACAGCTCTCGGAAGGTGCCGCAACGCTCAAGGCTGGCACATCTGACCTCAACGCAGGTGTGCAGAAGCTCAGCAGCGGTGCGGTAACCATTGACGACGGCGCCGGGGCACTGTCGGATGGCACACTGCGGCTGTTCAATGGGGCAAACACGCTCGCAGATGGCAACACGCAGGTCTACGAAGGAGCCGGCACACTCGCCGACTCGACCGCGGGGATCAACTCAGCGTTCCTGCCTGCGCTCATCGGAGCCTTCTGGGTGGGCGTTGCGGGCCTGATCATCTGGCTCATCGCTCGGATGCGCAAGCGCGCGAAGGTGTAACGCGCGCAAAGCGGGCGGATGCTGCGACATCTGCGAAAACAACGAAGGGCCGGTCAATGACCGGCCCTTCGTGCAAGAAATGTAAAGACTACTTCTTGCTTACTGCTTTGACGATGAAACCAACGACCGCCGAAATGACGGCACCACCAACGCCACCGCCGACGAGGTTACCCGCGACGGCCGCAATGTTGAATGTTTCTGCCGCACCCGCGATCATCTGGATGATTCCAGCCGTACCGAGGCCACCGACGGCACCGAGAGCAGCGTTTGCACCGATACCCAGTGGGTTATCTTTTACTGCTTTACCGCCGCCGGCGCCACCAAGTGCGCCACCAACGAGTCCCAACAACCATTCCATGATGGTTTTCCTTTCGAAACAGGGGCAACTGCATCGTTACCGTTCCAAAAACGGTAGCACCCTGTGAACGGGCTGAGAACATATGCCCCGAGCGTGTCTGGGAAGCCGTCACTTCACCGATTGGTGCCTCATGCCGTTGAGCCGCGCAGTTTCCCCGCCGCAATACGGCTTCTCGGCGAGGTTCTGTATGGCAGCGGGGGAACTGTATGGGTCAACGTGAAATTGGGTACCCCTCGACTGGGCCCTCAGTGTTAGGCTTCCAGCCCAGGGCGGGCGCGACGTGTTCGGCGAACGCCTGCAGCACGTGCAAGTTGTAGTCAACACCCAACTGGTTCGGGATCGTCAGCATGAGGGTGTCGGCAGACATCACGGCGGCATCCGCCTTCAACTGTTCGATCAGCACATCGGGCTCGGCCGCGTACGTCTTACCGAACGTTGAACGGAAGCCATCGATAACACCGATCTGATCGGATGCATCAGACCCACGCATCCCGAAATAGGCCCGATCCTGCGCCGACACGAGCGGAAACACCGAACGCGAAACCGAAACGCGCGGCGCACCGGTGTGGCCGGCGCCGTGATACGCCTCGCGATACAGCTGAATCTGTTCGGCTTGCAAATCTGAGAATGCCGCGCCGGTTGCTTCGGTGAGCAGCGTTGAACTCATGAGGTTGAGCCCGCGACGACCCGTGTCAACAGCGGTTTCGCGTGTGCCCGAACCCCACCAAATCCGACTACGCAATCGCTGCGAGCGCGGTTCGATCGGCAGCTTCTGCCCAGGACCGACCATCTGCGGGTCTCCCGCTGCGAGACGTTCACCGTCGATCGCGCGCAAGAACAGATCGAACTTTTCGCGCGCGAGGTCAGCACCACGCGGATCTTCGGCGGTGTCGTAGCCGAACGTTTCATACCCGCGCACAACCGTCTCGGGTGACCCACGACTCACGCCAAGCGCAATGCGCCCATCAGCGATGAGGTCAAGGGCGGCGGCCTCTTCGGCGAAATACAACGGGTTTTCGTAGCGCATGTCAATGACGCCCGTACCGACCTCGATGTTTTTTGTCGTTGCGGCCATCGCTGAAAGCAACGGCATGGGCGATGCGGCCTGACGCGCAAAGTGATGCACGCGCACATACGCACCGTTCACCCCGATCTCGTCGGCGCCCTGCGCCAACTCAATCGTCTGCTTCAGCATTGCCGCCGCAGTTGGCGTGGTCGATCCCGGCACATTGCCGTAGTGACCAAAAGAGAGGAATCCAAAAGCTTGCATACCTCCTACAACGCCCCCGACCGCGAAGTATTCCGGCGCTTCACAGCGGCGGTGTGGCCGGCGCGCCATAGAATCGCCACAGCGGTCTGGTCTCGCCGAGACATCCGCAACCGATCCCTATGTCTCAGTCCTCGCCACGCCCCAAACGCATCGCGCGATGGGCGGCCACGATACTGACCGCCGCCGCAATCGCCCTCGCGCCGCTGACGGCAGCGACCGCTTCAACGACTGAGCCCGAGGCTGACGGTTTCGTCGTGGTCGCCGCGGGACAGACGGATGCCACGTCGCGCACCCCGGGCACACTGCAAACCGGTGATGATCTCGCCCTGCAACTGGTGTTCGACAACCCTGGCAGTTCCGTTTCAGCGACTGCCCGAGTCGAAATTGGTGACGCGCTGTCTGATCGTTCGCACGTCGCTGCATGGTTAGGCGGTGAGGCCGAGGCAGGAAACTTGCGGTTGCTTGCGGATGCCGCGGCCCCCGCCCTCGCCGCGGCAACCTCGACGAACTGGGAAATGCACGTGCCTGCCTCAGTGCTCGTGGCGCCAACTGAAAGTACTGAAACACCTGACGGTGACGTCGGTGCGACCGGCGAAATCCAAAGTGCTGACCCCAAGACGTTGGCCCCCGGTGTGTACCCGCTGCGTGTTTCGCTCTTCGATGAGGCTGGTGAATCGCTCCGCGTTACCCAAACGACGCTCGTGATTTCTGATCTGACCAGCCAAAAGCCGTTCGCGACGGTTGTGGTTCCGGTTCTGGCGTCATCCGAGCAGTCTGGCATTCTGACGGCGAACGAAATCACGGCTGCGACCACCGGTCACCTGGGCGAAATCACCACAGCGCTTGCTGGGCTCACCCCCACAAATCCAGAAACACCCGCCGTTGTGCTCGCGATCGACCCCGCAATTGGGGCCGCGATCACCCTGCGCGGCACAGCCGAATCGAAAGCGTGGCTCGCAACCCTCGCCCAAACCATCGCGGAACGCTTCGCGTTGCAATTCGCTGACGCCGACATTGCCAGTCAAGCCGCCGCCGGATTGCCTGAACCCCTCGTGCCATCGAGTCTCGCAGGCTTTGTTGAGGGCATCGGCTCCGGCACAGAAGATGCGCCCGACGACCCCGCATTCTTCGAAACCGAAACGCTACTGACCGTAACCGGTGCGACTCCGGGCGTCTTCTGGCCCCGTGCGGATGCGGCCGCGAGCGAGCTGGAAGCGATTGCCGGGTTCGACTCGAACGCGGTTTCGCTCGTGGCATCCGATGCACTCACCGAACCCGTGACGGATGCTCCCGCAACCGTTGGCGCAGCAGCCGCCCTCATCATCGACAGTGAGCTCTCGCGCTTGGCAACGAGCGCCGCAACCGATACTGACGAGCAGTCTCGGGCGCTAACGCTTACGCACTTGGCGGCGCTCTTGGCCGCCTCGGTGCCTATGAGCGAAACGCAAGAAGCCCAATTGGTGCCCCCACACGCGCTCATCGCACTTGACCGTGATGCACACCCACACGCGGCAGCACTACGCGCCGTGCTCGAAACGATCACTGCGACAACGCAACCGGCACCCCTCGCCACGTTGCGAACCCTCCCGCAAACCGCGGTCAACACGACAGCCGAGCCCAACGAAGAACTCGCCGGTGCAGTCAACACCGTCTTCGCGCAGGCCCCCGCCCTTGAAACGCTTGCGCAAACCCTGCAACTCCCCGAGCTGCTGACCGGCACCGAACAGGCTCGCGCTCTGCAAACGCTCGCGACCGGCCGCTACGCACCAGGCGACGAACTGACCGCGGCCCTCATGGCTCATGCAGAACACGTTCAAGAAATGCTCGGCGCCGTCGCAATCGACGCGCCACCGGCCGTGCAGCAGATCAGCCGCAAGATCGACCTGCCCGTGACCCTGCGAAACAGCCTGCCTTACGCAGTAAACGTCAACCTCGTCACAACGCCTGAAGACATCAAGCTCAGCGTTGATCCGTTTGTTTCAACCGTGGTACCACCGCACTCAAGCACCATCGTGAAAGTCCCCATTGAAGCGCGCGTGACTTCGGCCAAGACTTCAATTTCGATGCAGCTGGAAACTCCGACCGGTTCGCCCATCGGTTCGGCGGCCCACGTCCCCGTCAACGTGCATGCCCAGTGGGAATCGGTTGGACTCATCACCTTTAGCGCACTCATCGCGCTGCTGCTGGTGATCGGTGTCATCCGCACAATTCGGCGCAAAAAACGCACGGGCACCGACGACAGTGTCGACTCCGAACGGCCCGAAGCGCAAGAATCAGACAAAACAGCAGCACCAGCAGAAGAATCGGATGCCCCAGCATGAGCGAACCTGAAGCATCCGACACCAGCAAGACCCCGAGTATCGGTGCCTCGAGCGCCAAAATCGCCCTCGGCACGATGACATCACGCGTCACGGGCCTCATCCGAGCGATGGTGCTTGTTTCAGTTATCGGCGCGCTCGGTGCAGCCGACGCTTTCGCGGTTGCCAACATCGTGCCGCAGAACATATTCCACATCATTTCGGTCGGTGTGCTGACGGCGGTCATCGTGCCGCAAATTGTGAAAGCGTCTAAGCAAGCCGACAACGGTGAGCAGTTCATTTCGAAGCTCTTCACCCTGGCAGGCACGCTGCTGATCGCAATCACACTGTTGGCAATGGCGCTCGCGCCATGGCTTGTACGTATTTCGGCCGACGCAGACGGCGCAACCCTCGCGCTGGCAACAACATTCGCGTACTGGTCACTGCCCCAAGTGTTCTTCTACGGCATGTTCGCGATCGTCGGCGAAACGCTCAACGCGCGCGGTATCTACGGACCATTCGCGTGGGCACCGATCATGAATAACGTTGTCTCGATCGCCGGATTCGTTGTTATCTTGCTTATCTGGGGTGGGCCACACCCGGCCGTCGCCGACTGGACGACCCCGATGACCTACACGCTCGGTGCCGTCGCAACGAGCGCAATCATCATCCAATTCGTCACGCTGCTGTTGTTTTGGAAACGCACCGGCTTGCACTTGCGGCTCGACTTCAAGTGGCGCGGCGCGGGCCTTGGCCACATGGGGCGCCTCGCAAGTCTGACCATCATCATGGCCATCGCCGGAGTCATCGTCAGCACCATTCAGACTCGAATCGCCATGTGGGCGTCGGGTCCCTACCCATCCGTTGCTGTCCTCGGCTACGCGTGGCTGATCTATCTGCTGCCGTATTCGATCATTGTGATTTCGATCGGTACCCCGTACTTCACCCGGATATCGGATGCCGCAAGCGAAAAGCGCACCGACCTCGTTGTCGCCGACATCGCCGCGTGTGTGCGCACGGTCGGCATTTTGATCGTCGGAGCCCTCGCGGTACTGGCTGCCGCGATCGTGCCGGCTACGCGAATCTTCACCTCAAGCGCCGATGAAGCCCAGCGCGCCGCGATTGTGCTTGCGTGCTACCTGACGGCACTTGTCCCGATGGCTGTGATGTTCATCATCCAGCGCACGTTCTACGCATACGACGACACAAAAACACCACTGTTTTTCACACTCGTGCAACTGGGAATCACGCTCGTGCTGACGTTTGCTGCGGCATGGCTCGTCAATGCCGGCCACCTCGACGTGCAATACCTCGCGGCAGCAATCGCCCTCGGCCAATCAATCGCGAGCATCATCCAAGCCGTGATTGCCGTCTTCTTGCTGCGTCGCAAGATTGGATCGCTCAACACCCCCTCGTGGATGGCGTCGCTCGCACGATTCGTCATCGCCGGCGTTCCGGCAGCGATCGCCGGCTGGGGTGTTTACCAATTGCTCGGCGGTACCGGCGGGTGGACGACCTCAAACGCTGTGCTCGCAATCGTTGGCGCGGGCATCATTGGCGTGGCAACCCTCATCGTTTACGTGCTCGGACTCTTCGTCTTGCGCGCACCCGAACTGCAGACTGCCCTGAAGATGATTCCGGGGCTGCGGCGGGCGTAGCATCCGCTCATGTCTCTTCCGGTAAGCACCTGCACACAGTGAGGGCAGCGCGCGACCGGCGGGAATACCGCACGGCTACGATTGGTTGAGGCCTTTGAAGCAAAAACTATCAACCTTGGAGTAGCAACGTGCGCGACGTCATCATCATCGGTTCTGGCCCGGCGGGACTTACGGCCGCGATTTATGCTGCCCGCGCGCAGTTGAACCCGCTCGTCATCGCAAGCTCAGTTGAAGTGGGTGGCGAACTGATGAACACGACTGAGGTAGAAAACTTCCCTGGCTTCCCCGACGGTGTGCAGGGCCCCGACCTCATGACCCTCATGCAGCAGCAGGCCGAGAAGTTCGGTGCTGAGATCTCCTATTCGGATGCCACAGAGCTCGACCTCGCCGGCGAAACCAAAAAGGTCACGCTCGGCGATGGTTCTGTCGTCGAAAGCCGTGCCCTCATCTATGCCACCGGGTCGGCTTACCGCAAACTCGGTGTTGCGGGTGAAGAGAAACTCTCCGGTTACGGTGTCTCATGGTGCGCCACGTGTGACGGCTTCTTCTTCCGCGATCAAGAAATCGCCGTCATTGGCGGTGGCGACTCGGCCATGGAAGAAGCAACCTTCCTGACGAAGTTCGCCTCGAAGGTTTACGTCATTCACCGTCGCGACGAACTGCGCGCCTCGAAGATCATGCAAGAGCGTGCGTTCGCAAACGACAAGATCGAGTTCATCTGGAACTCGGCTGTCGAGTCTATCGAAGGCGACAGCGCCGTCACGGGCATCGTGCTCAAGAGCACGGTCGACGGGTCCACCTCAAACCTGCCCCTGACCGGGGTTTTTGTTGCCGTCGGTAATGACCCCCGCACACACCTGGTGCACGGCAAACTCGATCTGACCGACGAAGGCACGATCGCCGTGCAGGGTCGCTCGTCGAAAACATCCGTTGCCGGTGTCTTCGCCGCAGGCGACGTCATCGACCCGACATACCGCCAAGCAATCACCGCAGCTGGGTCCGGCACGATCGCCGCACTCGACGCAGAACACTACCTCGCCGCTCTCGGCGATGCATAAGCTGAAATCAAAGGAGCAAACATGTCGAAAGTGACAAAGACCACCGAAGAAACTTTCAAAGCCGACGTTCTCGAAGCCGAGGGCCCCGTCCTCGTCGACTTTTGGGCCGAATGGTGTGGCCCGTGCCGCATGATCGCACCCGTTCTTGACGAACTCGCGGTCGACTACCCCAAGCTCAAGATTGCCAAACTCAACGTTGACGAGAACCCGAACCTTGCGATGGACTACCGCATCACGTCGATTCCGGCGCTGAAAGTTTTCGTTGGCGGCGAAGTTGTTGAAACCATCATCGGTGCACAGCCGAAACAGGCTTTCGAGAAGGCTCTCGCTGGCTACCTGAAGTAAACCTCTACTTGAGGTAGGGGCGCGCAGCCTCTTCCAATTGTGGATAAGCGGCGCTGATGGCGCGAAGCAATTGTTGCTCGCCATCAGCGTCGAGCTTTATGCCACCGTGGTCGACAATCCAGTCGTGGCGCAAAAGCCACATGACGAGTTCGTCGATCGTCGGAATCTCTTGCATGAACTCCCACGGATCCTCGCCGTGACGTAACCGCTCGTCAACAACGACGCTGCGTTCATCGGATGCTTCGGCGCGCAAAACCTCAAGGCTCGCGCGCCGAACAATCTCGTATTCCATCGGTTCTGCCGACCGGCTAGTGTCCGACGCCCTCAACGCCGAGCTCGTCAAGAATACGGTTGAGGTCTGCGATGGTTGCAAATTCAATGCTGACCTGGCCTTTTTTTGCACCAAGCGTGATGCGAACACGCGTGTCGAGCCGGTCGCCAAGCTTGTCGGCAGCCTCATCCAGAAACGCCCGACGAGCGCCCGCCTTCGGCTTCGCCGTTTTCGCGGCCGATGCTGGAGCCTCACCATTGATACGACGTGCCGCCTCTTCGGTAGCCCGCACCGAAAGCTCTTCGTTGACGATACGGTCGGCGAGCTTTTGCACCTGCTTCGGGTCGACAATACTCACCAGGGCGCGCGCATGACCGGCACTCAAAACGCCAGCTGCCACCCGCTGTTGCACGGCAACCGGCAACTTCAACAACCGAATCATGTTACTGATTTGTGGCCGTGACCTGCCAATTTTCTGCGCAAGTTGCTCTTGTGTGATACCGAAGTCTTCGAGCAACTGTTGGTATGCGGACGCCTCTTCCAGCGCATTCAGCTGCGAGCGGTGCAGGTTTTCAAGCAGCGCATCGCGCAGGAGGTTGTCATCGGTTGTGTCGCGAACAATCGCCGGGATCGACTCCAGGCCAGCTTCAATTGACGCCCGTGTACGACGCTCACCCATGATGAGCTCATAACCGTCGGCAACCTCCCGCACCACGATCGGCTGCAATACACCGAACTCACGCACACTGTGCACGAGTTCAGCGAGGTCTTCCGGATCAAAAACACTACGCGGTTGACGCGGGTTTGGAACAAGCTCTCGCGGATTGACTGCAATCAGTCGCGTGCCCGGCACTGCGACAAGGTCTGGTGTGTCGTCAACAACCTCAATCGTGGCGCCCGGAAAGAACACATCAACGGGGCGTGCGGCCGGAACCTCACCCTCCCCCGTTGCCGTCTGTGGAATGAGCGCGCCGATTCCGCGTCCGAGGCCGGTGCGTTTAGCCATCCGTTTGCTCCTTTTGGGTCACGTTACCGCGGCGAGCGATTTCAATCGCGGCCTCGGTGTAAGAGACAGCACCGATCGAAGTGCTGTCGTAAGAAAGAATCGTCTGCCCGAAGCTCGGCGCCTCAGACAGGCGCACTGAACGAGGAATCACCGTTTGGAGTGTTTGCTCACCAAAGTGCTTGCGCACTTCGTCAGCGACCTGCTGCGCAAGTTTTGTGCGCGAGTCGTACATCGTCAACAGAATCGTCGAAACGTCGAGTGTGGGATTGAGATGCTTTTGGATGAGTTGAATACTGCCAAGCAACTGCGAGAGGCCTTCAAGCGCGTAATACTCGGCCTGAATAGGGATGATGACCTCTTTTGCGGCCGTCATCGCGTTGATTGTCAAGAGGCCAAGCGATGGCGGGCAGTCAATGATGACGATGTCGGTCGGATGCTTCGCCAAGTACGTTTCGAGCGCAACCTTGAGTCGCTGCTCACGAGCAACAAGCGAAACCAGCTCGATCTCGGCGCCAGCCAGGTTGATCGTACTTGGGGCACACGCCAGGTTTTCGTGCTCTGGACTCTGCTGTACAACTTCTTCGAGTTCGAACTCGTCGACGAGAACGTCGTACACACTCGCAACGTCTGCTGAGTGGGGTATACCGAGTGCTGTTGAGGCGTTTCCTTGTGGGTCAAGGTCGACCACAAGAACGCGAGCACCAATCGTTGCGAAGGCGACAGCGAGGTTGACCGCCGTCGTTGTCTTTCCAACGCCGCCCTTTTGGTTTGAGACGGTGAAGATGCGTGTGGGGCCCTGGAAATCGAAGGTGACGTCTGTAATCGCGCGGCGTCGGCGCTGCAGCTCGGCGATGTGCTGGCCGAGAGGGGATTGATCCACGCTATTCGTCACTCGTCGAGTCTATCCGCGTTCACCGACGCTCGCTCTCGGCGTCAAATGTTTCACGTGAAACATCCATCCGTGCCTTCGGGGGCCCAAAACGCTTCGCACAGCATGAGCCGGTCCCTGAGCGAGCGAGCGCAGCGAGGGAGACGAAGGGCGGGGAACCCGGGCAAAACGGTCACCCCCCCAAAAAACCGTTTCACGTGAAACATCCGTTTCCTCGGGGCCCTTCGTCTCGCTGCGCTCGCTCAGGGACCAAACTTTCTGCAAAACACAAGCCGGTCCCTGAGCGAGCGAGACGAAGGGCCGCGAACCCGAGCAAAACACGCAACCACCACAACCCGTTTCACGTGAAACATTCGTTCCTCGGGGGCCCAAAACGCTTTCGCACAGCATGAGCCGGTCCCTGAGCGAGGGAGCGAAGCGAGGGAGACGAAGGGCCGCGAACCCGAGCAGAACGGTCACCCCCCCCAAAAAAACCGTTTCACGTGAAACATCCGTTTCCTCGGGGCCCTTCGTCTCGCTGCGCTCGCTCAGGGACCAAACTTTCTGCAAAACACAAGCCGGTCCCTGAGCGAGCGAGCGCAGCGAGGGAGACGAAGGGCGGCGGACCCGAGCAGAACGGTCACCCCCCAAAAAACCGTTTCACGTGAAACATCCGTTTCATCAGGAACCAGGACCCTTTGTGAAACACTAAAGGGGTGACAAGTGAAGTTGAGGCCGAGCCCACTGCTGCAGCAACGTTGTTCGGCGACCGCATCGAACTCGCGCGGCAGTTCACGACCGCGCTCGCTGAGCACGGCGAAGAGCGTGGCCTCATCGGCCCACTTGAACCGCCACGCTTGTGGAGTCGGCACGTGCTCAATAGCGTTCTTGCCGCACCGCTCTTCAACGGCTCCGTGGCAGACATTGGCTCAGGGGGCGGGCTCCCGGGTATTGTGCTCGCAATCGCCCGCCCAGACGTCACGTGGACGCTTATAGAACCCATGGACCGCCGCGTCACCTGGCTCAACGAACAAGTCGAGGCGCTTGGACTCGAAAACGTCATCGTTGTGCGCTCACGAGCCGAAGATGTGCGTCCGCTGTTCTCGTTCGATCAGGTCACGGCTCGTGCTGTCAGCGCACTCAAGACACTCATCCCCGTCACCGCACCGCTCGTACGTGACGGCGGAGAACTCATCTTCTTGAAGGGGCGCAATGTTGACGCAGAAGCGGATGCTGCGCAAAAGCAGATCAAGAAGTTTGCGCTCAGCAATATCCGGATCGAAGAGCTCGGTGTTGATGTCATTGAAGACACGACCCGTGTGTTCCGCGCGGTAGTTCGCTAAGGAGCGGTTCTACACGGGGTCGCCGCCCTTCACTTCGACTTGGCTGCGCCTCGCTCAGGGAGCGGCCTGCATCTTGGTCCCTGAGCGAGCGCAGCGAGACGAAGGGCCCCGAAGTCACGGATGTTTCACGTGAAACACTCATCGAGGTGCGCGGTGACTAGCGCTCCATCCAAGAACCGCGTCAAGCCCACCTTCAGCGAAAGTCAGCTTCTTCGCATGAGTCCAGCCCTGAATCCGCTTCTCCCAAAAGAACGCTTCGTCGATGCGGTCCACTTCCATGCTCCAAAACAGCTCAACGGGAAGACGCTTGCGAGTGTAATTCGCAGCCATGCCTTCGCTGTGCTGAACAATACGGGATGCTAGATCGACCGTACTGCCGGTGTACAGCGTTCCGTCTGAACACTTGAGCATATATACGTGAGGCATGCGCCGAGCATACGAGTGACGTCAGACATCGGCTGTGGGTCGCCGCCCTTCGTCTCGCTTCGCTCGCTCAGGGAGCGGCTTGCACTCCGCGGGGCCCTTCGTTCGCTTCGCGAACTCCGCTCAACGAACGGGAGGGAGGCGAGTGTTTCACGTGAAACATTTTCGTTCGTTGATCGGAGCCGCGTCAGCGGCGCAGTCGAAACGCACCGGTGGGTTGGCGCAACGGCGTTTCACTTCGACTCGCTTGCGCGCGCTCAGTACAAGCGACTTCGCGTCGGCTTAGCCGTCACCCCGCTCAGGGACCGGGCGGATGTTTCACGTGAAACATCCGCTAAAGAAACGCTAGGACGCGCGAGAAATCACTGGGTGACGGTCTGAGCCGTCACCGTACGACTCCGAGTGGAGGCCGCGCTCGAGTGCGAGATCGTGCACAAGCTTGCGCTCGTACGACGACATGGCCGGCAGGGAAGCGGTTGTCGCGCCGCCCTCAAGCTGCGCAACGGCTTGGTCGAGCATCCGCCCAAGCTGCACGCGGCGCTGGTCACGCGAGCCACCAATGTCAAGGATGACGCGTGAGAACTCACCGGTCACGTTCTGTACGTGCAGACGTGTGAGGTCTTGCAGCGCCTGCACAACGTTTGGTTCGGCGAGTTTTCCGAAGCCGGAACCATCCGATTCAACCGAAACGAACGGGCGGCCACGGTTGACGTCGAGCGTCAGGTCGCCATCGATTCCAGCGATGTCGAGCAGCCCCTCAACATAATCGGCGGCAACTTCGGTGTGCTGATCGAGGTCGACTTCTTGCGAGCCAGCGGTTTCACTCATTTGTTGTCCCCGTCTTTGTCTTTCTTCGCGCGCTTCTTGCTCTTGGGCTGCTGGCGCTTCGGTGCGGCAGCGCGGGCTTGCTCAGCCTCTTCCAGCAGACGTTGCTGCTCGGCCTCATACTCGGTGAGCGATACGATCTTGCCTTCTTTGTTGATCGCCTTGCCCTTTTTCGCGAGGCGCTCTTCGCGCTTCTTCCAAGCATCCGATCCAGGTGTTGGCATTTCGCGCAGCGTGTAGAACTGCTGACCCATGGTCCACAGGTTCGACGTGAACCAGTAGATAACAACACCGAGCGGGAAGAACAGACCCGAGAAGACGAAACCGAAGGGGAGTACCCACAGCATGATGCGCTGCATTTGGTACGCCTGGCCGGTCTTTGCCTCGGGCGACATGTTCTTCGAGATGATCTGCAGCTGTGTGAAGAACTGCGATGCGATCATCAAAACAACGAGGATCGCGAGCACAACGGTTGTGAGCTGCCAGCCGTCAGGGCGAGTCTGCCAAGCGTTCGTCAGTGTCTCGTGCAGTGAAACGACACCGAAAATCTTCGCGTCGTAGAAGGAGTTCACCAGCTGCGGGGTGAGGATGTTCGCGAACGAGGTGATGCCACCGGTGCCTTGGTTGTGCCACTTGGTGATGTCAAGCAACGTGTAGAACAGCGACAGGAAGATTGGCATCTGGATGAGCATTGGGAAGCAGCTCGACATCGGTGTCGTGCCGTGCTTCTTGTACAGATCCATCGTTTCGCGGCTCATGGCCTCGCGCGACATTTGGTCTTTCTTGCCGCGGTATTTGTCTTGCACCTTTTTCAGATCGGGCGCAATTTCCATCATCTTGCGGCTCGATTTAATCTGCTTCACAAACAGCGGGAAGACGATCATACGAACGACAATGACAAGCCCTACGATCGATGCGATCCAGGTCCAGCCACCGTCGGTGGGCATTCCCAGCTTGGTCAGCAACCAGTGCCATCCGACCAGAACTGACTCAACAGCAAAGCGCAGCGGCCAGAAGATATAACCGAGAATCGTCAGGAAGAACCCTGGCGAATCTGCGGGTGCGGTCGTTGTCGCGGTGGCGAGCACTTGACGCACAGAAGCACTAAGCACGCGTCAGTCCTTTCGGTGGGGCGCGGGAACTACATAGCCCCGGCGGGTCAGATCGTATTGAAAGTTCTCTTTGGCACGTACGTCATCAACGCCGCCGGCACTCAAGGGGTTGCATCGCACAATACGCCATGCGGCTAGGGCCGACCCGATAATGGCACCTCGTTGCTGTACCGATCCGACGGCATACGCCGAGCAGCTGGGGTAGTGACGGCACACATCGCCGTAGATGGGCGAAATGACTGCGCGGTATCCGTCAAGCAATGCCAGCACCGCATTGCGCGGCGCAAGGACGATGTATGAAGCGATGGCGCGCGCGTCAAGCTTTGGCACAAGCAGACTTGCTGTGCCGCGTGAGTACGCCGGAAGATCGCCCATTTTATGCCTTGACCTGCGTTTTAAAGCATCGATGTAGATCGGATTCGAGTTGCGAGAAGGATGCATCGGATGCATCGGGCAGCACCCGAACAACAACTTCGAGCCCAGCCGGTACCGAGGTGAGCGATGCAGCACAGATTGCTTTGAGTCGCCGACGCACTCGGTTTCGAATCACGGCATTGCCAACCTTCTTGCTGAGGATAAAGCCGAAACGGCTCGGAACATCCTCACCGGTGTCGATGATTGACGTTACGAGCCGTGGGCCCGCGCATTTCACACCGCGACGCACAACGCGTCGATAGTCATCACCGCTGGTGATGCGATGTGTGCGCGACAGCACTGGTTATGCCGAGAGCTTGGTGCGACCCTTCGAGCGGCGCGCTGCAAGAATTGAACGGCCGGCGCGGGTGCGCATACGAAGGCGGAAGCCGTGCTTCTTAGCGCGGCGGCGGTTGTTGGGCTGGAACGTGCGCTTGCTCATGGTTAACTCCGAAGAAGTCGCGCTGGCAACAGGAATGTTTGTCAGCGGATGAATGTGGACGGCGAAATGGCTGAAGTGAAGCTCTTCAGACACGCCGAAGTCATTGAGACATAACTCAACCGGTTAATACTACGTGGATTGACAGAAAACCTCAAGTTGAGGTTGCTCTTGGGCCGTCAGCAAACTAGCGTTGCATGAATAGTTATCCACAGGGGCACGGGGGCGCAGGGCGCTCGAGGTAGCCAATAATCGAGAGCACCATGACGACATCCGCACCAGAGCTTCCCCTTTGGAATCTCGTTGTACTCGCGCTTGAGGCAGACGAGCGCGTAACGCCGGCACAAATTGGTTTCCTGCGACTCGCGGTTCCGACCGGGATTATGAACGGCGAGACGCTGTATCTCGAGGTGCCGAACGAGTTCACGAAAGCGCAGATCGATAAGACACTGCGGATTCCGATCATGGAAGCGATTGCGCAACACGGGCAAACTGTCACGTCGTACCGCGCAATTGTGAATGAAGAAATTATCAACTCCGCCGGCTACAACACGCCAATGCCGCAAACGCAACAGCCGAATGTGACCGAGGTGGCCGAGGTTGGTGGCCGAAACACATTTACTGAAGAACGTTTGCCAACGTCAGCGATCCCGACAAACGTTTCGAAATTCTCCCCGCGTCCAGCTGATGCAAATTACGATTCACGACTGAATAAGAAGTACACCTTCGACCGGTTTGTCATTGGTCAATCGAACCGTTTTGCGCACGCTGCGGCTGTTGCCGTTGCTGAAGCTCCGGCAAAGGCATACAACCCCTTGTTTGTTTATGGCGACTCGGGTTTGGGTAAAACGCACCTGTTGCACGCGATCGGTGATTACACGCAAGAGATGTATGTGGGTGTTCGCGTGCGGTATGTCTCAAGTGAAGAATTCACGAACGACTTCATCAACTCGATTGCGACGAACCGTGGTGCAGAATTCCAGGCTCGTTACCGCGAAGTTGATGTTCTGCTCATTGACGACATCCAGTTCTTGCAGGGTCGAGTCGAAACGCAAGAGGCGTTTTTCCATACGTTCAACACGCTGCACGATCACAACAAACAAGTGGTTATTACCTCGGATGTTGCGCCAAAGTTCTTGACGGGCTTTGAAGAACGCATGCGCAACCGTTTCGAGTGGGGCCTCATTACTGATGTGCAGGCTCCCGACCTTGAAACCCGAATTGCGATTCTGCGCAAAAAGGTTCAGTCGGATGCACTCCATGTGCCCGATGACGTGCTGCAGTACATTGCGACGGTTGTCTCAAGCAACATCCGCGAACTTGAGGGCGCAGTTATTCGTGTGACGGCGTACGCAAGTTTGAATCGGATGCCACTTGACCAAGCACTCGCTCAGCAGGTGCTGCGCGACATTATCGACACGAGTCAAGACAACATCATCTCGCCGACCGACATCATTTCGGTGACGGCAAACTATTTCAAACTCAAGGTTGATGACCTGTATGGCAAGAGCCGCACCCAGCAGGTTGCCCTGGCGCGCCAAATTGCGATGTATCTGTGTCGTGAGCGCACGAGTCTGTCACTGCCGCGCATTGGTGAACTCTTTGGTGGTCGAGATCACACGACCGTGATGTACGCCAACAACAAGATCGCTGAGCTGATGCGTGAGCGCCGCCAGGTGTACAACCAGGTCAACGACATCACGCAAATGCTTGCGCGCCGCTAAGCGCAACAAAATTGGTTTGGGAACCGCAAGAATTACCCACTGTGGATAACTTGTGGATAAACATTCTTTGAGCGGGGAAAAGACACCATAACTCGCCGTCAAGGTGTGAAAACCACTGAAATTACAACGTTGTAGCGCTCAAACTGTTCAGATTTCGTTCACTGCGACTCCACAAATAACAGGCATGTGGTTCCCTTGAACCGAGCAGAATCCACCGTTTTATCCACAGTTTCCACAGGGGTTAAGAAGATTAACGTGTTCTTTCATATTGAAGGGGCATCCCATGACCTTGAGTGTGCGGGCCGCAGCAAGACTCTTGATTCCCAAGAATTCGACTTGTGGCACTAGCATGGGAAACCCGGAGCACTTCACGCTCTGGGTGCCTTTCGTGCATACGAAAACAACTCATAGGGGAGAACCCGGGTGAAATTCGAAGTCAACAAAGACGTCTTCAGCGAGGCTGTTTCGTTTGTCGTCAAATTGCTGCCGCAACGAAACCCGCAACCAATCCTTGCCGGTGTGTTGATCGAAGCGGATGATGCAACGATCACCCTTTCGGCGTTCGACTATGAGGCATCCGCTCGAACCACAATTGAGGCATCCGTTGACGAACCCGGGTCAATGCTTGTGCATGGTCGTTTGCTTTCTGAAATCGCAAACCGTTTGCCGAACGCTCCCGTCAAAGTCGACGATGAGTCTGGATCGGTAAGCATCAAGGGTGGCTCGGCGCAGTTCACGCTTGCTGCAATGCCGGTCGAAGAGTACCCATCGATTCCTGAGGTCAGTGGCGCGAAGGGTGTCGTTCCTGGCGAAGAGTTCAGTGAAGCGATTGCCCAAGTTGCGTTTGCTGCATCACGAGACGATGTCACCCCGGTGCTCACCGGTGTGCAGCTCGAGGTCAGTGGAAACGAACTGAGCCTTTTGGCGACTGACCGTTACCGTGTTTCGTTGCGCGATATCGCTTGGGATGGCGAAACGCACGATAAGACTGCACTTGTGCCGGCGCGCACGTTGCAAGAAGTCGGGAAGACATTTCACGCAGCTGAGCAAATCGAAGTGACATTCTCGGGTGATGCAGATCGCGAGATTGTTGCGTTCACGGCAGCTAACAAAACTGTCACATCGTTGCTCATCAAAGGTAACTTCCCGCCTGTTCGCAAGCTTTTCCCCGCAGAAGCTGGCCACTACGCAGTTGTCAGCACGGCAGATCTGGCTGAGTCGATTCGTCGCGTGAAGCTCGTGCTTGACCGATCTGCACCGATCAAGTTCACGTTCGGAACTGATGCAGTATCGCTCGAGGCATCGGGGAATGATCAGGCGAAAGCATCTGAACTCGTTGATGCGAACCTCATCGGTGAAGAAGTCACGCTTGGTTTGAACCCGGATTACTTACTCGAAGCACTTTCTGCTGTGAAGAGTGAATTTGTACGCGTGACATTCACGGCGAGCGACAACCCAAACAAGCTCACACCGGTTTTGCTCACGGCCCAGACTTCGGTCGAGGGTGCTGGCGGCGACAGCTACAAGTACTTGCTGCAGCCAAACCTGCTGCTTCGCTAATGCTTGGCACCACCGGCAGTGGAGTGTCGGTGCGGCAAAGTACGCTTGACGAGTGATCGTCGAGCATTTGAGCCTGGTGGATTTTCGCAATTATGCGACCGCCGAACTTGAGCTCAAACGTGGCGCAAATGTGCTGATTGGCCGAAATGGTCAGGGCAAAACAAATCTTGCCGAAGCAATTGTGTTTCTTGCAACACTTGGCTCACACCGTGTGTCAGCGGATGCCCCCATGGTGCGCGACTCGAAAGATGCCGCATTTGTGCGCGCGCGTCTGACGCATGGCGAGCGCAACGTACTCATTGAAGTACAAATCAACAAACAGGGCTCAAACAAGGCGCGCGTGAACGGGTCCCCGGCAAAAACGAATGAACTTCCCCGCTACGCGCATGTTGTGCTGTTCGCGCCGGAAGATTTGCAGATCGTTCGGGGTGATCCGTCTTCGAGGCGTCGTTTCGCCGATCAGCTGCTCATTCAGCGCACCCCTCGAATGGCGGCGGTGCTTGCAGATTACGATCGGGTGCTCAAACAACGCACAACTCTGTTGAAGTCGGCGCGAGCGCGTGGCATCCGCTCGAACGACGACCCAATGCTGAGCACCCTTGATGTCTGGGACGACAAGCTTGTTGAGCTCGGGAGTCAAATCATTGGCGCTCGCGAGCGACTTGTCAGTGATTTGCGGGAGCCCCTGCACAATGCATATTTTCAAATTGTGGGCGATGACCACAATCCTGAAATTGCGATGAAAGTGACGGCTTTCGGTGAAAGTGGAGATGATGAGGACGGGGATGACCTCGACAACGCTGTTTCGTCTTCTCTCGGCGATAGTGCGCTTCGTGCAACTATCGCCGAGAGGTTTCGTGAGACATTAGCGCAGCGTAGAACGCAAGAACTTGAGCGCGGACTCACGCTTGTTGGGCCGCACCGGGACGATGTCTTGTTGCGGATCCGAAATCTCCCGGTGCGCGGTTATGCCTCGCACGGGGAATCGTGGTCGGTGGCGTTGGCGTTGCGGCTCGCTTCGGCAGAGCTTTTGCGCACCGATTCAGCGGCCGGTGATCCTGTTGTTATTCTCGACGATGTTTTCGCTGAGCTCGATGCCGGCCGCCGCGAACGTCTTGCCGAACTTGTGAATGACTACGAACAAGTACTCGTGACCGCTGCAGTCGAGAACGACGTGCCGGCGCCGCTTCGCGCGTACACCGTTTATGTGAATGCCGGTACGCTGAGCGTCAACGAAGCGGAGGAGAAGACGGATGCCTGAAGAACTTCCCCTCACCGTGTCGACGTATTTGCGGTTGCGCGGACTGAAGCCCACATCGAAGCCATATCGGCGACGCATCCGATTGCACGATGATGAAAACCAGCCGTTCACGAAGGGTCGTGAACCCAAACGCCTGGGCATTGCGCTTGATGCGTTCGCAAAACAAGCGGGTTGGGAACAAACCCTGAGCAGAGAAGAGCTCGCGCTGAAGTGGGCTGAAATTGTTGGCCCTGAGACTGCCGCGCGTTCAAAACCCGCCGGAATTCAGGGCGGCACACTGGTTGTGCAGTGCGATTCGACCGCCTGGATGAAACAGTTACAGTTCATGCGAGCGCAGATCGTCACGCGGATCACAACCGATTTTCCCGACGCCGAAATCAGTGATGTGCGATTTGTTGGCCCTGATGCACCAAATTGGAAATGGGGCCACAGAACCGTGCCAGGACGCGGGCCACGCGATACATACGGGTAAACGGCGAAAATGGGGTTCAATCGCTTCTAGAGGCATTTTTGCGCGTTTTAGCCGTTTTGCGCGCGCTGAGTGTCAGTCCGGCCAGGTAGACTGAGTACTTCAAACGTGAACGTTTACGGAGCCTACGAATGACAAACGATTCCCCTGCAGTCGAGCCAGAAGAAACGCTTACAGATGTGGCGCCCGAATCTGGTTCGGGGTTGAGTTCAACACATGTCGCTGGCGCATACGGTGCTGAAAACATTCAGGTACTCGAAGGTCTTGAGGCCGTCCGCAAGCGTCCCGGGATGTACATCGGTTCGACCGGCCCGCGCGGTTTGCACCACCTCGTGTACGAAATCGCTGACAACTCCGTTGACGAAGCACTCGCTGGGCACTGTGACACGATTGACGTCACGATTCTGGCTGACGGCGGGATTCGGGTTATTGACAACGGTCGAGGGATTCCGGTTTCTGAACACCCCACCGAAGGAAAGAGCACGCTCGAGGTTGTGCTGACCGTGCTGCACGCCGGTGGAAAATTCGGCGGCGGCGGTTACGCCGTTTCGGGTGGTTTGCACGGTGTTGGTTCATCCGTTGTCAACGCACTTTCCAGCCGGCTTGACGCTGAGGTCAAACGCGACGGTTATGTTTGGCGGCTCTCGTTCCGCGACGGTGGTATCCCGATCGGTTCGGTTGAGCGAGGCGAAGCAACCGATGAAACCGGAACGACAATCACGTTCTGGGCAGATCCGACAATCTTCACTGAGACAACGGACTTCGATTACGACACGCTGCGCACCCGCTTCCAACAGCAAGCCTTCTTGAATAAGGGGCTCAAGTTTGTTTTGCGCGACGAGCGCGAGGATTCGACAACCGAGGTCGAAGAAGACGGCGTTCTTGTCAGCACGCAGCCCGAAGACACGTTCCTTTATGAGCGTGGCCTGGTTGATTACGTCGAATACCTCAACACCAAACGCCAAGCGCACGTCGTAAATCCCGAGATCATTGCGTTTGAGTCAGAAGACACCGAGAAGCGTATTTCACTCGAGGTCGCAATGCAGTGGACGACAAGCTACCAAGAGAGCATCTTCACGTACGCGAACACGATCAACACTGCCGAGGGTGGCACGCACGAAGAAGGTTTCCGTGCGGCTCTTACCGGTTTGATCAACCGCTACGCACGCGCCAACAATCTCCTGAAAGAAAAAGACGAAAACCTTTCCGGTGAAGATGTGCGCGAGGGCCTGACAACGGTCATCTCGATCAAACTTGGCGAACCGCAGTTCGAGGGGCAAACCAAGACAAAGCTTGGCAACACCGAAGCGAAGACGTTCACGCAGCGCGTTGTTCACGAACAGCTCACTGACTGGTTGGATCGCAACCCGAACGAAGCGCGCAACATCATCCGCAAAGCCATTGATGCTGCGACGGCGCGCATCGCGGCGCGGAAGGCTCGCGAAACAGCACGCCGCAAGGGCGCGTTTGAGTCAACCGCGATGCCCGACAAACTCAAAGACTGCACGAGCAAAGACCCATCGATTTCTGAGATTTATCTCGTCGAGGGTGACTCGGCCGGTGGTACGGCCGCTTCGGGCCGCGATCCGAAAACCCAAGCAATCATGGGTTTGCGAGGAAAGATCCTCAACGTTGAACGCGCTCGAATTGACCGTGTACTTGGCAACCAAGAGATCCAGGCGATGATTTCCGCGTTTGGTGCCGGTATCGGTGACGAATTCAATGTAGAAAAAGCTCGGTACCACAAGATTGTTTTGATGGCGGATGCCGACGTTGACGGTCAGCACATTACGACCCTGCTGCTGACCTTCCTCTTCCGTTATATGCGCGGGCTTGTTGAGGCCGGCTATGTCTATCTGGCCATGCCGCCACTGTTCCGGTTGAAGTGGACGAACTCCGAACACGAATATGTGTTTAGTGATACGGAACGAGATTCGCGCTTGGCTTTCGGTCAGGAAAACGGTAAGCGCATCCCGAAAGATGGCGTGCAGCGCTACAAGGGTCTCGGTGAAATGAATGCCGATGAGTTGTGGGACACCACGATGAACCCCGAAACTCGCACGCTCAAGCAGGTCACGATCGACGATGCTGCGCTGGCGGATGAAATCTTCTCGACGCTCATGGGTGAAGACGTTGAGTCTCGCCGGAGCTTTATTCAACGAAACGCGAAGGACGTACGGTTCCTCGACATTTAGCGGTCGTTGAGCGGAGGCGGCGAAGCCGCCGCAGCCGAAACGCAGCGACCATGAAGTCACACGAGGCATCCGATGAGAGAACAAGAACATGACTGAAGAAAACAGCACTCCTGAAGACGTTCGTCCCGATCCCATTGACGATCACAATCACGGCAATATCGCTCACATCGATCTGAGTGAAGAGATGCAGTCGAGCTACCTCGACTACGCGATGGCGGTCATTATCGGTCGCGCACTGCCTGATGTTCGCGATGGCCTCAAGCCCGTGCACCGCCGTGTCATTTACGGTATGCACGAGTTTGGGTACCGAAACGACAAGAAGGTTGTGAAGTGCGCCCTGATCGTCGGTGACGTTATGGGTAAGCTGCACCCGCACGGTGACAGCTCAATTTACGACACTCTTGTGCGCATGGTGCAGCCGTGGACGCTGCGCTACCCGCTCGCAATCGGTCAGGGAAACTTTGGTTCACCCGGCAACATGGGCGCCGCTGCATTCCGGTACACGGAAGCGAAAATGTCGCAAATCGCCGGCGAGCTCGTGCGCGACATTGACGAAGATACGGTTGATTTCGTTCCGAACTACGACGGCACACGCGATGAGCCCACCGTGCTGCCGGCGCGGTTCCCGAATCTGCTCGTGAACGGCTCGGCCGGTATTGCTGTTGGTATGGCGACCAACATTCCGCCGCACAACCTGCGCGAAGTTGGCAACGCAGCCCTGTGGGCGCTTGATAACCCCGAGGTGAGCCGCGAAGAACTTCTCGACGCGCTCATTGAGCGCGTGCCAGCACCTGACTTCCCCACCGGTGCGCAGATTCTGGGCACAAAGGGTGCGCAGCAGGCATACCGTACGGGTCGTGGTTCGATCACGATGCGCGCTGTTGTTGATATTGAAGAGATTCAGGGCCGCACGTGCCTCGTGGTGCGCGACCTGCCGTACCAGGTCAACCCCGACAACCTGTTGCTGAAGATCGCATCCCTCGTGAAAGAGGGCCGCATTGGCGGCATTGCTGACATTCGCGATGAAACGTCGAGTCGTACCGGTCAGCGCATCGTTATCGTGCTCAAGCGCGATGCGGTCGCAAAGGTTGTGCTCAACAACCTGTTCAAGTTCACGTCGATGCAAGAAAACTTCAGCGCGAACATGCTCGCGATTGTTGATGGTGTGCCGCGCACGCTCGCAATCGACGGGTTCATTTCGCACTGGATCGATCACCAGATCGAAGTTGTGCTGCGTCGCACCCAGTTCCGTTTGGCCAAGGCCGAAGCTGACATCCACATTTCGCGTGGTCTGCTGCTTGCGCTGAGCGCACTCGATGAGGTTATCGCGCTCATCCGCGCATCAAAAACGACGGAAGAGGCACGTGAGGGGCTCAAGTCCCTGCTCGGCATCGATGACATTCAAGCGAACGCAATTCTTGAACTGCAGTTGCGCCGCTTGGCAGCACTCGAGCGCGAAAAGATCATCAAGCGTGCCGAAGAACTGCAAGCCCTCATCGATGACTACACCGACATCATCGCGACGCCAACTCGTCAGCGCACGATTGTTCGTGACGAGCTCGCCGAACTCGTTGACAAATACGGCGACGAGCGCCGCACGACGATTCTGCACGGCTACGACGGCGACGTTTCGATGGAAGATCTCATTCCTGAAGAAGAAATGGTTGTCACGGTCACCCGTGAGGGGTACATTAAGCGCACTCGCAGCGACAACTATCGCCAACAGCACCGCGGCGGTAAAGGTGTCAAGGGTGCGCAATTGCGCGCGGACGATGTTGTCGAGCACTTCTTCGTGACGACAACGCACCACTGGCTGCTGGTCTTCACCGACAAGGGTCGTGTTTACCGAACAAAGGCTTACGAGGCCCCCGAGTCTGGCCGCGACGCGAAGGGCGCACACGTTGCGAACTTGCTCGCCTTGCAACCCGACGAGAAGATCGCGCAGATTCTGGACATCCCCGATTACGAAGCGAGCGATTACCTCGTTTTGGCAACCAAGAGTGGAACCGTCAAGAAGACGCTGCTTTCTGCGTACGACACCAACCGCCAGGGCGGCATCATCGCGATCAAGCTGAAAGAGGGCGACGAGCTCGTCAGCGCACTGCTTGCGAATAAAGAAGACCAGCTCTTGCTGATCACGGCAAAGGGGCAGTCGGTGCGGTTTGCGGCATCCGATGGTTCATTGCGACCGCTTGGGCGATCAACCGAGGGCGTGCGTGGTATTTCGTTCAAGTGGGACGACGATTCGTTGCTGAGCGCTTCGGTTGTCGACCCAGAAGGCTTCGTGTTTACGGTGACGGATGCCGGCATCGCCAAACGTTCGCGTGTTGATGAGTACCGTGTGCAAGGGCGTGGCGGTTCGGGCATCAAGGTCGCGAAGCTCGAAGACGAAAAGAATGGCCGTCTCGCGGGTGGTTTGATCGTGCGTGAAGATGATGAGGTTCTTGTTGTCATGGAAGGCGGCAAAGTTGTTCGCACCGCCGTCTCGCAAGTTCCGGTGAAGGGACGCGACACGATGGGCGTCATCTTTGCCAAGCCTGACGATGGGGATCGCATCTTGGCGATCGCACGCAACAGTGAGCGCACTCTCGGCGATCAAACAGATGACGAGGGTACGGTAGATGCCGGTACTGTAGAGCAAGTCACCGTACCTGCCGACGCGCAAGCGGGCAATCCAGAACAGCCCGCTGATGGGAGCGAAACCGAATGAGTACCGTAGCTGACAAGCTCGCGCGTAAATCAAGTAAGAAATCGGATGCGAAACAAGTCCGCCTCCGACTGGTGTACATCGACTTCTGGTCGGCGATCAAACTTTCGTTCTTGGCGGCTGTGGCTTTGGCCGTGGTCACGGTTGTGACGTTCTTCTTGATCTACCTCGTGTTGCAGGCTTCGGGTTTGATCACCCGAGTCGACGAACTCGTGATCGCGTTTAGTGGTGGCACGGTGAGCATCGCGAAAGAACTTGGCCTGACCCAAGTGATGGCATTTGCAACCGTTGTGGCGATTTTGAACCTCGTCGTGACGACCGTGCTCGGCGCAATTGTTGCGGGTATTTACAACATGGCCGTGAAGGTCACCGGCGGATTGCTGGTGGGCTTTACTTCCTCATAGGTTCGCTGTTTTGGTGCTGGTTTGCAGCACGCCCAAAAAACGCGTAAACTCTGTGAGGTTGCGGGGGTATAGCTCAGGCGGTTAGAGCGCTTCACTGATAATGAAGAGGTCCCAAGTTCAAGTCTTGGTACCCCCACCAAAATCTTCTCGTTCCGGTCTGCTGCCCGCTTGCCGCGAGCGAAGTTTCTTAGGGTAGCCTAAGAACGATGAGCGATGACGAGCGTGCAGAAATGGCGGCGCGCTTCGCGCGCACAACGCCCCCGCACGGTATCCGCCGCTGGCCGTTGCCGCGCGTGACAAGCGACACAATCGAGTCGTTGCGTCGTGAGCTCGAGGCAGCGGATGCCGTCGATCGCCCTGAAATTGAGCGCGCCTTCCGTGCAAAACTGCGGCGGGAGGGCACGCCGCTTGTTGAACCAGATTCACACCCAGAGTGGTGTCGCGTAACGTTCGTGTGGATCGGCGAGAGTGAATTTGGTGTTGTACTGCAACTGAACCGTGTCAGTGATCCCCTCGACATTGAGGACACGCTGCTTGAACGCATCACCGAGAGCAACGTGCACGCGCTCACGCTGCGCCTGCCTGCCGCGTGGCAAGGCAGTTACCTGTTTGCGATTTTGCCGCGACGCGTCGAGCCGACACTGCACGCACCCGTCGACGTGAGCAGACTCATGGAGTTCGCCAAGCAAATGCGCGCCGACGAGTTTGCACGTGAGGTGATTCCGAGCAAAGAGATCACCGCTTCAGGTGGCATGCCGATCCCCAGCTACGCTGCCGCTCGCGGGCCGGAGGCCCCACAGGTTGCACTGTGGCAGCAGGAGGCGCCAGCGACGAAGCTGCTCGGGAATGTGGTTTCGCCGATTGGGCGGGCGAAGCTACCGCTGCACCATTGGGCGGCGGAGGGGGCATCCGAGTCTTCACCCGTTGTGTTGTTGTTTGATGGCGAAGTCTGGCGTTCGCAGTTTCCCGTGGCCGTTGCCCTGGCCGAACTGGTTGCTCGGGGTGAAACACCACCGATGCACGTTCTCTACCTTGAATCAGGCGGCTCAAAGCAGCGACAGCTTGACTACACCGGCTCGCCCGAAGAAACGGGTGCGCTGCTTGAAGCGACGCGAGCGGTTGCCGCCGCAGCCGTTCCGGACACAACGTGGATCCTTGCCGGGCAAAGTTTGGGCGGGCTAGTTTCGATGTTGGCGGCAACACGGCATCCGCACCTGGTTCGAGCTGCGGTTGCACAGTCGCCCTCGCTGTGGTGGCCGACGGAAGAATCAGCGTGGGTCAAAGGACCCGGCTGGTTCGAAGAGCGCGCTGCCGCGACCGATCCGGCACCGATTTGCCTTGAGGCGGGCATCATCGAGCCGGGCGTCATTGAGTACACCCGCTCGGCGGCGGCACTGTTGCGTGTGCAGAATGCGCTGATCGAATACAACGAGTACCCGTCGGGACACGATGTGCTGCAGTGGCAGTGCACGCTGGCTGGTGCGCTCGCGACGGCAATTGCACACACAGCTTAGAGAACGGCTCACCGAACAACGAAGCGGCGCGCAACCCGAAGGCTGCGCGCCGCTTGAAGAAAACCAGGTCTTAGCCGTTGAAACGGTAGAAGTAACCGGTGGTCCAGATGGTTTGGATGCTGGTCAGTCGACCCCAGTCGGGCGAGTGAGCAATCTTGTTGTTGCCCATGTAGACACCCACGTGACCGAATGAGCCGGGAACACCGCGGAACCAGAAGTCACCGGGCTTTGCTTCGGCTGCCGAGATGCGCGTCATCTGGTTGGCCTGCGAGGTGGCACCCCACGAAAGGGTCTTGCCGGTTGCCTGCAGCACAACCCAACGAACGTAGCCTGAGCAGTCGAAGCCGGTCTGTGGCGTCCAACCGTTTGCGTAGCGGTAGCCGAGGTACTTGGTGGCTTCTTCAACGATGCGCTGCTGCGTGGTCTTTTCGACAACGGCCGGGCCAGGGATCACTTTGTAGCGTGAGCCTTCGTAGCTCCAAACATCCGGCCAGGTCTTGATGACCTTGTCACGCTCAGCAGTGCTTGAGGTGAAGAAGTGGCTGCCGTAGCGCTGCGACCAGAACTGGTGGATGGTTCCCGTACCCGCTGCTGTTGAGTCACTGGGGTAGACGTAGAAAGCGATGCCTTCTGACTTCCAGACACCGGGCCACTTCGCGGCCATGTCGCGAGTCTCTTGCTCCGACGTGGTGAAGTAGTGTGCCTTGTGCATTTCTGACCAGAACCGGAACACCGGAATTGTGCCGGTGACCTGCTTGTCGAATGCGTAGTACGCGATCTGTTCGTACGTCCAGTCTTTCGGCCACGTCTTTTCAATCTTGGCTTTCTCGGCCGTGTCCATTGTGTAGTGGTGACCGTTAAACGTGGGGCTCCAGAAGCGGTACACCGGCTTTGCGCCAGCCGGCAGCGCCATGCTGTCAAGCTCGAGTGGTGTCTCCGCGAGGAATTCTTCGAGCGAAATCGATTCGTTCGGAATCTCGGACGGGTCAAAAACGTTGGGGTCGATTGTTGCGGATGCAGCATCCAGGTCGGTGACGACCAGCTCCGGTGCCTCGGTGGCTTCAGCGGCGGCGTCGTCAGTGACGGCATCCGTTGTTGCCGTGACGTCGGCGGTGCCTTCGTCGAGAACCGGCTCTTCAAGGGTTTCTGCGTTGGCACCCACGAACATTGTCATTGCTACCGCGCTGGCAGCAATTGTCGCGAGCGCGCGTTTCGTATAACTAATCTTGCGCATGGTTTGGAACACTAGCCGACGAACTGTAAGAAAGCTGGAAAATCATCACAGGAACGTAACGTTCCCAGAACCTTCTCAGGTTCAGGTCCGCCAGTTTGCGCGGATCGGATGCCGTCGATATAGTTGTGTGTCGGGGTTTTCCCCTGATACCCATGGCATCCGACTCCACTCGGGTGCCATACTGGGGCCTTAGCTCAGTTGGTAGAGCGCCTGCTTTGCAAGCAGGATGTCAGGAGTTCGAATCTCCTAGGCTCCACTCGAGAATGGTTGAGACATTCCTCGTTGATAAACGCCTGGTTCGCAAGAGCCGGGCGTTTGTTGTTTCACCCTCCCTCGGTCGTTGACTGAGCGAGCCGCAGGCGAGCGAATGGAAACGCGCCCGACGGTGAAATCACGCCCAGGGGTAGGGCCGTTCGCGGTCGAGTTCGCCGTCTTTGCCGATGCTTACGAGCGTGTCGCCGCCGCCACGAACACATAACCAGGTGAGCGGTGCGGTGCTTTCGGGTAGGCAACGCAGGGCGTGCCAGGTGTCCGGCCCGACCCGCACAATCGTGCCGGCTTGTACGGGGATGACGTCGTCGTCGGCTGCGAACTCGCCCTCGCCGCCGAGGAAAATGTACAGTTCTTCAAGTTTGAAGTGGCGATGCCAGAAGGGCGAGGCATCGCCGGGCGCGGTCGCGTTCACCGACATGCCAAGGTAGGTCGATTCGAGCGCTTTGTCGACGAAGAGTTTGCCCGGTGCGACGCCTTCAAGCTCGATCCACGCTTCGACACTGCCGACATTGGTCACACTGTAGTTGCTCATGTCTTCACGTCATCGCGTGGTTCGCAAGAGCCGGGCGTTTGTTGTTTGGCCTATACGCCGTGGTCTTGCTCGGCTGCCCTGATCGAGCGGTGCCAGAACCATCCGATGCCGGTGACGACGATCGTGGTGATCGCAATCAGCCACAGTGCGCTCGGTGCACCCCAGGTATTTATCACCCAGCCCAGGAGCGGAGCGGTCGCGGGACCCGCGCCGGCGGTGAGGGCGAGATAGAGCGCAATGACTCGGCCGCGCACGCCGGGTGCCGCGCCGACCTGCACCATCGCGTTGCCCGTGCTGAAAACGGTCGCAGAGCACACGCCAAGCACGATGAGCGAAACAGCAAAGCTCCAAAACCCCGGCGTGAAGCCCCCGATGCCGATCATCACCCCACTGGCGAGTGTTGCGAGCATAACGAACGTGGGCTCGGCGATCGCCCGTCGTCCCGCCAAGAGCGCGCCGATGATCGCGCCGGCGCCGTAGAACGAACTCAGGAGGCCGAAACCGTCGCTGTCTTCGCCGAAGTGCACTGCCATCGTGGAGCTGATGAGCGCAAAGTTCATGGCAAGCATCGCCACCGGAAACGTCACCATGATGACGATGAACAGTGTCGGGTTCCGCAGGAGATATCTGAATCCTTCGAACAGCGACCGATCGCGCACGGTCGAGGGTCGCGGCTGCAGGTCGTCTGTTCGCATCCGCAGGATGGCGACGATCGTGCACAAAACCATCACCGTCGCAACAATGAGCACGTAGCCCGGGTTCATGAAAATCATGAGCAGCCCTGCGACAGCGGGAGCCACCAGGCGAGCAATGTTGTACGAGGTCGTGTTCAGCGCAACGGCGTTCTGAATGAGCGGCGCGGGCACCAGATCCAAAACGAGTGAGTGCCGTGCCGGTTGGTCGAACGCGACCGTCACACCGAATGCCAGCGTGAGCGCAAAGAAGAGCGGGAGTGAATCGGATCCCGTGAGCAGCAGAAGTGCGAGCGCAAACGAGATGATCGCCATGCTGGAGTGGGTGAGGATGAGCAGCTTTCGACGATCCGAACGGTCGACGACGAGTCCGGTGACACCGACCAAGAACAGTGCGGGCGCGAAGACGAGGACTGCAGTGACTCCGGCGAACAGTGCGTCACCGTCGGAGAGGATCGTCAGCGCAACCCAACTCAGGGTGGTGACCACGACCCACGTGGCCATGAACGACAACGTGACACCGAAAAACCAGAGCCGGTAGTTTCGGATGGACAGCGCCCGGAAGAATCCACTCACGATGGCCTCGGATCGTCGGGCTGGCGCCTGTGCCGGCCGCTGGGTTTCGACTCCACCGGACTCATCTTTCCCGGTGACTGCCTGCGCACGCACCGTCGAGTGACAGCCGCTCGAAACGATAAGCTTCGGAAGCTGTAATAGTAGGTTACTGTACAGAATCCGCCCAAGGTGCAGGCATGACCAGAGCGCTCGCCGAAGCAAAGGAATTGCAACATGAGCAAACTTGTACGTCTCGTTCCAGCCGAACTCGATGACGCACAGCGCGATCTCTACGACGCGGTTGCCGGCGGGCCGCGTGCCCAGGGGCCGCAGCACTTTGCGCTCACGCGCCCGGACGGGTCACTTACCGGTCCGTTCAACGTGCTGTTGCACGCCCCCGATTTGGGGCAGGCGGTGCAAGCACTCGGCGCTGCCATCCGCTTCGAGTCGACCCTGACCGCGCGTGTGCGTGAGCTGGCGATCTTGGCCGTCGCGGTGCACGTGGACTCTCGGTTCGAGTGGGACGCACACGCCGCGATCGGACGCGCGATCGGAATCACCGAGGCCGAACTCGCCGCGGTTTGTGCGGGGCAAATACCGTCGACCGCCGACGGGGAAGAGCGTGCGGCGCTCACCTTTGTACACGCAGCCCTCGCCGGCAGTACCGCGCCAGCGGGGCTCGGGCTCAGCCCGCACACACAGGTGGAACTGGCAACCCTCGTTGGGTACTACTCGATGCTCGCACTGTACATGCGGGTTTTTGACACGGATGAGGCGGCTGAACCGCCTCGCTAATTGAGGTACCCGGTCAGAGCGTCTGCGCCATCGCGATTCGACGTGGGGTCGATAACAGGAAGCTTACGGGGCTCATCCCGAACATGGCACAATCGCTCTATGGCGACCACTGCGCATCGGCACTGCATCGACATCGCGGCTTCGCCCGACCGGGTGTGGCGGGCGTTGACTGACACCGCTGAGTCGGCGAATTGGTATTACGACACCGGTATTGAGAGTTCGTTTGAACCGGGGGCTGCGTATCGCTATGCATTTGGCGACGGCACGACCGCGATTGAGGGCATCGTCACAAGAGTCGATCCGCCGCGGCTCCTTGACATGACGTTCCATGCGCTTTGGGACGAAACTGTGGTGGCGGATGCACCGACGCGCGTCATTTGGTCGATCGCGCCAGACGGTGCCGGGTCTCTGGTGTGCGTCATGCATGAGGAGCTCGTGCCCGGTTCCGCAACCGATCAGCAAGTAGCATCGGGCTGGCCCGAACTGCTTGGTCGGCTGAAGGAGTTCGTGGAGTGCGCTTGATGGGTTACGTCGCGAGGGCGACGATGCCGCGAATCAGCACCACGATCGCACCAGTCCACGCGATCGCGAGCATCGCTTTGCGCGCGACAGTTGCGGGGACAAAGCGCACCAGCAGCGTACCCAACACGATGCCAAGCACGGTTGCACCGATCAGCAGCCACACGTGAGTGGCGGGCAGTGTTGGTAACCCACGAAGCAGCACCGAGACGAGTGAAAAGCTCACGAAAACGGTCTGCACGCTTGCCGCAAATGACTGCTGCGGCCACTTGTCACCGACCGCGTGTGCGGCAAGCGGCGGGCCTGACAGCCCGCTGGCAGCATGCATGTACCCGGCCGCCGCGCCTGCGACCACGGCGCCTCGCCGCCCGATCAGCAGTGAAGCGAGCCCATGAATATGCCCGGCGACGAGCGCGAAACACGCAAGCGCCGCGATGAGCAGCAGCAGCGCGGGCTCGGGCAGCGCACGTACCGTCAGCGCTCCGAGCGGGGCAGCCACGAGTCCGGGCACTATCAACCAGGACGCTCGGCGCCAGTCGATGTCGCGCCACATGAGGGGCATTGCGGCGAGCGAGGCAACCATTGCCAGCAGCACGCCGATGGTCACACCCTCGGTTGCCCCGTAGGCCAGCACGATGGGTCCGACCAGCACCAGCATGAACCCCATGCCGGTGATTCTTTGTATTATTCCGGAAACGACCGCGGCGGCGCCGGCGAAGAGCAGTGTCACGAGGGGCAAGCTTACCGGTCAGATGCTTGTGCAGTTGATCCTTGCCCTCTTCAGCGGTGCGGTCATGTGCACCCCTGTTCCCGGTAGCCACATGAATGCTACTGGTTTGAAGATTCCCTATACGACGGGCGCGCGCGTTGCTACGCTTGCCGAGACGGCCATGGTGGGACATGCCGACCGGGGGATCTCCACAGAAGAAGAGAGCGCGCGCAATGACGAATCCGAATGCAACGCTGTTTACCGGTCGTTTCGTGCGTACCGATCTCGATCCGGGTCAGCCAGGCAGTGTTGCTGGAGCAATGCTTGTGCGCGACGGAAAGATCGTCGCGATCGGAGATCGCTCAGACATTGATGCCCCTGCCGACGCCAAACGCGTTGATCTTGGTGAAGGGTGGGCGATCCCCGGTCTCATCGAACCTCACGGGCACCCCTCGCAGGCAGCGATTCAATTGAGCGACGCGATGGTCGACATCCGACCGGTGACGATCGAGACTGCAGATGGCGTGATGCAGGCAATTCGCGCTGCACTCGCAGACGGTCGCGATTGGGTTGTGGCGAATGGGTGGGATTCGCTGCTGCAGAAGGGTCTCACGAACCCGACCATTGCCGATCTTGATGCGCTCGCGGGCGACACGCCACTGGTCATCATCAACAACTCGGGCCACACCCTGAACTTCAACACCGCAGCGGCGAAGAAAGCCGGCATCACCCGCGATACTCCAGACCCGGCTGGTGCTTCATACGGTCGCGACGCCAACGGTGATCTGGATGGTTCGGCCTTTGAAACCGCCGCGGTATTCGCGGTTGTCGCCCCTTATATGGCAGAACTCAAAGCGAGAATGCCAGAGCTGTTCTACAAGCACCTCAGTGATCTGCGGGCGAGGGGCATCACGACAATCGCTGACCTCACCTGGTCACGCGACCTTGACCCGCTTGTTGCAGCCCTTCGTCAGCAAGGCGATTTGCCCGTGCGGCTGCGCACGTATGAAATGTCGTCGCCGGGTGCATCCGTCGCTATTCCACTGATCAATGGTGATGCGTGGTCACGCCAGGTTGGTGTGAAGGTGTGGTCGGATGGTTCACCCTGGGTGGGAAACATCGCGACATCTTTCCCGTACCTCGATACGCAAGCGACTCGCGATATCGGCCTCGAACCCGGCCACATCGGTAAGGCGAACTACACAACCGAGCAGCTCATTTCGATCGGTTCGCAGTATGTGGGTGATGGATGGCAGCTGGCATGTCACTCGCACGGCGACGTCGCGATTGACAGCACACTTGACGCGTATGAGACGCTCATTCAAAAGTTTGGTCTCGTCGATCACCGCTTCCGTATCGAGCACGCTGGCCTCATGACACGCGAGCAGATGCGGCGCGCCAAATCACTGGGTGTCACGCTGAGTCTTTTCGTCGATCACATCACCTATTGGGGTGACGTGCTCATCGACGACCTGTTCGGACAGCGCGGTTCGAGGTGGGCGGATGCTGGTTCTGCCTTCCTGGAGCAGCACCACGCAACGTTCCACAACGATGGCACGGTGACCCCGTGCGAGCCACTGCGCAACATGGCTGTCGCTGAGACTCGCACCTCACGCACCGGGCGAGTTTTGGACGGCGGTGTGCGCGCGAATCGTGTCGACACGCTGCGTGCACACAGCAGCAACGCGGCCTGGCAGTTACGCAGCGAACATGAGATCGGCGCGCTGGCACCCGGCCTGTTCGCAGACTTCACGGTGATCGACGTTGACCCGCACACCGCCGAGCCAGAAGCGCTGGCGCACGCCACCGTATTGGCGAGCGCGATCGACGGCACGCTGGGAAGCTGAGAAGAATATGAATGAAATCATCGGCGCGCTCATCCCGCTTGGCGTTGGCGCCGCGCTGAGCCCGTTGCCCATCGTTGCGGTCATTTTGATGCTCTTCTCGAGCCGTCCGAAAAGCAACAGCTTGAGTTTTGTCATCGCCACGGTGCTTGGGAGCGCAGCGGTGATGGTGCTGCTGACCTTTCTTGCCATCCTGCTGCCCGTTGACCCAACGGCGACGAGCCATCCGATTACCGGCACGATCAAGATCGTGCTTGGTGTGCTCATGCTCGTGTTGGGTATATTGCAGTGGCGCGGCAGGCCCAAGGATGGCGCCGAACCGGAACTGCCGGGCTGGATGCAAAAAATCGACGGCATGAGCGCGGGCGGTGCGGCAATCGCTGGGTTGGCGCTCATTGTGGTGAATCTGAAGAACCTTCCGATTTTTGCGGCAGCAGCAACACACATTTCTTATGCCGAGACCGTTCCCGACATGGTTGTCGCGGGCACGGTGTTTGTGATTCTCGCGTCGATTCTGCTGATCGGTGTCGTCGTGGCAGCACTGCTCTTCCCCGATCAGGTGATGAAACCACTCGGACAACTGCGCACAACGCTCGTTACCTACAACAACGTCATTCTCGCGGCGGTGTTCGTGCTGACTGGCGCCACGATCTTGGGTCACGGCATCCAGGCGCTGTAACAACGAACCGCAGTTGAATGCTCCGGGCGAAGTTGCCCGGAGCTTTGGCATGCCCCGAGCGCGGCATCCGACATCATCCGAACGCGGTACCGACAGTGTCGGCGCACGGGTGATGCGGCGATAACACAATCCCGAAAGGCTAGATACAACACAACAAGTACGCCTCAAGGAGCCGCAATGACAAGCACCAATCTGATCCTCGCCGCGGTGGATATCATCGCCGCACTGACACTCGTGTTCGGCATCTACTACCGTCGCCACCGCCGCCGCGATCTTGTCGTTGCTTTCCTCGGCGTCAACGTCGGCGTGCTCGCTGTGACCACGGTGCTCGGCACGGCTGAGATCGCGATGGGGCTCGGATTGGGGTTGTTCGGGGTTTTGAGCATCATCCGCTTGCGTTCGTCAGAGATCTCGCAGCGTGAGGTTGCCTACTATTTCGCAGCACTCGCGATGGGGCTTATCGGTGGGCTCGCGACGGAAAGCTTCATCGTGCCAAGCATGCTGATCGCTGGCGTCGTGGCGATGATGTGGTTCGCCGATCACCCGCTGCTGCTTTCGCGCAGTCGCCAGCAAGTCGTGCGGCTTGACCGGGCGATAACGGATGAAGACGAACTGCGCCGCGTTCTCGGTGAGCGGCTAAGCGGACAAGTCACCGCCCTGACTGTGCAGCAGCTCGACCTCGTGAACGACAGCACGCTCGTTGATGTGCGCTATCAGCTCGACACGGCACCCGCAGGTGTGACACTGACCGCTGAAATGACGAGTCCCGAGGGAGTCTCCGCATGATCCCCACGGCCAGCACGGTTGACACGCAACTTGATTTCAGCGACTTCCCGGCCGTCACCCTTGACGAACTCGTCAATGAAGCGGCATTGCTGAAGCGGTTCGACCGCAAGTACCTCGTGCCGACGGATGCTGCAGCAACCATCATCCGATCACTCGACCCGCGAACCCGCGTGCTTGAGATCGACCGGCGCCGCAGCTTCTCGTACGACTCGGTGTACTTTGACACCCCAGACCACCTCGCATATCGCCTCACCGCTCAGCGTCGCCGTCGCCGTTTCAAACTGCGCACGCGCACGTACGTCGACACGGGCGGCAGCTTCCTCGAGGTCAAGACCAAGGATGGTCGCGGCAGCACGGTCAAATCGCGCATTGCGACGCCACCCCAAGATCGTGCGCGCCTCACCCCCCAAGGGCGCACTTTCGCCGCGGCCATGCTTGCTGAACACGGGCATGACCGTGCGCTGCTGGATCAGCTTCGACCGTCGATTGTCAGCCGGTACCAGCGCACGACGCTGCTGTTGCCGTGTTCAAGCCGCGCCACGATCGACACTGATCTGCACTGGATTGGCCCTGACGAGCGTGAGTTCTCAATGCACGACCACGTGATCATCGAGTCGAAAACGATTCACCGGGTCAGCGAACTTGACCGCGCCCTGTGGGTTGCCGGGTTCCGCCCCACCGGTATCAGCAAGTTCGGTGTTGGCACCGCAGCGCTGAACCCTGGCCTCCCCCGCAACAAATGGGCTCGTGTCTTCGCTGGCACGAACGCCCCAAAGACTTCTGAGCTTCAATAATCAAGGAACAACAATCATGAACCGAAAAACTCTTGCCCCAATCGCCCTGTTGACCAGCGCGCTGCTGCTCGCCAGTTGTGCGACGACAGTCGTCGAGCCGGAAGCCGCGCCGTCGACCGTTGCGCCGACCGCAACGGTCACCGCATCGACCACTGACCCCAGCACACCCGAACCGGCAGCGACACCTGTCGCACTCACCTCGCTCAGCACCTCGGCATTCGCGCCCGGCGCGGTCATGGCCGAAAACGCTGATTACACAACCGTCAACCTTGACGAGTGGGATGAAGCGGATGCCATTGACGTCAACCTTGCGAGCCCCACAGGCGCCGGCGTCACGGTGAACGGTTCGACGGTTGAGCTCACCGCAGCGGGTGTGTACCGATTGACCGGCACACTCGCCGGTCAAGTGCTCGTTTCTGCACCGGAAGAGGCACTGGTTGTACTCATCCTCGATGGCGTCGACATTACCAACACCGCCGGCGCCGCAATCGAGGTGCAAAGCGCTGACGATGTGGCGATCCACCTTGCCGACGGTAGCCAGAACACGGTTTCGGATGCATCCGAATATGCCGACGACGCCGACGCGAACGCCGCGATCTACTCGAAAGAAGACCTCACCATCAGCGGCAACGGTTCTCTCACGGTGCACGCGAACGGCAACGACGGCATCACTTCGAAAGATGACCTCGTCATCCTTGGCGGTGCAATAACCGTCACGGCCGTAGACGATGCGTTGCGCGGCAAAGACTCGCTTGTTGTTGAGGGTGGCAACCTCGTGCTCACCGCCGCTGATGGCGATGGGCTCAAGAGCGACGGTGACGACGACGAAGAAATCATCGACTGGACCCGCGGCTATATCCTCGTCACCGGTGGCACGATCGACATCACCGCTGGTGACGATGGCTTGCAGGCGTTCACCGACACGATTATCGCGGGCGGGGTTGTCACGGCATCCGTTGTCGACGACGGTATCAAGGGCGAAGTGATCGTCTCGATTGGTGAGCTTATCGACGTGGCAGAACCGGTTGTGACCGTCACTGCGTCAACCGAGGGCATCGAGGCTGCAACCGTTGCAATCAGTGCTGGCGTGGTCGATGTCACTGCAAGCGATGACGCCATCAACGCTTCGGGCAACGCCGAACTGCAAGCGCTCATCAACGGTGTTGCGTACAACGACGACGGCCGCGACGAGTTCATGGACACTGGCGAACTGATCGACATCAGTGGTGGCGAGGTGACTGTTGACGCCGGGGGAGACGGCCTCGACTCCAACGGCAGCCTGACTATTTCGGGTGGAACCACAATTGTGCATGGCCCCACTCGGGGCGGCAACGGTTCGCTCGATGCCGACGGCACGATAACCGTCAGCGGGGGTACGCTTGCCGCATTTGGTCCCGGCAGCATGGAACAGACTCCCTCAGCAGGTGACCAGGGCTGGGTGCTTATCTCGACCAGTTTGGCCGCGGGGCAGAACGCAACGATAACGGATGCCGCTGGCACCGAGATTGGTCAGGTCGCCAGCCGCAAGGGTGCCACGACGCTCATCTTCTCTTCTGGCGATGTTGTCACCGGGCAAAGCTATTCGGTGGTCGTTGACTCACAGGTCATCGGCACCGCGACCGCCGGTGAAGGTGGCATGGGAGGACCCGGCGGTATGGGCGGTCCTGGCGGCCCAGGCCGCCCCTGATGTGGGGCTCACGCGCAAATCAAATAACCCACGGAAACCTTTTCGTCTGCAATACGATGATCTTGAACGCGACTATCCCGCGTTCAGCGGGTAGAGAGCGGGCACAAGCTCGCTGCAACTGAAAAGGGGAAGACAATGGAATGGTTACAAGGTATTGCTGGCACAGCGTGGGAAGTTCTTGTACTCATGCTCTGGGCATTCGTGTTCGTCGGCGCACTCGTTGCGTTGTGGGCGGTTATTAGCGACTTGATGCGAGACCGCGAACTTTCAGGTTGGTTCAAGGCGCTGTGGATCATCGCGCTGGTGTTCATTCCGCTGCTGACCGCGCTGGTGTACTTCATCTTCCGCGGTAAGGGGATGGCCGAGCGTGCCTCGAATCAGGCCGCAGCTGCGCAGAGGGCAACGGATGACTACATCCGATCGGTGTCCGGTGGTTCAGCAGGCGAAATCGCTCAGGCGAAAGAACTGCTCGACTCGGGTGCGATCACCCCGGCCGAGTTCGAAACGCTCAAGGCAAAAGCTCTCGCTGGCTAAGATCATCAGAAGTCCAAACGCACGTTTCGTGTGCGTGGCAGACCGGCCCGGCATTCGTGTCGGGCCGGTCTGCAATTTCTTGATGCTCTGAAAGTCATTGATGTGAAGATTCCTCGCCTGCTCCCGGGGCTGACGCGCAAAAACTTCTTGCGCGAAGCACTCGCTGGTGTCACGCTGCTTGCGATCGCTGTGCCGCTGAACATCGGGTACGCGCAAATCGCAGGGCTCCCCGCAACGGCGGGTCTGTACGCGATGGTTGTGCCGACGATCGTGTACGCGTTGACGGTTTCATCACGGCAACTTGTTTTGTCACCGGATGCCGCGGCATCCTCACTCGTGTTCTCCTCGCTCGTCGGACTCGGTGTTGCGGGCGAGAACTTTGCTGTTATGGCGTGCGCGCAGGCCATTTTGGCCGGTCTCATCCTCTTCTTGACATCGTTCTTGAAGCTGGGGTTCTTGGCGAACTTTCTCTCGAAACCAATTCTTGTCGGCTTCGTTGGCGGACTCGCACTTGAGGTTCTCCTGAGCCAAATAGCAAAAATGCTGGGCATCAAGATCGACAGCACTGCCGAATTCGCTCCGAAAGTGCTACAGCTTTTCAGCCAGTTTGATCAGGTGCAGCTCTGGTCATTGACTTTGAGTGTCGGCGCGGTCGCGATCCTGGTGCTCGGGCGCAAATTCGCACCCGTCGTGCCATGGGCGCTCATTGCGCTCGTGCTCGCAACGACCGTAACCGCGATCTTCGGGTTGGAAGCGCGCGGCGTGGATGTATTGGGAGCGGTCGAATCAGGCCCACCGCAGTTCGTGATCCCGAAGCTCAGCCTCGACCAATGGCTGCAGTTGATTCCGTCGGCACTCGCTCTGGCGATGATCACAATCTCTGAGGGTCTTTTGGTTTCGCGCGCGTACGCGCAAAGAAATGGCTACCCAGTCAACCTCGACCGCGATCTGTTTGCGTTTGGCGCAGCCAACGTCGCTGCTGGTTTGACGGCGACCTTGCCGATGGGCTCATCGCCCTCACGAACCGCAGCGATGGACCGCAGCGGATCGGTCACCCAACTCCCCAGCATCGTTGCCGCAATCTGCACCGGGCTGCTCTTGCTTTTCGGCACAGATATCCTGAGCGCGATCCCCTCCGCCGCAATCGGTGCCGTTGTTGCCGTGGCCGTGTTTAGCCTCTTGGGCTTCGGCGAGTTCCGGCAACTCTGGCGACAGTCGCGCTCTGAATGCTTTATCGGCCTCGTGTGTTTCGTTGGCGTCTTGGCAATTGGTCCCATCAACGGTCTGTTCTTGGCATTTGTGCTGGCACTTGTGAACATGGCACGCAAGGCCGCGAAACCAGACATCGACATTCTTGCCCAGTCGGTAGACCCAACCGAAGTGCAACTCGATGACACCGCCAACGCGACCGAGACCGAGCCGGGGCTCATCATCATGCGCATGGCAGCCCCCATCTTCTTCGCAAACGGGTCGGTCTTGACCGAACGCATCATGGACGCTGTTGAGAACGCACCGCACCCCGTACGGGAGTTTGTGCTCGATATGCGCGCCGTCAGCAGTATTGATGTGACGGGCCTGGATGCGCTCGCTGAAGCTCAAGCGTGGCTCGCCGAGCACGGAATCAACTTCTCATATTCGCGGCTGTTGCCCGACGTGCGCGAATGGCTTGATCGCCTCGGGTTCCTTGAGGACTTTCAAGAGTTTGACAGCAACACCGAAGCCCGTGCCGCGTATCGAGAACAGCAACAACAGTAGGGATATCCCGAACGGATGTTTCCGGTTGGCGGGGTACCAGCGCGCGCGTGCCACGAATAGCGTTGAAGCATGATCACTGAAGCATCCGCGCTCTGGGCAGACGCAAAACCGAAAACTCCACGCCGCTTTTGGCTGACCCTGGTCGAACTCGCCGCGCTCGGCGTGCTTGGCGGTGGGGTTTTTGCCTTCGTCGTGGGGCTATTCAGCGTCGGGCTTGGCACGATTCCGTTGCTGGGCGTTGGCCTCGCACTGCTTGTTGCGCTTGTTTACGTGCTGTTTGGCATCGCGTGGTTTGAGCAGCGCCGGGTCGACGACCTGTACTCGTTCGGTCTTGCGCCGTTGCGCCTGGCGCGAGCACAAGGCCCAGGTTTCACAAACTGGCTCAAGTCGTTGTGGCGGCAGGTGCGCGATGGATCGATGTGGCGAGCGCTTGCGAGTTTCGCAATTGCGAGTGTTTTTGGCACGCTCATCCTGGCGCTTGCGCAGGGTCTTGTGCACAACATCTTCTACACATTTGTCTGGCTTTCCCCCGAGAACGGGGCAAACGCCGGGGGCCCGTGGGGGCTGTGGGGGCTCGACGTGAGCCCAGTGTGGGCTGCAGTGCTCGGCCCGCTGTTTGCGATCGGATGCCTCTCGGCGATCGTCGGCCTCGTGCTTGTCTCGCGCCCGATCAGCGAAGCGATCGTGGCCGGCCCGCAACGCAACGCCGAACTCAATCAGCAGGTTGCCGCATCCACCCAGCAGCGTGCCGGAGCAGTGCGCGCAGCCGATGTCGAGCGCACCCGTATCGAACGTGACCTGCACGATGGCGTACAGCCCCGTCTTGTTTCGCTCGGCATGACCCTCGGGCTTGCGCAAGAAAAAATCGAAACTGACCCGGTGGCTGCGAAAGCGCTCATCGAGGAAGCGCACACCTCAACGAAAGCGGCGATAACCGAACTACGCCAGTTGGCCCGTGGAATCCACGCATCCGTGCTCGACGACCGTGGTCTTGACGCGGCCCTCTCGGCCCTCGCGAGCCGCTCACACATCCCCGTGCAACTCGATGTGCGCATCGACGCCGGCCGGTGCCGCGAAGCGGAGGCTGCGATCTATTTTGCCGTTGCCGAATCGCTCACGAACGCGGCCAAGCATTCCCGCGCGAGCGAATGCCGCGTCAGTGTGCGCAGCCGTGACGACGGCACCATTTGGGCGCGGGTTGAAGACAACGGACTGGGCGGGGCACAGATAACACCCGGTGGTGGGCTCGACGGAATCATGAACCGCATCCTTGCGGCTGGTGGTACCGCTCAGTTGCAAAGCCCCGCCGGTGGCCCGACCGCACTGGAAGTGAGCGTGCCATGCGTATCTTGATTTGCGAAGATTCCGTCCTCTTGCGGGAGGGTCTTGTGCGGCTGCTCGAAGACAAAGGGCACACCGTGGTTGCCGCGCTCGCCGACACGAACGGGCTGCTTGAGGCGGTCGAAGCGGATGCCCCCGAGCTGTGCATCCTCGACGTGCGCCTGCCGCCGACATTCACCGATGAGGGCATCCGGGCTGCGTTGGCGGTGCGCTCGCGGCATCCGCAATTGCCGATCCTCGTGCTTTCGCAATACGTCGAAGAGCGTTACGCGAGCGAGCTGATTGCCGCGCAAGGTGGGCCGCTGGGCTACCTGTTGAAAGACCGCGTCGCGGATGTTGCGGAGTTCGTCGCATCCGTTGAGCGCATCGCCGGTGGTACAACCGTGCTCGACCCCGAAGTGGTTGCCCAATTGCTGACGCGCCGGCAGCGCGATGATCGGATGCAAAACCTCACCGATCGCGAACGCACGACGCTCGCTCTCATCGCCGAGGGCAAATCGAACCAGGCGATCGCCGAGACGCTCTTTGTTTCAGAAGCGAGCGTCGAAAAATACATCACCTCGATCTTCGCGAAGCTCGGGCTTGAGCCAGACGAACACGGCAATCGTCGCGTCTTGGCAGCTCTCGCACACATCGAAAACTCGTCTCAAACTCCCCAGACAGGAACCGCATCATGAGCACGAACGACTACTTTCCGCCGCTCCCGACCACAAATGCCGCTGGTGCAGTTGCGATGCAGCAAGAACCACAACGCAGCAGCGGGTGGATTCGGCCGCTGCTGATGGCTGCCGGTGTGCTTGTGCTGCTGGGCGTGCTCTTGCAGGGTGTGCTGGGCGGCATCCGCTGGTTCTCGAGCGCAAGCGACACAAAAACCGCTGCCATGCAGGGTGTAACTGCGCTCGAAATTGAAGCGACGGGTGGCGCGTTCACGCTGCAATACGGTGATGTTGACGAAGCGACCCTCGATGTTGTTGGCTCGCAACCGTGGACCATGAAAGCCGTTGGCAACACCCTCACGGTGGAGCCATCCCAGGCGGTTTGGGTTGACTTCTGCTTCATCATTTGCAACCGCAACGGTGGGACCGTCACGCTGACGCTACCGAAACAATTCGAATCGCAAGCGCTCGACGCAGACATTGTTGTCACCGCAGGTGAGTTCACCGCACACGGCACGTTTGGGCTGCTCGACCTTGAGGCAAGCGCCGGACGCATTGACGTTTCCGGAGCTGCTCGAACACTCGAGGCAGAAATTGGTGCGGGGTGGATCGAACTCGATCTAGAAAATGTGCAGACTGCTGAGTTCGATGTCAATGCGGGTCGCATGAACGCGACGCTCACAGGCACCGCCCCCAAGAACGTCGCCATCGATGTCAATGCCGGCTCGCTTGAGCTCACGCTCCCACCGGCGGCATACCAAGTGTCGTCAAACATTGCTGCTGGCAGCTTCGACAATCAGCTCACCGCGACCCCTGGCGGTGCGGCGAGCGTCATCGAAGTGAACGTTTCGGCTGGAAGCGTGGTTGTTCGCGACATCCGCTAAGTCAACCCAGTGTGAGCAACCGCGCCGGTTGTGGAATCATGGGCACATGACCCAGACACCGGTGCGGTTGCCGCGCGAAGAAATTGACCCCGACGGCCTGTTGGAATACTCGGTGGTTTTCACCGACCGGTCGCTCAATCACATGTCGACCAAGTTCGTCGCAGCACTGCAGTTGTTGCTCGCCGAGCTCGAAGCGACCTACAACGCACACACGTCTGCGGTAGTTCCCGGTGGTGGTTCGTGCGCGATGGAAGCCGTTGCCCGTCAGCTCGCAAATGGCAAGCGCTGCCTGGTTATTCGCAACGGATTCTTCTCGTACCGTTGGTCGCAGATTCTGCAGCAGGGCGGCGTCACCGGTGACGTCACCGTCATGCGCGCGCGGCCGGTGAGCGACGATGTGCAGGCCGCGTGGGAGCCCGCGCCAATTGAGCAGGTCGTTGCGAAGATTCGCGAAACCGCACCCGCAGTTGTTTTCGCCCCGCACGTTGAAACCGCATCCGGCATGATCCTGCCCGACGCATACTTGCGAGCTGTCGCTGATGCGACGCACGAAGTCGGTGGCCTCTTCGTGCTTGACTGCATCGCGTCGGGCACGATGTGGGTAGACATGCAGCTGCTCGGTGTGGATGTGCTCATCAGCGCACCCCAGAAAGGCTGGAGTGGCTCACCCGGCACGGGCTACGTGTTCTTGGGGGAGGATGCCGCAGCGGTCGTTGCCGAGACCGAGTCTTCAAGTTTTGCGCTCGACCTCAAGAAGTGGGTTGCAATTTGCGACGAGTACCGTGCTGGCCGGGCCGCGTACCACGCGACGATGGCGACTGACACGATCATGCGCAACCTCGAGCAGGTGTTGCAGACACGCGCGTTGGGTGCGGATGCCGCGCGTGACGCCCAAATCGAGCTGGGTGCACGCGTGCGCGAACTGCTCGCCGAGCGTGGGTTCGCCTCGGTTGCAGCATCCGAATACGCCGCGCCCGGCGTTGTTGTCGTGCACACCGACGACCCCGACTTGAAGTCGACGGCGAAGCTCAAGGCTGCGGGGATTCAAGCTGCCGCGGGTGTGCCGCTGTTTTGCGAGGAGCCCGACGGGTTCTCAACGTTCCGTTTGGGGCTGTTCGGGCTCGACAAACTGGGCGACATCGACGGCACGGTTGCACGCCTCGCTGCCGCGCTCGACGAGCTCTAACGCGAAGGCGCTAGAGAACCCCGATCGCGAGCAACAGCACGCCGAACGCGGGCAGCGCGCCCTGCATCGCGGCCGACTTCAGGCGACCCGGGCCCGAAGTGACCAGCACAAGCGCTGCTGCAGCCATTGAACCGGCACCGACAAACACGAGCGTTGCGCCAACTGCGTGGTGGCCCGCAATGTACAAGATGATGCCGGCGATAACGGCGATCGCAAGAAACAGGTTGTAGAAGCCCTGGTTGTATGCCATCTGCTTGGTGGCATCCGATTGCTCTTGGGTCATACCGAAAGTCTTGCGAACGCGTGGGGTCGTCCACGCGAACGACTCCATCCAGAAGATGTAGAGATACACGAGGGCTGCAAGGCCTGCAAGGACGAGTGCTACGGTGATCATTTTGCTCCTGGGAGGTCGAAGATGAGGAGGGTACTGGTGGCTGTTGCGACCAAGTCGCCATTCTTATCGCGAATCTCACCCTCGGTGAAACCAACGCGGCCGCCCGCGCGAACGAGGGTACCCACGGCGGTGAGTGGGCCGGAGTCGGGCATGATCGCCTTGAGGTAGTTGACCTTGATCTCGACCGACGTGTACCCGCGGCCCACCGGCAGGGTGGAGTGCAAAGCACAACCGCAGACGGTATCGAGAAGTGTGCACGCGAGCCCGCCGTGAATCGACCCGAGTGGGTTGAACGCCCAGTCGCCCGGATCGCATGTGAACTCGACGCGGCCCGGTTCGGCCGAAGTCATGGTCATGTTCATTGTTTGGCTGATCGGAGCCGGTGGCATGTCGCCAGCCATCATTGACTTGAAATAGTCGAGTCCGCTCATCTGCAACCCGGCGCGAATCGTCGGCCGTGGGTCGTGCCACTGGATCGTGCGTTCGGCGGGTTCACCCCAAGTGTGTTCCATGATGCAACCCTACCCGTGCTGGCGTCAGTGACGCGCGACGATCGCGGCGGCATCCGTACCCCGCGGCAAGACGCCATACTGGCTCGAACGCTCGTCGCCCAAACGGGCCGCAATGAACGCGTCGGCATCGGATGCCGCAGCGTGCCGAACCATGAGCGAACCCTGCAGGGCGAGCGCGAGCGACTCGGTCAGCTGGCGCGCCTGCGTTTGTGCTTCGATCGCGTCGGCGCGAGCGAGCTGCGTGAGCAGTTTGAGTGTGTGCGCGGTGTGCGCATCAAGGGTTTGGTTGGCACCGCGGGTCGTTTCAAGTTCGCTCGCGAAGGCCTCGGTTGCGTCAGGTTCGCGGCCGAGTGCGCGCAAGACGTCGAGGGCGATGACGTTTCCGGTGCCCTCCCAAATTGCCATGACCGGTTGTTCGCGGTAGCGCATCGCAAGCGGGAATGCCTCGGTGTACCCATTGCCGCCGAGGCACTCCATTGCCTCATACGAATGGTTGGGGCCGCGCTTGCAAACCCAGTACTTTGAAACGGGAGTTGCAAGACGTGCGAACGCTTGGTCGTGATCGGACGCGTCGGCCTCAAACGCTTGCGCGAGCCGCAAACCCGTGAGCATTGCGGCCTGCGATTCAAGCGCAAGGTCGGCGAGTACAGCGGTCATTGCTGGTTGGTCGACGAGCCGCGCGCCAAACGCTTCGCGGCTCCGCGCGTGCCACAGAGCTTCGGCAACACTCTGCCGCATTCCGGCTGCTGAGCCCAGGACGCAGTCGAGGCGGGTGCGCTGCACCATGTCAATGATCGTTCGCACGCCGCGGCCCGGTTCGCCGAGCAAGAAGCCGATCGTGTCGTCGAATTCGATCTCGCTTGATGCGTTTGACTTGTTGCCGAGCTTGTCTTTCAAGCGCTGTATGCGGAAAGTGTTATACGTGCCATCATCAAGCACCCGTGGCACGAAGAAGCAGCTGAGTCCCGCTTCGTTTTCGCCGTGCCGCGCCTGTGCGAGCACGAGGAAGCCGTCAGACATGGGTGCGGAGCAGAACCACTTGTGGCCGGTCAGCGAGTACATGCCGTTTTCGACATGTGTCGCGATCGTGCGGTTCGCGCGCACGTCGGATCCGCCCTGTTTTTCGGTCATCGCCATCCCGATGAGTGCGTTGGGCTTCTCGCTCGCGGGCAGCAAACGTGGGTCGTAGCTGGTTGCGTAGAGCCGCGGCAGCCAGGCATCCGCGACCGCAGGTGTGTTCTTGAGCGAAGCGACTGCAGCGTGCGTCATCGAAACGGGGCACGCATGACCGGGCTCAACCTGGCTGAACAGCATGAACGTTGCCGCCCGCGCAACGTTCGCACCCGGGACCGGGTTCGCCCACGCAGATGTGTGTGCGCCCCGTGCAATCGCGGCGGCAATCACGCGGTGGTACGACTCGTCGTATTCCACCTGGTCGATGCGGTGACCCCACCGGTCGTGTGTGTGCAGCGCGGGTGGGTTCGTGTTGGCGGTTCGTGCATCGGCGATGAAGGCGGCGCTGCCGACATGGGCGCCGGTTTCAACGAGGTGTGCATCGGCCCACGCGCCGCCAAACGTTGCAACCGCGTCGCGTAGCAGCGGGTTCTCGGTGTACTCGTTGACATCGATGCGCGGTGGCGCTTGGTTGGTGACTTCGTGGGTCAAAGAGCTCATGTTTGGCGCCTCTCACATCGGACGAGTTGGGCAGGGCGAGCGCGGTTTTCGAACGGTACGCTTGATGCATGCCCGTCTGGATTATCTCAACAGTAGCCGCCTCGTGGGGCATGCTGATGGCACTTGCTCCCGCGCTGCAAATTCGGCGGATGCTGCAGCTGAAGTCTTCTCGAGACGTCTCGATCGGCTACTTTTCGATCATGCTGCCCGGCTCAGTTTTGTGGCTTGCGCACGGCATCGTGCAGAAGGACATCTACGTCATGCTGCCGAATTTCTTGGGCATCATTGTGCTTGCGTTGACGATCCTGGTTGCGGTCAAATTGCGTCGCAACGAGCCCGCCGTGGTTGCTGTGGTCGATGCCGTCGACGAGGTCGAAGTCTAAAAGACGATTTGGTAGCGGATGTCGCCTGACGCTTCGCCGACCTGGTCGTAGAGCTTGCGAGCGGTCTTGTTGTGTTCGTGCGTTACCCAGTGCACCTTGATCGAGCCTTGTCCGCGAGCCCAATCGGCCGTGTGCGAAATGAGGGCTCGGCCCACGCCGGCGCCACGTGCTTCAGGGTCGACATAGAGGTCTTCCAGATAGGTGTAGGTCTTGTCTGTCCAGGTCGCGGGGTGGGTGTAGTAGTGGGCGAGGCCCAGCGCCTTGCCGTCGGCATCTCGGGCGATCGCGCCGTTCATTGCTGCATCCGCATCGAGCAACGAGGTGAACGTGTGCTCGGTAATTGCGGGATCCAAATCGGATGTCTCATAAAACGCCAAGAACCCCTCCCACAGTCGCTGCCAATCGGCACGGTCGGCGGCGGTTACGGGAGAAATCGTCAGCATTCTTCGAGCCTAGAGCCCCAGGAGTAACATCGCCAGAGTGAACCGTCCGCCGCACCGCAGCCTTGCACTGCTCGTACTGGTGTTTGTTGGGGGCACACTCGGTACTGCCGCCCGCGCTGCACTCACGCTGGGTACGACAGTGCCGCTGGATCGGCCGCTTCGCACCTTGGCGGTTAACGTGCTCGGGTCGCTTGCGCTTGGCATCCTGGTGGGGTGGCTGAGAACGCGGGCGACGAGTCCCGGTGCACAGCGCATGCGGATGTTTCTTGGCACGGGCGTGCTTGGCGGATTCACGACGTACAGCGCGCTTGCGCTCGACACAGTGCTGATAGCCGAACAGGGTCATGCATGGTGGGCGGTTGGATACGGCATTGGCACGGTGGTGTTCGGTGCCGTGGCGGCATTCGGTGGGATGTGGCTTGTTGGGCGACCTGGTCGATCGCTCGATGTTCAAGAAGGCTTTGCGGCATGACGGGCTGGGCATTTTTCGCGCTTGCGCTCGCTGGTGGAGCTGGTGCGACGTTGCGTGCTTTGGCCGACAGCCTTGCCAAAGCACGCTGGTCGAACAGTGGCCCGTGGCCGATCGCGGCGGTCAACCTTGTCGGCTCGTTCGCGCTCGGTCTGCTCACTGGGCTTGCGGCATCCGTACTGTTGCCCGAGAGCATTGCGGCCATCGTGGGGGTTGGGTTCCTGGGTGGGTTCACCACGCTGTCTGCTGCGAGTGTCGACACCGTCGAACTCGCACTGCAGCGCAAGTTCACGGTCGCGTTTGCTCACGTCTTTGGCGTGCTCGTAGCATCCGTTGCTCTCGCGTTCGTGGGTCTCGCGCTCGGCCGTGCCTTCGTCGGCTAGCGCTTTCTCAGTCAACCGCCGAGTGGCAAGGGTTCCCCTAACGTCCCCACCCGGTCGTTGACCGACTGAGCCGCAGGCGAGGGAGTGGAAACGCGCCCGCTTCCGCGGATGGCTGGGCGGGAGGGCGGTGTCGGCGGTCGCGCTGAATCGGGTCAGCCCGGGGGATGGTTGGCAAGTAGGTCGGTGTCCGCCGTCGCGCGGTGCGCGTCGGCTCGTCGTTTCGTCTCGCCTTCGGCTCGCTCAACGACCGGGTGAAAGAAGAGTGAGGGGTCTTCAACCTCGCCGGTCGTGGAGCAGTCGCTTCCTTCTCGGTCGTTGAGCGAGGGCGCAGCCCCGAGTCGAAACGGGGAGCAACGGGCGTAGCCTCGTTGTGGGGCCGTAGACACACTGCCCCGGTTAGAACGGGCAGTCAAGATCGTCGGGCAGCCCCGGCCACGGGTCATCGGGGTTAAACGGCATCGTGATCCGTGGTGTTTCGGGTTCTTCGGCGGGTGTGAACATCACTCGGGGTTCGGGTTTGT